>NZ_WMBX01000003.1:0-932199 GCF_010994165.1 Pseudomonas nitroreducens | reverse complement strand
CGCGGCGCGACCGATGCCGCCGTACACCACCAGCTCCTTGGGGTTCTCGGCGACTTCCGGGTCGAGGTTGTTCATCAGCATGCGCAGCGGCGCTTCGGTCAGCCAGCTTTTGGCGTTCAGTTGGGTGCCGCGCGGGGCACGGATTTCGGTATCACGGTAACGGCCGGTGGAGCTCATCTGGACTTCCTCGATGCAGGGGTGGCGCCACGCTGGAAGGCGGTCCGGCGCGGCGGAAACGGGTGAATAGAGGGCAACGGGCATTGCCGTACTCATCTAGTGTCACCTGATATGTGTAAAACCTTATATCAACCTGTATATACAAGCCAATGCAAAGCGAGGGCCAAAATAGGCCGGCGCTACCCAGGGAGCACAGTCACGTGACGACAATGTCGTTTTATTTCAAATGGATAGAAATCTTATGCACAGGCAGGCGACGCCCCTCACCACGGCCAGCAGCGAGAGAAGGCGGCGAGAAAGGAAGGAGAAAAAGTAACAGCGCGGTGCACAGAGGTAACAAAACGGTGCACCACAGGAGACAGCAGGGCGGATTTTCCGCCCCCTCGGGATGACAGCTGGCTACTGCCCGAAACGACCTTCGAGGCGATAGCGCGACCCCGGATAGACCAGTCGCGCAGCACCCACCTGCCCCTTCGCCGACCAGGTGCGGCGGCGAATCAGCAGGCAGGCGTCGCCACGCTTGATGCGCAGCAGCTTGCAGTCGGCCGCTTCGGCGTTGATCGCCTCGACCACATGTTCACCCTCGGTCAGCGGCGCCAGCTGGATCAGGTAGGCATAGGGGGTGATACGGGTGAAGTCCTGCTGCAGGTACTCCGGCGCTACCTCGGCATTGACGAAGCGCTCTTCCAGTTGCACCGGCACTTCGTTCTCGTAGTGCACGACAACGGAGTGAAAGATGCGCTGCACGTTTTCCAGCTCGAACGGCAGCGCCAGGGTCGCGCCCTCGGGCAGCGGTTCCAGAAGCACCACTTCACAGCGGTGCTGATGCCCGCGCGCGGCGATCTCCTCGGCGATGTTATGGATCTCGAAGAGCGCCGCATGGCCCTTCTGTTCGGCAACGAAGGTCCCCACGCCCTGCAGGCGCACCAGCACGCCCTCGATGGTCAGCTCGCGCAATGCGCGATTGATGGTCATCCGGCTCACACCGAGCAGGGCGAACAGTTCGCTTTCCGACGGCAGCTTGGAGTTGGGTTTCCAGACGCCGTTGCGGATCTGCTGCAGGATGATTTCCTTCACCCGCGCATACAGGGGCGCCGGAGTTTCCAGCGCGAACGCGGCCAGGGAGGAATGATCTTGGGACACGGCAGCTCCTGAATCGGCGGAAGGCGGGCTAGCCGCCAGTTTACCCGCGGCTACGCCTGCCGCCTACGCGCCGTCACCGAAGCCGAACCACGGGCAATAGGTGTGCAGCTTTGACAGGGCGCATAACGCGCCAGCGTTATCCCCCACGATGGGGGCTGCGGATAACCTGTTCCAGGTTATTCGCCCTACAGTCGACGAAAATCCGTACTCATGATCAGCGCGGCGCAATATGCGCCACCATCAGCTGCACCGTCTCGTTGCCACGGAACTCGTTGACGTCGAGCTTGTAGGCCACTTCCGCCCAGCGCACGGTGGGGTTGGGCCAGATTTCGCGGTCGATGTTGAAGGCGATGGCGTCCAGTTGCAGCGAGCCGCACTCGGTCTTGAGCACCAGCTTCAGGTGCCGCTCGCCAACCACGCGCTGCTGGACGACCTGGAAGATGCCGTGGAACAGTGGCTCCGGGAAATGCTGGCCCCAGGGGCCGGCCTGGCGCAGCGCGCGGGCCAGCTCCAGATGGAACTCCTCGGCGCCCAGCTGGCCGTCGGAGAGCAGGCGCCCGGTAAGGTCTTCTTCATCCAGCTGACGGCGCACTTCGGCGTCGAAGGCAGCGGCGAAGGCGCCGAAATTTTCCTGCGGCAGCGACAGGCCGGCGGCCATGGCGTGACCACCGAACTTGCTGATCAGCCCTGGGTGGCGCGCCGCCACGGCGTCCAGCGCATCGCGGATATGGAAGCCCGGCACCGAACGCGCCGAGCCCTTGAGCGTGCCGTCGCCGGCATCGGCGAAGGCAATGGTTGGCCGGTGGTAACGCTCCTTCAGGCGCGAGGCAAGGATGCCGATCACGCCCTGGTGCCATTCCGGGTCGAACAGGCACAGGCCGAAGGGCATCTCCTCCACCGGCAGTTCCTTGAGCTGGGCCAGCGCCTCGCGCTGCATGCCCTGCTCGATGGCCTTGCGATCCTGGTTGAGCTGGTCGAGCTGCACCGCCATGTCGCGGGCGACGCTTTCGTCTTCGCAGAGCAGCAGTTCTATGCCCAGAGACATGTCGTCCAGGCGCCCGGCAGCGTTCAGCCGCGGGCCGAGGATGAAGCCGAGGTCCGTGGAGGTGATGCGCCGGCAATCGCGCCCGGCCACTTCCAGCAGCGCACGCAGGCCCGGGCGGGCGCGGCCGGCACGGATACGCGCGAGGCCCTGATGGACCAGGATGCGGTTGTTGGCGTCCAGCGGCACCACGTCGGCGACGCTGCCCAGGGACACCAGGTCGAGCAATTCAGCCAGATTCGGTTCGGCGATGCCGCGCGCAGCGAACCAGCCGCGTTCACGCAGGCGGGCGCGCAGGGCGAGCATCACGTAGAAGATCACGCCGACACCGGCCATGGCCTTGCTGGGGAAATCGCAGCCGGGCTGGTTCGGGTTGACGATGGCGTCGGCGGCGGGCAGTTCCGGCCCCGGCAGGTGGTGGTCGGTGACCAGCACGCGCAGGCCGGCGGCCTTGGCGGCGGCGACGCCGTCGATGCTGGAGATGCCGTTGTCGACGGTCACCAGCAGCTCCGGGCGCTTCTCCAGCGCCACGGCGACGATTTCCGGCGTCAGGCCGTAGCCGTACTCGAAGCGGTTGGGCACCAGGTAATCGACCCAGGCCGCACCGAGCATGCGCAGCGCCAGCACGCCAACGCTGCTGGCGGTGGCGCCATCGGCATCGAAGTCGCCGACGTAGAGAATCCGCTGACCCTTTTCCAGCGCATCGACCAGCAGCTCCACCGCCGCGTCCACGCCCTTGAGCTGCTGGTACGGGATCAACCGTGCCAGGCCCTTGTCCAGCTCGGCCGCGCTCTGCACGCCGCGGGCGGCGTAGAGACGGGTCAGCAGCGGCGGCAGGTCGCCCAGGTCGGGCAGGGTTGGCGGGAGGGGGCGGGATTCGATGCGCATGAAGTCCAACTATTCCTTTGTGCTTGGTCTTGCGCCTTGCGAGCTAGAGCACGGCAAGGCGTGAACAGGCGTGGGCCGCGGAGTTTGCTGCAGCAAATGAGCAGGCCCACGCCTGTTCACAACGCAGCCGGGCCGACGCGCAGCGAGCGCAAATCAGCGCTCGCCCATCAGCCATTCCACCTGCAGCTCGTGCTGGCCGCGCTCGTCGGTGACGAAGAGGGTTCCTTCGCTGATCATCACGGTCCAGTTGATCGAGCGCGGCAGATCGCGGGAGATTTCTTCCAGCGCTTCCTGCGGCAGGGCGACGACATTGAGGTTCTTCAGGTGGCGGACGCTGTCGAGCACCTTGGTGGTCCACACGCGCAGGTTGCCGTAGGCGACCAGGGTCAGCTTCTCGCAGCGGCGCGAGCACCAGGTCAGGCGATCGGCATCCGGCTGGCCGACTTCGATCCAGTGCAGCACGCGATCGTCCAGGCTCTTTTCCCACAGCGAGGGCTCTTCCACGTCCGACAGCCCACGGCCGAAAGCCAGTTGCTCGTTGTACCAGATGACGTAGGCCAGCAGGCGCACCGCCAGGCGCTCCTCGGTTTCCGAGGGGTGGCGGGCGACGGTGAAGCGCAGGGTCTCGTAGACCCCACGGTCGAGGTCGGTCAGGCTGATATCGGCTTTGTAGGGCGTGGCGGACAGGGCCATGGGCGTTCCCGGCGAATTTTCGAAGGCGGCAAGTCTACCGCGAAAGCGCCGGCACCGTGGGTCAAGTGCGCGGACGTCGGTCGGCTCCAGGCTCCGGCGCGGCCAGTTCGATGCGGTTGCGGCCCTTGGCCTTGGCGGCGTAGAGCGCCTGGTCAGCCAGGGACAGCAGGCGCAGCAGGTCGTGGCCGGCCTCGCGGCTGGTAGCAATACCGATGCTTACGCTGAGCTGGCCCTCGGCCATGAACGGCAACTCGGCGAACTCCCGGCGCACCCGCTCCGCCACCTGGCACGCGCCCTCGGTATCGGCGCCCACCAGCAGGCAGGCGAACTCTTCCCCGCCGATGCGGGCGAACTGGTCGTGTTTGCGCATCCGCGAGGCGGTGATGCGACTGAATTCCACCAGCACGCGGTCGCCGGCGGGATGGCCGAAGGAGTCGTTGAGGCGCTTGAAGTTGTCCAGGTCGCAGAGCAGCAGCGAGGCCTGTTCGCCCCGCTCGGCGCACAGGCGCAGCAGGCGCTCGCCGGTTTCCATGAAGGCGCGGCGATTACCCACGCCGGTCAGCGGGTCGCTCAGGGCAGCACTGCGGAACTGCAGCTCGGCACGTTCCTTGACCATCGCCAGGGTGGCGAAGGCGATACCGATGGCGAACAGCATGGTCTCGAAGACCAGGAAGGTGAAGAAAGCAGAACCCTGGCCGTTGTTGGCCACGCTCTCGAACGGCATGCCGCGGTCGACCACCAGGCGTACCGAATAGACCAGGGTATGCAAGAGCAACAACGCCAGTGTCGGCTTGAGTTCGACTTCGAGCTTGCGCCGGTCGCGCCACAGCTCGCTGATCGCCGCGAGGCAGTACAGGATGGTGATCCCCGTACTGACCGCGATACGCGCAGCCAGGGACTCGTAGAAGGGCGGGAGCAGGCACAGCAGCGCCCAGAATGTCGCGCCTGCGCCGATCAACGGCCAGTGCGGTTTGCGTCCGGTGAAGACGCGCATGGAAGTCCAGGTCATTGCCGAACAGAGGTACAGGACCACATTACCGAGCAGGATCGGCAACCAGTCGATGCCCATGCCTCGCAACGTGGCCAGGAAGGTGCCAATGGCACCCAGCAGCAACGCGACGCTCATGTAGCCCAGCGAGTGATCGCGACGACCGCTGTGCCAGGCGAATGCCATCAGCACACCGACAAGAGTCAGTACGTAGAGGTCGACGACAACCAGCGTCGGCAGGTTCAACGTCATGCAGCCCCCTCGCCACCCGTCAGCTCGCATTCCTCGGAGAATGCCGTCAGACCATCGGGCTGTTGGAAGGAAGACGAACGCATCACGGCATACCTGCGCGAAACCGAGCGAGCTGAAGTAAGAAGCATCTGAATGTGGCTACTCTACGCGCGCTCAAGGCCGCCGCAAAGCGACGTTTCCAGACGCCTGCCCGGCGGCCTGTTCGAAGCGCCGTGCACGCGTTAGAGTCCGGCGATTCCTCTCTGATCGGACAGACCGATGAACAGCACCGCCAAACCCCTCACTGGCCTCAAGGTCATCGAACTGGGCACCCTGATCGCCGGCCCCTTCGCCTCGCGCCTTTGCGCGGAGTTCGGCGCCGAGGTCATCAAGGTCGAATCACCGGACGGCGGCGACCCGCTGCGCAAATGGCGCAAGCTCTATGAAGGCACGTCGCTGTGGTGGTTCGTGCAGGCGCGCAACAAGCGTTCGCTGACGCTGAACCTCAAGCATGAAGCCGGCCGCGAGGTGCTGAAGAAGCTGCTGGCCGAGGCCGACATCCTGATCGAGAACTTCCGTCCCGGCGTGCTGGAGAAGCTCGGCCTGGGCTGGGAAGTGATCCATGCGCTGAACCCCAAGCTGGTGATGGTGCGCCTGTCCGGCTTCGGCCAGAGCGGCCCCTACAAGGACCAGCCGGGCTTCGGCGCGGTGGGCGAGTCCATGGGCGGGCTGCGCTATATCACCGGCTTCGAGGACCGCCCGCCGGTGCGCACCGGCATTTCCATCGGCGACTCCATCGCCGCGCTGTGGGGCGTGATCGGCGCGCTCATGGCACTGCGCCACCGCGAAGTGAACGGCGGCGCCGGCCAGGTGGTGGACGTGGCTCTCTACGAAGCGGTATTCGCCATGATGGAATCCATGGTTCCGGAGTTCGACGTGTTCGGTTTCATCCGCGAGCGCACCGGCAACATCATGCCTGGCATCACGCCCTCCTCCGTGCACACCACGGCCGACGGCAAGCACGTGCAGATCGCCGCGAATGGCGACGCCATCTTCCGCCGCTTCATGACGGCCATCGGCCGCCCCGACCTCGCCGAAGACCCCACGCTTGCCAGCAACGACGGCCGCGATGCCCGTCGCGATGAGCTCTACGGCATCATCGATCGCTGGGCGCGCTCCGCATCGCTGGAGACCGTGCTCAAGGTGCTGAACGAAGCGGAGGTGCCGGCCAGCCGCATCTTCTCCGCCGAGGACATGTTCAGCGACCCGCAATTCCTGGCGCGGGAGATGTTCCTCTCCGCCAAGCTGCCGGACGGCAAATCCTTCCGCATGCCCGGCATCGTGCCCAAGCTCTCCGATACCCCCGGCAGCGCCGAGTGGATCGGCCCGAAACTGGGCGAGCATACCGACGAAGTGCTTTCCGGACTGGGCTACGACGCAGCCGCCATCGCGGCGATGCGCAAGGATGGCGCGGTCTGACCACTTTGCTTGGGTAGGGCGCATAACGCGCCAGCGTTATCCGCCGTATTGAAGCCGGCGGATAACCTGTTCCAGGTTATTCGTCCTACGGCTCTTGGTGTAGCAGCGAGCTCCTGCAATAAAGCCAGTCAGCCCGCTTCCTGCTCCGGCGCCTCGCTCTGGGCGATGAACTCCAGCATCTTCTCGCTGCCGTCCAGCAGGTCGGCGTGGATCGCCTCGCGGGCGGCGGCGCCGTTGCGTTCGCGCAGAGCGCGCAGGACGTCCCAGTGGTGCTCGATGGCCATGCGCTCGTTGAAGTCGGCGTAGGCCTGGGCGATCAGCGGGCCGGTGCGCATCCACAGGCTGTCGAGGAAGGCGCGCAGCAGCGGCATGCCGGCGATGTCGGCGAGGGCGAAGTGGAAGGCCTGGTTGAGCTTGAGCGCCAGCACCAGGTCATCCGCGTGGATCGCGTCGAGATTCTCGCGGATGTTGGTTTCCAGCTCGTCCAGCTGCTCATCGCTGGCGCGCGCGGCGGCGGTCTCGGCGGCGAGACCTTCGAGCGCCACGCGGATGCTGCGGATCTCCAGGTACTGCTCGAGGGTGAGCAGCGGCACGCGGATGTCCCGCGGCGTCTTCAGCACCAGCGCCTGTTCCTTGGCCAGCTGCAGGATGGCGTCACGCACCGGGGTAACGCTGGTACCCAGCTGCTGGGCCAGGTCACGGATACGCAGGCGATCGTCCGGCTTGAAGCGGCCGGTGATCAGTGCCTCGCGCAGCAGCGCGTAGACGCCGCTGCCCAGGTAGGAATGATTGAGCCCTTCGATCGGGTAGTTCATCGCCGTCTCATCACGTGGTGCGGAATTCGGGCGCGAATGATGGTCGCTGATCGCGCCGAATGCCAGCCGGTTTCACACATGCTGCCCGCCGTTGACGTGGATTTCTGCACCATTCACGTAGGACGCGCCGCTGGTGCAGAGGAAATGGATGAGCGAAGCAACTTCCTCCGGCTTACCCAGGCGATGCATCGGAATATCGCGCTCGACGATCAGCTCGGTGCCCGAAGACAGGATGGCCGTGTCGATTTCCCCCGGCGCGATGGCGTTCACTCGCACGCCGTGCGGGCCGAAGTCATGGGCCATCTCGCGGGTCAATGCGGCCAGGGCAGCCTTCGAGCACGCATAAGCAGCGCCGGCGAACGGGTGCACACGTGAACCGGCGATGGAGGTGACATTGATCACCGAGCCCTTGGCTGCCTTCAGTTCGTCGAACAGGCCGCGCGCCAGCAGCGCGGTGGAGAATAGGTTGACGTTGAACACCTTCAGCCAGGTGGCGTAGTCGCTGCCCAGAACGCCCAGGCGTTCGCCCTCCGGGCCCTTGGGCGAGATGCCGGCGTTGTTCACCAGGGCGTGCAGCGAGCCGCCGAGCTTCTCGCGGATCATCGGCAGGCTGGCCTGCACGCTGTCGATGTCTTCCAGGTCCAGGTGGATATGGTTGATCAGGCCTTCGGCCCAGGGGCACTCGGCGCTCCAGTCCTGGCGCGAGGCGGTGAACACGCGCCAGCCGGCAGCGTTGAAATGCTTCACCGTGGCATGGCCGATGCCGCGGCTGGCGCCAGTGAGAAGCAGGGTTCTGGTCTGGTTCATGGTGCAGGCATCCCCTTCGTATGAGTGCGCTCGAGTGGTCAGCGTCCTTGGAGCGCTGGCCCCAATAAAAACATGATGCATCATGTTTTGGAAGATGTTTTAATCGGTCCAGCTTGGTCCTGCAACGAGCTATCCGAACAACAACAAGAAACGGAGCAACTTCCCATGATCGACCGCACCTGTTCCGCCCGTTCCTCTCCCTGATGTCCGAGGGCAACGCCAGCCGGCCTTACAGCTTGGTCCGGCGCGCCGCCCCACTCTTGAAGCTGCCCTCTTATTCATGGGCCGGATTGGCCCGCTCAGGAGTCATCGCATGTTCAAGAAAGCCATAGCACTGATGATGTTGGCCGGCGGCGCCGCCCAGCTCCACGCCGAGACACTGACCGTGGTGTCGTTCGGTGGCGACAACAAGGTGGCCCAGGAAAAGGCCTTCTACAAACCCTTCGAGCAGCAGGCCAAGGTCACTGTGCAGGGCGCCGAGTACAACGGCGAGATGGCCAAGATCAAGGTCATGGCCGACACCGGCAAGACCAGTTGGGACGTGGTCGAGGTGGAATCCCCGGAACTGATGCGCGGTTGCAGCGAGGGGCTGTTCGAGCAGCTCGACTGGAGCAAGCTCGGCAAGCAGGCCGACTTCCTCGACGCCGCCGTGAGCGACTGCGGCGTGGGCATCTTCATCTGGTCCACGGTGCTCACCTACGATGCCAAGAAACTCGCCAGCGCCCCCACCGGCTGGGCCGATTTCTGGGACGTGAAGAAATACCCGGGCAAGCGTGGCCTGCGCCGTGGCGCCAAGTTCACCCTGGAATTCGCCCTGGAAGCCGACGGCGTGAAACAGGCCGACCTGTACAAGGTACTGGCCACCAAGGAAGGCGTGGACCGTGCGTTCAAGAAGCTCGACGAGATCAAGCCGTACATCCAATGGTGGGAAGCCGGTGCGCAGCCGCTGCAATGGCTGGCCGCCGGCGACGTGGTGATGACGTCGGCCTACAACGGCCGCGTCGCCACCGCGCAGAAGGAAGGCCGCGACTTCGCCATCCAGTGGAACGGCAGCATCTACGACCTGGACCACTGGGCCATCGTCAAGGGCAGCCCGAAGAAGGAGCTGGCCGAGCAGTTCATCGCCCTGGCCAACAAGCCTGAGCACCAGAAGGTCTTCGCCGAGAACATTCCCTACGGCCCGACCAACAAGAACACCATCCCGCTGATCGACGCCGCCATCGCGCCGAAACTCCCCACCGCGCCGCAGAACCTGGAGAACGCGCGCGCCATGGACACCGAGTTCTGGATCGACCACGGCGAGGAACTGGAAACCCGCTTCAACGCCTGGGCTAGCAAGTAAGTGGATGGCGTCCGCCCGGCCCCGCGCCGGGCGGACGCTCCACCTCGCCCGGCCGCTGCAATACCGAACGACCGCTGAACCCTGCTGGAGATGTCCCCGTGCCCCTCAATACCGCTCCCGTCCACGATCACCTGCTGGAAGCGGCCCCCGCCCAGGTGAGCGACGCCCAGGCCGCTGCCATCGCCGACGAATACTTCGGCCAGCGCGGCACGCTGCACCGCCTCGCCGGCGAACGCGACCTGAACTTCCACATCGCCCACGGCCATGGCGACGACCGCCTGCTGAA
Organism: Pseudomonas nitroreducens; assembly: GCF_010994165.1. Taxonomy (NCBI): domain Bacteria; kingdom Pseudomonadati; phylum Pseudomonadota; class Gammaproteobacteria; order Pseudomonadales; family Pseudomonadaceae; genus Pseudomonas; species Pseudomonas nitroreducens. The sequence goes on along the minus strand of NZ_WMBX01000003.1, from coordinate 922,308 downwards.
GCTCTCGCACCCGCTGGAGGACCCGCAGGTCGTGGACTTCCAGACTCGCGCCCTGCTGCGCGTGGAGGCCCTCGACCCGACCCTGGCAGTGCAGCGCGTCTATCCCTCGCTCAACGGCGACCACCAGATTTCCATCCGCGTCGACGGCCAGCCGATGATTGCCCGGCTGTTCTCCTTCGTCGACGGCGTGCCGCTGCACCGCGTCGCGCAACGCAGCCGCGCCCTGCGCGAGAACCTGGGCGACGACCTGGCGCGCCTGGGCCTGGCGCTGAAGGGTTTCGAACACCCGGCCACCGCCGACCACGAACTGCTCTGGGACCTCAAGCACGCCTCGCGCCTGCGCAACCTGCTGGTCTACATACAGGATCGAGAACAGCGCGCCCTGGTCGAGCGCTTTCTCGACAATTTCGAACGCCACGCTCTGCCCCGCCAATCGACGTTGCGCGCCCAGGTCATCCATAACGACCTGAACCCGCACAACGTCATCGTCGATGCCGAGCATCCGGACCGGGTGCGCAACATCCTCGATTTCGGCGACATGGTCCACGCGCCGCTGATCAACGACCTCGGCGTCGCCGCCGCCTACCAGGTGGGCGAGCCGGACGCGCCGCTGGCCAGCGCCTGCGAGATGATCGCCGCCTACCATCGCCGCTGCCCGCTGCTGGCCGAGGAGCAGGAAATCCTCGCCGACCTGATTGCCACGCGCCTGATCATGACCCTGAGCATCACCGCCTGGCGCGCCAGCCTGCACCCCGAGAACCGCGACTACATCCTGCGCAACACCCGCCACGCCTGGCAGGCCTTGCAAGGCCTGGCCCGCCTGAGCCGGGAACAGGCGCAGGAGCAGATCTTCGCCGCCTGCGCCACACAAGAGGAGCCCCGCCCATGACCATGCCCAACGGATTCAGTGCCGCCGATGCCGAGCGCCTGAGCGATGCGGAACGCCGCCTGATCGAGCGCCGCGCGCGCCTGCTCGGGCCGGCCTACCGCCTGTTCTACGAGCGCCCGCTGCACACCGTGCGCGGCGAGGGCGTGTGGCTCTACGACAACCAGGGCAACCGCTACCTCGACGCCTACAACAACGTCGCCTCCATCGGCCACTGCCATCCGCGCGTGGTACAAGCCATCGCCAGCCAGGCGGCGGTGCTCAACACCCATACCCGCTACCTGCAGGACGGCATCCTCGACTACGCCGAGGACCTGCTCGCCACTTTCCCCGAAGGCCTGGACCAGGTGATGTTCACCTGCACCGGCAGCGAGGCGAACGACCTCGCCCTGCGCATCGCTCGCCAGTACACCGGCGGCACCGGGGTGATCATCACCCGCTTCGCCTACCACGGCGTCACCGGGACCATTTCCGAGCTCTCGCCGTCCCTCGGCGCCGGCATCACCCTGCCCGCCCACGCCCGCACCGTGCGCGCGCCCGATGCTTACCGACTGGGCGCAGAGAACGTCGGCAAACTCTTCGCCGACGATGTGCGCGCCGCCATCGCCGACCTGCGCGCCCATGGCATCAAGCCCGCCGCGCTGCTGCTCGACGGCATCTTCGCCAGCGACGGCGTGCTGGCCGATCCGGCCGGATTCCTTGCCGAAGCCGTGAAAGTCGCCCAGGACGAAGGCCTGCTTTATATCGCCGACGAAGTGCAGAGCGGCTTCGCCCGCACCGGCGACGCCATGTGGGGCTTCCAGCGCCACGGCGTGCAGCCGGACCTGGTCACCCTTGGCAAACCCATGGGCAACGGCCAGCCTATCGCCGGCGTCGTGGTGCGCCCGGAAATCCTCGAACGCTTCGGCCGCGAGGTGCGCTACTTCAACACCTTCGGCGGCAACCCGGTGTCCTGCGCGGCGGCCCAGGCGGTACTCGACGTGATCCACGACGAACAGCTTCAGGAGCGTTCGCAGCGCATCGGCGCCTTCATGCTCCAGGGCATACGCCAACTGGCCGAGCGCCACGAGCTGATCGGCGATGTGCGCGGCGCAGGGCTATTCCTCGGCGTCGAACTGGTCACCGATCGCACCGCGAAAACTCCGGCCGCCAACCAGACCCGCCAGGTGGTCAATGCCATGCGCGAGCGCGGCGTGCTGATCAGCGCGGCCGGTCCGCTGGAGAACATCCTGAAGATCCGTCCGCTGCTGGCCTTCGAGCAGGAGCATGCGGAACTGTTCCTCGACTGCCTGGACAAGGCGCTGACGGATGTCGCCATCTGACATCTGCGTCTCTCAGAAACGACAAGGGCCGCGATGAACACTCATCGCGGCCCTTTTCATTCTGACGGGATCGATCCTCAGAAGCGTACGCCAACGTTGACCATCGCGGCCGAGCCTCCCAACACCACGAGCTCAGCGCCAACGGGCCCCAGGTGCGCGCCAACGGAAGGAATGATCGCCGGAGCCACGCCATAGCGGTTGAGCGGAATCTTGTCGCGGTACTCGCCACGATACCCCTGCAACGCGCCGCCGGTGACCTTGGCGTAGAACGGCGTACCTTCCCAGTCGAAGCGTTTGCCGGCGTAGACATAGTTGGAACGCTGGCTGAAGGAGTTCTTGAAGGTCGCGCCGCCGAATACCACGCCATCGCCGCGATTACGCTCCAGGCCGATCAGCTCCTGGTGGTTGTTGTGATCCGGATCCGTGGTCCAGTGGGTCGTGTAGACGCTGGTCTGCAGGTACCAGAAGCCCTTGTCTTCATCCGCAATGGCGAAACCACAGCCAAGCAGGACGAGAGCGGCGATCAACAGGCGGCGCATGGGGGGTTCTCCGTTCAGATGGTGACGCGGCTGGCGCCATTGACCGTCATGATGCGAACACGGTCACCAACGCGGAACTGCTGGGAATCGACCGCCTGGACATAAGCGCGGGTGCCGCCGTCATCCTCGCGGACCACGATCTCGACGCCCTGAGTGCGGGTGATGCCCTCTTCCACCGCCGAGCCCGCCGCGCCACCCGCCACGCCACCGAGAATGCTGGTGATGGCCTTGCCGCGGCCGCCGCCAATGGAGCTGCCGGCGATGCCACCGACGGCTGCACCGGCCAGGGTACCGATGGGGGTCTTGGTACCTTCGATCTGTACCGGTCGCAGGGATTCGATGGTGCCCATGCGTACGTTCTGCACCGCACGGGCATCGGCACGGGAATAGGAAGAACCCGAGAGGTCGGAAGCGCAGCCGCTCAGCAGAGCGGCGCTGGTGAACAGGGCGGTCAACAGCAGAGTGGAACGGTTCATGGTGGTCACCTCGGAAGGGTCGGAAAGATTAGGGCAAAGCCTACGTGGCCTTGCCTGAACTCCCCCTGAACCCTTTCTGAACCATCACTGAACAAAGCTGAACGAAGTTGAATGAAATGTCTGTCACCCCTCCAGAGCGACCAACTGCCGGCGGCTGTGTTCGAACCAGCCCAGCAGATAGTCCGCCAGCAGCTGTGTGCGGCGCGGCAGGCGGCTTTGGTAAGCGTGAATGAGGAACACCGGCTGGGTGCGGGTCTGGTAATCGCGCAATAACCAGACCAGGCTGCCCTCCGCCAATTCCTGCTGAACCATGTAGGACGGCAGCCGGCTGATCCCCGCGCCGGCCAGAGCCGCCTTCTTCAGCAAGGTGTAGTGATTGCTTGCAAGCAAGCCTCTGACCGTGACGCGGAACAGTTCGTGGTGGCGTTGGTAAAGCCAGACGTCGCTGTCCTGATAATGAGTGTTCTGCAGGCAGGAATGCTGCGCCAGGTCCGCCGGCGCCTCGGGCACGCCGTGCTCCGCAAGATAGCCCGGCGTGGCGCAGGTCAACTCCTGCAAAGCGAAGAGCGGCCGCGCCACCAGGCGCTCATCCACCGCCAGACTGCCGGAGCGGATGGCCAGGTCGAAGCCGTCCGCCACCAGGTCGCGACGCTCGTTGGAGAGGTCCAGCTCCAGGCAAATGTCCGGGTACTGGCGGGAAAACTCCATCAGCCACGCATCGAAGAAAGTCTCTCCCAACGACACTGGCACGCTCAGCCGCACCTTGCCCTGTGCCTCTTCCTGCAACGCCAGTACCGCCTGCCGCGCCCGCGCGGCCTGGGCATTGAGCGCTTGAGCCTCGGGCAGCAGCGCAGCACCGGCGGCAGTCAGGGACAGGCGTCTGGTCGTGCGGTGCACCAGGGTCGCGCCCAGCGTCAGCTCCAGCGTCGCGATCCGCTTGGATAACTGCCCCTTGCTGCAGCCGAGTTTTTCCGCGGCACGGGTGAAGCTGCCGCATTCCAGCAGTACGGCGAAGGCGGAAAGGTCTTGCAGGTCGTTGGCGATTGTTTCCATATGAAAACCAAAGGTTGTCAATTAGCTTAATTATCAAAACAGAAGACCACTCTAGACTGAATTCACTTTCAGCCAAACCACCTCAGTGGAGAGTCTTCATGAAAATCATCCTGATCGGCGCCAGCGGCACCCTCGGCCAGGCCATCGCCAACGAACTGGCCCCGCGCCACGAGATCATCCGCGTCGGTCGCAGCAGCGGCGACTATCGTGTGGACATCACCGACAGCGCCTCGATCCGCAAGCTGTTCGAGCAGGTTGGCGGCTTCGATGCGCTGATCAGCGCCGCCGGCAAGGTGCACTTCGGCGCGCTGTCGGAAATGGGCGAGGCGGAAATGGCGGTCGGCCTCAAGGACAAGCTGATGGGGCAGGTGAACCTGGTGCTGATCGGCAGCCAGTACGCCAACGACAGCGCTTCCTTCACCCTCACCACCGGCATCCTCAGCGAACAGCCCATCGTGCTGGGCAGCTCGGCCAGCCTGGTCAACGGCGCGGTGGAAGGTTTCGTGCGCAGCGCCGCCCTGGAGCTGCCGCGCGGCCAGCGGATCAACGCGGTCAGCCCGAATGTGCTGGTGGAATCGATGGAGGGCTACGCGCCGTTCTTCCGCGGCTTCAAGCCGGTGCCTGCCGCGGATGCCGCGCTGGGCTTCGCCCGCAGCGTGGAAGGCAAGCAGACCGGGCAGGTATACAAGATCTGGTGAGGCTGGCGGGCTGATGCTTCTGCGTCGGCCGTTGGCCTTGGTTCGCGAGCAGGCCCGCTCCTACAGGAAAACCTTCGCCGGGAACTGTAGGAGCGAGCTCGCGAACTGCCTCTATTCTCTCTTCCCGGCATAGCAGACCGGGGAACTCCCCTCGCCCTGCTTCGCCAACTCGTCCTCAAGGAACTCCGCCAGCACCCGGGCGTTGTTGTGCTCCTCGTCCCTGGCTGCATAGAGCAGCGTCAGCGTTCCCTTGCGTGCGAGGTCCAGCAGCCCCATCCAGTGCTCCGGGTGTGCGTTCAGTTCACCGTGGTAGGCCTTGCGGAATTCCTCGAACAGGCTCGGGTCGTGGTGGAAGCGCTGGCGCAGTTCGTTGGACGGCGAGGCCTCCTTGGCCCAACACTCCATGTACAGGTCTTCCTTGCGAATTCCCCGTGGCCAGAGCCGGTCCACCAGCACCCTCAGGCCGTCCCCCTCGGTCGCCGGTTCGTAAGCACGCTTGCAGCGGATCATCCGAAATTCTCCTCGCCGTTGGGCATTGCCCTTGAGGTGACCGGCTTCGCTGGGTAACGTGGGCGCACTTTCGAGGGAGCCCGTTCCATGCGATCCAGTCGTTTCATTCTGTTCAGCCTGCTACCCCTGTTCGCCGCCTGCCAGGTGTGGACGCCGAACAAGACCGATCTTAACGCCTCCACCCGCCTGCAGGGCGAACTGAGCCGTGTGGACGGCCAGCTGGTGTTCCGCAGCTGCACCGAGCAACGCCGCTTCAGCATCGAGGACACCGGCAACACCGGCCTGCCCCGCGACGCACTGGAAATGTTCAACGATGGCGCCACCTCGCTGTACGCCGACCTGCGCGGCAGCTTCAGCGGCAGCAGCGCCCAGGGCACCGACGGCAAGCTGGAAGTGGCCAAGGTCTATCGCCTGCAGAATGAGGGCTCGGGCTGCGACGACCCGAACTTCAAGCGCGCGGTGGTCCGCGCCCACGGCAACGAGCCGGGCTGGAGCGTGCTGGTCAACAGCCAGGGCATGCTGATCGAGCAGCCGGGCAAGGAATCGCTGGCGCTGCCGTACATCGCCGAGGGCGTGCCTGACGGCAGCACCAGCTATTCCAGCGAGGCCAATGGAGAGAAGGTCGAGTTGTGGGTGGCTCCAGCCCGCTGCCAGGACAGCATGAGCGGCGCCCTGAGCAACCTCTCCGCCGAACTGCGCCTCGACAACAAGGTCATGCGCGGCTGCGCCTATCCGGGCGGCTCCAGCGGCGATTGATCGCCGCCGGCGGGGCTCAGACCAGCAGCCCCGCCGCGACCAACCTTGCCTTGAGTGCGGCGAATTCCTCGGCGTACTCCCAATAGGCCAGCCGGCCATCGCTGGCAGTGACCAGCACGTACTTCTCGCTGATCGACTGGATGCGCTCGACGCGCACCAGCTTCTCGACGAAGTCCGGGTCCGAAACCTGCTCGATCACCTCGCGGTTCTGCTCGTCATAGCCGTGCATGATGAACGCGGCACGTACCTTCAGGCTGATGAAGCTCATGCTGTTTGTCCTCGTCAAAGCGCAGCGTCGGCGGCATGCAGGGCGTGAAGCGCGGTGGTGTCGAACAGTGGCACCGAGGCGTCCGCCGGGCCGACCAGCAGGGAAATCTCCGTGCAGCCCAGGATCACCGCCTCGGCGCCCTGCGCCACCAGCGCGGCGATGATCCGCCGATACTTTTCCCTCGATTCGTCGCGAATCCGCCCCAGGCAGAGTTCCTCGTAGATGATCCGGTGCACCACCTGGCGATCGGCCTCGCTCGGCGTCAGCACCTTCAGCCCGAACCTGTCCACCAGGCGATCCTTGTAGAACGCCTGTTCCATGGTGAAACGCGTGCCCAGCAGGCCGACCGTGGTCACGCCCGCCGCGCGTATCGCCTCGGCGGTCGGGTCGGCGATGTGCAGCAGCGGGATATCCACCGCCGCCTCGATGGTCGGCGCCACCTTGTGCATGGTGTTGGTACAGAGCACGAGGAAATCCGCCCCCGCCGCCCTCAGCGAGCGAGCCGCGTCAGCCAGCACGCGGCCGGCAGCGTCCCAGTCGCCGACATGCTGCAGACGCTCGATCTCGTGGAAGTCCACGCTGTACAGCACGACCTTCGCCGAGTGCAGGCCGCCCAGGCGCTCCTTGATGCGTTCGTTGATCTGCCGGTAGTAGGGAATGGTCGATTCCCAGCTCATGCCGCCGATCAGGCCAATGGTCTTCATGCTTCGCTCCAGATGAATCAATCCAGTCCGATACAGGGCAGATCGCCGGGCAGCGCCGCGCCGTGCTCGGCGCACTGGCGCACGGCCTCTATCAGCGGATCGAGGTCGAAGCCCTGGGAAATCAGCCATAGCGGGTTGTAATAGGTCGTCGCGTAGCGCTCGCCGCTGTCACAGAGGATCGCCACCACCGAACCACTCTCGCGCCGAGCCACCATCTGACGCGCGACCAGCAGCGCGCCGATCAGGTTGGTGCCGCTGGAGGCGCCGACGTGCCGGCCCAGCCGCTGCGCCAGGTAGTGCATGGCGGCCAGCGACAGGTCATCCGGCACCTTGCAGCAGGCATCCAGCACGTTGGGCAGGAACGACGCTTCCACGCGCGGGCGGCCGATGCCTTCGATGCGCGAGCCGTAGCTCAGGGTGAGGCCGCGGTCGCCGGTGCGGTAGGAATCGAAGAACACCGAGCGTTCGGCGTCGGCGCAGAGCACACGGGTGTCATGCCGGCGGTAGCGGGCGAAGCGCCCCAGGGTCGCCAGGGTGCCACCGGTGCCGGGGCTGGAGACCAGCCAGGCCGGCTCGGGGAAGCGCTCGTGGCGCATCTGCTGGAAGATCGACTCGGCGATGTTGTTGTTCGCCCGCCAGTCGGTGGCGCGCTCGGCGTAGGTGAACTGGTCCATGAAGTGGCCGCCGGTTTCCTTCGCCAGTCGCTCGGATTCGGCGTAGATCTGCGTCGGGTCGTCCACCAAGTGCGCCTGGCCGCCATAGAAGGCGATCTGCGCGATCTTCTCCTTCGAGGTGCTGGCGGGAACCACGGCAATGAACGGCACGCCGAGCAGCCGGGCGAAATACGCTTCGGAGATCGCCGTCGAACCACTGGATGCCTCGATCACCGGAGCGCCCGGCCGCAGCCAGCCATTGCACAACGCGTAGAGGAACAGCGAGCGGGCCAGGCGGTGCTTGAGGCTGCCGGTGGGGTGGCTGGACTCGTCCTTGAAATACAGGTCCACGCCCGGCAGGCCGGGCATGTCCAGGGGAATCAGGTGGGTATCGGCGCTGCGTTGGAAATCCGCTTCGATGATGCGGATCGCCTCGCGGGTCCAGTTGCGTTCCTGGGCGGCCATCGTGTCGTTCTCCTGGCAGGGCAAGCGATTCAGTGAGTTCAGTCCAGCACACCGGCGGGCGACGTGGGCGGCGCGCTGCGCCACTGGCTGAGGGCGACACCGGCAAACACCAGGCCGGCGGCCAGCGCCTGCTGGCCGCTGAGCACCTCGCCCAGCAGCAGCGCGGCGAAGATCAGGGTGAACACCGGGATCAGGTTGATGAAGCCGGTCGCCTGGCTTGCCGGCAGGCGGCTGACACCGAAGTTGTACAGGCCATAGGCGCCGACGGTTACCACGCTGCCCAGGTAGACCAGCGCGAACCAGCCAGTCGGGCCGGGTGCCGCCGGCAGCCCGGAGGTTGCCAGCGCCAGCGGCAGGAAGAACACCGAGCCGATGAACGCCTGCATCGCGGTCAGGATGAAGGGCGAATAACGCGCCGACAGGTGCTTGAGCAGCAGGGTATAGCCGGTGGCGCAAAGCATTGCCAGCAACTCGTAGAGGTTGCCCAGCAGCGGGTTGGGCGCATGGCTGTCCGGCTCGCTGGCCAGCGTCAGCCAGAGCGAGCCGAGCACCGCCAGGGCAAAACCCAGCCAGGTGTTGCGGGCGATCTTTTCCTGCAGCAGGAAGAAGGCGCCGACCGCCACCAGCAGGGGCAGCAGCGCGGTGATCATCCCGGCCTGTGCGGCACTGGTCTGTTGCAGCGCCAGGGACTCGAAGATGAAGTACAGGCAGGGCTCGCAAGCGGCCAGGGCGAGCAGCCACCTCCAGTCACCGGGTCGGTAGTCGATTCGCCCGCGCCAGCGCCAGGCGGCGAGGAAGATCAGGCTGCCCAGCGCCATCCGGGCGAAGATCACCCACATGGCGGGCATTTCCAGGAAGGCGAATTTCAGCGCGATGAAGGAACTGCCCCAGAGCGCCATGGCCAGCACCAGGCACGCGAGGGCGAACGGCCGGGATTGCTGCACGGGACGCTCCAGTCAAAAGGTCCCCGGAGTATAGGAGGCGCCCGGTTGCAGCCGACAGGTACAGAACGGAGGGGAAACTGTATGGGCCGACGTGCTCGCTTCTACAAGAGCCGGAAACTCACTCCCAAGGCTTGCCCTTGGTCCCCCGCTCCACCGGCACGCGCCGCTGCATCGCTGCCTTCGCCAACAGGTGCGCGCTCACCGGTGCGGTGATGAAGAGGAACACAGTGATCAGAATCTCGTGCAGGCTCACGCCCTCGCCGCGCGTACTGAAGTACAGCAGCGAGGCCAGCACCACGCCGCCCACGCCCAGGGTCGAGGCCTTGGTCGGCGCGTGCAGGCGCGTGTAGAAGTCCGGCAGGCGGTACAGGCCGATGGCGCCGAGCAGGGCGAACAGGCTGCCGGCCAGCAGCAGGAAACTGACCAGCGCCTCGATGATCACGTTCATTCGATGATGTCTCCGCGCAGGAGGAACTTGCACAGCGCCACGGTGCTGACGAAGCCCATCACCGCGATCAGCAGCGCCGCCTCGAAGTACAGGCCGCTGCCCTTCCAGATGCCGAATAGCACGATCAGCGCGATGGCCTCGATCGACAGCGTATCCAGCGCGAGGATGCGGTCCGCCACCGAAGGCCCGCGGATCAGCCGCGCCACGGTGAGCAGCACGGCGATGCCCAGCACTGCCAGGCAGATCGGGATCACGATGCCGAGCACGGGAACACCTCCTTCAGCGGCGCCTCGTAGCGCGCCTTGATGTCCGCCACCAGCGTCTGCGGATCGGGCACGTCGATGCCGTGGACCAGCAGCGTGCGGCGATCGGCGGACAGGTCGGCGGAACAGGTGCCAGGGGTCAGGGTGATGACGCTGGCGAGGATGCTGATGGCCAGATCGTCGGTCAGCTCCAGCGGGATTTCCACGAAACCCGGCCGTAGATTCGCCTTCGGCCCCAGCACCAGTTTCGCCACCTGCAGGTTGGCGACCACTATGTCGTAGAGCACAAGGCCGATGAAGCGCAGCAATAGCCCCGGCCGCTGGATGCGCGGTGCGGACAGCAGCAGGTTGCGGCACAGCAGTGGGATCGTCAGGCCGAGGAAGGCGCCGAGCAGCCAGTGGCCAAGGGAGAAATCATTGACCAGCAGTAGCCAGCTCAGCAGCAGTACGCCACTGAGCAGCGGGTGCGGAAGCAGCCGACGGCTCATGCGCCACCTCCCAGCAGGATCGCCTGGCGATAGAGCCCGGCGTCCAGTAACTGCGCCGCCGTGGCCTGTGCATAAGTGAGCAGGGGCCGTGCGGCCACCACCATCAGCGGCGCGCTGGCCAGCAGGCCGAAGGTCGCCAACAGCTTCACCGGCTCGCGCTCGGCGCTGCCCAGCACGGTATTCCCGGTGCGCCAGAACAGCGTGCTGCCGGCGCGGCTCAAGGCAACGATGGTCACCAGCCCACTGAGCAGGACCACGCTCCACAGCGCGACGGCCTCGCTGCCGCCGGTTACCGAGCGCAGCAGCATCAACTTGCCGAGGAAGCCCGACAGCGGCGGCAACCCGGCAACCGCGATGGCGCCGAAGAAGAACGCACCGCCCAGCAAATGCGGCTGCAGCAACGCCGGGCCTTGTACCAGCCGGCCGGCTTTGTCGCCACGCTGGCGGGCGATCAGGTCGGCCAGCAGGAACAGGCCACCGGCCACCCAGATGCTATGCAGCAAGTAATAAAGCGCGGCGGACAATGCTTCCGGCGTGCCCAGGGCAATGGCCGCCAGCAGCGTACCGGCCGATACCACGACCAGATACGACAGCATGGCTTGCAGCGTGGTCGCCGCGAGTGCACCCAGCGCACCGGCGACGATGCCGGCCAGGGCCAGCGGCCACAGCCACGCCTGCGCGAGATTCGCCAACTCGCCGGCCTGCTCGCCGAAGATCAGCGTGTACACCCGCAGGATCGAGTAGATGCCCACCTTGGTCATGATCGAGAACAGCGCCGCCACCGGCGCGGTGGCTTCGGCGTAGGCCCTGGGCAGCCAGAAATACAGCGGCAGCAGCGCGGCCTTGAGCCCGAACACCACCAGCAGCAACAGCGCCGCCGCGCGCACCAGCGGCGCCTGCTCGGCGCTCAGCTGCGCCACGCGCTCGGCCATGTGCGCCATGTTCAGGGTGCCGGTGATGCCGTAGAGCGTGCCCACGGCGATGAGGAAGAACGCCGAGCCGACGAGGTTGAGCACCACATAGTGCACACCCGCACGCACGCGCCCTGCCCCGCCGCCATGCAGTAACAGCGCGTAGGAAGCGATCAGCAGGATCTCGAAGAACACGAAGAGGTTGAACAGGTCACCGGTGAGGAACGCACCGTTCAACCCCAGCAACTGGAACTGGAACAGCGGGTGGAAACGCTTGCCGCGCTTGTCATCCCCGCGCAGCGCGTAGATCAGCGACAGGCTGGCGAGCAGCGCAGTGGCGGCAATCATCAGCGCACTGAGGCGGTCCAGCACCAGAATGATGCCGAACGGCGGCTGCCAGTTGCCCAGCGCGTAGAACTGCACCACGCCGCTGTCGGCCTGCTGCAGCAGCACGGCGGCAAGCGGCAGCAGCGTCAGCGTGGCGAGCAGCGACAGGCCGCGTTGCAGGCGCTCGCCGACCAGCAGCAGCGCACAGCCGGCGAACAGCGGCAGCAGGACGGGCAGGATCAGCCAGTGGTTCATCGGCCTTCCTCCCCGTCGCCGCCATCCACATGGTCGCCGCCGGTATCCGCCAGCCCGCGCAGGGCCAGCACGATGACAAAGGCCGTCATGGCGAAGCCAATGACGATGGCGGTCAGCACCAGCGCCTGGGGAATCGGATCGCCGGCGTTGGCGACCTTGCCGATCACCGCCGGGTCACCGGCAAGGCGGCCCATGGCGAAGAGGAACAGGTTCACTGCATAGGACAGCAGGGTCAGCCCCAACACGACAGGGAAGGTGCGTGCGCGCAGCAGCAGATAGACGCCGCTGGCGGTCAGCAACCCGAGGGCGATGGCGAACAGCGCTTCCATCAGTACGCCTCCTTGGTCAGCGGCTCCGGCGGCGCGGTGACCGAACCCAGCCCGGAAAGAATCAGCAGCGTCGCGCCGACCACAGTGAAGTACACGCCCAGGTCGAAGAGCATGGCGGTGGCCAGCTCGATCTCACCCACCAGCGGAATGTGGAAGTGGCCGAACGCCGAGGTGAGGAACGGGAAGCCGAAGAACCATGCGCCCAGCCCAGTCAGCCCGGCGATCAGCACGCCGAGGCCGGCGAGGCGTCCGTAGTCCAGCGGCAGGCGCGTGCTCACCCAGCGGCTGCCACAGGCGATGTACTGGAGAATGAGCGCGACCGAAGTGATCAACCCGGCAATGAAGCCGCCGCCCGGCAGGTTGTGCCCGCGCAGGAAGATGAACACCGAAACCAGCAGCGCCAGCGGCAGCAGCAGGCGCGACAGCGTGGCGAGGATCGGCGGGAAGCGATCCTTCGCCCAAGGACGGCCTTCGTCATCGCTCTCGCGGCGCAGCAGGCGAAGGCCGTCGAGCAGCGCGAAGATGCCGACGGCGGCAATGGCCAGCACGGTGATCTCGCCGAGGGTATCGAAGCCACGGAAGTCCACCAGGATCACGTTCACCACGTTGTGCCCGCCGCCACCCGAAACACTGTTTTCCAAGTAGTAGCCGGCAATGCTGTCGTACGGGCGAGTCAGCACGGCGTAGGTCAGCAGCGTGACCATCAGGCCGGCGCTCAGGGCGATCAGGAAATCGCGCAGGCGGCGCAGGCTGCTGGAAGTCTTCGGCGTGCGTGCCGGCAGGTAGTAGAGCGCCAGCATCAGCAGGACCATGGTCACCACTTCCACCGACAGTTGGGTCAGCGCCAGGTCCGGCGCGGCGAAGCGGGCGAAGGCCAGCGCCACCAGCAGACCGGCGATACTGAGAATGACCAGCGCGGTCAGGCGCTGGCGGTGGAACCAGACGGTGAGCGGCCCGGCGATGGCCAGCAGGATCAGGCCCAGGGCGGTGATGCCATCCAGCGGCGTCTGCGCACGGTTGCCTTCAATACCCGGCAGCGGCGCGAGGCCGGCAAAAACCACGACCACGGCGGCCAGCACCAGCAGCATCGAATAGCGCTGCAGCGAGCCGTTCTCCAGGTAGCCGGTGACCCGCGCGGCAAAGCGCACCACCCGCTGCACCTGTTGCTCGAACACCTGCTTGGCGTCCATCGTCGGCAGCCCGGCGTACCAGTCGAACAGCGGCTTGCGCAGCACATAGAGCAGCACGCCGCCGGCGGTGGCGACGAAGCTCATGGCCAGCGGCACATTGAAGCCGTGCCAGATCGCCAGGCTGTATTCGGGTAGCGCGCCGTTCAGGCTCGACGCGGCGGCGCCGGCCAGCAGCGGGCCGACGATGATGCCCGGCATGATCCCCACCAGCAGGCAGATCAGCACGAGGATTTCCACCGGCACCTTCATGTAGCGCGGCGGCTCGTGGGGGTGCGGGTTGGGCAGGTTGATCGGCTCGCCGTTGAAGAACACGTCGTGGATGAAACGCACCGAGTAGCTCACCGAGAACAGCGCGCCCAAGGTCGCCAGCGCCGGGATCAGCCAGTTGAAGCTGCCCATCATGTTCTGCGCCAGGGTCTCGCCGAAGAACATTTCCTTGCTGAGGAAGCCGTTGAGCAGCGGCACACCCGCCATCGAAGCCGACGCCACCATCGCCAGCACGGCGGTGTGCGGCATGTACTTCCACATGCCGTTGATGCGACGCATGTCGCGGCTGCCGGTCTCGTGGTCGATGATCCCGGCGGCCATGAAGAGCGAGGCCTTGAAGGTCGCGTGGTTGATGATGTGGAAGATCGCCGCGACGTTGGCCATGGGCGAATCCAGGCCGAACAACAGGGTGATCAGGCCCAGGTGACTGATGGTCGAGTAGGCCAGCAGGCCCTTGAGGTCGTTCTGGAACAGCGCGACGAACGCCCCCATCAGCAACGTCGCCAGGCCGGTGAGGCTGACCAGGTAGAACCACAGGTCATTGCCCGACAGCAGCGGGTACAGGCGCGCCAACAGGAACACGCCGGCTTTCACCATGGTCGCCGAGTGCAGGTAGGCGGAGACCGGCGTCGGCGCGGCCATCGCGTGGGGCAGCCAGAAATGGAATGGGAACTGCGCCGACTTGGTGAACACCCCCAGCAGCACCAGGCACAGCGCCAGCGGGAACAGCGGGCTGGCCTGCAGCACCTCGCGCGCGCCGAGCACGCTGCTCAACTCGAAGCTGCCGACCACGTGGCCGATCAGCAGGATGCCGGCCAACAGCGCGAGGCCACCGCCACCGGTCACCGCCAGCGCCATCCGCGCGCCCTTGCGCGCATCCGAGCGATGCCCCCAGAAGCCGATCAGCAGGAACGACGACAGGCTGGTCAGTTCCCAGAACACCAGCATCAACAGCAGGTTTTCGCTGAGCACCACGCCAAGCATGGCGCCCATGAACAGCAGCAGGAAGGCGAAGAAACGCCCGGCAGGCTCCTTCTCCGACAGGTAATAGCGGGCGTAGAGGACCACCAGCAGGCCAATACCGAGGATCAACAGGGCGAACAGGAAGCCCAGGCCATCCAGACGCAGGCTGAGGTTCAAGCCCAGCTCCGGCAACCACTCCGAGCGATAGACCCGAGGATCAGCGCCCAACACCCCGCGCTGGCTCAACAGCAGGGCCAACCCGGCGAGCGGCACCAGGCCGGTCGCGGCAGCACAGGCCGTTCGACCGAAACGCTCGGCCATCAGCGGCAGCAATACCCCGAAGAAAGGCAGCGCGATGATCAGCGCCAGAATCATGTCCTGCTCCTTCTCGCCAGCGGACGGCGTCCATACAAACGACCCCGCACCGCAGGGGCCGGCGTACGAAGGCCACGATTATCCATATCTATCGATTACGCGTCATGGATTGAATTATTACGAAAATTCAGCCCTGGTCGCGCCGGCAGCGCCCCAGGTCGACATTCCAATCCCCAAAACGATAGCGCGCGACAGTCGGAGCGACTGCCGCGCGCTGAGTTTCGATGGCCGCTACAGGTGGGCGGCCGGTAACCGGTCAGTGAGAGACGCGGCTGGTACCGTTGACGGTCAGGATGCGCACACGCTCGCCCACGCGGAACACGGCGCCTTCGTCGACCTGCTGGACGTAGGCGCGGGTGCTGCCGTCGTCTTCGCGAACGGTGATTTCCACGCCCTGGGTACGGGTCAGGCCTTCCTCGGTAGCCGCACCGAGGAGGCCGCCGGCCACGGCGCCAATGATGGCAGTGACATAGCTGCCCTTACCGCCACCGATGGCGCTGCCACCGATGCCGCCGACTGCAGCGCCGGCAACCGAGCCGATCGGTGTCTTGGTGCCTTCGATCTTCACGGGGCGCAGGGCCTGGATGGTACCCATTCGAACATTCTGCACGGTACGTGCTTCTTCACGGGTGTAGGTGTCGCCGGTCAAGCTGGACTGGCAACCACCGAGGGTCATGGCCAGGGCAGCGAAAGTCACGGCGATCAGGGCAGTTTTACGCATTGGGGAACCTCCGAGTAGGGCTACGACTATTAGACTCCGACGACAGCCCGCCTGTCACGCCAGGTCGTGAAACAGCTGATCTCGATTCAGCTTTCGTACAGTTTGTGCCATATCCGCCGAAATCGCCTGCCGTGGCTCAGTTTTTCCTGCAGGAGTATCGGTTAGGCTGGTGCCCGCAGAAGAAGCACCCGACCTGGATTCGCGCATGGACTACTTCATCATCGTCGCCACCACCGCCGCCGGCCTGTATTTCCACTGGTGGATCTACTGGCGCATCCGTCGCTGGATGGACCGCGACCTGGCACTGTCGCTGGCGGGCGATGATCCGCACAAACGCCACTACCTGCTCGAATGCCTGGCGGATGCCAAGCGCCAGAAAGTGAAACGTCGCGACCTCCCTGACTGGCTGCAGCGCGCCGCCGACGACTACCGCGCAGCCTGAGCCAGCGACCAGAAGCGTGCCAGCGCCTCGGCGCGGTTTTCCAGCTCCTGCGCCGCCCGTGCGCAGGCATCGGCCAGGGTGATGGGCCCCGGCGCCAGGCTGAACGCTGCCTCGATACCCGCCTCGCGCAATTCAGCCAACCCTTCGCCAACGCTACCCGCCAGTGCAATCACCGGCACGCCCGTGCGACGGGCGACATGCGCCACGCCCACTGGCGTCTTTCCATGCAGGCTCTGGCCATCCAGCCGCCCTTCCCCGGTAATGACCAACGACGCGCCGGCAAGCGCCGTGTCCAGTTCCGACAGCTCGGCGATCAGCTCGATGCCCGGGCGGAACCGCGCCTTGAGGAACGCCCGGCAGGCGAAGCCCAGACCGCCCGCGGCACCGACGCCGGGGAACAGGCTGTGATCCTGCCCGAGAGCCTGCGCCGCCACTTCGGCGAAGCGTTTCAGCGCGGCGTCCAGCTGCTGCACCTGCGCCGGGTTCGCGCCCTTCTGCGGTCCGAAGATGGCTGAGGCGCCATGCGGGCCGCAAAGGGGATTGTTCACATCAGCAGCGACTTCGACCTCGACCGCGCCCAGCCGCGGGTCGAGGTTCGACAGGTCGATACGCTGAAGTTGCGAGAGCTGCGCGCCGCCGGCGCCCAACTCCTTGCCCTGGTCATCGAGAAAACTCGCACCCAGCGCCTGCAGCAGACCCAGGCCGCCGTCATTGGTGGCACTGCCGCCCAGGCCGATGATGATCTTCTTCGCGCCGGCATTCAGCGCCGCGCGAATCAATTCGCCCGTGCCGCGGCTGGTGGTGCGGGTGGCATCGCGCAGGCTTTCGGGCACCCAGTGCAGGCCGCTGGCGGCAGCCATCTCGATCACCGCCGTGGCGTCTGCCAGGCAGCCCCAGTGGGCTTTCACCGGCTGCTCCAGCGGGCCACAGACCTCCAGCTCGCGACGTTCGCCCGGCCGCGCGGCCAGCACCGCATCCACCGTGCCTTCGCCGCCGTCGGCCATGGGCCGCAGCACGGTTTCGTCGTCGGGCCGGGCGCGCAGCCAGCCACGGGAAATGGCTTCGGCGACCTCAGGGGCGGAAAGGCTTTCCTTGAAGGAGTCGGGAGCGATGACGACTTTCATGGGACAGGTCCGTTGGGCGAGAGGATGGAGGGCATCCTACACCGCAGCACGGTTTTCCCGACGTGCGCAGGAGCGGACTTCGTCCGCGATTGTTCCGATTCAGGCCTGAAAGTCGATATGACCTGTAGGAGCGACATTGCTCGCGAACAACCCCAACGGTGAGGCAATTCGCGAGCCAGCTCGCTCCTACGAAGGGCAGAAGCTCAGGGAGCGAGACGTTCGCGCACCCAGGCGCCGTTCTCGACGCGGAAGTTGAGGCGATCGTGCAGGCGGCTCGGACGGCCCTGCCAGAACTCGATGCGGCTCGGCAGCAGGCGGAAGCCACCCCAGAAGTCCGGGCAGCTCGGTGCGCTGTCGGCGAAGCGCTGCTCCGTCTCGGCCAGCAATTGCTCCAGTTCGCCGCGGCCATCGATCACCCGGCTCTGCGGCGAGGCCCAGGCGCCCAGGCGGCTGCCCAGCGGGCGCACGCGGTAATAGGCGGCGGACTCTTCGGCGGAGACTTTCTCCACCCGTCCTTCAATGCGCACCTGGCGTTCCAGCGCCGGCCAGAAGAAGGTCATGGCCGCGCGCGGATTCTCCAGGAGCTGCTGCCCCTTGGCGCTTTCATAGTTGCTGAAGAAGGTGAAACCACGCTCGTCCAGACCCTTGAGCAGGAGCACGCGGCAATGCGGCTGGCCGTCGGCGTCCGCAGTGGCGAGCATCATCGCGTTGGGTTCGACCGGCAGTTGCTCGGTCTTCACCGCGTCTTCGAACCACTGGTTGAACAGGCTGAACGGTTCGGCGGGCGCCTGGGCCTCGGTCAGTCCATCACGGGTGTATTCGCGGCGCATATCGGCCAGGGTCTGAGCCATCGGAAATCTCCTGCAGAAGAAGTCCTTAAGCTTATCCAGAGTTGCGCCTTCGCGCTTGATCCACGACAAGCGTCATTCCAGACGGAATGACGCTTTGCGTGCGGCGGTTCAGTTGGCCTGGGCGAGCGCCAGCAGGCTGGTGCGCTGGGTCACCAGTACTTCGACGCGGCGGTTCAGCGCGCGGCCTTCGGCGCTGGCGTTGTCGGCGCGCGGCAGGCTGGAGCCGACGCCCTTCAGGCGCAGGCGATCGGCGCCCAGGCCACTGAGGCGGAAGATCGAGGAGACTGCCTGGGCACGTTGCAGGCTGACCTTGTCGTTGGTCGCCTTGTCGCCCGAGCTGTCGCTGTGGCCGAGCACCAGTACGCCGCTCTCCGGATCGTTCTGCAGCATCTTCGCCACGTTGCCCAGCGGCGCCAGGGTGATCGGCAGCAGCAGTTCAGGGCGCTTGGGATTGAAGGAGCCTTCCACCGGCGCGATCAGTACCAGGGCGTTTTCGCGGCGCTCGACGGTGAACTTGCTGCCCGCTACCGCTTCACGCAGGGACTTCTCGTGCTGGTCCAGCCACTCCTTGCTGACCTTGGTGTCCTGCGGCTTGGCGGCCTTCTCGGCGCCAGGCTTGCTGTCGCTCACACCGAATGGCCACCACCAGTGGCCACCGGGCTGCTGGCTGCCGGCATCGGCGACCTTGGCTGCCTCGACCGGTTTCTTCTGCGGTGTGGGCGCGGCCGCGCTCGCTTCCTCGTCGCCACCGAAGGGCCACCACCAGTGAGCGGTGCCCGGTTTGGCAGCGGCCACGGCGCTATCCGGCGCCTTGGCCTGGTCCTGGGACTGGAACTGGCTGCAGGCGGAAAGGCCGACACACAGCGCAAGGGTGGAGACTTTCAGCGAATTCGAGAACAGCAGGTTCATGGGAGCGATTCCACAAGTCGGAACATGAAGGGAGGCCAGGCGCCACCGGTAGGCGGTGGCACCCTGACTTCAGCAATCGGCTTAAGAGTTGTACATAACTTACTCAGTTGGAACGAGATTTTAATCTCGAACTGACGAGCGGCGCATGTTTGCATGCAGGGAACGCCGTCACGCACGCAAGCGCGACGGCAAAAGCGGACGACCTTAAGAAGGTGCGGCGGGAGGAAGGTTCCTCCCGCTCGTCGCTACAGGCAGTCGCCGGCGAGGTGCGCCAGGCGCTGGGCGCGTGGGTCCATCAGCACGTAGGGGCCAAGGGTGTTGACGACGAACCCGAAGGCCAGCTCACGCTCCGGGTCGGCGAAGCCGATGGAGCCACCGGCCCCCGGATGGCCGAAGGCCTGCGGGCCAAGGCCGTAGGTGGCGTTGACGACATTCGGCTGGTCAAGCATGCAACCAAGACCGAAGCGCGTACAGGTCAACAAAGTTCGATCCTCGCCGACGGCATGTTCGCGGGTGAGCTCGGCCAGCAGCGCTTCGTCCAGCAACTTGCCCTGCAGGAGGCCATCGTAGAAGCCCGCCAGCGAGCGCGCATTGCCATGGCCATTGGCCGCCGGCTGCGACATGCGCCGCCATTCCGGCTTGTTGGTGCTGGTGAGCACCGACGGCGGATTGGTGAAGGCGCGGGTGGAAAGTGCGGCGGCGTCGGTCATCATGGTCCGCAGCAGCCGTTGCGCCGCGGCGTCGCCCAGGTTGCCCTTGCCGCGGGCGATGTGCGCTACACGGTGGAATTCGGCGTCACCCAGGCCGATGTGGAAATCCAGCCCCAATGGCTTGGCCGTGCGCTCGACGATGGCGGCGCCCGGCTCGCGACCGTCGACACGGCGGATCACTTCGCCGATCAGCCAGCCGTAGGTGATGGGGGCATAGCCATGCTCGGCGCCGGGTGTCCACCAGGGCGTTTCGCCGGCGAGCGCGGCCGTCATGCTGTCCCAGTCGTACAGCGCCTCGGGCGCCAGCGGCTCGCGAATCGCCGGCAGGCCCGCGCGATGGCACAGGAGCTGGCGCACGGTAATGCCCTGCTTGCCGGCCTGGGCGAACTCCGGCCAGTAACGCGCCACTGGGGCATCCAGCTCCAGCCGGCCCTCACCCACCAGTTGCAGCGCGGCGACCGCGGCGAAGGTCTTGGTGCAGGAGAACAGGTTGAGCAGCGTATCGGCCTGCCAGTCCTGGCCCGGTTCCTTGCCCGCGCTGCCGGCCCAGAGATCGACCACGGTTTCGCCGCCGACCTGGATGCACAGCGCCGCACCGCGCTCCTGCGGGTCCTCGAACAGCGCGCTGAAAGCATCGGCAACGGGAGTGAAGCGCGGATCGCAGTGGCCGTTCAGGGTCATCTCAAACTCCGGAAATGAGCAGGGGTGGAGGCGCCATTCTTTCAGCGCGCTCCGCCCCTGGGAACCCTGCCGAAGGCAGGGTGCGGCTTCACGAATGACGAATCATTGCTCCGACGCCTGCTCCTCGTCATCGCTGTCGGCAGCCGGCACCGGCTTCGGTGCGGGATCCGGCGCCACCTTGGCGGCGGCGCGGGCCTGCTCGTCGATACCCTTGAGTGTCTGCTGGTTGGCCTTGCGCACGGCGTCGACGAAGCCGGTGAACGGCAGGTCGGTGATGCCGACCAGACCGATGTGGCCGTTCTCGCCATCGAGTAGGCGCCCGGTCACCGGCTGGTCGAGGTACTGGAACCAGTGCGCACCGACGATGTTCGGTTCCTTCGCCGCCTCGGCGAGGAAGCGCTGGTACGCCTCGCCACGCTGCTGCTCGTTGTATACCTCGGCGACACCGCCCCAGAACGGCCCGCGGTCACGGGAGCCGAAGTGGAACTCGGTGATCAGCACCGGCTTGTCCAGGCTGCGCACGTAGTTGGCGTCGAAGCCCTGCCGCGGTAGCGGTACGTAGAGGTTGAAGCTGAGGATGTCGCAGTACTGCGCGCAGGAGGCCAGCGCCTCCGGCGTGCTGACGGCGAAGCGCGGGCCGAGCAGCAGATGGTTCGGCGCATGCCATTGCAGCGAGTCCTTCAGGGTCTTGAAGTACTGGTCGGCATACAGGCGCAGGAAGGCGCTGTAGTCCTGGGCAATGGCCGGGTGCGCCTCGCTCGGAACCGGCGCCTGGTAGCCCGGCGCATCGAGGTCTTCCCAGGAACCCAGCTGCACACCCCAGGCCTCGGCAAGCTGTTCGTGATCCTCGTACTTGTCCTTGAGTTGCTTGATGAAGGCACGCTTGGCCGGGCTGTCGGTGGATAGCTTGAGCGTGCCGAAGGCCAGGGCGAAGTGCGCCTGGTCGTCGTCGCCTCGGCCGGCCCAGGCCAGTTCATTATCGGCGTAGTAGCCCAGCAGCCACGCATCCTCGCGATGG
Source organism: Pseudomonas nitroreducens (assembly GCF_010994165.1). Lineage (NCBI taxonomy): Bacteria > Pseudomonadati > Pseudomonadota > Gammaproteobacteria > Pseudomonadales > Pseudomonadaceae > Pseudomonas > Pseudomonas nitroreducens. The sequence goes on along the minus strand of NZ_WMBX01000003.1, from coordinate 900,762 downwards.
TCGCGGGCGGCAATGGCGATGGCGCGCTCGGCGGCCATGGCAAAGCGCGGGTCGAAGGGGTCGGGCATGGCGCCCCACCAGTCGTAGCCGGTGCTCACCGTGGCGTAATCGCCGCTGATGGACAGCGGCACGCTGTAGGGCATGCGTGGATCGTCGGCGAAGGCCGGATCGCTCCAGTCGCCCAGGGTATTGAAGCCCCAGGAACCCAGGCGCTGTACGGTGCGCTCGCGCCAGGCGGCTGCCGCGGCGTCGCCGGTCAGCCCACCATCGGCGCGGAAGCGGTTGGCGGCATAGAAATCGAACCAGCGCCCGTTGCCGAACGCACGGCCCTGCTGGGCGCCAACGCCGCTGCGGTCGTCGCGCTGGCCGTAGAAGGCGGCCAGCGGCTCGTCCTCCTTGGGCAGGCTGGCGAACATGTATTCGCGGCCTTCGACGTAGGTCTGGCTGCTGTCGGCATTCACCGCGTTGACGCCCACGGACCAGAACGAGTGCCCTTCGGGCGTCACCAGCCACCAGCGGCCATTGCGCTTTTCGGTGCGGAAGAAGCCGGTACCTTCGAAGGCCGGCCCATCCAGCAGTCCGCCAAAGGCATCGCGACCAGGCGCGGGCTTCCATTTGCTCAGCTGTTCGCCTTCGCCTTTCCAGGCGTTGGCCAGTTGCTCGGCACTCTTGACCTTTTCCGGCCACTCGCTGCGGGTGGACTGGCCGAAGCCATCGACGATGCCGGTGTACGCCTTGTGGTATTCGTCGTTGCCGGCGCGGGTGCCGAAGCGGCCGACGAGAATGTCCTGGGCCACCTTGGGCGAAGTCAGAAACAGCTTCACCGCACCGACCTGGCTGCGGTTCAGTTCGCCGGTGACCTTGCTCGCCAGCAGCAGGCGCTGGCCGTCCTGAGTGACAGGCATGGGCACGCCGGCGCGCATGCCGAAATCTTCCGGGGCGATGGCGTGCAGCGGGATCACCAGGGTCTGCGCCGGGCCCGGCGGCAGGGCGATGCTCGCGCGCAGGCCGGGGGCGCCGGCAACGCCTTCGATTTCCACCTCCAGGGTGATGGCCCATTCCATGGCGTTCTGGATGCGCAGGCTCATGCTGTCCGACTGCGACCAGTCCCAGCTGCCGCTGGACGGTGCCAGGCGCAGGGTCGGCTGCGGCGCAGGGTTGAAGTTCACCCGGCGCAGGATCTCGCCCTCGGGCGTGGCCTCGGCAGTGGAACTGGGCAGGTCGGCGTTCTGTGTGGTGATCGAGACCACAGCCATCGGCTTGACGAAGTTGAACAGGGTTTCATTGCCGCCAGCCGACCAGGCCGGGGCACTGGCGATGGCCAGGCTGAGCAGCAACGGCAGATGCCAACGCATCGAAGTCATGGATTCGAATCCTTGCAACACGCCCGCCGGACGGCGGGCGATCGTTTGACAGCCAGCGCGGGAACTCGCTCCCGCACACTCAAGCAATTTCGCGGCGGAACGGCGGCAATGCATTAAGAATGGCCTTGCCGTAGCGTTGCGTCACGACGCGACGGTCCAGCAGCGTAATGGTGCCGCGGTCCTGCTCGGTCCGCAGCAGCCGGCCGCAGGCCTGCACCAGACGCAGCGAGGCGTCGGGCACGGCGATCTCCATGAAGGGATTGCCGCCGCGCGCCTCGATCCATTCCGACAGCGCCGCTTCCACCGGATCGTCCGGCACGGCGAAGGGAATCTTGGCGATCACCACGTGCTCGCAATAGGCGCCGGGCAGGTCCACGCCCTCGGAGAAGCTGGCCAGGCCGAACAGCACGCTCGGCTCGCCATCGTCCACGCGGGAGCGGTGCTTGTTCAGGGTTTCCTGCTTGGACAGGTTGCCCTGGATCAGCACGCGCTTGCGCCAGTCGCGGTCCAGGCCGTCGAAGACTTCCTGCATCTGCTTGCGCGAGGAGAACAGGATCAGCGAACCACGCGAACCTTCGACTATCTCCGGCAACTCGCGAATGATCGCGCCGGTATGCGCGGCAGCATCGCGCGGGTCGGCCTTCAGGTCCGGCACGCGCAACACGCCAGCATCGGCGTGGTGGAACGGACTCGGCACCACGGCAGTGACCGCCGCGCGAGGCAGGCCGGCGCGCATGCGGTAGCGGTCGAAGGTACCCAGCGCGGTGAGGGTCGCGGAGGTCACCAGCACGCCGTAGGCCACATTCCACAGGTTGCGGCGCAGGGTCTCGGCGGCGAGGATCGGGCTGGCGTTGGCCTCGATGTCGTAGAAGGTGCCGCTCTCGGCGAGGGTCAGCCAGCGCGCCATGGGCGGGCTGTCTTCCGGGTCCTCGCTGGTGAAGGCGGTCCACAATTCCCAGTTGCCCTGGGCGCGGGACAGCAGGCTGCCGAACAGCGGGTACCACTCTTCTGCCTGGTGGCTGGCGATGCCGACGCTGCCCTCCCCGTCCATGGCCTCCTTGAGCAGCTCGGTCAGGCGGGTGAAGAGGTCGGTGAGCTTGGAGAAGCCCTTCTTCAGTTCGATGCCCATCTCGCGGATGTGCTCGGGGATCACCCCGCCTTCGAAACGATGGCGCGGTCGCTCGCGGCCTTCCATGTCCTCGCCGGCACGGAAGTCACCGACCTCTTCGCAGGCGGTGAACATGAACTGCTGGTGCGTGCGCAGCTCTCGGGCCAGTTCCGGCACCTGCTCGATCAGGCGGCCAAGGTCGCCCGGCAGCGGGTTCTGCGCCAGCAGCTTGGTCAGGTTCTTCTCCACCTGGCCCAGCCAGTCGGCGGTGGCGCGCAGGCGAGTGAAGTGGGCGAAGTGGCCGATGGCCTTATCCGGCAGGTGGTGGCCTTCGTCGAACACGTAAAGGGTGTCGCGCGGGTCCGGCAGAATCGCGCCGCCGCCCAACGCCAGATCGGCCAGCACCAGGTCATGGTTGGTGACGATCACGTCGACCTTGGTCATGCCTTCGCGCGCCTTGTAGAAGGCGCACTGCTGGAAGTTCGGGCAATGGCGGTTGGTGCACTGGCTGTGGTCGGTGGTCACCTGCGCCCACTGCGCGTCCTCGATGGCTTCGGGCCAGGAGTCGCGGTCGCCGTCCCAGCGGTTGCCAGCCAGGCGCTCGATCATCTGGTTGAACAGCTTGGTGGAGGTCTCGTCCACGTCGATGCGGAAGCCTTCCTCCTCGAACAGTTGGGCGGTGGCGCTCTGCGCCTGGCCTTCCTGCAGCAGGTGGTCGAGCTTGGACAGGCACATGTAGCGCCCGCGCCCCTTGGCCAGGGCGAAGCTGAACGACAGGCCGGAGTTGCGCAACAGGTCGGGCAGGTCCTTGTGGACGATCTGCTCCTGCAGGGCGACGGTGGCGGTGGCGACCACCAGGCGCTTGCCCGCGGCCTTGGCGCAGGCGATGGCGGCGAGGCTGTAGGCGACGGTCTTGCCGGTGCCGGTGCCGGCTTCCACGGCGACCACGGCGGCATCGCCCAGGCGATGGCCTTCCTCGTCGCTGGCGATGGTCCCCAGGACCTTGGCGACTTCGGCGATCATCAAGCGCTGGCCGTAGCGCGGCTTGAGTTCCTTGGCCTCGAGGAAGCGCGAGTAGGCGCCCTGGATCGTGGCCTTGAGTTCGGTGCTGAGCATGGACTTCCCGGGCTCCGGCAGCGCCCTGGTGGACACATCCGGATGCTGGATAAATTTTCAGTGGTTCGAATCGGCGGCTATGATAGCGCGCTCGACCACAACCGCCAGCGGAGATCGTCCGAATGACACCCTTTGCCTTCGTCTATGCCCTACACCTCCTGGCCGCCCTGGTCTGGGTTGGCGGCATGTTCTTCGCCTGGATGGTGCTGCGTCCGGCCGCCGTCGCCGCGCTGGAGGCACCGGCCCGGCTGAAGCTGTGGCTGGAGGTCTTCCCGCGCTTCTTCCGCTGGGTGTGGGCGGCGGTGATCCTGCTGCCGGTGACCGGCGTGGGCATGCTGCACCTGAGCTTCAACGGCATGGCCGGCGCGCCGCGCTACGTGCAGGTAATGATGGGGTTGTATGTCGCGATGCTCGCGCTGTTCCTGCGCATCCAGGCGCTGCAGTTGCCGGAACTGCGCCGCGCGGTGGGCGCCGAGGACTGGCCAGCCGGTGGTGCCGCGCTGGGCAAGATCCGCAAAACCGTGGGCCTGAACCTGCTGATCGGCATGGCGCTGGTGGCCTTCGTCGCAGCACGCCCGCACTGGTAAACAAAAGGCCCGCCTGGCTAGCCGGGCGGGCCTTCAGTTGAAACGAGCCAGGGGTTCAGAAGCGTTTCACGTCCAGGCGGCCTTCGCTGCCCTTCGCCCCTTCCGCACCGCCCTGGCCTTCCGCGCCGGGCTTCTCGCCCGCCACCGAATAGAACCAGCAGCCCTTCTCGCCGCTGCGCGGCCCGGCCTTGCCGGGCTTGCCGCCCGCACCGCCCGCACCGCCTTCCAGACGTACCTTGACCTTCTCGACGTCGAACTGCTCCGGCACTTCCAGGCGTACCACGCCGCCAGGTGCGCCGGTCTGGCCATCGGCGCCATCCTGCCCGTCACCGGCGGATTTGCCGCTGCCCCACAGGCAGCCGGAAGTCTGTGCGCTGCCGCCGTCCAGTCCGTCATAGCCCGGTGCGCCGACACCGCCGCGGACGTCGATCAGCAGGTTCTCCACCGCCACATCCTGCAGCCGCAGCAGCAGATTGCGGCCGCCGCTGGCGGGCTTCTCGAAGCTGCCGGAGCTACCTTGCGCGGCGATCACGCTACCGTCGGCGAGGTTGCCGTGCAGCACTTCGATCTGCAGCGCATCATTGCCAGGGAAAACGCCGATCCGCGCATTCTTCGCCAGGTCCAGCTCGCCGATCTTCAGCTCCTTGACCCGCGACGGGATCAGCAGCGCGCCCTCCGGGCCGACGCTGATACGGTCCAGGCTCAGGCTGTCGCCCTTCACCGGCAGACGCAGCACGGTGTTGGCTTCCACCGAGACGGTGCCGGCAGCCGAACAGGCCAACGGGGCGAACAGCGCCAGGCCCAGCAGCGACTTACGCATGGGTATCTCCTTCTACGTTTGCGGGTGCCGGTTGTGCCACTGCCGGCTGCGGCAGGGTCGCGAAATGAAAGACGCCGAACAGCAGGATCTGCAGGCGATCCATGCCCGGATGCGGGCGCCCCTGCAGACGCTTGCGCAGCGCCAGGACTTCGAGGATGTGGATCAGCAGGATCAGCGCGCCGGCCGCATTGAGCAGCAGGGCGAAGGGATGTGCGAAGGGTTGGATCAGGTTGGCCAGCACCGCCAGCCAGAACAACAGGGCAATCAGCTTGCCCAGCCCCAACAACGCTTTCATGAAATGCCCCCGGTTTTTTCTTTGCCGGGGAACATACGCCTCTGCTCCCGGCTATGCCAGTGGCAACCGGGAATGACAAAGGGGGCCACCAGGCCCCCTTTGCGGACTACATCACAGCGACTTACTGACGCGTGATCTTGATCTCCACGCGACGGTTCTCGGCGCGGCCTTCTTTGGTCTTGTTGTCCGCGACCGGCTGGCTCTCGCCATAACCGACCACCGACTTGATGCTGCTGGCAGGCACGCCGGCATCGACCAGGTAGTTGGACACGGCGTTGGCGCGGCGCTCGGACAGTTTCTGGTTGTAGGCGTCGGTACCGATGCTGTCGGTATGGCCGCCGATGTTCAGCTCGGTGCTCGCGGCCTCGCCTTTCAGGCGGGTAGCGATGGTGTCGAGCTTGTCCTTGTCCTGCGCATCGATCTTCGACGAGTCGAAGGCGAAGTGCAGGTCACGCACCACGATGGTCTCTTCCTTGGGCAGCGGAGCCGGAGCAGGCTCAGGAGCCGGCGCAGGCGGCGGGACCTCGGCCACTTGTTCGGCGGCGCCATGTACCCAGCAGTAGGACGCACCCAGCACGCCACCGATCAGGGCTCCCCAACCGGCCCAGGCGCTGCTTTCGATGGAACCCAGACCTGCGCCACCGACACCGCCAACCACGGCGCAAGTCGGCCAATCGGACTTCTGCAGCCCTGCGCAACCGGTGAGCAACGTGCTTACCAGCAGCAGGGGTAAAGCGGTCCTTGTGATGCTCATAAAGTAATGTCTCCTCTAATGATCGGGTCTTGACCGACAATTACCGAGTAAAGACGTGACTGACAGAATGCGCCAGCACTAGGCCATATGGGTGTCACACGCTAGTCTTCGTTCATTATTTTTTGCCTTTTGACGAGCCCGATGATTTCGACACGCACGCCGCAACAAGCCCTCGCCGCCCTGCTCGACCGCTACGCGCCACAGCGCTTGCTGCTGGTGGGCGCCAGCCAGATACCGGCCGTGGATGCCTTCCTCGCGGCGCATCCGGATTGCGAGCTGTTCCACGCCGATGCCGGCGCATTGCCAGCGGAGCTGGCCGCTCAGCGCTACGACCTGGCGCTGCTGGCCGACTGCCTGGAGCACTTGCCGCGCCGCGAGGCACAGCAACTGGTGGGCGGTATCCGCAACCTCAACAGCAGCCGCGTGGCCGTACTGGTCGACCTCGACGCCGCCCAGGCGCAGGATGCGGACTTCTATGCCCTGGCCATGCAGGCCAGCGAGCGCTTCCAGCGCGACGCCCAGGTGATCACCCTGTTCACCTACGATCTGCGCGAATACAAACAGGTCCCGGACTGGCTAAACGCGAAGTTCTGGGCCAACCCGGAAAATTTCGGCAAGTACTGGTGGTGACCATGATCGAACCGACCTGCCCCTGCGGCAGCGGCCGCCCGTTACCCGACTGCTGCGGGCGCTTCCACGCCGGCGTCGCCGCGCCCACCGCCGAGGCACTGATGCGCTCGCGCTACAGCGCCTACGCGCTGGGCCTGGTGGACTACCTGCGCGACACCACGCTACCGGCCCAGCAACAGGGCCTGGACCTGGACGCCATCCGCACCTGGAGCCTGGGCAGCACCTGGCTGGGTTTGGAAGTGGTCAGCCATGAAGTGCTCGGCGGCCAGCCGGAACACGCACGGGTGACCTTCATCGCGCGCTGGCACGATGCCGGCGGCGAACACAGCCACCGCGAATGTTCGGGATTCGTCCAGCGCGATGGCCGCTGGTACTTCCTCGACCCCACCGTGCCGATGAAGCTGGGGCGCAACGATCCGTGCCCCTGCGGCGCGGGCGGCAAGCTGAAGAAGTGCTGCGGGCCTTGGATTGAGTAGGACAGGATCGAGTAAGGCGCGAACTCGCACCACTTGGGGGCAATCAGTGACTCGGCTAGAATCCGCGCTTTTTTCCGGGGCGGCGGTGATTCGCCGCGCCGGCTACTCCTGCCGGACCTCGCCATGCTGCTGACCGTTCTCTACATCATCGCCATCACCGCCGAAGCCATGACCGGCGCTCTGTCCGCCGGCCGGCGCAGCATGGACCTGTTCGGCGTGGTGCTGGTCGCCTGCGTCACCGCCCTGGGCGGCGGCTCGGTGCGCGACATGCTGCTGGGCCACTACCCGCTGACCTGGGTGCGCCACCCGGAGTACCTGGCGCTCACCGCTGGTGCCGCACTGGTCACCGTGTTCATCGCCCCGCTGATGCGCCACCTGCGCTCGATGTTCCTCGCGCTCGACGCCGTGGGCCTGGTGGCCTTCACCCTGATCGGTTGCCAGGTCAGCCTGGAGATGGGCCACAGCCTGCTGATCGCTGCCGTGAGCGGGGTGATCACCGGGGTGTTCGGCGGCATCCTGCGGGATATCTTCTGCAACGACGTGCCGCTGATCTTCCGCCGCGAACTGTACGCCAGCGTGTCCTTCGCCAGCGCCTGGTGCTACCTGATCTGCCTGCAGATCGACCTGCCCAAGGAGCAGGCCATGCTGATCACCCTGTTCGCCGGCTTCCTGTTCCGCATGCTGGCGATCCGTTTCCGCTGGGAAATGCCCAAATTCGTCTACAAGGACGACCCGCACCAGGGCGACTGATCAGTCCTGCAGCTTGAGGTGGCTGGTATCCGGCGCAGGCCCTGCCGGCGCGGGCTTGGCCTGGCCCATGTCGCTGCCCACGGGGGCAACGCTGAACTGGCTGAGGTCCACGCGCGGCGCGGCGGCCTCGGGTTTCTCGTCCTGCAGGTCGGCGCCTACCGGGGCGAGGCCGAAATCCGGCGCCTCCACATCGGCGAAAGCGGCCATGTACTCGTCGCGCGGCGCTACTTTCAGGCGTCCCTGCGCTCCGGAGGCAGGTGCTGCCGGCTGTACTGCGGTGCCGACCGGCTCGGCCGGCGGCGGTGGAGCCAGCTCGATCTCCTCGATCTGCGCGTCCATATCGACCACTTCGACGACAGCGCCGGCGCGTTCGATCACGCTGCGGTACTTTTCCGCCGCCTCGGCGTCGAGGTTGTTCTTGATCACCATGCGGCGGCCGGAGAACAGCAATTCGATGCGCTGGGCGTCGGCCTGGAACAGCCTGGCCAGGTTGGCTTTCACCGTATCGAGCTGTGCACCCGGGATAGTCTGTCCCGAGAACGCGATTTCATAACGGCTCATCTTCACTCTCCTGTGTTAACCCGCCGGTTACATTCGGCCAGTATGGTGCAGCTTCTTTTAACGTAACAACAACTTGCGGCCGAGCAGGTGCTTGGTACACTGGGGCGTCTTGAGGGGTAGACATGAATTATCAGGCGCAAATGATAAGAATTCTCAGCCTGTGCTGGCTGTTCAGCCTTGTTTCGGGCTGCGGCTGGATGACAGGTAATTTCGAGCAACCCGACGTGAAGCTGCAGAAAGTCGACGTCGTGAAAGCTCGCTTGCTGGAGCAGGAATTCGTCCTGCATTTCCGCATCGACAACCCGAACGATTTCAGCCTTCCGGTCCGTGGCCTGGCCTACAAGGTCAAGCTGAACGATATCGACCTGGCCGAAGGCGAGTCGAATAACTGGTTCACAGTGCCAGCCAACGGCCACGAAACCTTCGAAGTACCGGTGACCACCAACCTGTGGCGGCACATGAAGTACATCGTCAAGCTGCTGGAAGACCCGGACAAGCCCATCCGCTACCGCCTCGACGGCGAAGTGAAGACCGGCCTGCTGTTCGGACAGAGCGTGCACATCGCACGCAATGGCGAGATAATTCCCGGCGATTTCATCCCCGAGTGAGCGTCACCATGAGCCAGGAACCCCACGTACACGGTCCGAACTGCAACCACGACCACGATCATGACCACCACCATGACCATGGCCACGTGCACGGCCCGCACTGCAACCACAGCCACGAGCCTGCGCGTAACCCGCTCAAGGACGTGGGCCGCAACGATCCGTGCCCCTGCGGCAGCGGCAGCAAGTACAAGAAGTGCCACGGCGCCTGACCCAGGTTTCCAGCACTGCCCCGAAGGCCCGCCGAGCGCGGGCCTTCTGCTGTCTGGCCCAGCTATTCGTCGGCTGCTGAAAATCCCGCCCCGCGCGGCTTGCACAGCTATCCTCGGCTCACTAACGTAGCGCCTTTTCCGCGACCCTCTTTGTGCAGGAGCACATCCCCATGGCCCCGCGTGCCTTCCGCCGGCTTCCCAGCTTCGGCCTTGCCGCCACCGTCACTGCCGCTGTCAGCCTTACCGGCTGCCAGGGCTGGCTGAATGACCGCTATTCCGACAGCCTGCCGCCCAGCTACGGCGTGCAGCCGATCAAGGGCCTGGCCGACAACGTGTCGATCCGCCGCAACAGCCTGGGCATGCCGCTGATCGAGACCAGCACCTTCCACGACGCGCTGTTCACCCTCGGTTATGTGCACGCCAGCGACCGCATCAGCCAGATGGTCGGCCTGCGCCTGATGGCCCAGGGTCGCCTGTCGGAAATGGTCGGCCCCGGCGCCCTGGAAACCGACCGATTCATGCGCACGGTGAACCTGAAGAAGGCCGCGGACGCCCTCTACGCCGGCGCCTCACCGCGCCTCAAGCGTTTCTTCGAGACCTACGCGCGCGGCGTCAACGCCTACCTGTACCGCTACCGCGACAAGCTGCCGATGGACCTCGCCGAGTCCGGCTACCGCCCCGAGTACTGGAAGCCGGAAGATTCCGCACTGGTCTTCAGCCTGCTGAACTTCGGCCTGGCGGTGAACCTGCAGGAGGAAATCGCCTCCCTGGTACTGGCGCAGAAAGTCGGCGCCGACAAGCTGCCCTGGCTGACGCCGATCTACCCGGACGAAGCGCTACCGTTCGAGGAAGCGGACAAACTCAAGGGCCTGCGCCTGGACGGCAGGATCGCCGGCCTCGACGCCCTGGATCGTGCGGCAGGCCAGGTCGCCGCCCTGCAGATGATGGGCGTCGCCGCCTCCAACAACTGGGCCATCGCCCCGCAGCGCACGCGCAGCGGCAAGAGCATCCTGGCCAACGACACCCACCTGCCGCTGTCCATGCCCTCAGTGTGGAACTACGTGCAGATCCGCTCGCCGAAATACAACGCCGCGGGCGTCTCCATCGCCGGCGTACCGGGCGTGGTCGCCGGTTTCAACGGCAAGCTGGCCTGGGGCATGACCATGGTCATGGGCGACAATCAGGACCTTTTCCTTGAGCAGGTGAAGCGCCAGGGCGGCAAGCTCTACTACCTCGCCGATGGCCAGTGGAAACCGGCCATCGAGCGCAATGAAACCTTCTTCATCAAGGGCCAGAGCCCGGTCCGCGAAGTCATCTACGAGACTCGCCACGGCCCGCTGCTCAACAGCGCGCTGGGCGAGCGCAAGCACGACCTGCAACCGCTGCCGCTGTCCAGCGGCTACGGCATCGCCTACCAGAGCATCCAGGGCGAGACCGACCGCACCCTCGACGCCTTCTTCGACCTGTCCCGCGCGAAGAACGTCGAGCAGGCCTTCGACGCCACCCGCGACGTGCGCGCCATGGCGCTGAACATCGTGTTCGCCGACGAGAAGCACATCGGCTGGCAGGTCACCGGGCGCTTCCCCAACCGCAAGGAAGGCCGCGGCCTGCTGCCTTCGCCCGGCTGGGACGGCCGCTATGACTGGGACGGCTACGCCGATCCGATCCTCCACCCGTCCGACCAGGACCCGCAGCAGGGCTGGCTGGGCACCGCCAACCACCGCAGCGTGCAGCCAGGCTACGGCGCGCAGCTGTCCAGTTCCTGGTACTACCCGGAGCGCTATGAGCGCATCGCCCAACTCGCCGGCGGCAGCAAGAGCCACGACTACCGCAGCATGATCGCCATGCAGTACGACCAGACCACGCCCTTTGCCGGCAAGCTGCAGGCCATGTTCGATGCACCGGGCATGGCGCAGCCGCTGAAGAAAGCCATCGACGCCCTGCCCGCCGACCAGCGCGCCCGCGCCCGCGAAGCGCTGGACCGGATCATGGCGTTCGACGGCAAGCTCTCGGCTACCTCCGGCGACGCCGCCCTGTACGAAGCCTTCCTGCAGGAGAGCAGCAAGCAGATCTTCCTCGATGAACTGGGCCCGGAGGACAGCCCGTCCTGGAAAGCCTTCGTCGAGACCGCCAACCTCTCCTACTCGGCCCAGGCCGACCACCTGCTGGGCCGTGACGACAGCCCGTTCTGGGATGACACCCGCACCCCGCAGAAGGAAGACAAACCGACCATCCTCGCCCGCAGCCTGGCCGCCGCCACCGCCTTCTGCGAACAGAAGCTGGGCAGCGACCGCCGTACCTGGCAGTGGGGCAAGCTGCACACCTACGAGTGGGTCAGCGACAGCACCAAGATGGCGCCCAACCTCAGTGCCGGCGAGCGCGCCAGCCTCGGCGCGATCAAGGGCTACCTGGACCGCGGCCCCTACCCGGCCGGCGGCGACCACAGCACGCTGAACGTCTCGGCCTACCACTGGGGCCAGGACTTCAACACCTGGCTGATCCCGGCCATGCGCATCGTCGTCGATTTCGGCCAGAGCGAACCGATGATCGGGCTCAACAGCAGTGGCCAGTCCGGCAACCCGGCCAGCCCGCACTACGCAGACGGTATCGACGCCTGGCTGAAGGGCAACTACATGAGCTTCCCCTTCCAGTCGCAGAACCTTGAGAAGGTCTACGGCGTGAAGCGCCTGACGCTGGTGCCGGAGAAGTGATGATCTGAAAAATTTTTCCGGGGCCGGGAACTTCGCTTCCGCCCCGGAATCAGAATTGTCGACTTACTCCATGATCATATTCAGGCACCCCTTGGGTGCCTTTCTTTTTTCCCGCCTCCTCTCCGCTGCATTTCTTACCTGCAAGACCTTCTCCGGCTGGTACTCCCCTGCATCCTTTCCCAGGAGTCGTCGCCATGTCCGAATCCCTCATCGTCATCACCGGCGGCCCTGGCGCCGGCAAGAGCACACTGCTCGATCACCTGCACCGCCATTACGGCCTGAACATCGTCGAGGAAGGCGGCCGCGCCATCATCCGCGAGCAACTGGTCCGTGGTGGCGATGCATTGCCGTGGGCAAACCGGGGTGCCTTCTGCCGGGAAATGTTCGAGCACGCGCTGACGACTCGTGCGCAGGCGCTCGATGGCGGTGGTTTGTGGCTGTTCGATCGCGGCCTGCCGGATGTGCTGGGATATGCGAGGCTCTGCGGCATACCGGTTCCGGAAGAACTGCAAATCGCCGCACGGAAACTACGCTAGGGGCCGACCGTATTCCTGGCGCCCGCGTGGGAAGCCATCTACCGCAACGATGCCGAACGCCGGCAGGACTTTGCCGAAGCGCAGCGAACGGCGGCGGTGATGGCTGAAGCATACGAAGAGCTGGGCTATCGAGTGCTGGAACTGCCCCTGTGCAGCCTGCAGAAACGTGCGGAATTCGTCCTGGCCCACTGCCCTAAAGGTTCTTCGTTCCAATAAAAAACCGGGCCAAGGCCCGGTTCTTCGTGCAGCACAGGGCCATCAGGCCTTGGGCAGGGTAACGCCGGTCTGGCCCTGGTACTTGCCGCCGCGATCGCGGTAGGAGACTTCGCAGGCTTCGTCCGACTGCAGGAACAGCATCTGCGCCACGCCTTCGTGGGCGTAAATCTTCGCCGGCAGGTTGGTGGTGTTGGAGAATTCCAGGGTCACGTGGCCTTCCCACTCCGGTTCCAGCGGGGTCACGTTGACGATGATGCCGCAGCGCGCATAGGTGCTCTTGCCCAGGCAGATGGTCAGCACGTCGCGCGGGATGCGGAAGTACTCGACGGTGCGGGCCAGGGCGAAGGAGTTCGGCGGGATGATGCAGACGTCGCTGTTGATGTCCACGAAACTCTTCTCGTCGAAGTTCTTCGGGTCGACCACCGCCGAGTGGATGTTGGTGAACACCTTGAATTCTGCGGCGCAGCGCACGTCGTAGCCATAGCTGGAAACGCCGTAGGAAATCACCCGGCTATCATCGGCACCGCGAATCTGGCGCTCGACGAACGGCTCGATCATGCCGTGCTCCTGAGCCATGCGGCGAATCCACTTGTCCGATTTGATGCTCATGGCGGGTGTCCTGTGCGGCGGTTGAAAAAGAAGGCGAATCTTACCGGCAGGCGCGCCAGCCGGCAAAGGGGCGCGCCCGGTGGCATTGTCGCGCCTTCAATCGTCGCTGATGGAAATATTCGGCATGGCCGGCGCGGCCTTCTCGCTCAGAGCGATGCGGGCGCCGACGCAGCGCGCGGTTTCCTGGTAGATCATCGCCAGCTGGCTTTCCGGGTCGGCAACCACGGTGGGCTTGCCGCCGTCGGCCTGCATGCGGATGGCCATGGACAACGGCAGCGAGGCCAGCAGGTCGACGCCGAACTGCGCCGCCAGCTTCTCGCCGCCGCCTTCGCCGAACAGGTGCTCGGCATGGCCGCAGTTGGAGCAGATGTGCACAGCCATGTTCTCCACCACGCCCAGCACCGGGATATTGACCTTGCGGAACATCTCCACGCCCTTCTTGGCGTCCAGCAGGGCCAGGTCCTGCGGGGTGGTGACGATCACCGCACCGGCCACCGGGACCTTCTGCGCGAGGGTCAGCTGGATGTCGCCGGTGCCCGGCGGCATGTCGATGACCAGGTAATCCAGGTCGTTCCAGGCGGTCTGGGTGATCAGTTGGATCAGCGCACCGGAGACCATCGGGCCGCGCCAGACCACCGGGGTGTTGTCGTCGGTAAGGAAGGCCATGGACATGACTTCCACCCCGTGGGCCTCCAGCGGAATGAACCACTTCTGGTCGCGGATCTTCGGCCGGGTACCCTCGGGGATGCCGAACATGATGCCCTGGCTCGGCCCATAGATGTCGGCGTCGAGGATGCCGACCTTGGCGCCTTCGCGGGCCAGCGCCAGCGCGAGATTGGCGGCGGTGGTGGACTTGCCCACGCCGCCCTTGCCGGAGGCCACGGCGATGATGTTCTTCACGTTGCTCATGCCCGGCACCTGGGCCTGGGCCTTGTGCGCGGCGATGTGGGTTTCCACCTTGACCTGCGCCGAGTCGACGCCGTCCAGCGCCTCCAGGGCCATCTGCACGGTTTGCGCCAGGCCATTCTTGAACAGGCCGGCGGCGTAACCCAGCTCAAGGGTCAGAGAGACACGTCCGCCCTGGATGTCCAGCTCGTGCAGGTAGCCGGCGTCCAGCAGGTTCTGGCCGGTGTGGGGGTCGTTGATCTGGCGGAGGACGGCCTCCACCGTGGCACGGGTAACGGCGCTCATGGGTACTCCCGATGAAAGACTGAGCAGAATAGGCGGGCATCTTACGCCTCTCGTCCGCCCCTTGCTCGGGATCATCGGGGTAGTTCGGGCTCAGCCCTACGGCCAAGCGGCCCACGGATGAAAATTTCGCCCCAGACCTATATAGTTGCCGATTCCCTCGTTTTAACCGGAACGGCCGATCATCATGTCCGAAGCCCGCAAGATCCTCGTCACCAGCGCCCTGCCCTACGCCAATGGTTCGATCCACCTCGGTCACATGCTGGAGTACATCCAGACCGACATCTGGGTTCGCTTCCAGAAAATGCGTGGCAACCAGGCGGTGTACGTGTGCGCGGACGATGCCCACGGTTCGGCCATCATGCTGCGCGCCGAGCGCGAAGGCATTACCTCCGAGCAACTGATCGACGGCGTGCGCGCCGAGCACATGGGCGATTTCGCCGACTTCCTGGTGGAGTTCGACAACTACCACTCGACCCATTCGGAAGAGAACCGCGAGCTGTCCTCGGCCATCTACCTGAAGCTGCGTGACGCCGGCCACATCGCCACCCGCCCGGTGACCCAGTACTTCGACCCGGAAAAGCAGATGTTCCTGGCCGACCGCTTCATCAAGGGCACCTGCCCGAAGTGCGGCACCGCCGACCAGTACGGCGACAACTGCGAAGCCTGCGGCGCGACCTACTCGCCCACAGAGCTGAAGGACCCGAAATCGGCCATCTCCGGCGCCACCCCGGTGCTCAAGGAGTCGCTGCACTACTTCTTCAAGCTGCCTGACTTCCAGGCCATGCTGCAGCAGTGGACCCGCAGCGGCGCCCTGCAGGATTCGGTGGCCAACAAGCTCGCCGAGTGGCTGGATTCCGGCCTGCAGGAGTGGGATATCTCCCGCGACGCGCCGTACTTCGGCTTCGAGATCCCCGATGCGCCGGGCAAGTACTTCTACGTCTGGCTGGACGCACCGATCGGCTACATGGCCAGCTTCAAGAACCTCTGCGCGCGCCGTCCGGAGCTGGACTTCGACGCCTACTGGAAGCAGGGCTCGGACGCCGAGCTGTACCACTTCATCGGCAAGGACATCGTCAACTTCCACGCGCTGTTCTGGCCGGCCATGCTCGAAGGCGCGGGCTACCGCAAGCCGACCGCGCTGAACGTGCACGGCTATCTGACCGTCAACGGCCAGAAGATGTCCAAGTCGCGCGGCACCTTCGTCAAGGCACGCACCTACCTGGACCACCTGGACCCGGAATACCTGCGCTACTACTACGCCTCCAAGCTGGGCCGCGGCGTGGACGACCTCGACCTGAACCTCGAGGACTTCGTGCAGAAGGTCAACTCCGACCTGGTCGGCAAGGTGGTGAACATCGCCAGCCGTTGCGCCGGCTTTATCCACAAGGGCAACAACGGCCTGCTGGTGGACGCCAACCCCGCGCCGGAACTGGCCCAGGCCTTCAAGGACGCGGCGCCGAGCATCGCCGCCGCGTACGAAGCCCGTGACTTCGGCCGCGCCATGCGCGAAATCATGGCCCTGGCCGACCAGGCCAACGCCTGGATCGCCGACAAGGCGCCCTGGTCGCTGAACAAGCAGGAAGGCAAGCAGGACGAAGTCCAGGCCATCTGCGCCCTGGGCGTGAACCTGTTCCGCCAGCTGGTGATCTTCCTCAAGCCGGTACTGCCGAAGCTGGCCGTTGCCGCCGAAGCCTTCCTCAACGTCGCCCCGCTGAAATGGGCCGACCACGAGCAACTGCTGGCCAATCACCAACTGAACCCGTTCAACCCGCTGATGACCCGTATCGAGCCCGCGAAAATCGAAGCCATGATCGAAGCCTCCAAGGAAGACCTCCTCGCCAGCGCCCCGAAACCTGCGGGCAACGGTGAACTGACCAAGGACCCGCTCGCCGCGGAAATCAACTTCGACGCCTTCGCCGCCGTCGACCTGCGCATCGCGCTGATCGAGAAGTGCGAGTTCGTCGAGGGCGCCGACAAGCTGCTGCGCCTGTCCCTGGACATCGGCGACGAGAAGCGCAACGTGTTCTCCGGCATCAAGAGCGCCTACCCGGACCCGAGCAAAGTCGAAGGCCGCCTGACCCTGTACGTGGCCAACCTGGCCCCGCGCAAGATGAAGTTCGGCGTCTCCGAGGGCATGGTCCTGGCCGCCGGCCCCGGCGGTGAAGAGATCTACCTGCTCAGCCCGGATAGCGGCGCCAAGCCGGGCCAGCGCGTCAAGTAAGCATCGGACGGCAAGGAGGCCCTCGATGAAACTGCACCACTGCGCAGCGCTCTTCCTGAGCGCCGCCCTCGCCGGCTGCGGCGCTCCCTCGGAGCACGCCGCCGGTTCCGGCGCCGCTTTCCAGGGGGAAGCGGCGAAGGCCGGTTCCTTCCTCGCCTATGAACACCAGGTCGGCATCCGCCTGGCCAGCGAGCGTATCGACGCGCAGCTGGCCGCCTCCCGCGATGCCTGCACCCAGGACCGCTTCGGCCCCTGCGAGCTGATTGCCATCGAGCAGAGCGGCGACAGCCAGATGCGCAACGCGCATCTCGTGGTTCGCATCGTCCCCGAAGGCGTGGAAAAGCTCGTCGCCCTCGCGGCCGAAGGCGGCCAACTGCAAAGCCGCCGCACCCAGGCCGAAGACCTCGCCCAGGCGGTGAGCGACAACCAGCAGCTGCGCGAGCGCCTGGAGCGTGAGTACCAGACCCTGCAAGGCTTCCAGGGCCGCAAGGACATGAGCGTCAGCGACCTGCTGGCCCTGGCCAAGGCCACCGCCGAAGTCGAGCAGCAGTTGCAGGCCGCCCGCCAAGACTCCGCCCAACAACAGCGACGCATCGCCACCAACCTGCTGACCCTGGACTTCTCCAGCGAATACCAGCCGACCGGTCGCTGGTCACGTATCGGCAGGGCCTTCGGCAACTCGCTGGACGAACTCACCGACGGCACTGTCAATGCCATCCAGGTCGCCGCCTTCGGCCTGCCGCTGCTGGTCGTGCTGCTGGTCGCCGGCCTGATCCTGCGCTGGTTGTGGCGAAAACTCGGTTCCAGGCGCGCCGCGAACAAAGCATGAAGAAATCCAACATCGTCTTCACCACCCTGCTCACCGGCGGGGTGCTCTACAGCGTGCTGCACCACAACCCGGTGTACCGCGACCTCTACGCCAACCGCGAGGACTGCCTGAAGGACTGGGGCAACACGCCCAACGCCTGCGAGCCAGAGTCGGGCACCAGCAGCAGCGGCGGCGGTAGTTATGTCGGCAGCAGCTCTGGGCGTTATCGTGGGCCGAGCTACGAGGACGGCTCACGACCGAAGACCGCGCAGACCTACCAGGTACAGTCGCGTCAGTTGGTCACCCGCGGCGGCTTCGGCCACTCCGGCGCCCGCTTCTCCGGGGGCGGCTGATGCGTCGTCTGGCGATGACGCCGCGCCCCGACTGGCGCGAGCGCTGCGAGGCGGTCGGCTTCACCTTCCACAGCATCGACGGCCTGTACTGGGACGAATCGGTGGCCTATGAATTCAGCCTCGAGCAGATCGAGACGCTGGAAGCCGCCAGCGAAGACCTGCACCAGCGCTACCTGGAATGTGTGGAATGGGTGATTCGCACCGGCCACTTCGAGCCCTTCCAGCTGCCGCCGGGTGCCCGCGAGGAAATCATCCGCTCCTGGCAGCGCCAGGACCCGAGCCTCTATGGCCGCTTCGACTTCGCCTGGAACGGCGACGGCCAGCCGAAGATGCTCGAGTACAACGCCGACACGCCGACCGGCCTGCTGGAGGCCAGCGTGGTGCAGTGGCAATGGCTCAATGACGTGAACCCGGCTGCCGACCAGTTCAACTCGCTGCACGAGAAGCTGATCGCGCGTTGGAAGGCCATCGCCCCCGACGGCACGCTGCACTTCACCGCCATCGATGGCCACGAGGAAGACACCGGCAATGTCCTCTACCTGCTCGACACCGCGCACCAGGCCGGCTTGCCGACACGCTACCTGCCGCTGGAATTCATCGGCCACCACGCCGGGCGCGGCACCTTCATCGACCAGTACGAGCAGGACATCCGTCACTGCTTCAAGCTCTATCCCTGGGAGTGGCTGCTGCAGGACAGTTTCGCCGGGCACCTGGAGCGCAGCGACATCCGCTTCCTGGAGCCCGCCTGGAAGCTGCTGATGTCGAGCAAGGCCATGCTGCCAATCCTCTGGAAGCTCAACCCCGGCCATCCGAACCTGCTACCGGCCAGCTACCGCCAGGACCTCCCCGGCGCCTACGTGCGCAAGCCCCTGTATTCGCGCGAGGGCGAGAACATCCGCATCGTCGCCGGCGATCTGCAGCTGGAAAGCGACGGCCCCCATGCCGACGCGCCCTGCATCTATCAAAGCTACGCACCGTTGGCCAGGCACGGCGACAACTACGCCGTGCTCGGCTGCTGGGTGATCGACGGCCAGGCCGCCGGCCTGGGCATCCGTGAGGACGCCAGTGCCATCACCCGCGACAGCAGCCGCTTCGTCCCCCACTATTTCGTCTGAAGGATTTGCCATGAACCTGCTGCAGACCCTGCCCAACTTTCTCGCGTATTTTGCCGCGGCCATTGGCCTGTTCGGCCTGTTCACCAGCCTCTACATCCGCCTGACGCCCTACGCGGAAATCCAGCTGATCCGCCAGGGCAACCTCAGTGCCGCCGTGGCGCTGGTCGGCACCTTGCTCGGCTTCGCCCTGCCGCTGGCAAGCGCCATCGCCCACAGCGTCAGCATCATCGACATGCTGATCTGGGGCGCGATCGCCATGCTGGTGCAGGTGCTGGTATTCCTCGGGCTGTCGCGCGTGGTGCCGGAGCTCAAGGGCGGCATTGCCGACAATACCCTGGCCCACGGCGTGTTCCTCGGCGGCGCCTCGCTGTGCGTGGGGCTGCTCAACGCCGCCTGCATGACCTACTGAGCGTCCTCGCAGTCCACATCGCCGCCGCCCAGGTGCTCGAAACCTTCCAGATAGAGGCAGGAGGCGTCTTCGGCGCAGTCCTGCAGCGAGGCGTTGCTCAGGTTTTCCCGTGATGTCGGGTCTTCCAGGTTCACGTCCGGGAAGATGTCCGCGACTTCCTCCACGGTCATGATCTTGTCGAAGGTGACGTTCACCGACTGCAGGCGGCCGTACTCCCAGTCCAGGTCCACCGCCGTGACATGCGGGTTCAGTTGCCGCGCCAAGGCTTCGGGCAACTGCGGGCCGGCGTAGCTGAGGTCGGTGTCATGGCAGGCGTCACCCCAGTTGCTCAGCTTCCTGCTGGCGGCGCAACTGAACTGCGCGTCGGCGTGACCGGTGCGCTGTTCCAGCAGGCAGGCGAAATCGGCGACATTCATCCGCGGCCAACTGACCAGGTCAGACGTGGTAAAGGGGGCAGCCGAAGCCAGGCCACTGGAGAACAGCAGGCAGAGAGCAGTGAGGCGTCCGGACAGAGTTTTGCGCATCGCGACTTCCGTGAGGGGAACCGATCAGGTTCGGCAGCCGCTGATGTTCCTCCCGCCACCCCTGGCACCGCAACTGATTTCGGGGAGGTACAATTACCGACTTCGCACCTTGTATTCGACCTATGCACTCTCGTCGCCATCAACCCGCCGACCACCGGTCTCCGAGCATGATCCGCCTCCCCTCGCGCCTGGCTGCGAGTGCCCGGCCATGACCGAACTCGCCCTGATCCTGGTCAGCGCCATCCTGGTCAACAATTTCGTGCTGGTGCAATTCCTCGGCATCTGCCCGTTCATGGGCGTGTCGCGCAAGATCGAGGCGGCGTTTGCGCTGGCCCTGGCGACCACCTTCGTGCTCACCCTCGCCTCGGCCTTCAGCTACATCCTGCAGCGCTACGTGCTGCAACCGCTGGATCTGGAATTCCTGCGTACCATCGCCTTCATCCTGGTGATCGCCCTGGTGGTGCAGTTCACCGAGCTGCTGGTGAAGAGGACCAGCCCGCTGCTGGCCCGCGGGCTGGGCATCTTCCTGCCGCTGATCACCACCAACTGCATCGTGCTGGGCGTGGCCCTGCTGAATGCCCGCAAGCCCGAATTCGGCTTTCTGCAGTCCATCTTCCAGGGATTCGGCGCCGGGCTGGGCTTCACCCTGGTGCTGGTACTGTTCGCCGCCCTGCGCGAGCGCATCGCCATCGCCGACGTGCCCAAGCCGTTCAAGGGCGCGGCCATCGGCATGATCACCGCGGGCCTGATGTCCCTGGCGTTCATGGGCTTCAGCGGGCTGCTCAAGCCATGATCGCGGCGCTGCTGATCATCCTGCTCTGCCTTGCCGGCGCCGTGGCGTTGCGCCTGGCGTCGGCGCGGGTGAAGGTCGCTGACGAATCGATCGCCGTGCAGATCAATGACCTGCTGCCGCAAACCCAGTGCGGCCAGTGCGGTTATGCCGGCTGCAAGCCTTACGCCCAGGCCATCGCCGACGGCGATGCGATCAACAAGTGCCCGCCCGGCGGCGCCGCGACCATCGCCGCCCTGGCCGACCTGCTGGGCGTCGAACCGCTGCCGCTGGACGCCACCGAAGAAACGCCGCTGCGCGTGGCCTACATCCGCGAAGCCGAATGCATCGGTTGCACCAAGTGCATCCGCGCCTGCCCGGTGGACGCCATCGTCGGCGCCGCCAAGCTGATGCACACGGTGATCGTCGACGAGTGCACCGGCTGCGACCTGTGCCTGGAACCCTGCCCGGTGGACTGCATCGAGATGCGCGACCTGCCGGCAGGCGTCGCCGACTGGAGGTGGCCGCTGCCGCAGGGCCGACTGATCCACAGCGACCGGGAGCAGGCGGCATGAACATGCAGGTCTGGAATTTCCCGGGCGGCCTGAGATTGCCAGCCAACAAGCAGCAATCCACCGCCACGCCGATCCAGCATCCGCCACTGCCACGCCGGCTGGTGTTGCCCCTGCAACAGCATATCGGCGAGCCCGCGCGCCCCTGCGTCGAGGCCGGCCAGCGCGTACTCAAGGGCCAACTGATCGCAGAGGCCGGCAGCACTATCAGCGCCGCGCTGCATGCGCCGACTTCCGGTGTCGTGGTCGAGGTGAGCGAGCAGCCTTACCCACACCCCTCCGGCCTGACGGCGCCCGCCATCGTCATTGAAAGCGACGGCGCAGAGGAATGGGCCACGCGTGTGCCCCTGTCCGACTACAGCTCGCTCTCCGGCGTCGAAGTGCTGGAGCGCATCCGCCAGTCGGGCATCGCCGGCCTCGGCGGCGCCGGCTTCCCCACCGCCGCCAAGCTGGCCTCCCGCGCGCAGGACGACCTGCATACCCTGATCATCAACGGCGCTGAGTGCGAGCCGTACATCAGCGCCGACGACCTGCTGATGCGCGAACGCGCCGTCGAACTGGTGGAAGGCATCGAGGTGCTGATGCACGTCCTCCAGCCGCAACAGGTGCTGGTCGGCATCGAGGACGACAAGCCCCAGGCCATCGCCGCCGTGCAGGCCGCCATCGGTGAGCGGAACATCCGGCTGCAGGCGATCCCGACCCGCTACCCTTCGGGCGGCGAGCGCCAGCTGATCCAGGTTCTCACCGGCCGCGAAGTCCCTTCCGGCGGCCTGCCGGCGGACATCGGCATGCTCTGC
The DNA here is from genome assembly GCF_010994165.1 of Pseudomonas nitroreducens. NCBI lineage: Bacteria > Pseudomonadati > Pseudomonadota > Gammaproteobacteria > Pseudomonadales > Pseudomonadaceae > Pseudomonas > Pseudomonas nitroreducens. Next base: position 878,653 of record NZ_WMBX01000003.1, on the reverse strand, counting down.
GTGAACGTCGCCACCGCCGTTGCCGTGGCCGACGCCGTGCTGCGCGGGCAACCGCTGATCTCGCGCATCACCACCCTGGCCGGCGCCGCGCTGACGCGCCCGTGCAACGTCGAAGCGCTGATCGGCACGCCGGTGGGCGAGTTGCTGGATTTCGCCGGCCTCGATCTCGACAAGCTTGACCGGCTGATCCTCGGCGGCCCGCTGATGGGCGACAGCCTGCCATCGCTCGACGCGCCGCTGCTCAAGACCGCCAACTGCCTGCTGGCCGCCACCCGCGAAGAGCTGCCATTGCCGGCGCCGGCCTTGCCATGCATCCGCTGTGGCGATTGTGCGCAGGTCTGCCCGGCCAGCCTGTTGCCGCAACAGCTGTATTTTTTCGCGGAGGATCACGAGCGACTCGTGGCGCACAATCTGTTCGACTGCATCGAGTGCGGCGCCTGTGCCTACGTGTGCCCGTCGAGCATTCCTCTGGTGCAGTACTATCGCGCATCCAAGGCCGAGATCCGCGAACTGGAACAGCGGCAGTTGAAGGCCGAGCAATCGCGCCTGCGCTTCGAACAACGCCAGGAGCGCCTGCGCAACGAAGAAGATCGGCGCGCCGCCGACCGCCTGGCCCGCCAGGAACGCGCCGCGCGAGTGCAGGAAGAACAGCCCGAAATCGCATCGCCGAGCGCGCCCGCCGCGCAATCGGTCATCGAACGGGTGAAGGCCGAGAAGTCCGTGGGCAATGCGCCCGACCAACTCAAGCGCCTGAAGATCGAAGCAAGCATGGCCCAGGTGGCGCTGAAGAAAGCCGAGAAGCAATTGGCCACCCACGACACCGACCAACTGCGCGCCCAGGTGGCCGAATTGCGCATCGCCGCCGAGGAGGCCAAGGCCGCACTGGCGGCAGCCGAATCGGAGGGCACCAACGCCGCGCCGGCGCCATTCGCTGCGCCTGCCTCCGATGAAGCCGCGCTGAAGAAAGCGAAGATCGACGCCGCCATGGCCCGCGCCCAGTTGAAGAAGTCCGAGAAGGCCTTCGGCGAATCCCCCACGGACGAGCAGCGCGCCACCCTCGCCTCCTTGCGTGCGGACGTCGAGCGCATCGAACGCCAACTCAACCAATTGCAGGGGGCCGCTGTGCCGACCGATCCGCAAGCCGCCCAGCCCGTCGACGGCGTACTCGCCCTGCGCCAGGCCAAGCTGGCCTACATCAGCCGGCGCGATGCCTTGCGCGCCGCTGAACGCGAAGGTGCCACCGCCGAGGAACTGGACGCGATCCGCCTGACCCTCGCTGCCGCGGAAGCCGCCCTGCACGCCGCCGAAGACGCCAGCGGCAAGGCGCCGCCGGACCTCGTGCGTACCGACAAGCGCCCGGTGACAGCCGCCCTGCGCGCCGCCAAGACCGAACTGGCCTACGCCCGTGCCGACCTGAAGAAGCTCGAGCGCGAAGGCGCCGGCGACCACGCCCTGGCCTCGGCCCGCGAACGCCTGCAAGCGGCCGAACGCGCCGTCGCCGATGCCAATGGCGAGGCGCCTGCATGAAGCTTCCTCGCATCAGTTCTCCCCACGCCACCGGCAGCAACCGTACACAGAGGGTCATGCTGACGCTGCTGGCCGCCTGTGCGCCTGGCGCGCTGGTGCTGATCGGCCTGTACGGCGTGGGTACCCTCTTCAACCTGCTCTGGTGCGGCCTGCTCGCCCTCTCCACCGAGGCCGTGATGCTCAAGCTGCGCGATCGGCCGCTGGCATTCTTCCTCAAGGACGGCAGCGCGCTGGTCACCGCCGTGCTGCTCGCTCTGGCCTTGCCGCCCTACGCGCCCTGGTGGTTGAGCGGCGTCGCGGTGGTATTCGCGCTGATCTTCGGCAAGCACCTGTACGGCGGCCTCGGGCAGAACCCGTTCAACCCCGCCATGGTCGGCTATGCCGCGGTGCTGGTGTCCTTCCCGCAACTGATGAGCCAATGGCCGGCGCCGGACAGCGCGCTTGGCTTCGGCGAAGGGTTGCGGCAGATCTTCGGCTTCACCAGCCAGGTGCCGGACGCCTGGGTTGGCGCCACCGCGCTGGACGTGGTGCGCAACAACCACAGCCTGACCATGGAGGAACTGCTGGCGCAGTCTCCGGCCTTCGGCAGTGTCGGCGGGCGCGGCGTGGAGCTGGTGAACCTGGCCTTCCTCGCCGGCGGCCTGTTCCTGCTCTGGCGCAAGCTGTTCACCTGGCACGCGCCGGTGGGCATGCTCGGCGGGCTGTTCGTCATGAGCCTGCTGTTCTGGAACGGCTCCGGCTCCGACTCCCACGGCTCGCCGCTGCTGCACCTGTTCAGCGGCGCGACCATGCTCGGCGCTTTCTTCATCGTCACCGACCCGGTGTCCGGCGCCACCAGCAACCGTGGCCGATTGGTGTTCGGCATCGGCGTCGGCGTGCTCACCTACGTGATCCGCGCCTGGGGTGGCTACCCGGACGGCCTGGCCTTCGCCGTGCTGCTGATGAACCTCGCCGCGCCAACCATCGACGCCTTCACTCGCCCGCGCACCTACGGGCACAAGAAGCCCGAGCAGGGTTTCAAGGCAGGTGAGCAATGAACCGCGAACTGCTCAAGAGCGCCCTGGCACTGGGACTGGTCGCGCTGATCGCCACGGGCGTGGTGGCGACCGTTCACCAGCTCACCGCCCAGCGCATCGATACCGCCCAGCGCGAAGCGCGTGGCCGCACGCTGCTGGAGCTGCTGCCCGGGGGCAGCTATGACAACCATCCGCTGGAAACCGAAGTCAGCGCTTTCGATCCCAAGCTGCTGGGCCGCGACGAGCCGGCACCCGCTTACATCGCCCGGCTCCGGGGCCAGGCCACGGCGGTCGTACTCCAGCCCGTGGCACGGGATGGCTATGGCGGCTCGATCCAGTTGCTGGTCGGCGTGACTGCACAGGGCCGCCTGCTCGGCGTGCGGGTCGTGGCCCACCATGAAACACCGGGCCAGGGCGACCGTATCGAACTGGGCAAGAGCGGCTGGCTGTACGGCTTCGACGGTCGATCGCTGACTGATCCGGGCGACAATGGCTGGAAAGTGAAGAAGGACGGCGGCCAGTTCGACCAGTTCGCCGGCGCCACCGTCACCCCGCGCGCGGTGGTCAAGGCCACGCACCTGGCGCTGCAGTACTTCGACGCGCACAAAGCAGAGCTGCTCGCCCCCGCCTCGGGAGAAAACCATGAATGACCCCGGCTACCGCGAAATCGCCCTGCAGGGGCTGTGGAAGAACAACCCCGGCCTGGTGCAACTGCTCGGCCTCTGCCCGTTGCTGGGCACCAGCAGCTCCATGGTCAACGCCCTCGGCCTGGGGCTGGCGACACTCTTCGTGCTGGTCTGCTCCAGCGTCAGCGTCTCGCTGATCCGCAGCGCGCTGAGCGAGACCGTGCGCCTGCCTGCCTTCCTGCTGATCATCGCCACCCTGACCACCTGCATCGAACTGCTGATGCAGGCCTGGCGCTTCGAGCTGTACCAGGTGCTGGGCATCTTCGTACCGCTGATTACCACCAACTGCGTGATCCTCGGCCGCGCGCAGACCTTCGCCTCGCAGAACAACCTGGCACGCTCGGCCTTCGACGCGCTGATGATGGGGCTGGGCTTCGCCCTGGTCCTGCTGATCATCGGCACCCTGCGCGAACTGCTCGGCCATGGCACCCTGCTGGCCGGCATGGAGCTGCTGTTCGGCCCGGCCGCCGCCGACTGGAAAGTACAGGTCCCCGGTTACCAGGGCCTGCTGCTGGCGGTGCTGCCGCCCGGCGCCTTCCTGGTGCTGGGCCTGCTGATCGCCCTCAAGAACCGTATTGATGAAAGCCTGGCGGACCGCGCCAAGGCGCAGGCGGGCAACGTACCCGCCACCGAGCGCCAGCGCGTCCGCGTGACCGGAGTGATCGAATGAATGCCGCCAAGCGCGCGGAGATTTTCCGCCGACTCAAGGAAGACAACCCCAACCCCGAAACCGAACTGGCCTACAGCTCGCCCTTCGAGCTGCTGATCGCGGTGCTGCTCTCCGCCCAGGCCACCGACGTGGGGGTGAACAAGGCCACCGCCAAGCTCTACCCGGTGGCCAATACCCCGGAAGCGATCTACGCCCTGGGCGTGGAGGGCCTGTCGGAGTACATCAAGACCATCGGCCTGTACAACAGCAAGGCGAAGAACACCATCGAGACCTGCCGCATCCTCATCGAGAAGCACGGCGGCCAGGTGCCGGAGAACCGTGAAGACCTGGAAGCCTTGCCCGGCGTGGGCCGCAAGACTGCCAACGTGGTCCTCAACACGGCTTTCCGACAGCCGGCGATGGCGGTGGACACCCATATCTTCCGCGTATCCAACCGCACCAACATCGCGCCAGGGCGCAATGTGCTGGAGGTGGAGCGCAAGCTGCTCAAGTTCGTGCCCAAGGAATACCTGCTGGATGCGCACCACTGGCTGATCCTGCATGGACGCTACGTCTGCAAGGCGCGCAAGCCGCAGTGTGGCAGTTGCCGGATCGAGGACCTGTGCGAGTACAAGCACAAGACGTCGGACGATTGAGCTTTATGGGAAAATTCCTTCAGGCTGATTGAAAAAATCTTTTTTACCGCCCACTCCTTTGTCGCTATAAGGGGCGCCAACACACCCCGTGTTGTGGAGTGCACCGAATGGCAAACGACAAAGAAGACCTCGAACTCGAGGACGATGTCAGCACAGACGACAGCGATGACGGCGCAGAAGCCACGGCAGAGGTCGCCAAGACCAACCTGACCAAGCGCCGCATCATCGATAACTACCTGGAAGAGCGTCGCCTGCAGCGCCAACTGTCCGACTACGATTTCGATCTGTAAGCCTCTCCTGAACGTAAAGCCCGAATGAAAAAGCCCCGCATCCTGGCGGGGCTTTTTGTTTTTCGTTCCTACAGGTTCACACCGACACTCCGGAGCGCTGCACCACCCGGTAACAAGGCTCGTACGCTGCGCCGCCCGGCAGCTTCATCCGGTGCTGCTCGACGAACGCCTGCAACAGCGCATCGAGCGGCTCCATGATGGCCGCGTCACCGTGGATCTCGTACGGGCCGAACTCCTCGATCATACGGATGCCGCGATCCTTCACGTTGCCCGCGACGATGCCCGAGAAGGCCCGGCGCAGGTTCGCCGCCAGCTCGTGGGGCGGCACGTCGGGCCCCAGGTCCAGGCCGGCCATGTTCTCGTGGGTCGGTTCGAACGGACGCTGGAAGCCCTCGTCGATCTTCAGCAGCCAGTTGAAGTGGTAGGCGTCGTTGCGTTCGCGACGGAACTGCTTGACCCGCTTGAGGCCCGCGCTCATTTCCCGCGCCACTTCCGCCGGGTCGTCGATGATGATGCGATAGCGCTTCTGCGCCACCTCCCCCAGAGTCGCCCCGATGAAGGCATGCAGCTGCTCGATATAGGCCGCCGCGCTGCGCGGGCCGGTGAGCACCAGGGGGAACGGCATGTCCTGGTTCTCCGGGTGCATGAGAATGCCCAGCAGGTAGAGGAACTCCTCCGCCGTGCCGACACCGCCGGGGAACACGATGATGCCGTGGCCGACGCGAACGAAGGCCTCCAGGCGCTTCTCGATATCCGGCAGGATCACCAGTTCGTTGACGATGGGGTTCGGCGCCTCGGCGGCGATGATTCCCGGCTCGGTCAAGCCGATATAGCGGCCATCGGTGATGCGCTGCTTGGCGTGGCCGATGGTGGCGCCCTTCATCGGCCCCTTCATCACGCCGGGGCCGCAACCGGTGCAGACGTCGAGGCTGCGCAGGCCCAGCTCGTGGCCGACCTTCTTGGTGTACTTGTACTCGTTGGTACTGATCGAATGGCCGCCCCAGCAAACGACGATCTTCGGCTCCACGCCGGCATGCAGCGCACGGGCATTGCGCAGCAGGTGGAAGACGTAGTCGGTGATGCCGGCCGAGCTGTCCAGGCCGAAACGCCGGCTGTTCAGCGCATTCTGGGTGTAGACGATGTCGCGCAGGGCGCTGAAGAGCATCTCGCGGGTGCTGGCGATCATCTCGCCATCGACGAAGGCGTCGGCCGGCGCGTTGAACAGTTCCAGGCGCACGCCGCGATCCTGCTGGTGGATTTCCAGCTCGAAGTCGCGGTAGGCGTCGAGGATGTGCTTGGCGTTGTCGATCTGCGTGCCGGTGTTGAGGATGGCCAGGGCACACTGGCGGAAAAGCTTGTAGGTACTGCCCGAGCCCGCTTCGCTGAGCTGGTGCACCTCACGTTGGGAGAGGGTTTCGAGGCTGCCCTTGGGGCTGACCGAGGCATTGTTTACCGGTCTTGGGGACATGCTGTATTCCTTGACGATGGAAGCCGGGCGCCTGGGCGCGGGGTCTTCCGATAGATCGATGCGGCCGTCCATTCGGCCGTCATTGCCGGGTGCGTCGCGGCGGGGATTCTCCGGCCCGCAGCGCGCTCCTGCTGACTGTGACAAGCGAATGGCGGAAACTGCTTCCGCAATCGACGTGTCCGACGTCGATGCCCCTTGAGTATGTACCCTGCGCTGACTTTCTGATGACAGTCAGCAAAGAAAAACCCCGCCGGGGAGGCGGGGTTTGCAGCCATCGACGCAGGTCATCGCCTGTCACCCCGGGCTCAGCGCTCGCGCAGCGCCTCGCGGGCCTTGTTAAGCGGCTTGAGCAGATAGTCCAGGATCGTCTTGTTGCCAGTATGGATATCGACCGTGGCGATCATCCCCGGCACGATGCCGAAGCGTTTGCCGTCCTTGTTGGTCAGGTGGTCGACGTCCGTGCGGATGAACACCCGGTAGTAGAAGACCTCGCGTTTGACCTCGTCCTGAATGGTGTCCGGCGAAATGGTCGTGACCTTGCCGTGCAGGCCGCCGTAGATCGAGTAGTCATAGGCGGTGATCTTCACCGTGGCGTCCAGGCCGGGGCGGATGAAGGCGACGTCGCGCGGCGAAATGTGCGCCTCGACCAGAAGCTTTTCGTCCACCGGGACGATTTCCATCAGCTTGCCGTCCTGCGGAATGACGCCGCCGACCGTGGAGACCTCGATGTCCTTGACGATACCGCGTACCGGCGACGTGAAGGTGGTGCGATGCAAGGCGTCCGAGCGGCCGCGGGTGACCGAGCTCTGAGCCTCAATCTCGGCATTGGCCTTGGCCAGGTCTTCGCGGGCCTTGACCACATACTGCGTCTGCAGCTCGGTGGCCTTGCGCTGCAGTTCGTTGGCCTGGCGCTTGAGGCGCAGCACTTCCACGTCACTGGCAGCTCCGCGCGCCACCAGCGGCTGAGTCATGGCCAGCTCGCGGCGCACCAGTCCCAGCGCATCGTTGATGCCCGCGAGGTTCTTCGCCAGGCTGTCCTTGCGCGAGTGGTAGAGCGCAGTCTCGCTATTCACCAGGTCGGGGAACGTCTGTACGTCTTCGGGGAAGGCCAGCGGCGTCCCGTTGACCTCGGCAGACAGTCGCGCAGCCTCGGCCTTGGCAGCCCGCATGCGCGAGGCACTCTCCTCCACCGCCGACTCGCTGCGGGTACGGTCGAGCTGGGCGAGGACCTGACCGGCCTCGACCAGATCGCCCTCGTGAACATTGAGCGAGACCAGGATGCCACCTTCCAGGGACTGGATGACCTGTTCGCGGGAAGACGGCACCACCTTGCCGCTGCCGGTGGAGACTTCATCCAGGGAGAACAGGCTGGCCCATACGGCAAAGGCACCGAGCATGGCCGCGATCAACCACACCACCAGGCTCGAGCGCGGCAGCGGCGGCTCGGCCGGGGCCCCGCGCTGGTGCGCGCGGGCTGTGGAAACAGTGGTCGGCGGGATGGCCGGCGGGACATCCGCCTTGGCCACCGGGAGCTTGAGGTCGGTCATTGGGTCAGCTCCTTGAGAACTTTGTCTTTGGGACCGTCCAGCACCACACGCCCGTTGTCGATGAGGATGATCCGGTCGACCCATTTCAGGACCGGCATGCGGTGGGTGGCAACCACCAGCGTGCGCGGCGCCATCCATGGCCCCATGGCGTCGATCACCTGACGTTCGGTCATCTCATCGAAGTTGGCGGTCGGCTCGTCGAGCAGCACGACGGACGGATTGCGGATCAGCGTGCGCGCCAGCAGCAGGGTCTGGCGCTGGCCACCGGACAGGCCCTGGCCGCCCTCGAGGATTACCTCATCGAGGCCATCGGGCAGTGCCTGCACGAAGGACAGGGCGCCGGACAGGGAGAGCGCCTGGGTGATCATGGCGTCACTGGCCATCGGCGCGCCGAGCAGGATGTTTTCCCGGATGGTGCCGTAGAACAGCCGCGAGCTCTGCGGCAGCATCGCCATGTCGCGGCGCACGTCGGCGGTGTCGATCATCGCCAGGTCCAGGCCATCGAGCGAGACGCGGCCTTCCTGTGGGCTGTGCATGCCCGAGAGCAGGTTGAGCAGGGTCGACTTGCCGGAGCCGATGCGGCCGAGGATGGCGATCTTCTCACCGGCGCGGATCTGCAGCTGCGGCACCACCAGCGCGGGGCGCTTGTCGTTGTCGCCGTAGCGGAAGCTCACGCCGTCGAGCTGGTAATTGCCATTAAGCGCCGCGCGGTGCACCCGGCGGGCCCGTTCGGGCTGATCCACCGGGCGGCTCATGAGCTCGTCCAGGCCCTTGCGGGCGACCTTAGCCGACTGCCAGCGGGAAAATACCGAGGCCATCTGCGCCAGCGGCGAGATCATCCGTGAGGCGAGGATCGACGAGGCCACCAGGGCACCGGTGGTCATGTCGCCCTGCATCACCAGGTAGCTGCCCAGGGCCAGCACCAGGGCATAGACAATGCCCTGGACTTCCTGGGTCCAGCTCATCAGCAGGCTGGTGAGGAAGCGCTGGCGCATGCTGATGCCGGCGGACACGTCGTTGACGTTGTTCCACTGGTTCTGGAAGCGCGCTTCCGCGCGCAGCAGCTTGATGTCCTCGATACCCTGCACCGCCTCCACCAGCATGGCGTTGCGCAATGCGGACTCGCGCATGCCCTCGTTGGACAGGCGTTCCAGCGGCTTCTGGATCAGCAGGCCGGGGATGACCAGCAAGGGAATCGCGCCCAGGGCGACGAACATCAGGGGGCCGCCGACCATCCACAGCACCACCAGGAACAGCAGGAAGAAAGGCAGGTCGGCCAATGCCCCGACCGTGGTCGAGGTGAACAGCTCACGCACCTGGTCGATCTCGCGCAACTGCGAGATGAACGTGCCGGTGGAACGCGAACGCGCCGAATTGCGCAGTCGCAGCGCGCGGCCGAAGACCACATCGGAGATGCGCAGGTCTGCACGTTTGCCGACGGTGTCGGAGATATGCGTGCGCGAGACGCGCAGGCAGAACTCGAAGACGATCGCCAGCATCACCCCGCCGAACAGCACCCACAGGGTCGCTTCGGAGTTGGCCGGGACCACCCGGTCGTAGACCTGCATGGAGAAGATCACACCGGCCAGGGCCAGGACGTTGGCCACCAGCGAAGCGAGCATGACATCGCCGTAGCGCTTCCAGTCGCGCAGGGCGATGTTCCAGAACCAGTTGCGCCGGTATGGACGGATGTACTGGTCGACGCGCGCATCGGGCACCGCCACCTGCGGACGCAGGATCGCCACGCGACGCACGCGCTGGCGGAACTCCTCTACACCGATACGGGTTTCCAGGCCCTTGTCGCCACTGAACAGCACGCCGAGGTTACCCTCGCCGTCGATGGTCTGTACGACGCAGACGCTGCCATCGTCGAACTCCGCAACCAACGGCAAACGCCAGGCGTCGAGCAGCTCGAGCGAGAGTTTGCCGAAGCGCAGGGCGAGTCCCAGGCTCTTGGCCATGTGCAGCAGCATCAGATCCGCGGAAGCGCCCTGCTCCCAGGCCAGAGCCACGCGCGCGCCCTCTTCGGAGACACCGATGCCATAGTGGCGGGCGACGGCGAGCATGGCGTCCAGCCAGCGCGCGGAGTGCGGGGTCAGGCTCATGGCAGCACCTCCATACCCTGGACGCTGGTGTAGTTCAGGCCATAGAACTCGCGGCTGAGGCCCTGGGCGTCGATCAGGCCGACCTGGCCCAGCCAGAGGTCATGACGCACCATTTCCTCGTCAGAGAGTGCCTGGTAGTACTCCTGCTCGGTATTGAGCAGGTCGAGGATCGAGCGGGTGCCGAGCTTGTACTGCTCGCGGTACAGCTCGCGCGACTCGTCGAGGTTACGCTTGCGGCTGCCGAGCACGCCCAGGCGCGCGCGGTTGCCGATGATCTGCTCGCGCATATGGCGCATCTGGTCGCTGGCCGACAGGCGCGCATCCTCGATGCGTTGTCGCGCAGCTTCCAGGGCGTTGGTGGCGGCGCGGACCTGGGCGCGCAGGCCACCGCCCTGGTACAGGGTGGAGGTGAAGTTGAGGCTGATGCTGTTGTCGCTGCCATGTCGCTCGTAGGTGCTGGGGTTGTCACCACTCAGGGCCTTGGTGCTGGCGGCTTCGATGCTCACGGTCGGCATGCGATCAGCCTTGGCCACCCGCAATTGCGCCTCGGCGGCCTGGCGCTCGGCCTCGGCGGCCAGGACGTCGGGCAGCAGGCTGGTATCCAGGCGTCGGGCGAGGTCGACGCGGGCTGACTGGTCGTCGGAGAGCGCGGTGATCTCACCGGAAACTGCCCCCCCGACAAGGGTACGCAGGCGTTCCTGAGCCTGGTGGTACTGCGAGCGGATCTGCAACTGGTTGGCACGCGCGGCGTCGACCCGGGCCAGCGCCTGGATCGGGTCGGAACGGCTGGTGACACCGGCACCGGCGCGGTCCTGGGTCATGGCATAGACACGCTCCATCGCGCTCACCTGCTCATCGGCGATGCGACCCAGCAGGCGATAACGATGCAGGTCGATGGTCGCTTCGGCGGTCTGCCGGGAGATCAGGTCGATCTGCTTGAGGACCAGGGCTTGCTGCCGGCGCGACTGTGCCTGGGCGCCGTCGACGCTGCCGGCGACCTTGCCGAAGTCGTAGAGCAGCTGTGAGACCGACAGCGAAGCGGTCTGGCTGGTGCCGTTCTGCGTGGTGTCGCCACGCCCCAGGCCCATTTTCACCTGGGGGTAATAGCCGGAACGGGCCATAGCAATCCCATCGCCTTGTTGCGCCAGGGTGGCGAGGGCATCGGCGATGGAGGGGTGACGGTTGACCGCCATCTGCACGGCGTGATTGATGTCCAGCAGACGGCGCGCGGCCGGCGCGTCGAGTTCAGGCGTGAGGCGCTGGCCGCCGGTCTGTTCGATCAGATGGCTGGGAGCCAGGCTGCGCTGCTCGGGGCTGCTGGCGCCGAACCAGCCGTCATCAAGGACGCCCGCGAGCGTTGCGGTGGAGAAGCTGGCCAGGCTGAGCCAGGCCAGGGGTCCGAATTTCCAGGCGTTCACCGAGGGCCTCCCGGAGTCAATTGAGGCGCGCCGGTACGGTCTTCCGTGCTCGTCGGAGGGGAACTCATCCTGGAGTGCCAGCGCGCGTTGGATACGCGACGTTCGTCTGCAGCGCCCTGGAGGGCGTGGAGAGAGGGGCCTGCCAGCGGCCGCCGGAGGGCTGTGCTGGGGGATACCCGCTGTAGAAGAAGGCCGCTCAGGACGGCCTGTTGCGAATCGTCCGGGTCATTATCTGGAGCCGGCTGCCGCACATGAATGAGACGTTTCCTAAACGACAAGCGCCCAACCGGCGGGAGGCGCTGAGCACCCCGCCGGTCAGGCAAGAGAGTCGCGGCCGGTAGCGGGATCCAGGGGCTCTGGCCGCGTAGCGCCCCTGGGCCGGGTCCTCGTCAGACCACGTTGATGCCGTGCTGGATCAGCAGGTCCGCATTGGTGTTGCTCCCCATGCTCGCGTTGTGCCAGATGTCGTAGTCGACGCCATTCACGGTCTTGCTGCCACTGACTTCCCAGCCGCCGGAACCGACGGCTTCGGCCAGATCCACGGTGGAAGTGCCGTCGCCCTTGATCATCAGGTTGGGTACCTCGACGCTGGTGGTATCGACCTGCTTAAGGACATCCGACAGTCGCAGCGAGAGGGTGTTGTTGCCGCTGCCCTCCTGGCTGCTGCCCAGGTCGAAGATCTCGAAGCCCTTGACCCGCGTACCGTAGCTGGTGAGATCCAGCTGCAGGCCGGAGGCCTCGAACTTGAGGGTATCGATGCCCAGGCCACCGTCGACCCGGGTGAAGGTCGTCCCGACCAGACCGATGGTGTCGTTGCCGGCACCGCCCATGGCCACGTCATGCTGCACGCTGGTATCGGTGGTACCAGTGGTGTCGGTACCGATGCCGTGGATGATGTCGTTGCCCTGACCGCCGCTGATGATGTCCACCCCGTTGTTGATGGCGGACGCTCCCGGGCTGGTGGTGCCGGCCCAGATTTCGTCGTCGCCGACGGTGTAGCTGTGGGTCAGCAGCGCGATGGAGCCGCTGTAGATGTTGTAGCCACCGCCGTCGGTGGAACTGGTGTCACTACGCCAGGTGCCGTAGCCGTAGTCAGCAATGCCATCACCGTTCCAGTCACCGATGGCCACGCCAGTACCGGCATAATCGTTGGCCTTGAGGCCAACCAGCTTCACCGCCTCGCCGGCCGCCACCAAGGCGTCCAGGTCCGAGCTCGCATCGAAGCCACCACCGGCCCTGCCGTACACCAGGTAGGCGGCGCCGAGATTCTGCTGCGAGCTGCCCTGGTCGTAGCCGGGTGCACCGATCAGGAAGTCATCGATGCCATCGCCGTTGACGTCACCCGCCGAGCTGATGCTCAGCCCCAGCTGACTGTCGGCCGAGGTAACGTTGCCGCCGAGGGCGGTACCGTTGCTGCTGCTGGACAGGATGAATCCGTTACTGCCATCCAAGGCACCCAGGCTCAGGTTCGACCAGGTATCCCCGGCAGCCTTGCCATAGATGACATAGACGCGCCCCGGAGCACTACCGTCCGCCGCCGAATCACCCCAAAGGGCCGAGCCGATGGCGAAGTCCTCGATGCCGTCCCCATTGATGTCACCAATGTTCTTCACCGACGAGGGCTGCGGGTAATAGGCCCCGCCCTGGTCAGTGGTGGAACCAGCCAACACAGTGGTACCACCCAGATACTCATTCGCCTGAGCTCCTGTCAGGCGGACCCCCTGATCCGGCGTCAGGTTGTTCAGGTCGTACGAGGCGCCCAGGCCATTTTTGCTGCCGAAGATCAGGTACGCGGTGCCGCTGGAAGCGACAGTGCCGCCGGTGACCCCGTTACTGCGCGGTGCGGTAATGATGAAGTCATTGAAACCATCTCCATTGACGTCGCCGATCACCTGAACCACCGCACCGAGATCGGAATCACCGTCTTGGGCATAGGTGGTGCGGATGTTGGTCTGATTCTCGACCCGGCTCCCCAGGGTCGAAGAGGTAGCCCCAGTGGAATAGTAGAGCCCGCCCGGGTTGGTAGCGCTGGCATAGTTGGACGCCATCATGTTGCCCCAGGTCGCGGAGCCAGCATCGCCCTCGCGACCATAGAGAACGACGGCCATGCCATTGCCGCCATTGCCGTCGAGTGACGAGATGATGATGTCCGAATAGCCGTCACCGTTCAGGTCACCCCCTGCGATGGAGCTGCCGAGCCAACCGCCGGTGTTGTAGTTCTTGATCACGAATCCGTCGATGGTGGCGCCGTTCTCGATGCTGCTCAGGCTGAGAGTACTGAGGTCCTTGCCTTCACGGCCGAAGATCACATAGATGCGGTCGCTCAGAGTCGAGGAAATGGCGATGTCGTCGAAGCCATCACCGTTGATATCTCCCAGATTGGTCACTGCATGCCCCTGGATGCCGACGTCCCCCCCCGTACCGGTGTAACTGGTGGAAGTAATGCGGAAGCCCTGGTCAGCAGTCATGCTGTCCAGATTCGACAGGCTCGGCAGGCCATTGGGACCGCCGTAGACCAGATACATGTCGGACTGGTAGGCCGCCGCGGAGCCATAAATGGTATGCGGCGCGGAGACGATGAAGTCCTCGTAGCCGTCACCATTGAAGTCTCCGGCCGACGACAAGGCATACCCCAGACCGTCATAGGCCTGCGTGCTGCCGGAAACGGAGGGCGTACCCGCCACGTCGATGACCAGCCTGGCATCGACACTGTTGTCGAGCAGGCCGACCTGCGAGTGGTTACCCGCCTCGTCCACCAGCACCGCCTTCAGGTTGTAACTGCCATCGAACATCGACGGCAGCGTCACGTTGAAGGTGCCGCCGGTCCCGTTCACCGTCAGTGCCAGGTCCTGGGCGTAGATGACATCGCCCTCGCCATAAACACCATCGCCGTTCTTGTCGTCGAACAGCATCACGGTGATCTTGCCCGCCGCGGCTGCCGCCGCGTCCGCGGCGGAGAGACCGGCGACGGTGCCGGTGAAGCTCGGCGTCATCACGCTGGTCTTGTTGTCGCTAGTGCTGCTGCCGTTATCGCTGGCGGTATCCAGGTCGAGCACGAAACTGGTGAAGGTCGGCGCCAGGGTATCGATGCTCAGGTCGTGCTGAGCGCTCTGGCCGATATTGCCGGCGTCGTCCACCACCCGCACGACCACGGTGTAACTGCCGTCGGCGATCACGTCAGTGGTGTTGTCGAAGCGCCAGTCCGTTCCGGAGACCTCGGCACGCTGCCAGGTCTGGCCGCCGTCCAGGCTGATCTCCACGCCTTCGCCGTCACCGAGCGCAACGCCCAGCTTGCCGGAGAACACCAGGGTGTTGTCGTTGGTGATGAAGTCGTTGCCCTGGGCGCCATTGTCGTCGCTGATGGCATCGAGGGTGATGGTCTTGTCGGCGCCTGGGCCGTCGGTGTCGATCACTACGGTGTGGCTGGAGCTGTTGCCGACGTTGCCGGCATCGTCGACCACCCGCACCTGCACGTCGTACTCGGCGTCGCCCAGTACGTTGCCGGTGTTGTCGAAGCTCCAGTCGGTGCCGTTGACCTCGACCCGCTGCCAGGTCTGGCCACCGTCGAGGCTGATTTCCACCCCTTCGTCGTCCGCCAGGTTCTGGCTCAGGTGCCCGTGGAACAGCAGCGTGTTGTCGTTGGTGACGAAGTCGTTGCCGAGGTAGCCGTTGTCGTCGCTGATGTCATCGAAGCTGATGGTCAGGCTGGCGGACGGTCCCTGGGTATCGATCTGCACCGCCTGGCCGCCGGCCAGGCTGACGTTGCCTTCGCTACCGACCACGCGGGCCATGAACAGATAGTCGCCATCATCCATGACCGAGCCGCTGTTATCGAAGACGTAGGTGCCATTGCCCTGGTCGACGGCATCGTGCCAGGTCTGGCCGCCGTCAATCGAGATCTGCACCTTGTCGCCGGCGTTGAGCTGCCCGTCCACCGTGGCGCTGACCACCAGGGTGTTGTCGTTGGTGATGAAGTCGCCGCTGTTCAGGCCGTTGTCTTCGGAGATGCCGCTGACCGTCGCCAGGGCGTAATGAGCGCTGCCGCTGTCGCTGCTATTGCTGGCGGCGTCGGTGGCTACGGCGCTGACTTCACCGCTGCCCTGGGCAGCGGCACTGGTGGCGCTGTAGCTGCCCGCGGCGTTGGCGGTAACGGTCTGCTGCGAGCCATCCGGGAAGGTCACGGTGACCTGGCTGCCGGCCTCGGCGTTGCCGCTGACCACCAGGGTGCCGTCGGCATTGGCGTTGACCAGCACGCTGGGCGCCAGCGGCGCGGTGCTGTCGGCGTAGTCCGCGGAGGCGGACGCACCGGTGTTGCCGGCCGCGTCGGTCGCCGCGGCGCTGACTTCGCCCGTGCTCTGCGGGACGTGGGTGGTGACGCTGTAGCTGCCGTCAGGACCGGCAGTCGCCGTACCGGTGGTGCCACTGGGGAAGGTCACGGTGACGGTGCTGCCCACCTCGGCCGTACCCGTCACGGTCAGGCCACCATCGGCGTTGACCGCGATGTTCACGCTCGGCGCAGCCGGGGCGGTGGTGTCGGTGAAGTCGGCCGTCGCTGCCGGGCCGGCGTTGCCCGCCAGGTCGGTGGCGCTGGCGCTGACTTCGCCACTGGGCTGGCCAACCGGCGAGGTGACGCTGAAACGACCATCGGAACCGGCAATCGCCGATCCAGTGGTGCCATCCGGGTAGGTGACAGTGACGGTACTGCCAGCTTCGGCGCTGCCGCTGACGGTAACGCTGCCATCGGCATTGTTCACCAGCGCGTCAAGCACCGGCGCCTGCGGCAGGCTGGTGTCCGTGTACGTGGCAGTGGTGGCCGAGCCGTCATTGCCGGCGGCGTCGGTTGCCAGTGCACTGACTTCGCCCGAGGTCTGCGGTACGTGGGTGGTGACGCTGTAGCTGCCGTCGGTACCGGCGAGCGCCGTACCGCTGGTGCCATCCGGGAAGGTGACGGTGACGGTGCTGCCCGCTTCGGCCGTGCCCGCCACGGTCAGGCCGCCATCGGCGTTGGCGCTGACGTTCACATTCGGCGACTGCGGCGCGCCGGTGTCGGTGTAGTCCACCGTGACGGCACCGCTGGTATTGCCGGCGCCATCAGTGGCGGTCGCGCTGACTTCACCGGTGGTCTGCGGCACTGTGGTGGTCACGCTGTAGGCACCGTCGCTGCCCGCGGTCGCGGTGCTGCTGCTGCCATCCGGGAAGGTCACGGTGACGGTGCTGCCGGCCTCCGCAATGCCGCTGACGGTCAGGCCGCCGTCGGCATTGGCGCTGACGTTTACGCTCGGTGCGTCCGGTGCGGTGGTGTCGGCGAACTCGCCGGTGGCCGACGGACCGGTATTGCCGGCGGCGTCGGTAGCATTGGCAGTGACATCACCAGTGGGTTGTCCCGCCGGCGAGGTGATGCTGAAGGCGCCATCGTTGCCCGCGACCACGGAGCCGGTGGTGCCGTCCGGGAAGGTGACAGTCACGGTGCTGCCCGCTTCGGCGCTGCCGGTGAGGGTGACGCTGCCGTCGCCGTTGGTGACCAGTGGGTCCAGCTCCGGTGCCAGCGGCGCGGTGCCATCGGTGTACGACTCGACGGTCGCTGCGCCGGTATTGCCAGCGGCATCGGTGGCGCTGGCGCTGACGTCACCGCTGGTTTGCGGGACGTGGGTGGTGACGCTGTAGCTGCCATCGGTGCCCGCGGTCGCTGTGCCGGTGCTGCCATCCGGGAAGGTCACGGTGACGGTGCTACCCGCCTCTGCCGTGCCCGTCACGGTCAGGCCGCCATCGGCATTCGCCGTCACGTTCACGCTTGGCGCCAGCGGTGCGCCGGTGTCGGTGTAGGCCACAGTCGCCGCAGCACCGGTGTTGCCGGCGGCATCGGTGGCGCTGGCGCTGACGTCACCGCTGGTTTGCACAGTCGTGGTGGTGACGCTGTAGCTGCCGTCGTTGCCGGCCGTGGCCGTCGCCGTGCTGCCATCGGGGAAGGTCACGCTCACGCTGCTGCCCGGTTCGGCGCTGCCGGCAACCGTCAGGCCGCCGTCGGCATTCGCCGTCACGTTCACACTCGGGGCCTGCGGGCCCTGGGTGTCGGTGTAGCTCTCGACGGTGGGCGCGCCGGCATTGCCAGCGGCATCAGTCGCGCTGGCGCTGACCTCGCCGCTGGTCTGTGGCACATGGGTGGTGATTTCGTAGCGACCGTCGCTGCCGGCGGTCACCGAGGCAGTCGAGCCGTCCGGGAAGGTCACGGTGACGGTGCTGCCGGCTTCCGCGCTGCCGCTGACGGTCAATCCGCCATCGTCGTTGGCGCTGACGGTTACGCTCGGCGACTGCGGAGCGGTGCTGTCGATGTAGCCTACGGTGGTGTTGTCGCCCACGTTGCCTGCCGCATCACTGGCGCTGGCGGTCACCTCGCCACTGGTCTGCGGCACGTTCGTGGTGATGCTGTAACTGCCATCGCTGCCCGCCGTGACGGTGTCGGTGGAACCATCGGGGAAGGTCACTGTGACGGTCGTGCCCGGCTCGGCACTGCCACTTACGGTCAGGCCGCCGTCGGCATTGCCGACGACATTCACGCTCGGCGCATCCGGCGCGGTGGTGTCGGTGTAGCTCTCGGTCGCCGAGTCGCCGGTATTGCCGGCCTCGTCGGTGGCATTGACGCTGATCTCACCGCTGGGCTGGTTGTCCGGCGAGGTGATCGACCAGGAGCCGTCTTCACCCGCGACCACGGAGCCGGTACTGCCATCGGGATAGGTCACGGTGACGGTGCTGCCCGGTTCGGCGCTGCCGCCCACGGTAATGCTGCCGTCGTCGTTGGTCGCGACAGGATCGAGGACAGGCGCTTGCGGCGCGGTGCTGTCGGTATAGGTCCGGGTGGCGGCATCGCCGGTGTTGCCGGCCGTATCAGTGGCGGTCGCGCTGACCTCGCCGCTGGTCTGCGGGACATGGGTGGTGATCTCATAGCTGCCATCGCTACCCGCAGTCGCCGTGGAACTGGAGCCATCCGGGAAGGTGACGGTAACGTTCGTGCCAGGCTCGGCACTGCCGCTCACGGTCAGACCGCCATCGGTATTGGCCACGACATTCACGCTCGGTGCCTCCGGAGCGGTGGTGTCGCTGTAGCTCTCGGTCACCGAGGCACCGGTATTACCCGCTTCGTCAGTGGCGTTGACGCTGATCTCACCGGTGGGCTGGTTCTCCGGCGAGGTGATGCTGAAGCTGCCGTCTTCACCGACGACAACGGAACCGGTGCTGCCATCGGGATAGGTGACGGTCACGGTGCTGCCCGGCTCTGCCGAACCGCCAAGGGTGATGCTGCCGTCGTCATTGGTGACGATGGGATCGAGGACCGGCACTTCCGGGGCAGTGCTGTCCGTGTAGCTCTGGGTGGTGGCGTCACCGGTGTTGCCAGCGGCGTCTGTCGCCGTTGCCGCTACCTCACCGCTGGTCTGCGGGACATGGGTGGTGATCTCGTAGCTGCCATCGCTGCCAGCAGTGGCGCTGCCGGTTGAGCCATCCGGGAAGGTGACGGTAACGGTCGTGCCCGGCTCGGCACTGCCGCTCACGGTCAAGCCGCCATCGGCATTGGCCACGACATTCACGCTCGGTGCCTCCGGAGCCGTGGTGTCGCTGTAGTTCTCGGTCACCGAGGCGCCGGTGTTGCCGGCTTCGTCGGTGGCGTTGACGCTGATTTCACCGGTGGGTTGGTTCTCCGGCGAAGTGATGGTGAAGCGGCCGTCTTCACCGACGAGCACGCTGCCGGTGCTGCCATCCGGGTAAGTGACAGTCACGGTGCTGCCCGGCTCTGCCGAACCGCCAAGGGTGATGCTGCCGTCGTCGTTGGTGACGATGGGATCGAGGACCGGTGCTTGCGGTGCGGTGCTGTCGGTGTAGGTGAAGGTGGTCGAATCGCCGGTATTGCCTGCCGAGTCAGTCGCGCTCGCACTGACGTCGCCACTGGTCTGCGGCACGTTCGTAGTGACGCTGTAGCTGCCATCGGAGCCGGCAGTCGCCGTACCAGTACTGCCATCCGGGTAGGTCACGGTAACGGTCGTGCCCGGCTCGGCACTGCCGCTCACGGTCAGGCCGCCATCGGCATTGGCCACGACATTCACGCTCGGTGCCTCCGGAGCCGTGGTGTCGCTGTAGTTCTCGGTCACCGAGGCGCCGGTATTACCCGCTTCGTCAGTGGCGTTGACGCTGATTTCACCGGTGGGTTGGTTCTCCGGCGAAGTGATGGTGAAGCGGCCGTCTTCACCGACGAGCACGCTGCCGGTGCTGCCATCCGGGTAGGTGACAGTCACGGTGCTGCCCGACTCTGCCGAACCGCCAAGGGTGATGCTGCCGTCGTCGTTGGTGACGATGGGATCGAGGACCGGTGCTTGCGGTGCGGTGCTGTCGGTGTAGGTGAAGGTGGTCGAATCGCCGGTATTGCCTGCCGCGTCAGTCGCAGTCGCACTGACGTCGCCGCTGGTCTGCGGCACCGTCGTGGTGATGCTGTAGCTGCCATCGGAGCCAGCAGTCGCCGTACCGCTGGTGCCGTCCGGGAAGGTCACGGTTACCGTACTGCCCGCCTCCGCCGTGCCGGTCACGGTCAGTCCACCGTCCGCATTGGCGGTGATATTGACACTCGGTGCTTGCGGCGCGGTGGTATCGGTGAAGTTTTCACTGGCCGACGGACCGGTGTTGCCGGCTTCGTCGGTGGCGTTGACGCTGACCTCACCGGTGGGTTGGTTCTCCGGCGAAGTGAGCGACCAGGAACCATCCTCCCCCGCTACCACGGAGCCGGTGTTGCCGTCCGGATAGGTGACGGTGACGGTACTGCCTGGTTCGGCACTGCCGCCAACGGTGATACTGCCATCGGCGTTGGTGACGATGGGATCGAGGACCGGTGCTTGCGGTGCCGTGTTATCGGTGTAGGTGAAGGTGGTCGAATCGCCGGTATTGCCTGCCGCGTCAGTCGCAGTCGCACTGACGTCACCGCTGGTCTGCGGCACATGGGTCGTGACACTGTATTCGCCATTATCGCCAGCGGGGACGATTGCGGTACTGCCATCCGGGAAGGTCACGGTGACGGTGCTGCCCGCTTCCGCGCTACCGCTGACGGTCAGGCCGCCGTCGGCATTGGCGCTGACGGTGACGCTCGGCGCGTCGGGCGCGGTGGTATCGGCGAATTCGCCGGTGGCGGACGGACCGGTGTTGCCGGCTTGGTCCGTGGCCGTGGCGGTCACATCACCGCTGGGCTGGCCAGCCGGGGACGTGAGGGTGAAGCGACCATCCTCGCCTGCCACCACGCTGCCGGTGGTTCCATCCGGGTAAGTGACGGTCACCGTGCTGCCCGGCTCTGCCGAACCGCCAAGGGTGATGCTGCCGTCGTCGTTGGTGACGATGGGGTCGAGAACCGGCGCTTGCGGCGCGGTGCTGTCGGTGTAGCTCTGGGTGGTGGCGTCACCGATGTTGCCAGCGGCGTCTGTCGCCGTTGCCGCTACCTCACCGCTGGTCTGAGGGACATGGGTGGTGATCTCGTAGCTGCCATCGCTGCCAGCAGTGGCGCTGTCGGTGGAGCCGTCCGGGAAGGTGACGGTAACGGTCGTGCCCGGCTCGGCACTGCCGCTCACGGTCAGGCCGCCATCGGCATTGGCTACGACATTCACGCTCGGTGCCTCCGGAGCGGTGGTGTCGCTGTAGCTCTCGCTCACCGAGGCGCCAGTGTTGCCGGCTTCGTCGGTGGCATTGACGCTGACTTCGCCGGTGGGCTGGTTCTCCGGCGAGGTGATGGTGAAGTTACCGTCTTCACCGACGACCACGCTGCCGGTACTGCCATCGGGATAGGTGACGGTCACGGTGCTGCCCGGCTCGGCCGAACCGCCAAGGGTGATGCTGCCGTCGTCGTTGGTGACGATGGGATCGAGGACCGGTGCTTGCGGTGCGGTGCTGTCGGTGTAGCTCTGGGTGGTGGCGTCACCGGTGTTGCCAGCGGCGTCTGTCGCCGCTGCAGTTACCTCACCGCTGGTCTGCGGGACATGGGTGGTGATCTCATAGCTGCCATCGCTACCCGCAGTCGCCGTGGAACTGGAGCCATCCGGGAAGGTGACGGTAACGGTCGTGCCCGGCTCGGCACTGCCGCTCACGGTCAGACCGCCATCGGTATTGGCCACGACATTCACGCTCGGAGCCTCCGGAGCGGTGGTGTCGCTGTAGCTCTCGGTCACCGAGGCACCGGTATTACCCGCTTCGTCAGTGGCGTTGACGCTGATCTCACCGGTCGGTTGGTTTTCCGGCGAGGTGATGCTGAAGCTGCCGTCTTCACCGACGACAACGGAACCGGTGCTGCCATCGGGATAGGTGACGGTCACGGTGCTGCCCGGCTCGGCCGAACCGCCAAGGGTGATGCTGCCGTCGTCGTTGGTGACGATGGGATCGAGGACCGGTGCTTGCGGTGCGGTGCTGTCGGTGTAGCTCTGGGTGGTGGCGTCACCGGTGTTGCCTGCGGCGTCGGTCGCGTTAGCGCTGACGTCACCGGTGGTTTGCGGAACCGTGGTGGTGACGCTGTAGCTGCCATCGCTGCCAGCAGTGGCGCTGCCGGTGGAGCCGTCCGGGAAGGTGACGGTAACGGTCGTGCCCGGCTCGGCACTGCCGCTCACGGTCAGACCGCCATCGGTATTGGCCACGACATTCACACTCGGGGCATCCGGCGCCGTGGTATCGGCGTAGCTCTCGGTCACCGAAGCACCGGTATTACCGGCTTCATCCGTGGCATTGACGCTGACTTCCCCGGTGGGCTGGTTTTCCGGCGAAGTGATCGACCAGGAACCATCCTCACCGACAACCACGGAGCCCGTGCTGCCATCCGGATAAGTGACAGTCACGGTGCTGCCTGGCTCGGCCGAACCGCCAAGGGTGATGCTGCCGTCGTCGTTGGTGACGATGGGATCGAGGACCGGCGCTTGCGGCGCGGTACTGTCGGTGTAGCTCTGGGTGGTGGCGTCACCGGTGTTGCCAGTGGCGTCTGTCGCCGCTGCAGTTACCTCACCGCTGGTCTGCGGGACGAGGGTGGTGATCTCATAGCTGCCATCGCTACCCGCAGTCGCCGTGGAACTGGAGCCATCCGGGAAGGTGACGGTAACGGTCGTGCCCGGCTCGGCACTGCCGCTCACGGTCAGGCCGCCATCGGCATTGGCCGTGACGTTGACACTCGGCGCCTCCGGGGCGGTGGTGTCGCTGTAGCTCTCGCTCACCGAGGCGCCAGTGTTGCCGGCTTCGTCGGTGGCGTTGACGCTGACCTCACCGGTGGGTTGGTTCTCCGGCGAGGTGATCGACCAGGAACCATCCTCCCCCGCTACCACGGAGCCGGTGTTGCCGTCCGGATAGGTGACAGTCACGGTGCTGCCCGGCTCTGCCGAACCGCCAAGGGTGATGCTGCCGTCGTCGTTGGTGACGATGGGGTCGAGAACCGGCGCTTGCGGCGCGGTGCTGTCGGTGTAGCTCTGGGTGGTGGCGTCACCGGTGTTGCCAGCGGCGTCTGTCGCCGTTGCCGCTACCTCACCGCTGGTCTGCGGGACATGGGTGGTGATCTCGTAGCTGCCATCGCTGCCAGCAGTGGCGCTGCCGGTCGAGCCATCCGGGTAGGTCACGGTAACGGTCGTGCCCGGCTCGGCACTGCCGCTCACGGTCAGGCCGCCATCGGCATTGGCCACGACATTCACGCTCGGTGCCTCCGGAGCCGTGGTGTCGCTGTAGTTCTCGGTCACCGAGGCGCCGGTGTTGCCGGCTTCGTCGGTGGCGTTGACGCTGACTTCGCCGGTGGGTTGGTTCTCCGGCGAGGTGATGCTGAAGCTGCCGTCTTCACCCACGACAACGGAACCGGTGCTGCCATCGGGATAGGTGACGGTGACGGTGCTGCCAGGCTCGGCGGTGCCGCCGACAGTCAGGCTGCCGTCTTCGTTGGTAACGATCGGGCCCAGCACCGGTGCGTCGGGCGCAGTGCTGTCGGTGAAGGTATCGGTGGCCGCGGGGCCGGTATTGCCGTCCAGGTCGGTGGCCGCCGCGCTGACGTCACCATTGGGTTGCGGACGAGCGGAAGTAACCGAGAAGGCCCCAGCCGCGTCAGCGACCGTGGTGCCCGTGGAGCCGTCCGGGAAAGTCACCGTGACGGTGCAGCCAGGCTCGGCAGTGCCGCAAACGGTGACAGAGCCATCGTCCAGCATAACCAGCGGATCGAGCAGCGGCGCGTCCGGCGGGGTGCTATCGACGTATGCCAGGCTGCCGGGCTCACCGGTATTGCCATAGACGTCGGTGGCGGTGGCACTGACTTCGCCACTGGCCTGCGGCACATGGGTGGTGATGCTGTACTGGCCGTTGCCGTCCGCCATGACATTGCCCACCGAGCCATCCGGGAAGGTAACGGTGACGATGCTGCCGACCTCGGCACTGCCACTGATGGTGAGGCCGCCGTCGGCATTTTCCGTGACGCCGATACTCGGTGCCGCAGGCGGCGTGACATCGACGTAAGGCAACTGGGTGCCCGGGCTGGTGTTGCCGGCCTCATCGGTAGCGCTGGCGGTCAGGCTGCCCGAGGGCTGGTCGGGCGGCGATGTCAGGCTGTAGCCGCCATCCTCGCCGACGACGACGCTGCCGGTGCTGCCATCGGGATAGGTGACGGTCACGGTGCTGCCGGGCTCGGCGCTGCCGCTCACGGTCACACTGCCGTCGGCATTGGTGATCACTTCAGTGCTGGGGGCGCTCGGCGCCGTGGTGTCGGTGTAGTTGACGTGGGCGTCGCTGCTGTTGCCCTTGCCATCCTCGACGTGGATATCCACGCCACCACTGGTCTGCGGGGAGGAAGTGGAAGCCTGGTAGTGTCCGTCGGCATCGGCTACCACGGTGGTGCTGGAGCCATCCGGGAAGGTTACGGTTACGCTCGCACCGGGACTGGTGGAGCCACTGACAACCAGACCACCCGCCTCGCCTGCCTGCAGGTCTGCAGTGGGAGCCTTGAGCCCGCTGCCACCGTGATGGCCACCACCGCCGCCACCACTGGACGCAGCAACGCCGCCGGCTACCAGCGCCAGACCGCCCAATATCCAAGGCAGTGCACCCTGGTCGCCGCCCTCGGTCACCAGCAGCGACTCGACCGAGTCGACCTCGCTGTAGCTGGCGAAGGCGGAGCCCTCTTGATTGACCTCGGCGACCCAGTAGTGGCCGTCACCGCTGTCGAGCAGCAGATCGCTGTTCGGCTGACCGGGAGCCCCGAAGAACCCGTGGATGACGATGGTTTCGCCATCCAGGGTCTTGATCACCAGGGCGTTACCCTCGCGGGTCATGCTGACGACCTGCTCCTTGCTCAAGGCCAGCTTCACGACCGAAGGCGCGCGGAGAGTCAGGTCAGCCTGATTGACCTGAGTGGTCGCGTGGGTAGCCTTGTCGATTACAACGATTGTTTTAGCCATGATGGGCCTCGGAACTCGGCAGTCGTGGGAATGCCAGCGGTGGCTCCGCGGCCATTCCCGGTCACAAGGGCGCCCGCAAGCCGACAGGCTTGCAGGCCTTCTTCAACCACGGGGTTCGGTGACGCATCGCAGCGACCGGCAAGCGAAAGCCGGCGGGGGAAGGAAAGCGATTGATTATTGGAATTGGACGTCGAGGAACCGAAGGTGCTGCCGGACGGCCTGCAGGGCGCCGTCACGGAGCAACCCGTGGATACTGGTCGAAGTATCCGTAGCAGCGATCTTCGCTGACATCAGATGATTCCTAATCCCTAGGCACCCGGCGTAGCCTCCGCAAAGGTGCTGGGCGATACCTGCGTCGGGCATTGCACCCGACCATCGAGGACATTCAGGAGGATGACCTGCGAACTTTAAGTCGCCCCGTGCCGGCACTAGCGCCCTTCCTCGCCAACGGCTCGACTCCCACTGCCAGAAAAGAAAAACCCCGCTCGGGGCGGGGTTTCTGACGGGCGCAGGTCAGTCCTTGCGCTGCGGCGACAGCAGCTCGATCTTGTAGCCGTCCGGGTCTTCGACGAAGGCCAGGATGCTGGAGCCATGCTTCATCGGGCCCGGCTCGCGGGTGATCTTGCCACCGCGCGAACGGATGTCTTCGCAGGCCTTGTAGACATCAGCCACTTCCAGGGCGATGTGGCCATAGCCGGTGCCCAGCTCATACTTGTCCACGCCCCAGTTATAGGTCAGCTCGATGACGCTGTTGTCGTCCTCGTTACCGTAGCCGACGAAGGCCAGGGTGAACTGGCCGTCCGGGTAATCCTTGCGGCGCAGCAGGGTCATGCCCAGGACTTCGGTATAGAAGGCGATGGATTTATCCATGTCGCCGACACGCAGCATGGTATGCAGCAGTCTCATCGGTTCTTTCCTCATCAGGTGCCCGGAGTACGGGCTCATAAACACAAACCCCGGCTCGTGGCCGGGGTCTGCTTGTCACGGGAGACGCCAGCTTATCAGAACAGCTTGCGGCCCTTGTTCGCGGCAATACGCATGCGCAGCGCGTTGAGCTTGATGAAGCCCGCGGCATCGGCCTGGTTGTAGGCGCCGCCGTCTTCCTCGAAGGTCGCGATGTTGGCATCGAACAGCGAGTCGTCGGACTTGCGGCCAACCACGATGACGTTGCCCTTGTAAAGCTTCAGGCGCACGACGCCGTTCACATGTTCCTGGGAGGCATCGATCATCTGCTGGAGCATCTCGCGCTCCGGGCTCCACCAGTAGCCGGTGTAGATCAGCTTGGCGTAGCGCGGCATCAGCTCGTCCTTCAGGTGAGCGACTTCGCGGTCCAGGGTGATCGACTCGATGGCACGGTGCGCCTTGAGCATGATGGTGCCGCCGGGGGTCTCGTAGCAGCCGCGGGACTTCATGCCGACGTAGCGGTTCTCGACGATGTCGAGACGGCCGATGCCGTTGGCGCCGCCGATGCGGTTCAGCTCGGTGAGTACCTGCGCCGGGCTCATGTCCTTGCCGTCGATGGCAACGATGTCGCCCTTGCGGTAGGTCAGCTCGATGTAGGTGGCGGTGTCGGGGGCCTTCTCCGGGGAGACGGTCCACTTCCACATGTCCTCTTCGTGCTCGGTCCAGGTATCTTCCAGCACGCCGCCTTCATAGGAGATGTGCAGCAGGTTGGCATCCATGGAGTAAGGCGATTTCTTCTTGCCGTGGCGCTCGATCGGGATGTTGTGGGTTTCGGCGTAGTCCATCAGCTTCTCGCGGGACAGCAGGTCCCACTCGCGCCAGGGAGCGATGACCTTGACGCCCGGCTTCAGCGCGTAGGCGCCCAGCTCGAAGCGAACCTGGTCGTTGCCCTTGCCGGTGGCGCCATGGGAGATGGCGTCAGCGCCGGTGGCGTTGGCGATCTCGATCAGGCGCTTGGCGATCAGCGGACGAGCGATGGACGTACCCAGCAGGTACTCGCCTTCGTAGACGGTGTTGGCACGGAACATCGGGTAGACGAAGTCGCGGACGAACTCTTCTCGCAGGTCCTCGATGAAGATCTCTTTCACGCCCATCTGCTTGGCCTTGGCGCGGGCCGGCTCGACCTCCTCGCCCTGACCCAGGTCAGCGGTAAAGGTCACTACTTCGCAGTTATAGGTATCCTGCAGCCACTTCAGAATCACGGAGGTGTCCAGGCCACCGGAATACGCCAGGACTACCTTCTTCACGTCCGCCATGCCACTCAACTCCACGGGGGTTGTCACGAAAGGGACCGATTCTACTGCCCGCCCAGGATAATTTACAGAGGGGCGACAGCTTTTGACGACAAAGCGACAAATACTATCGTCGGTGCGACCCGCCGCCGCAGGTTCACCCCTTGGGGGCGGCGGGGGACGTGGCGGCGTTCGCGGCCGGCGTCGAGGGCGCGCCTTGGGTCGGGGCATTGGCAGCCGGCGCGGGCGTGGAGGGAGCGGATGCGGCAGGCGCCACGGGCGCCTCGGCGGGTGCGCCCGGAGCGTCTTCGGTTACCGCTTCGCGGGACAGATTGACCGTCACCCGGCGGTTCTTCGCGCGGTTGGCAGCGGAATTGTTCTTAACCAATGGATAGCGCTCGCCGTAGAAACGCACGGTGATCTGCGACTCGGCTACGCCGTTGGCCTTGAGGTAGTCCATCACCGCGATGGCGCGACGGCGCGATGCCTCGCGATTGGCCAGGCGGTTGCCGCTGTTGTCGGAATGCCCGTCCAGTTCGATGCGATTCACCGTCGGGTCAGCCTTCATATACTGCAGGATGATGTCCAGCTTGGCGCGCCCCAGCGGGTCGACCTCGGTGCCACCGTCCGGGAAGCCCACCTGGCTCTGGCGCACCTGGTCGAAATTGACCGGGAGCATCTTCGTCGAACATTCCTGGAACTGCGCATAGCCATCGGCGAAACGCGCGGGCAGCAAGCGCACCAGCAGATTCTCACCCGTACGGGTGCGATGACGGACTTCCGGGGTACGCCCTTCGAGCAATCCGCCGAGCAGGCGTCCGGCCTGTTGCTGGGTGCTGTTGAAGGGCACCTCCCCCGAACCCACGCTCACCGAGCCCAGGTTCAGGTCGCCCTGCCCTGGCCGCCACGGCGGCGCGGCGGCCAGCAGCGTTGCCGAACCCGTGCCGAGCCAGCCCTGCTGGGATTTGAGGCGGAAGGTCGGTTGCTCCCCAGCGCGCCAGACGAATTCGCCCACGCCGAAGCCCCCCACGCTCTGCGACAACCGGCACTCGAACTGATCGCCCGCCACCGTCCACTGGGCGCTTTCCAGGCGCGGCTGGAACGTCAGCCCCCAGGCCGGCAGGCTGGCGCAAAGTGTGAGCAGGAGAAGGGAGGGCTGGCGCACGGTGGCATCCACACAGGCAAATGGGCGTCCCAGATTCTATCGGTCAGCCTCGGCAAAACTTGATAGCGAGTGCCGGCGGCGGCCTTTTCCGGTAGCATTTCACCCTCTTCCCGCTGCAACCGCACCCCTGGAATCCGCATGTCCGACCGCCTGACACTCCTGCGCCCCGACGACTGGCACATCCACCTGCGCGACGGCGCCGCACTCGCGCAAACCGTCGGCGATGCCGCCCGCACCTTCGGCCGCGCCATCATCATGCCGAACCTGGTCCCGCCGGTACGCAACGCCGCCGAAGCCGACGCCTACCGCCAGCGCATTCTGGCCGCCCGCCCGGCCGGCAGCCGCTTCGAGCCGCTGATGGTGCTCTACCTCACCGACCGCACCAGCACCGAGGAAGTCCGAGCCGCCAAGGCCTCGGGCTTCGTACACGCCGCCAAGCTCTATCCGGCCGGCGCCACCACCAACTCCGATTCCGGTGTGACCAGCGTCGACAACATCTTCCATGTCCTCGAAGCCATGGCCGAAGTCGGCCTGCCGCTGCTGGTACACGGTGAAG
Organism: Pseudomonas nitroreducens; assembly: GCF_010994165.1. NCBI lineage: Bacteria > Pseudomonadati > Pseudomonadota > Gammaproteobacteria > Pseudomonadales > Pseudomonadaceae > Pseudomonas > Pseudomonas nitroreducens. The sequence continues at coordinate 849,948 of NZ_WMBX01000003.1, read as the reverse complement.
TGACCCGCGCGGACGTCGACGTATTCGACCGCGAGAAACGCTTCATCGACGAACACCTGACCCGCGTGGTCGAGCGCTTCCCGACTCTCAAGGTAGTCTTCGAGCACATCACCACCGGCGATGCCGCCGCCTTCGTCAAGGCCGCCCCGACCAACGTCGGCGCCACCATCACCGCGCACCACCTGCTGTACAACCGCAACCACATGCTGGTTGGCGGCATCCGCCCGCACTTCTACTGCCTGCCGATCCTCAAGCGCAACACCCACCAGGAAGCCCTGCTGGATGCGGTCACCAGTGGCAGCCCGAAGTTCTTCCTCGGCACCGACTCGGCACCCCACGCGCGCCACGCCAAGGAAGCCGCCTGTGGTTGCGCCGGCTGCTACACCGCCTACGCCGCCATCGAGCTGTACGCGGAAGCCTTCGAGCAACGCAATGCGCTGGACAAGCTGGAGGGCTTCGCCAGCCTGCACGGCCCGGACTTCTACGGCCTGCCGCGCAACAGCGACCGCATCACCCTGGTGCGTGAAGAATGGGAAGCGCCGGCGGCCCTGCCGTTCGGCGACTTCGATGTAGTCCCGCTGCGTGCCGGCGAGAAACTGCGCTGGCGCCTGCTGGAGACCGTGGCATGAGTGACGAGAACGAAATCTTCGAAGAAGAACTCGACGGTTCCTTCCCGCCCGGCCCGCGCCACCCGATGGCACGTCGCTTCCGCGGCTACCTGCCGGTCGTGGTGGACGTCGAGACCGGCGGCTTCAACGCCGGCACCGACGCGCTGCTGGAAATCGCCGCCGTCACCATCGGCATGGACGAAAGCGGCTACCTGTTCCCCGAGCACACCTACTTCTTCCGTGTGGAGCCCTTCGAAGGCGCCAACATCGAGCAGGCCGCGCTGGAGTTCACCGGCATCAAGCTGGACCACCCGCTGCGCATGGCCGTGCCGGAAGAACAGGCTCTGACCGAGATCTTCCGTGGCATCCGCAAGTCGCTGAAGTCCAACGGCTGCAAGCGGGCGATCCTGGTCGGCCACAACAGCAGCTTCGACCTGGGCTTCCTCAACGCAGCGGTGAACCGCAGCGGCGTGAAGCGCAACCCATTCCATCCCTTCTCCAGCTTCGACACCGCGACCCTCGCCGGCCTCGCCTACGGCCAGACCGTCCTGGCGAAAGCCTGCCAGACCGCCGGCATCGAGTTCGACAACCGCGAAGCGCACTCGGCGCGCTACGACACCGAGAAGACCGCCGAGCTGTTCTGCGGCATCGTCAACCGCTGGAAGGAGTTCGGTGGCTGGATGGAAGACGATCACTGATCGGCTTCAACGCTCCATGAAAAAGCCCCGCACTGGCGGGGCTTTTTCATGGAGCCTGCATCAGCACCCCGCCTTACCTGCAGGAGCGAGCTTGCTCTCGCGAACCCCAGCGCCTTCGGATGCCTGACAGGCGGGATTGGCGCCATAGCTGCCCCTGTTCGCGAGCAAGCTCGCTCCTGCAAAAAACATATCGCTCCCGGTGCCTATGCGCGCAGCCCGCAATCCACGCGGGTTAGACGCTAAGTCATTGAGCCCGATGACCATTTGTCAGACCGTCTGGATGCGCACCGGGGAAACTTTGACAATCATTCTCATTATTATTAGTATCGCTTCCAACAACTCCTCAGCGACTAGTAGTGCATCCATGTACGTCTGCCTCTGCCAAGGTGTCACCGATACTCAGATCCGCGATGCGATCTACGATGGTGCTTGCAACTATCGCGAGGTGCGCGAGTGCACCGGCGTCGGCACCCAATGCGGAAAGTGCGCGTGCCTGGCCAAACAGGTCGTTCGCGATACGCTCGGCGAACTGCAAAGCGCCCAGAGCATGAACTACAACCTGGCCTACGCGGCGAGCTGAAAAAATACCGCTGATCCGTTCAGCAGGAACTCCGAAGAAACCGGGCACTGGCCCGGTTTTTTTATGTCTGAAATTCAGGGATTTAGCGCCGGGATGCGGAATGAAAACATTCGCATTCATATTCCTTTTTATAACAAATTCAAGCACTTATGTTTGACATATGGTTATAAGGGGGCGAGAATTTCAATCTCTCCCACTCCACACGGCAGGACCCCGGCATGAAAGGCGACAAGAAAGTCATCCAGCTTCTGAACAAGATCCTCGGCAACGAGCTGATCGCCATCAACCAGTACTTCCTGCACTCGCGCATGTGGAACGACTGGGGCCTGAAGCGCCTCGGCGCGCACGAGTACCACGAGTCCATCGATGAGATGAAGCACGCCGACAAGCTCATCGAACGCATCCTGTTCCTCGAAGGCCTGCCCAACCTGCAGGACCTGGGCAAGCTGCTGATCGGCGAGAACACCCAGGAAATGCTGCAGTGCGACCTGAACCTGGAGCTCAAGGCCACCAAGGACCTGCGCGACGCCATCGTGCATTGCGAAAGCGTGCATGACTACGTCAGCCGCGACCTGCTCAAGGACATCCTCGAGTCCGAGGAAGAGCACATCGACTACCTGGAAACCCAGCTCGGCCTGATCCAGAAAGTCGGTCTGGAAAACTATCTGCAGTCGCACATGCACGAAGACGACTGATCAGGAACAAGGCACCGGCGCGGTTGTGGACGCCGGTGCCCTTCCCTTCTAGCCGTTCGCCTTCGGCGGACGCCGCACCAGCCCGGCCTTGAATACCAGGCCAGCGCACAGTCCGATCACCACCAGCAGCGACAGGCGCAGCCCCACGTGCTCGGCGAGGAAGCCGATCAACGGCGGGCCCAGCAACAAGCCGCCATAGCCGAACGACGCCACTGCGGCCACGCCGCGCGAAGGCTCGACGCCCGGCCGGTTGCCTGCCGCGCCGATCAGGATCGGCACCACCACCGACAACCCCGCGCCCACGAGGGCGAAACCGGCAATCGCGCCGGAAATCCACGGGCTGAACAGCGCCAGCAGCATCCCCGCAATGGCCAGCAGCGCCAGGTTGCGTACCAGCGCCTCGTCGGCGAAGCGCACGCGCAGGCGGTCACCGAACAGACGCCCCAGCACCATGGTCGCGGAGAACGCCGCGAAGCCCAGTGCCGCCACTCGCTCCGACGCTCCCATGACCTGGTGCAGCAACAGGGCGCCCCAGTCGGCGACCGCGCCTTCGGAAACGAACGCGCACAGCGTCAGCACCCCAAGACCTATCAGTGCCGGTGGCGGCAGGCGCCAGCCACGTTGGGCTGGCGCCTCCTCCTCCGTGGGCTCCGGGCGCCCTTCGAACAGATGACGGGCGAAGAACGGCAGGATCGCCACCGCGATGACTGCCAGCAGGGTGAAGTGCCAGACAGGCGCCATGCCGGCAAAGATCGCCGCGCCGATGGCGCCGGTGAGTCCGCCCAGGCTGTACATGCCATGCTGGCTGGAGATGCACGGCCGGCCGAGGCGCCGCTCCACTTCCACCGCCTGGGTGTTCATGGCCACGTCCATGGTGGCGAAGGTCAGGCCAACCAGCAGCAGCCCCGCTGCCAGGTACCAGACGTTAGGCGCCAGCCCGAGCAATGGGAAGCAAGCCATCAGCGCCAACCCGGAAACCACCGTGATCGCCCGGCTGCCATAACGCCGTACCAATGCCCCGGCGAAAACGAATGCCAGCAGCGCGCCCACTCCGGCGCCCAGCAACGCCTGGCCCAGTTGCTGCTCGTCCACGCCGGTCATGTTCTTCAGCGCCGGCACCCGGCCCATCAGGCTGCCATGCACCATGCCGCCCATGGCGAAGCAATAGCCACACGCCCAGCGTGCGGCGTTGGCCCGTGATTGTTCACTCATCCTTTATCTCTTCCCAAAAACAAAGCCCCGCCAAGGCGGGGCTTTGTGCGACAGCACGAAAGACTCAGGCGTTGGCCTTGCCTACGGCGTCCTTGATCAGCGGTTGCAGCTCACCCTTTTCGAACATCTCGGCCAGGATGTCGCTGCCACCGACCAGCTCGCCACCGACCCACAGTTGCGGGAAGGTCGGCCAGTTGGCGTACTTGGGCAGGTTGGCGCGGATTTCCGGATTCTGCAGGATGTCGACGTAGGCGAACTTCTCGCCACAAGCCATCAGGACCTGGGCGGCGCGGGACGAGAAACCGCACTGCGGAGCATTCGGCGAACCCTTCATGTACAGCAGGACAGGGTTGTTGGCGATCTGCTCTTTGATGGTATCGATGATATCCATGAACTTCCTCGGCTGAACTATCAGATACTGATCCGGCAGCCGCCTCCTCGGATGGCGATGGCCGGCACGGTACCGCGCATTGTACTGCAAAGCCGAGCGCTACGCTCGGCTTTGCAGATGCCTTGCGACAGCCTGTCAGGCCGCCTCGACCTCCACTGGCACACCGTTCAGCGCGGTGTTTCCGGAGAGCGCATCCAGATGTCGCTCGTCGGTGAGGTCATTGGCACTGGCGCCGCCCTGCTCGCGAGCAATCGACAGCTGCACGCCCGGCCGTGCGTGCCCCCAGCCGTGGGGCAGGCTGACGACCCCGGCCATGACTTCGTCGCTGGCCGCCACCTCGATCTCGATACTGCCGACCCGCGAGCGCACACGTACCTTCTGCCCGTCCACCAGCCCGCGCGAGGCGAGGTCCTGCGGGTGCATGAGCAGTTGGTGCCGCGGCTTGCCCTTCACCAGGCGGTGATAGTTGTGCATCCAGGAGTTGTTGCTGCGCACATGGCGGCGACCGATCAGCAGCAGCTGGTCAATGGCCGGCGACTGGGTATCGGCGAAGCGACGCAGGTCATTGAGGAAGATTTCCGGCGCCGCCTCGATGCTGCGGCTGGCCGTCTTCAGCCGCGGCGCCAGGTTCGGCTGCAACGGCCCCAGGTCCAGCCCATGGGGGTGTTCGCGCAGCCGCGCCAGGTTGAGCTTGTGCTCGCTGGCATCGCCATAAGGGCCGAAGCGCAGGCCCATCTCGATCATCTGTTCCGGCGCCATAGTCGGTTTCAGCTCGGTGCCGCTGCGTGCCGCATAAGCCTTGGCCAGACCGACGAAGATTTCCCAGTCGTGCAATGCGCCCTCGGGTTTCGGCAGGATCGCCTCGTTGAAGCGGGTGACATTGCGCACCGCGAAGACATTGAAGGTGGTGTCGTAATGATCGTGCTCCAGTGGCGCGGTGGGCGGCAGGATCAGGTCGGCGTAGCGCGTGGTTTCGTTGATATAGAGGTCCACGCTGAGCATGAACTCCAGGCCGTCCAGCGCCTGTTCCAGGCGTCGGCCATTAGGCGTGGACAGCACCGGGTTGCCCGCCACTGTCACCAGCGCACGCACCTGCCCTTCGCCTTCGGTGAGCATCTCTTCGGCCAGCGCTGCCACCGGCAATTCGCCGCCATATTCCGGCAGGCCGGACACACGGCTCTGCCAGCGGTTGAACGCGCCACCTGCCGTGGTCGCCACCAGGTCCACCGCCGGCGTGGTGCACAGGGTGCCGCCGACGCGGTCGAGGTTGCCGGTGACCAGGTTGATCAATTGCACCAGCCACTGACAGAGGCTTCCGAAAACCTGGGTGGAAACGCCCATACGCCCGTAGCAGACGGCCTTGTCGGCGGCGGCGAAATCCCGCGCCAACTGGCGGATGGCGTCGGCCGGCACGCCGCAGCGAACGGCCATGGATTCGACCTTGAAGGGCGCCAGCGCCTCACGCACCGCGCCCAGGCCGTTGACCGGCAACGAGGATTCGCGGGTCAGACCTTCGCTGAGCAGCGTGTCGAGGATGCCCAGCAACAGCGCGGCATCTTCGCCGGGGCGCACGAACAGGTGCTGGTCCGCAATCGCCGCCGTCTCGGTGCGACGCGGGTCGACCACCACCAGCTTGCCGCCGCGCGCCTTCACGGCCTTCAGACGTTTCTCCACGTCCGGCACGGTCATGATGCTGCCGTTGGACGCCAGCGGGTTGCCGCCCAGGATCAGCATGAAGTCGGTGTGGTCGATGTCCGGAATCGGGATCAGCAGGCCATGGCCGAACATCTGCTGGCTGACCAGATGATGCGGCAGTTGGTCCACCGAGGTCGCCGAGTAGCGGTTGCGGGTCTTCAACTGGCCGAGGAAATAGTTGCTGTGGGTCATCAACCCGTAGTTGTGCACGCTCGGATTGCCCTGGTACACCGCCACGGCGTTGCTACCGTGGCGCTCGCGGATTTCCGCCAGGCGCGTGGCCATCAGCTCGAAGGCCTCGTCCCAGCCGATCGGCTGCCACTCGTTGCCGACACGGCGCACCGGCTGGCGCAGGCGGTCCGGGTCGTTCTGGATATCCTGCAGCGCCACCGCCTTGGGGCAGATGTGGCCACGGCTGAAGCTGTCCTGGGCGTCACCCTTGATGGACAGAATGCGCTCGTCCTCGGTCTCGATGGTCAGGCCGCAGATGGCCTCGCACAGATGGCACGCACGGTGGTGGAGGGTCTTGCTCATGGCTCGCCTCGTTATTGTTGTCGCCGGCGCTCATGGAGCCGGTCGCGGGGTCGCAAGCACTATGAATCCAGTCCCGGCGAAGCACCACCAGCTTCCGTCGGGTGAATTGCGCGGCATCAGGAACGACCATGGTCAAGCCCCGCCCGACGGGCCTTCCGGGTGAAACTTGCGTAGATCCGTCATTTCCTTATAGGATCGCGCCTTCCCCCATTTTCCGCTCCATGCGGTCCCGCCGCAGGTTCAGCCCGTTTTTTCTCACGAAAGCCGGTCGGTACCTCGGCCTGATTCTGAGAATAAGTAGTAGGTACGAACCATGAGCGCACGTCACTTCCTCTCGATGCTGGATTACACGACCGACGAACTGCTCGGTCTGATCCGCCGTGCCACCGAGCTGAAGGACCTGCGCGACCGAGGTGTGCTCTACGAACCGCTGAAGAACCGCGTGCTGGGCATGATCTTCGAGAAGGCCTCGACCCGGACGCGAATCTCCTTCGAAGCCGGGATGATCCAGCTCGGCGGCCAGGCCATCTTCCTCTCCCCGCGCGATACCCAGCTGGGCCGTGGCGAGCCGATCGCCGACGCCGCGCGGGTGATGTCGCGGATGGTCGATGCCGTGATGATCCGCACCTTCGCCCACAGCAACCTGATCGAGTTCGCCGAGAACTCCCGCGTGCCGGTGATCAACGGCCTGTCGGACGACCTGCATCCGTGCCAGTTGCTGGCCGACATGCAGACCTTCCATGAGCACCGCGGCAGCATCGCCGGCAAGACCGTGGCCTGGATCGGCGACGGCAACAACATGTGCAACAGCTACATCGAGGCGGCAATCCGCTTCGACTTCCAACTGAATGTGGCCTGCCCGGAAGGCTACGAGCCCAACGCTGCCCTGATGGAGCAGGCCGGCGAGCGCGTGAATATCTTCCGTGACCCGCGCGAAGCGGTCGCCGGCGCACATCTGGTGAGCACCGACGTCTGGGCTTCCATGGGCCAGGAGGACGAAGCAACCGCGCGCCTGCGCCTGTTCCAGCCATATCAGGTAACACGTGCGCTGCTCGATGGCGCGGCGGCGGATGTACTATTCATGCACTGCCTGCCGGCCCACCGTGGCGAAGAGATCAGCGAAGACCTGCTGGACGACGCGCGCTCCGTGGCCTGGGACCAGGCGGAAAACCGTCTCCACGCCCAGAAAGCCCTGCTCGAACTGCTGGTCGAGCACGCGCATTACGCCTGAGCCCTCCTGTTTCGAGCCCGATGACCAAACCGCTGCTGCTCACCCTCGATGACCTTTCCTGTGGCTATGAACAGCAGCGTGTGGTGCAAGGCGTCAGACTGCACCTGAACGCCGGCGACATCGGCTGCCTGCTCGGCCCCTCGGGCTGCGGCAAGACCACCACCCTGCGCGCCATCGCCGGTTTCGAGCCGGTGCAGGGCGGGCGTATCGAACTGGGCGGCGAAGTGATTTCCCGCCCCGGCTTCACCCTGTCGCCGGAGAAGCGCCGAATCGGCATGGTATTCCAGGACTACGCGCTGTTCCCACACCTGTCGGTGGCGGATAACGTCGCCTTCGGCATCCGCAAGCACCCCGAGCGCGAGCGCATCGTCGGTGAGCTGCTGGAGCTGGTGAAGCTCGACGGCCTCGGCCAGCGTTTCCCCCATGAGCTTTCCGGCGGCCAACAACAGCGCGTGGCCCTGGCCCGTGCACTGGCCCCGCAGCCGCAACTGCTGCTGCTCGACGAACCCTTCTCCAATCTCGACGTGGAGCTGCGCCGCCAGCTCAGCCATGAGGTGCGCGACATCCTCAAGGCGCGTGGCACCAGTGCGATTCTGGTCACCCACGACCAGGAAGAAGCCTTCGCCGTCAGCGATCATGTCGGTGTGTTCCGCAACGGCCTGCTTGAGCAGTGGGATACGCCATTCAATCTCTACCACGAGCCGCAGACGCCCTTCGTCGCCAGTTTCGTCGGCCAGGGCTATTTCATTCGTGGACAGATGTGCGGGACCGATGCGGTGCAGACCGAGCTGGGCCTGCTGCGCGGCAACCGCGCCTACTGCCTGCCCGACGGCTGCGCGGTGGATGTATTGCTGCGCCCGGATGACCTGGTGCCGGCCGCCGATGGCGCGCTGAAGGCGCGCATCGTCGGCAAGTCGTTCCTCGGTGCGGCTACCCTGTATCGCCTGCAATTGCCCACCGGCACCCAGCTGGAATCGCTGTTCCCCAGCCATGCCGACCACCAGCCGGGCGATGAAGTGGGCATCGGCGTCGCCGCCGAGCATCTGGTGCTGTTCCCGGCGCAGGGCGGCGTGGCGCTCTAGGCGAGCGCCTTCTCCAGTTCAGGCAACAACTCGAACAGGTCGCCCTGCAAGCCATAGTCGGCGATCTCGAAGATCGGCGCGTCCGGATCGAGATTGATCGCCGCGATGACCTTGGCGTCCTTCATGCCCGCCACGTGCTGCACGGCCCCTGAGATCCCCACGGCGAGATAAAGCTCCGGCGCGACGATGCGCCCGGACTGGCCAATCTGCAATTCCGCCGGGGCAAAGCCGGCATCTACCGCTGCCAGTGACGCACCCACGGCGCCGTGCAGCTGGTCCGCCAGCGGATAGAGCGCGGCGAAGCCTTCTTCGGTTTGCAGCCCACGCCCGCCGGCAACTATGACCTTCGCCGACTCCAGCGCAGGGCGCTCGAAGTCCGGGTGTTCCTCGCCCTGCCACTGCGACAGACCGAGATCGCCCGCCCCGCCGATACGCTCCAGTTCGGCATTGCCGCCGGCCAGTGCCAGCGGATCGAAAGCGGTTGGGCGAATGCCCAGCACGATCGACGGCCCCTCGCAGCGCACCGTGGCGATGGCATTGCCGGCGTAGATCGGGCGCTGGAAGGTCTGTTCGTCGATGACGGCGATGACGTCGGAGACCGCATCCACATCCAGCAAGGCTGCGATGCGCGGCAGGCAATCGCGGCCCACGGCGGTGGCCGGCGCGAGGATGTGGCGGTAACGCGGAGCCAGTTGCACCACCAGTGCCGAGAGGTTTTCCGCCAGCAGGTGGTCGTAGGCGGGATCGCCTGCCAGCAGGACGCGATCAACGCCCTCGACACCACAAGCCTGCGTCGCCAGTTCCTCGAGGCCACTGCCCGCAAGCAGCAGATGAACTTCGCCGCCGATCTGCCGGGCGGCGGCCAGAGCGTTCAGGGTAGCGGGCGCCAGGACGGCGGAGTCGTCGGTAACGTGATAGTCAGCGATGAGCAGAAGGGCCATGGGCCTGCCTCCAGGTCGGTGAGCCGCGCCGAACGGGCGCGGTTTCCAGTGAAGGCCAGCCTACGCCGGGGAGCGCAAAGCCCCCCGGTCACAGATCAAACAACCAGCAGACGACCGCTGGCGACCAGACGTGCGTAGCCGGCGATGCTGACGCGCTCGCCTTCCAGGCGGCACCACAGCTCGCCGCCGCGTGCGGAGGCCTGGAAGGCGCGCATCTGCAGCTTGTTCAGGCGACGCGACCAGTAGGGGATCAGCACGCAGTGGGCGGCGCCGGTCACCGGGTCCTCGTTGAGGCCGATGGCCGGGGCGAAGAAGCGCGAAACGAAGTCATAGCCGTCGCTGCGCGCGGTGACGATCACACCCAGGTACGGCAGGCGCGCGAGAGCAGCGAAATCGGGCTGGCAGTCGCGCACCGCCTGTTCCGACTCCAGCAGCACCAGCAGGTGGTTGGCGGTGTTCAGTGCGTCCACCACGTCGACGCCCAGCGCATTCTGCAACTCCACCGTAGAGCCGGATTCGCTCGGCGGCTGCGCCGGGAAGTTCAGTGCCAGCCGGCCTTCCTCACGAGTCACACGCAGCGGACCGGACAGGGAGTTCAGCTCCAGCACTTCGCCCGGCTCGTCGAACACTTCGAACAGCACGTGGGCGCTGGCCAGGGTGGCGTGGCCGCACAGCGGCACCTCGGCGGTCGGGGTGAACCAGCGGATGCGCCAGCCGGCCGGCTCCCTCACCAGGAAGGCGGTCTCAGACAGGTTGTGCTCGGCGGCGATCTGCTGCATCAGTTCGTCGCTCAACCAGGCATCGAGGCGGTACACCATGGCCGGGTTGCCGGCGAACGGGCGATCAGTGAAAGCGTCTACCTGGTGAAAATCGAGCAGCATGGCAGTCTCCTGAAAAGTGATGTCCGAGCATGACAGAAGCCGATGAACGACGAACCGTACAGAAGCGAGCAGACAGTCGTTCGCTCAACCCCGACCGATGGGGGCGAAGGCCGCCGATGTCAGCCCGGCCAGCGTCTCGGCGCTCAACTCCACTTCCAGCCCACGGCGGCCGGCGCTGACGTGGATGGTGGGGAACCCCCGGGCGGATTCGTCGATGAAGGTGCGCAAGCGTTTCTTCTGCCCCAGAGGGCTGATGCCGCCGACCAGGTAGCCGGTGGCGCGTTGCGCGGCGTTCGGGTCGGCCATGTCGGCCTTCTTCACGCCCGCCGCATGGGCCAGCGCCTTGAGATCCAACGTGCCCACCACGGGCACCACCGCCACCAGCAACTCGCCCTTCTCGCTGGCCGCCAGCAGGGTCTTGAACACCCGCGCAGGGTCGAGGTTGAGTTTCTCGGCGGCCTCCAGGCCATAGGATGGCGCCTTCGGGTCGTGCTCATAGCTCAGCACGTGGTGTTCGGCGCGGTTCTTCTTCAGCAGGTCGATGGCGGGGGTCATGATCGGCGGGCTTCTCGCAAGCGGCTTTCCAGCGCATAACAGTAAGCCAAGGCGTGCTGCACTGCACGGTGTTCGCTTCACCGGCGCGGACGAATCCCGTATGGTCTGCGCCATTCACCTTCCGGCCCGCGTGGCCGGGACTGCCGAACGGAATCCGCACAAGGCCGCCGCCATGACGAACCTTACGAACAAGAAATACGTCGTCGCCCTCGACCAGGGCACCACCAGCTCGCGCGCCATCATCTTCGACCATGACGCCAACGTGGTCAGCGTGGCCCAGCGCGAGTTCGCGCAGATCTACCCGCAGCCGGGCTGGGTCGAGCACGACCCGATGGAAATCTGGGCGACCCAGAGCTCGACCCTGGTCGAGGCGCTCGCCCAGGCCAACATCAGCGTTGCCGAGGTGGCGGCCATCGGCATCACCAACCAGCGCGAAACCACCCTGGTGTGGGACAAGGCCAGCGGCCGGCCGATCCACAATGCCATCGTCTGGCAATGCCGGCGCAGCGCGGCCATCTGCGAGCAGCTCAAGCGCGATGGCCTGGAACAGCACATCCGCGATACCACGGGGCTGGTCATCGACCCCTACTTCTCCGGCACCAAGCTCAAGTGGATCCTCGACAACGTCGAAGGCGCCCGCGAACGTGCACAGCGCGGCGAGCTGCTGTTCGGCACGGTCGACAGCTGGCTGATCTGGAAGCTCACCGAAGGCGAGGTGCACGTCACCGACTACACCAATGCCTCGCGCACCCTGATGTTCGATATCCACACGCTTGACTGGGACGAGCGCCTGCTCGCCGCGCTGGATGTGCCGCGCGCCATGCTGCCGCAGGTACGCGCATCTTCCGAAGTCTACGGCCACGCCAAGGTCGGCGGCCTCGGGGTGCACCGCACGCCCATCGCCGGGATCGCCGGCGACCAGCAGGCCGCACTGTTCGGCCAGATGTGCGTGGAACCGGGTCAGGCGAAGAACACCTACGGCACCGGCTGCTTCCTGTTGATGAACACCGGCGACAAGGCGGTGAAGTCCACCCACGGCCTGCTCACCACCATCGCCTGCGGCCCGCGTGGCGAAGTCGCCTATGCGCTGGAGGGCGCAGTGTTCAACGGCGGCTCTACCGTGCAGTGGCTGCGCGACGAGCTGAAAGTGATCAACGATGCCCACGACTCCGAGTACTTCGCTACCAAGGTGAAGGACAGCAACGGCGTCTACCTGGTCCCCGCCTTCACCGGCCTGGGCGCGCCCTACTGGGACCCGTACGCCCGTGGCGCGCTGTTCGGCCTGACCCGCGGGGTAAAAGCCGATCACCTGATCCGCGCCACCCTCGAATCCATCGCCTACCAGACCCGCGACGTGCTCGACGCCATGCAGCAGGACGCCGGCGAACCGCTGCGCGCGCTGCGCGTGGACGGTGGCGCGGTAGCCAACAACTTCCTCATGCAGTTCCAGGCCGACATCCTCGGCACTCCGGTGGAGCGCCCACAGATGCGCGAGACCACCGCCCTCGGCGCCGCCGTACTGGCGGGCCTGGCCTGTGGCTTCTGGGGCGACCTCGCAGAGCTGAAGAACAAGGCAGTGATCGAGCGGGTATTCCAGCCGGCCTGCGACGAAGCCGAGCGCGCGCGGCTATACAAGGGCTGGCAAAAAGCCGTCGAGCGCACCCGTGGCTGGGCAGCGGAAGACTGATTGCTCTGCTGTAGGACCGAGGGGGACGCCCAGTCCTTGTTCGCGAACCGCTTGATTCCACAGAACACGGCGGGGTCCGCGAGCAATAACGATGGCGTCCCCCTCGCTCCTACAAGTCCATGACAGCGTCGGCTCAGTGCGGCATCCTTGCCCTCCCGGCCCGTCCGCACGAGCGAACCGCATGAACCTGCCACCCCGCCAGCAGAACATCCTCGATCTGGTCCGCGAACGCGGCTACCTGAGCATCGAAGAGATCGCCCAGCAGTTCGCCGTCACGCCGCAGACCATCCGCCGCGACATCAACCAACTGGCCGAGCAGAACCTGCTGCGCCGCTACCACGGCGGCGCGGCCTGGGACTCGAGCATCGAGAACACCGCCTACAACACCCGCGCCGACCAGATGCGCGACGAGAAGCAGCGCATCGCCGAAGCCATCGCCGCGCACATCCCGGACAATGCCTCGCTGTTCATCAACATCGGCACCACCACCGAAGCCATCGCCCGCGCCCTGCTCGGCCACCGGAACCTGAAGGTCATCAGCAACAACCTGCACGTCGCCAGCATCCTCGCCGGCAAGGACGATTTCGAAGTACTGATCGCCGGCGGCACGGTGCGCAGCGACGGCGGTGTGGTCGGGCAGGCGGCAGTGGATTTCATCGAGCAATTTCGCGTCGACTTCGCCGTGGTGGGCATCAGCGGCATCGACGAAGACGGCAGCCTGCTGGACTTCGACTACCAGGAAGTGCGCGTCTCCCGCGCCATCATCGATAACGCGCGGCAGGTATTCCTCGCCGCCGACTCCAGCAAGTTCGGCCGCAACGCCATGGTGCGCCTGGGCCCGATCTCCCTGGTCAACCGGGTCTTCACCGACAGCCCGCCACCCGCCGCCGTAGCGCGCCTGATGAGCCAGCACAAGGTTCAGCTCGAGCTGGTCTGAGACTTCCCAGTCATTTCACTTTCGAACATTCAGACGAATACCTGCGCGAATTCGCGCCAAAGGCTGGTCATTTTTCGTTCACTGAACTAGGATATTTTCGAAAACGAACATAAAAGATTCACTTTCAACACCAGGCGGCCCCATGAATTCCACCCGCTCGCGCCACGCGCCCCTTGCCGAAGTCTATGACCTGGCCGTCGTCGGCGGCGGCATCAATGGCGCGGGGATCGCGGCGGACGCCGCCGGGCGCGGGCTGTCGGTGTTCCTTTGCGAACAGCATGACCTCGCCGCCCACACCTCCTCCGCCAGCAGCAAGCTGATCCACGGCGGCCTGCGCTACCTGGAACACCACGAATTCCGCCTGGTCCGCGAAGCCCTCGCCGAGCGCGAGGTACTGCTGGCCAAGGCTCCGCACATCGTCCATCCGCTGCGCTTCGTGCTACCGCACCGCCCGCACCTGCGCCCGGCCTGGATGATCCGTGCCGGCCTGTTCCTCTACGACCACCTGGGCAAGCGCGAGAAGCTGCCGGCATCCCGTAGCGTACGCTTCGGCATCGACAGTCCGCTCAAGGCCGAGATCACCCGCGGATTCGAATATTCCGACTGCTCGGTGGACGACGCCCGCCTGGTGGTACTCAACGCCATGGCCGCACGCGAGAACGGCGCGCATATCCACCCGCACACCCGCTGCGTCAGCGCGCGGCGCAGCAAGGGTTTGTGGCACCTGCACCTGGAACGCCGCGACGGCAGCCTCTACTCGATCCGCGCCCGCGCGCTGGTCAACGCCGCCGGCCCCTGGGTCGACCGCTTCCTGCGCGAGGAACTGCGCCAGAAACCGCCCTACGGCATCCGTCTGATCCAGGGCAGCCACCTGATCGTGCCGCGCCTTTACGACGGCGAGCACGCATACATCCTGCAGAACGAGGATCGGCGCATCGTCTTCGCGATCCCCTACCTGCGCCAGTTCACCCTGATCGGCACCACCGACCGCGAATACCAGGGCGACCCGGCGCAGATCAGCATCAGCGAAGCCGAGACCGACTACCTGCTCAATGTGGTCAACGCGCATTTCAAGCGCCAGTTGAGCCGACAGGACATCCTGCGCAGCTTCTCCGGCGTGCGCCCGTTGTGCGACGACGAGTCCGACGATCCGTCCGCGGTCACCCGCGACTACACCCTGGCGCTGGACAACACCCCTGGCGAAGCGCCGCTGCTGTCGGTCTTCGGCGGCAAGCTGACTACTTACCGCAAGCTCGCCGAGGCCGCACTGGAGCAGTTGGCGCCGCACTTCGCCGGCGTGATGAAAGCGAGCTGGACCGCCAGTTCCCCGCTGCCCGGCGGCGAAGCCATGACCACCGTGGAAGACCTGGCCATCCAGCTCATGGAGCGCCTGCGCCAGCTCGACTCGGCCCTCGCCCGGCGCTGGGCCAGCACCTACGGCAGCCGCATCTGGAAGCTGCTCGACGGCGCGCACAACCTCAGCGAACTGGGCGAACACCTGGGCGCCGGGCTCTATGCGCGGGAAGTGGAATACCTGGTCCGCGAGGAATGGGCCCGCGACGCCGACGACATCCTCTGGCGCCGCACCAAGCTCGGGCTGTTTCTCAATGCTCAACAGCAACACCAACTGCAGCGCTATCTGACACCCGAAAGCCCTGCTCTGCCGAGTGCGTCTATTGCATAAGGCGACGCCAACGATCACCCGTTAACTACAACGTTTTCGGACGCAACTGATATTTCCCCCACCTGAATCGCCGTAGCCTCCTGCCTTTTCCAGGGATAGCCCCAACAATCAGGAGGTTACATGTCGACCCGACACCGTCTCGCTATCGTTATTGCTTCAATCATGGCCGACCAGGCGTGCGCCGAGAGCCTTTCCGTCATCGGCAATCCGTTGCAGTTGGCAGATACCTATACCAATTCGATCGACCTGGTTGGCGAGGCTCACACCACCGAGCCGCTGCTCACCGCCTGGATATCTGCCACCGGCACCTTTCAGGGCGGTCTGAACAATCACGCCACAGTGACGGTGAGCGGCCCGACCGCCGGGACCATCAGTGGCAATGGCGCGCTCTACCTCCAGTCACGAAACAGCTCACCAGCCAGCATCCAGGGCGACTTCGTCCAGGCGGGATCGCTACAAGCCAGCAACATCGCCGATGCCACCGTCTATGTGGGGAAGGCCAACATCAGCGGCAAGTTCAGCAACCAGGGTACGATCAGCCAGAGCAACACGTTGGGCGCCCTCTCCCCCACCCTCGACAACTACAACCTGCTGATCGATCAGTCGACACTGGGAGGCGGCTTCGAAAACAGCGGAGTCATCCACTCCCAAGGGGATGATTTCCAGAACCTGGTCATCGAGAACAGCAAGCTCTACTCCTTCAGCAACAGCGGCACCATCAGCGCCGATGGCGCGCGCAGCGTCGCAATGCTGTTCGGCCAAGGCAACAAGCTCCTCAACACGTCAGACGATGTCCTCTACAACAGGGGCACCATCAGCGCCAAGGGCCAAGGCTCGATTGCCCTGAAAGTGGAATCAGGATTGGGGGTCGAGAACGCCGGCCTGATTCAGGCGGACGGTACTGCTGTCGATCTTTCCCAGACCAGCATCTACTACACACAGGAGGATGGTCTGACCGCGGGAGGGCAGATCGCCCTGTTAGGCAACTTCTCGCCGGACTCAACAGCCAGCAGCGGCACTCTTGCGAGTTTCGATGGCGGTGCAGTGAAAGGCGATATCCGTAACATGTGGGTCACCGAGGTGGATGGCAACGTGGCCATGGACTCCGCGCTGATCCAGACCCGCTACCTCGAACTGGGCGGCGGCCGCCTGACACTGCTACGGCCCCACACCGTGCTGGAAGGCAACCTGGAGCTGATCGGCAGCGAAATGGAGCTGACGCTGAGCCGCGCCACCGAGCAGAACCGGCCGATTCTGAAGGTTACCGGCGAGGCGGAGGTGGATCCGGGCAGCAGAATTCTGCTCACACCCAAACCCAACGACTTCAGCACCCAGGGCGACCAGCGATATCAATTGATCAGCGCCAGCCGCTGGTACCAGTTGGGCCAGGAATCGGTAGAGGTTCCCATCTCCGCCAGTGAGCTGTCAGTCGCCAGTACTTCCGCGCTACTGACGGTCAATAGCCATGAGTTCGAAGGCAACACCCTGGTCGCCAACCTGCGAGCCATCACCGGCGAAGAGGCCGGCCAGATAGTCGCCGAGGAGGGCGCCAGCGTGGATGCGCAGACTGCCATTGGCGAGCTCTCCGGTCAGATAGACAAACTTCTGCCCACCGACCCAATCTTCGAGCAGATTGCAAACGCGGACGCCGGGCAGATCGCCAAGTTTGCCGAGTCACTCTATCCCGAGGTGAATGGAGGGGCCAATGCAGCGGCCATCTCCCAGCAGCGGCAAATGGAAAACGCCGTCCGCCAGCGTGGTATGGCATTGCGTCAACTCCCCGACAACCTTGATAAGGGTGGAGTCTGGGTTCAGGGGCTTGACGGCCACGGCAGCCAGGGCAGGCGCCAGGACATCACTGGCTTCGATATGAACGCGAGCGGCATTGCCGCAGGGGCGGACGCCGTCCTGGCCCCTGGCCTGATTGCCGGACTGGCATATGGCTACATGGACGGGAACGTCAAGAGCCACAACGGCAACAAGACCGACATCGACGGCAACGCACTAACACTCTATGGCAGCTACCAGCAGGGCGGGTACTTCGTAGACGCCAACCTCTCCTATGGCTGGAGCGAAAACCACAGCAAGCGTTACATCGCCGATACCCGCGCCAAGGGTAATTATCACGGAAAACTGGCCGGAATGAGCCTTCTGGCCGGGTATGATTTTGCCTTGGCCCACGGGCTAGTTCTTGAGCCGCGAGTGGGAGCGCGCTACAGCAATATCCGACTGGACAACTACGACGAGAGTGGCTCCAGCGCGGCGCTTCACGTCAATAGCCAACGCTACGAGCGCGGCGAACTCGGCGCCGGCTTGCGAGTAGCTGGCGCGCTGCCTGCGGGGAAGGGCCAATTGGTACCGGAGGCGTCGCTCATGGCCTGGCACGACCTGATTGGTGACCGCACGTCCACCACCAGTAGCTTTCTGATCGGCGGAGGCGACTTCGAAACCACAGGTGTACGCCTTTCTCGCGATAGCTATGAAGCTGCCCTGGGGCTCGACTATCGCCTGGGTGCGGTGAGCCTGGGAGGCGGCTATCGCTACGAAGGCAGCAAAGACTTCAACGGCCGTAACCTGGAGGCGCGCCTGCGATATGACTTCTGAGGTCCGTTGACTTCCCAGCCACAGAACGAGATATCCACACTGCCCCATGAGGCATACTACGCGACGCCACCGCCCCGGTGGCGTCGCCGCATAGAGAAAGACGTGGACCTGATCCTCAAGGCAGCCCTCGGCGCCGGCGTGGTGCTGATCCTCGCCGCGCTGTCGAAGACGCGCAATTACTACATCGCCGGCCTGGTGCCGCTGTTCCCCACCTTCGCCCTGATCGCCCACTACATCGTCGGCAAGAGCCGTTCGCTGGACGACCTGAAGACCACCGTCCTGTTCGGCATGTGGTCGATCATTCCCTACTTCGTCTACCTGGCCGCGCTCTACCTGATGGTGGATCGCATGCGCCTGGAGCTGTCGCTGGCGATGGCCGCGCTGGCCTGGCTGGTAGCAGCTTCGCTGCTGGTGTTCGTCTGGGTGCGCCTGCACTGAGTCAGGCGCGCGCCGCCAGCTGCGCTTCCAGTTCGCTGATTCGCGCCTGCAGGCGATCACGCTCGGCGCGTTCGGCACGGATGTCCTCGAACACGCTGATCAGGTGATCGGGCACCCCGTCCTGTGCGCGACGCTGCAGCGAGGTGCGCACGCGCACCCAGACATAGTCTCCGTCGCGGCGACGCAAGCGTTTCTCGACCACGTAGCGATCGAAATGACCGGCCAGCAATTGACGCAGGAGCTCCAGATTGGTCGCCAGGTCATCGGGGTGGGTAATATCCTGGAAGGTGATGGCGTACAGCTCCTCGGGGCGATAACCGAGCAACTCGCAAAGGCTGCCATTCACCCGCTGCCAGCTGCCGTCCAGCCCAATGTAGGCCAGTGCGCCCCAGGTCAGCTCGAAGATCGCCCGGAAACGCTCCTCGCTGTTGCGCAGTCGTTCCTCGGTGGCCATGCGCTCGGTGTTGTCCATGCTGATGCCGACCATCTTCAGCGGTCGGCCGACGGCATCGTTGACCACCGTGGCGCGCGAGGCGATCCAGCGCAGGCTGCCGTCGGGCTGGAGAATGCGGAAATCGCACTCGCAGCCCTTGCCCTCGACAGCAGCACGCTCATACATCGCCTGCATGGTGGCCACGTCCTCCGCCGGGAGGTGGCTCCAGAACGTCTGGTTGGAGCTGACATGCCAGCCGTAGACCGCCTCGACGTTCGGCGAATAGGTCACTTCGTCGCTGATCAGGTTCCATTCCCAGGTGACGATCCGCGCGCCCTCCTGGGCCAGCTTCATCCGCGTCTCGCTCTCCATGATCTCGGCGGTGTAGCGACGGCGCAGGTCGGTCATCGGCAGCTCGATCGGCTCGGCATCCTGCACGCTGCGCAGGGCTTCCTCGCCGTAGCGCAGCCAGAGCCAATTGACCTTGAGAAAGTCCGCCAGCCGACGCAGGTTGTCGTAGTCGATCTCGCCGCCCTTGGTCCACTTGTGCACCGCCGTGCGCGAAATACCCAGGGCCGAACCCACTGCCTGCAACGTCAGCTTGTGGTGTTCGAGCAGTTCCTTGAGACGGAAGGCGAAGCTGTTTTCCATCATGGGTAGCGCGGTTTCCTGGAGGTAATCGAGGACCGCAGTATACACAGCTGTAAACCGGTGGATGACAGCACTGGACGTGCAGGAACGAGCTTGCTCGCGAACACACCCCGCCGCGCAGTGGGTTCGCGAGCAAGCTCGCTCCTGGATCAAGGCCAGGAAGCTACAGGTCGATCACCAACCGCTCCCCGCGAGCGCGGGAGACGCAGAGCATCAGGGTCTGTTGCGACGCCTTTTCCTCGTCCGACAGGTACTGGTCGAAATGCTCCACCTCGCCTTCGAGGATGCGCGTCTCGCAGGTTCCGCAGACACCCTCGCGGCACAGGCAGTCCACCTGGGCGGCCTTGACGTTCTCGATGGCCTGGATGATGGTCATGCCCTCCTCCACCCGCAGTTCACGGCCGGAGCGGCCCAGTACCAGGGTGAAGGCGCCACCGCTGGCGGGAGCGGCCGCAAACTGTTCGAAGTGCACGCGCGCGTCAGCGATTCCAGCCTTCCTCGCGCCATTGATGACGGCATCGATCAGTGGCTTGGGCCCGCAGACATAGACATGGTCGTTCGCCGCCAGGGAGGCGAACAAAGCGGCCAGATCGAGTCGGCGATCCTCGCTGTCCACATAGAAGCGCACATTTCCGGCATGCGGACCGTCTGCCAGCTCGCCCTGGAAGGCGCCATGCTCCTGGCTGCGGAAGGCGTAATGCAACTCGTACGGGACAGCGCCGCCTTCCAGTTCATGCAACTGGGAAAGGAATGGCGTGATGCCGATACCACCCGCGATCAATACGTGACGCCCGGCCTTGGGATCGAGGGCGAAAAGGTTGTTCGGGGTGGAGATCGTCAACTGGGTGCCGACTTCGACCTGCTGGTGCATGAAGGCCGACCCGCCCTTGGATTGCTCTTCCCGTCGAACGCCGATCTGGTAGTGACTGAGGTCGCGCGGATCGCTCATCAGCGAATAGGCGTTGCTCAGGCCGTCGGCCATCTTCACGATCACGTGGCTGCCGCCGCTGAAGGCCGGCATTGGCTGGCCGTCGGCTCGCGCCAGGGTGAAGCGCTTGATCTGCGGGGTTGCCTGCTCCACGGCAGTCACGCGCACGCTGAACATCTCGTAGGTATTGGCCATGGTTCACCTCAACTGACCGGGTGGCCGCGCCACCCGCCTCTCTTCCGGCTCCCCGAGCGGTGGTGGAAGAGAGCTGTTTTCTTGGGAATGCCGCCCCGCTGTCTGCGGGGCGGGTGCCCTGCGCCGACTTCGTCGATGCAAGGCCTCACGCAAGTGCCGCCCACAGGCGGCGCGCCGGATCAGTCCAGGTGCGACACGGCGATCAGGTTGTGGAAGTGGGCGATGCCGTGCTCGCTGATACCCGTGCGCTGCTTATCCACCATGATCCGGCCCTGGCCGCGGTAGCCGCGGGACTTCAGGCCCTTCTGCACGCTTTCCACCAGACGCAGGTCTTCCGGCCGGAACACTTCGCGGTACCAGTCGATGAGCTTCTGCTGCTCCTCGGTGATGTCCTTGTTGAGGAAGTAGATGTCGTAGTGCTGCAGCGTGGTTTCGGCGTCGACCGGGAACTCGTAGATCACGGTCATGAAGTTGGCGCCCGGCGGCACGTTGAACATGGTGCACGGCCAGGCCCAGAAGCCGGAGAAGGACGGATCGCTCACCGACTCGTCAACCTTGAAGGACTGCTCCGAGGACTTGGCGACGCCGTACTGCAGGGTCCAGTTGCCGTGCAGGGTGTGACCGTACTGGCCGACGTCCACCGAGTCGGCGAAGCTCGGGTGCGCCGGGCCGCAGTGGTAGCACTCCATGTAGTTGTCGACGATGGATTTCCAGTTCGCCGGAGTGGCGCTGACGAAACGAGCGGCCAGGTGCAGGTCATCGATCACCGCGCAGGCGCCGCGCATCTTGGCTTCCAGGCCGGGCAGTTGCTCTTCCACGCTGCCGGCATTGGCGTCCATGTTGATGAAGATGAAACCAGCGTATTCCTCGACGCGCAGCTGCACCAGGCTGTAGTCGCCCTTGTCGAAGGCCTCGACCTGGTCGCAGTTGCGAACGTGGGTCAGCTCGCCGTCGAGCTTGAAAGTCCAGGCGTGGTACGGGCACGCGATGACGTTCTTGGCAATGCCGCCAGTGCCTTCGAGCAATTGGTGACCACGGTGCGGGCAGACGTTGTAGAAGGCGCGCAGCACATCGTCGCGGCCGCGCACGACGATGATGCTCTCACCGATCACCTCGCGGACGATATAGGCATTCTTCTCGGCCACTTCGCTGCGATGGCCCAGGCAGATCCAGCTGTGGGCGAAGATCTTTTCCTTCTCATGCTCGAATACGGCATCGCTGGTGTAGAAGTTCGCCGGAATGGTGTAGGCGCGCTCGTGGTCGCTGCAAAAATCGGCGGGCAGGCGTTCGAAGTCGGTCATCGGATATCTCCAGGCTTTCATCGACTCGCGCGGGGCGCGGTCCATTTGCTTTTGGTTTACTGCAACCCGTTGGCTAACAGCGCAGGCAAAAAAAAGCCTGCGGGTGGCGTCGCCCGGGCTGGCGACGCCACGCAGGAAATCACTGGGCCAGGGCCACTTCCCGTACGGGTTCGGCGATAATCGGGGGCTCGACTACGGCTTCGCCTGCCAGCGCCATCGCTGCGGCCTCCTCCTCGATGCGGTAGGCCGGCATCGAGCCATAGTCCGCCAGCATCCACTTGAAGAAGCCATAGACCTTGACCAGCAGAATCAGGGTGAACGGAATCGCGGTGAGCACCACGGCGGTCTTCATCGTCGACAGCGAGGCCTTGGCGAACAGCATGGCCAGCGGCACCAGGGTCAGGGTGACGGCCCAGAACAGGCGGTGGGTCGGCGTCGGATCATCGCCTTCCTGCAGGTTGCGGGTGCTTGTGGCGGCCACGGCGTAAGCCGCGGCATCCATGTGCGAGGCGCAGAACACGGCCATGATGAACAGGTACACGGCGAGGAACAGCTTGCCCCACGGCAGCGCCAGCAGCAGCGCCTCTACGGCGCTTTCGCCCCCCTGCTCGGTGAGGATCTTCGGCACATCGACGGCACCGGTGATGAACTGGTGCATGCTGTAACTTTCCAGCGCACCGAAGAAGAACCAGCAACCGAAGCTGCCGCCCAGCAGCAGGGCGAATACCACTTCGCGCATCTGCCGGCCGCGCGATACGCGGGTCACGAACATGGCCACGCCAGGGGCGTAGGACACCCACCAGAGCCAGTAGAACACCGTCCAGTTGCGGGTGAAGGCGCCATCGCCGGCCGGGTCGGTGAACAGGCTCATGTGCACGTAGTTCTGGATCATCAGGCCGATGCCGTTGGCGGTGTTATTGATGGTGAACTGGGTCGGACCGACTAGCAGCACCACCGCGGCAAACACCAGCGCGCCGTAGCAGACGATCTTGCTCAGTTTCTGCAGGCCGCCATCGATGCCGATGTAGGAGCTCAGGGAGAACAGCACGGCGATCACACCGATCACCAGTACCTGTACGGTGAAGGTATCCGGCGTGCCCACCAGCCCGGACAGGCCACGGGTCAGGGTCGAGGCGGTCAGCGCCAGGGACACGGTGAGTGCGCCCATCATGGTCAGCAGGAAGATCAGGTCCACCAGGCGCCCCACCGGACCGGTGGCCTTGAAGCCGGTGACGGCCTCGACGATGGAAGCCAGGTTCAGGCCGCTCTTCTTGCGCACGTGGAAGTGGTAGGCCATGGCCAGGGATGCCAGGGCGTAGATCGACCAGGCGCTGATGCCCCAGTGGAAGAAGGAGTAGCCGACGCTGTACTCCAGCGCCTCACGGGATTGCGGAACGATGTTCAGGCCGGGGGTCTGGTAGTAGTAGGCCCACTCCATCACGCCCCAGTAGAGCGTGGAGGAACCCATGCCAGCGCAGATGAACATGAATACCCAGGTGGCCGTGGAATATTCCGGTTTGCCGCTACCGAAGCGGATGTGGCCGTACTTGCTGCAGGCGATGTAGAGCACGGCCAGGGAGCTGCCGAAGATCAGCAGCTGCACGGCGGTGCCGAAGGTGCGGGTAGCAACCTCGAACAGCTGATTCGCGGCTTGCTCGGCCTGGGCCGGAAACGCAGCGAGCCCGATCACGGTCAGGAGCACCGCGACCAGGCTCATGGATATCAGAAATACATCGACCTTCTGGGTCTTGCGGGGCATCAAGGGGGACATCAGGCGTCTCCTGGGACGTTTTTTGTTGTTGTTGCGCATCCGCCGCAGGCTGCGGATGAAGCATCGTCGGACCAGTTGACTCAAACACGAATAAACCACTGGTTAACAACGATCTAATGGTTAACAGTCTGCGATGAATCGCCGCAGGGTGCAAGAGCTACCCATCGACTCATGCTGCCCTGCCACGACGCCCGTAACCGCTCAGCTACGGGCTTTTCATGGGCAATCGCCGCAGATGTAGGATTTATCTGCTAACGATCTCAGCAATTGCCGCACCCACAGCCTGGGTCGACAACTGCCCGCCCATGTCTCGTGTCACTGATCCATGGGCGATGACCTGTTCGATGGCCGCGAGAATATCGTCGTGGGCCGCGCGGTAGCGCGCATCGCCCTGGCCCACGAAGTCCAGCATCAGCGCCCCGGACCAGATCATGGCGATGGGGTTGGCGATGTTCTGGCCGAAGATGTCCGGCGCCGAACCGTGCACGGGCTCGAACAGCGAGGGGAATCTGCGCTCAGGGTTGAGGTTGGCCGAGGGTGCGATGCCGATGGTGCCGGCACAGGCCGGGCCGAGGTCGGAGAGGATGTCGCCGAACAGGTTGGAGGCCACTACCACGTCGAAGCGCTCGGGCTGCAGGACAAAACGGGCGCAGAGGATATCGATGTGCTGCTTGTCCCAGGCGATCTCCGGATAGCCGGCGGCCATCGCCGCGGTGCGCTCGTCCCAATAGGGCATGCTCACCGCCATGCCGTTGGACTTGGTGGCCGAGGTAAGGCGCTTGCGTTTGCGGGTCTGCGCCAGGTCGAAGGCGTATTTCAGGATGCGGTCGACGCCGCGACGGGTGAACACCGATTCCTGCAGCACGAACTCGTTCTCGGTGCCTTCGAACATGCGCCCGCCCAGGGACGAATACTCACCCTCGGTGTTCTCGCGGATCACCACGAAGTCGATGTCGCCGGGCTTCTTCCCGGCCAGCGGGCAAGGCACGCCGGGGAACAGGCGCACCGGACGGATGTTCACGTACTGGTCGAAGTCGCGGCGGAACTTCAGCAGCGAGCCCCACAGGGAAATATGGTCCGGTACCTTGTCCGGCCAGCCGACGGCGCCGAAGAACAGCGCGTCGAAATCCTTCAGCTGTTCGAACCAGTCGTCCGGCATCATCTTGCCGTGCTCCAGGTAGTAGTCGCAGCTGGCCCAGTCGAAGTGCTCGAACTCCAGCATCAGTCCGTGCTTGCGCGCAGCGGCCTGGACTACGCGCAGACCTTCGGGAAGGACTTCCTGGCCGATGCCGTCTCCGGGAATGGCGGCGATTCTGTATGTCTTGCTCATGGGGCACCCCTCGCTGGTGTGAAGTTGGAAGCAGTGCCAGCCATGCTATAAGTGACAAAAACAAACATAATCCTTGCCACCGTAGATTCTTGAAACACGAACTGTGAACAATCTGCCGAACCTGGAAGATCTCCGTGTCTTCGTCCATGTGGCACGCCGCTCCAGCTTTGCCGGCGCCGCCAGCGAGCTGGGCATGTCCGCCGCCTTCGTCAGCAAGCGTATCCGCCTGCTGGAGGAGGGCCTCGGCGTGCGCCTGCTGCACCGCACCACGCGGCGGGTCTCGGTGAGCGAAGATGGTGAGCGCATCTATCAATGGGCGCTGCGCATCCTCGATGCCGTGCAGCGCATGGGCGATGACGTCAGCGCCCTGCACCGCGAGCCCAGCGGCCAGCTGCGCATCGCCAGCAGCCTGGGGCTGGGCCGGCGCTTCGTCGCTCCCGCGCTTTCGGAACTCGCCGCGCGCCACCCGCAACTGGATATCCGCCTGGATGTGCAGGATCGCCTGGTGGACCTGATCGACGAAGGTTTCGACCTGGACGTGCGGGTCGGCAACGAGATCGATCCGAACCTCATCGCCCGCCCGCTGGCGCGCAACCGCAGGGTACTCTGTGCGGCACCGGATTATCTGGAGCGCCGCGGCACCCCGCGCACCCTTGCCGAGCTGGCCGGGCACGATTGCCTGGTGATCAAGGAGCGCGACCATCCCTTCGGCGTCTGGCACCTGCAGGGACCGGAAGGCGAGGAAAGCGTGAAGGTCACCGGGCCGCTATCGTCCAACCACGGCGAGGTGGTGCACCAGTGGTGCATCGACGGGCGCGGCATCCTGCTGCGCTCCTGGTGGGACGTGCACGACAGCCTGGAGGATGGCCGACTGGTGCAGGTGCTGCCCGAATACCAACAGCCGGCGGACATCTGGGCCGTCTACGCCGCCCCACTGGCCAGCTCGGCCAAGGTGCGGGTGGCGGTGGAGTTCCTGCGGCAGTATTTCGCCGAGCGCTACAGCTTGCCCGCCCCCTGAAACTCACAGCGAGCGTGGGAGCGGTTTCCGGCCGCGATGTGCAACCGGCCGGCTCAGCGTGGTCGGAAATCGATCGCGGACTACGTCCGCTCCTGCGAAAGCCTCAGAGTTGGGCGACGTGCCCGCCACCCTGGTGCTCGCGCAGGTACGGCAGCACTGCGCCGAGCAAGGGTTCCTTGAAGTCTTCCTGGAAACGGTGCGCCATCCCCGGAATCAACTTCAGCACCGAGCCGCGAATGTGCGCGGCCACATGCACGCCGTGCATCACCGGCAGCAGCGGATCGGCCGTACCGTGGACCACCAGGGTCGGCACGTTCAGTCGGTTGAGCAGTTCCACGCGGCTGGGCTCGGCGAGGATCGCCAGCATCTGCCGCTGCACGCCTTCGGGGTTGAAGGCGCGGTCGTAGGAGCGCGCCGCCTGCTGCAGCAATTGCTGGCGGTCGTCGTGAACCTGCGGACTGCCGAGGGCAGCCAGCAGGTCGGCCTGCTGTTCGATGGCCTGTTCGCGGCTGGCGGCCTCGCGCCGGGCGAGCAGGCGCAGCAGCGACTCGCTGGGCGCCGGCAGGCCTTCGGCGCCGGAGCTGGTCATCACCAGGGTCAGACTGATCACGCGATCCGGCGCGAGGTCGGCGACATGCTGCGCGATCATCCCGCCCATGCTCGCGCCCAGCACATGGGCGCGTTCGACGTGCAGGGCGTCCAGCAGGTGCAGTGCGTCGCCGGCCATGTCGGTCAGGCTGTAGGGCGCGCTCACGGGCAGGCCAAGGCGATAGCGAATCACTTCGTAGGTCAGGTTGCCGCTGGGCGTAGGAACACGCCAGGAAGACAGGCCAACATCGCGGTTGTCGTAGCGGATCACCCGGAAGCCCTGCTGGCAGAGCGCCTCGACCACTTCATCCGGCCAATGGATCAGCTGGCCACCCAGGCCCATGACCAGCAGCAGCGTCGGGTCCTGCGGACGCCCGATGCTCTGGTAGGCCAGGCGCACGTCGCCCAGGTCGACCAGTTCGGTCGGCACCCGCGCATCGCAACGATCGGCGGCAATAGCAAGGGAGGGCAAGCCGCAGAAAAGAGCGACTGCCAGTAGAAAAGCACGCATGAATGAAAATCCGGAACGCAAAACCCCAGTTGATAGCGATTCTGATGAATTTCCGTCGCTCGCTCTGCCACAGGTCCGTGACAGTTTGATGAAAGGCGCTGAGCGGTCGCCGACGGCCCTTCCCATGATGCGGATCAAGGGAGGCCGCCCCCAACAGTCGCGAAGATAGAAGCCCCCGCTCGGAAGCTCTGCCATGGCCTACCCCATCCTGCTGGTGCTGCACCTGTTCGCCGCGATCCTGTTCGTCGGCACGGTGTTCTTCGAAGTGCTGATCCTGGAGAGCATCCACGCCCATGTGCCGGCGCGGGCGATGAAAATGGTCGAGGGCGCGCTCGGCCGTCGCCTGCGCCGGGTGATGCCCTGGGTCATCCTGACCCTGTTCGGCAGCGGCCTGGGCATGCTGCACCTGCGTTACGCGCCGCTGCTGGCCGAGCCGCTGGCATCGCCCTTCGCCACCCTGCTCAGCCTCAAGCTGCTGCTGGCCCTCAGTGTCCTGGGCCACTTCATCTTCGCCATGTATTCATTGCGTGTCGGGCGCATGACCGGCCAGCGTTCCCGGCGCATCCACTACAGCGTGTTCGCCCACGTGGTGCTGATCGTCCTGCTGGCCAAGGGCATGTTCTATCTGAGCTGGTGACCTCAGCCCGATGAGTCGGGCCCGGCTCCCCCTGCTGGTGAATCGCCAGCAGCCGGCTTATCATGAGGGCAGTTCAATTGATCCGCCTTTTCATCAAGATTTCCTCATACTGAGGCGAGGCCGCGCCATGCTTGAACTCCGTCACCTGAAAACCCTGCATGCCCTGCGCGAAGCCGACAGCCTGGTGGAGGCCGCCGAGCGCCTGCACCTCACGCAATCCGCCCTGTCCCACCAGTTCAAGGAACTGGAGGAACGCCTGGGCCTGTCGCTGTTCATCCGCAAGACCAAACCAGTGCGCTTCACCAGTGCCGGCCTGCGCCTGCTGCAACTGGCCGACGCCGTGCTGCCGCAGCTGCGCGGCGCCGAACGCGACCTGGCACGCCTGGCGGGCGGAACCGCCGGCCGCCTGCACATGGCCATCGAGTGCCACAGCTGCTTCCAGTGGCTGATGCCGACCATCGACCAGTTCCGCGACGCCTGGCCGGAAGTGGAGCTGGACCTCGCCTCCGGCTTCTCCTTCGCCCCGCTGCCGGCATTGGCCCGTGGCGACCTGGACCTGGTGGTGACCTCCGACCCGGTGGACATCGCCGGCATCACCTACGTGCCGCTGTTCACCTACGAAGCGCTGCTGGCGGTGGACAACCACCACGCGCTGGCCGGCAAGTCCTTCATCGTTCCGGAAGACCTGGCCAACCTGACGCTGATCACCTACCCCATCGAGCGCGATCGCCTGGACATCTTCACCCGCTTCCTCGAACCGGCCGACGTCGAGCCAGCGCAGGTCCGCACCTCCGAGCTGACGGTGATGATGATGCAACTGGTGGCCTCCGGCCGTGGCGTCTGCAGCCTGCCCAACTGGGCGCTGCACGAGTACAGCTCGCGGGGCTACGTGACCGCCAAGCGCCTGGGGGAAAAAGGCCTGTATTGCACCCTGTTCGCCGCCATCCGCGCCGACATGCTGGACGCACCCTTCATGCGCGATTTCCTGCTGACCGCGAAGGACACTTCCTTCGCTACCCTCGAAGGCGTCAGCGCCGCCAAGGGCTGAGCACGGCCGAAACGCGCGCATAAAAAAGGCCCTCCTTGCGGAGGGCCTTGGGGACATGAATCAAGGAGCGGCTTGTAATAGTTTTAGTTGCCGACGCCACGCGATGGGGTGCGCGGCGTTGGGGTGATCATTGATCAATCGAGGAGGCGAGAAAATATTCCGACACGAGAAAAGGAATACTCCCACCTCACTTGAGACCAACTCCTCAAATCGCGCATCACCTTTCCAGCGCGCGCGATTTCCATCCAGCGCTCACGACGGCTTCGCTTCCGCCGCCCTGGCATGCTCCTCCGCCCACTGTACATCCCGCTCCCAAACCCGCTTGAAGGCCGGGCGCGAGGTCACCAGTTCCACGTAACGCTCGAACACCGGCAGCTTGGGCACGACGCCGAAGCCAATGGTCCAGCGCAGGGCCGCGCCCCACAGCACATCGGCAGCGGTCATGCGGTTGCCCAGCAGGTAAGGGCCGGTTTCCAGCTGTTCGGCGAGGGCGCGCATCACGCTGTCGTAGTCGCCGTAAGGGCTCATGGCCTGTGGTGCGGCATCGCGCTTGAGGGCACGGTCGACGATGGCCGGCTCGAAGCTGGAGCCATAGAACACCAGCCAGCGCAGGTAGGGGCCGCGCAGCGGATCGTCGAGGGCAGGAGCGAGGTTCGCGCGGGGGAAGAGGTCGGCGAGGTAGATGAAGATGGCACCCTGCTCGGTGACCAGCGACTCGCCGATGCGGATCGCCGGCACCTTGCCCAGCGGATTGATCGCCAGGTACGCCGGTTTGCGCTGCTCGCCGGCCTTCATGTTGATCAGTTCGAGGTCGTACTCGGCGCCCAGCTCCTCCAGCAGCACCAGGGTGCCGCTGGAGCGTGTCTGGGGCGAATGGTAGAGAGTGAGGCGGGGCATGGCGGGATCTCCTCGGTCATCACGGCTCGGAGTCCCCAGCATAGCCCCGCGCGGGCCTCACGCCTCCTCGAAATGCATCTCCGGCGGTTGCTGGCGGAAGCCGCCGGTGATCACCGCGAGGTAGATCACGCCGAGCACCAGCCAGGTGGCGCCGAGCCAGATCGCCAGGTGATCGAGGCTGACCATCAGCCACAGGTCAGCGAGCAGGCCGATCAGCGGGAACAGCAGGAACAGCACCAGCTCGCGCAGGCCGCGGCGTTCGGCATTCAGGTAGTAATGGAAGATCACCGAGAGGTTCACCAGGCTGAAGGCCAGGAAGGCGCCGAAGTTGATGAACGAGGTAGACGTGGTGACGTCCATGTGCAGCGCCAGCAGGGCCACCACGCCGCACAGCACGATGCTGTTCACCGGGGTTTCGAAGCGCTTGCTGATGCGCCCGAAGAACGGCCGCGGCAGCACGCCGTCGCGGCCCATGGCGAACAGCAGGCGCGAGGCGCTGGCCTGGGCCGACAGGCCGGAGGTGAACTGGCCGACGATCAGGCCGATCAGGAAGAAGCTGACGAACAGGTCGCCACCGATGTTGCGGGCAATTTCGTAGGCGGCGGAATCGGCGTTCTGGAACTCCACCGACGGGTGCGCCAGCTGTACGAAATAACTGGCGGCGATGAAGATGCCGCCGCCGATCAGGGTGATCAGCAGGATGGCACGCGGAATGGTCTTGCGCGGTTCGTGGGTTTCTTCGGTCAGGGTACTGACCGCGTCAAAGCCCAGGAACGAATAACAGGCGATGGCAGCGCCACCCATGATCAGCGGCAGCTGGGTGCCCTCCTTGAGGAAGGGCTCCAGGGTCCACAGCGGACGGCTGACGTCGCCCATCACGTAGTGGATGGCCAGGCCAACGAAAGCGATCAGCACGAGGAACTGCACCAGCATCAACACGCCGTTGATGTTCTTCGCCAGGCGCAGGCCGACCACGTTGATCGCGGTGGTTACGCCGATGAAGGCCAGTACCCACAAGGCTTGCGGCACGGCCGGGAAGGCGGAATGCAGATAGGCCGCGCCGATCAGCCAGATGGCCATGGGCAGGAACAGGTAGTCCAGCAGCACC
This sequence comes from Pseudomonas nitroreducens, assembly GCF_010994165.1. Lineage (NCBI taxonomy): Bacteria > Pseudomonadati > Pseudomonadota > Gammaproteobacteria > Pseudomonadales > Pseudomonadaceae > Pseudomonas > Pseudomonas nitroreducens. Next base: position 819,079 of record NZ_WMBX01000003.1, on the reverse strand, counting down.
GCCCAGCCGGCCAGGAAGCCCAGTTTCGGGCTGATCGACTTGCGCACGTAGGTGTATGCCGAGCCGGCAACCGGGAAGGCGGCGGCCATGCGCCCGTAGCTGAGCGCGGTAAAGAGCATGGCGACAGAAGCGACGAGGTAGGCCGAAGGCACTACGCCGCGGGTGACGTCGGCAAGGATGCCGAAGGTGCCAAGGACGATGATCGGGGTCATGTAGGCGATGCCGAACAGCACCACCGAACCCAGCGACAGGGTTCGTTTGAGTCGAGCCATTACTGCTTACTCCGCGTTGTGTTTGTTATGGCAGTACTTAAGTTGCCGACCTGCACTCACCCGCAGGCCTCGCGGGTGCTCGCGGCGCCCGTCGTTCTTGATGATTCGCTTGATCGGCGCAGCCCTGCGCCCCGGCACCCCGACAGCGGTGCCGGAAGAAAAACTCAGGCGGGAATGATCAGCTCGCGCAGACCGCCGTCGTGCTCGCGCAGCTCGCCGGGCAGCACGAAGCGCCGCTCGGCCAGGTAGCTGTAGTCGCGGCGCGACTGCGCCAGGCGTTCGAAGTCCAGCTCGACGATCTGCCGGCACTCTTCGCGGCCGGCCTCGACTATCAGCTGGCCGTACGGGTCGACCACGGCGCTGCCGCCGGCGAAAACCAGGCCGTCATCACCTTCGCCGACGCGGTTGACCATCACGGCGTAGGCCTGGTTTTCCATGGCGCGGCCCATGATCGCGGTGCGGTGGGTCGGGCCGTACGGGTCCATGTTGCCGTTGGTCACGATGATCAGCTCAGCGCCCAGTTGGCCCAGCGCGCGGGCGGATTCGGGGAATTCGATGTCGAAGCAGATCACGATGCCGACGCGGATGCCGTTCCACAGGCAGGTGGCGTAGCGGTCGCCGGGGGTGAAGATGCCGCGATCCGACGCCCACAGGTGCGTCTTGCGGTACTTCATGGCGATGCCTTCGGGGGTGATCAGCAACGTGGTGTTGTAGAAGCGGCCATCGTCAGCGGCTTCGGCGAAGCCCACGGCGATGGAGATGTTCTTCTCCTGCGCGGCGCGTTGCACGGCCTGCACGCTGGGGCCGTCCACCGGTTCGGCGATGGCGGCGATGTTCTGCGCGGTGGGGAAGCCGGTCAGCTGGGTCTCGGGGAACACCACCAGTCGGGTGTCGTCGGCGCAGGCGTGGATGGCCTCCAGGGTGCGGGCCAGGTTCCAGGCCACATCGCCATCACGACCGGCGAGTTGGACGAGTTCTACTTTCATGGGGCTTCCTCAGATTCTTGTCTTTGCGGTGACCGGACGCTGTCGGTCAAAATGCGCACCGCGCCGGTTCAAGGCATCCACCGAGTATGCCGGGCGTGCCATCACCGGGTAATTACGCCCGCGTGGTAACCCATCGGGGGTAGAGTCATGAGCCTTTCCCTTCAGGATATCGCCTGGCACCGCTCGGTCGGGCAGCTGATCGAAGCGCTGGACAAGCCGAACTTCTGGACCTCGCTGGTGCGCCTGCTGGGCCAGTATGTGCCCTTCGACAGCTGGGTCGTGCTGCTTTTCAGCAATGGCAGGCCCCAGGTGTTCGCCGAATGCCCAGGCGAGGACGGCGGCCCCGATCCGCTGTTCCAGGACTACCTCAAGGGCCTCTACCTGCTCGACCCCTTCTACATCGCCAGCCGCGAGGCGCCCGGAAGCGCGCTGCTGCGCCTGGACGACGTGGCGCCGGAGATGTTCGAGCAGACCGATTACTACCAGCGCTACTTCAGCCTCAACGTGGTGGCCGATGAAGTGCAGATCAACGTGCAACTCGACGGCGAGCGCACCCTCTGCTGTTCGGTGGGCAGCAAGGGCCGCTTCACTCCGGAACAGATCGCCCTGCTAGCCCTGGTACACCCCTGGGTCGCCGGCCTGATGCGCCAACGCATGGCCTTCGAACGCGAAGTCCAGGAAGCACCCCCGCCGCCACGCTGGCAGAACCGCCTGGAATCCACCGCCCAACAGATGGAAACACCGCTCACCGCGCGCGAGCTGGAAGTGGGCCGGTTGATGCTCAGCGGCTGCTCCAGCAAGGAGATCGCCCGCAAGCTGGCGATCTCCGCCGAGACGGTGAAGGTCCACCGCAAGCACATGTACGCCAAGCTGGGGATCAAGTCGCAGTCCGAGCTGTTCTCGCTGTTCCTGCAGGCGCAGGGCTAGAGCCCCGAAGTAGCAACCGCCTCTGCAGGAGTCTGCAGCCGTCGAGCGGTCGGTGAGCATTCAAGGCCACACGGGTCCATGCTGGAAGACAGGAGGAACCCCCATGACCCTCAGCGTCTTCGACATGTTCAAGCCCGGAGTCGGGCCGTCCAGCTCGCACACCGTGGGACCGATGCGCGCCACCCGCGAGTTCGTCGATCGCCTGCGCGCCGAAGGCCTGCTGGCCCCAACCAAGGCCATCGAGGTGCACCTCTACGGCTCCCTCAGCGCCACCGGCAAGGGCCACGCCACCGACCGCGCCTGCCTGATCGGCCTGCTCGGCATCGACCCGGCGGAAGCCGACCCCGCTGCCCTCGCCCCTCAGGTGGACGACATCCTGCTGCGTCATCGCTTGCGTCTTGGCGGCCTGCACGAAATCGACTTCGATCCAGCGCGGCAACTGGTCTTCCACGACGACAGCCTGCCCGCCCATCCCAATGGTCTGCACCTGCGCGCCCTGGACGAAAACGGCGAACTGCTGGCCGAACGCATCTGCTACTCGGTCGGCGGCGGCTTCGTGGTGGATGCGGCGGACTTCAATACCGACCGCGCACTGCCGGACAACCCGATGCCCTACCCCTTCCACAGCGCCGAGGAACTGCTGCGCCTGTGCCATGAGCACGGTTTCCGACGCATCAGCGACCTGATGTGGGCCAATGAACGCGCGCTACGCAGCGACGAGGAAATCCGCGCCGGCCTTGCGCATATCTGGGAGGAAATGCAGAGCTGTGTGAACCGTGGTCTGGAAACCGAAGGCACACTGCCCGGCGGCCTCAAGGTGCGCCGCCGCGCGCCCATGCTCTATCGCCGGCTGAACGAAGCGGACAGCGGCAATCTGATCGCCACCACCCTGGGTGCCCTGGACTGGGTGGACCTTTGGGCGCTGGCGGTGAACGAGGAGAATGCCGCCGGCGGTCGCGTCGTGACCGCCCCCACCAATGGCGCGGCCGGCATAGTCCCGGCGGTGCTGCACTACTACGCGCGCTACGACCCCGACGCCAACGCCGAAGGCATCGAGCGCTACCTGCTCACCGCCGCCGCCATCGGCATCCTGTGCAAACTCAACGCTTCGATTTCCGGCGCTGAAGTCGGTTGCCAGGGTGAAGTGGGTTCGGCCTGCGCCATGGCCGCTGGCGGTCTCGCGGAAGTCCTCGGCGGCAGCCTGGAGCAGGTGGAAAACGCCGCCGAGATCGGCCTGGAGCACAACCTCGGGCTGACCTGCGATCCGGTCGCCGGGCTGGTCCAGGTGCCCTGCATCGAGCGCAATGCCATGGCCTCGCTCAAAGCCATCAACGCCGCCCAACTCGCCCTGCGAGGCGACGGCCAGCACCTGGTCAGCCTCGACAAGGCCATCGACACCTTGCGCGATACCGGGCGCGACATGATGGACAAGTACAAGGAAACCTCGAAGGGCGGGCTGGCGGTGAATGTGATCGCCTGTTAGTTCGGCGGATGCGCCTCACGAGCGGGCTCGCTCCTGCCGGCCTGACGCCGGCGCGCGCAAGAGCGAGCTTGCTCGCGAACAGCCCAGGGGCAAACGCCATCGTTCTTGCACCGCCCGAAACAAGCTTTCTCAGCGCCGGAGAAAATCGTTAGCTAGCTTTCTTTTTTCCCCGCTTCGGGCTACCGTCGGTGCCCGCCAGAACTAGAAAGACCTCCGAAAGCCCGTGTCATTGACCTTTGCCCAGGCACGTTCGCGCGATGCCTGCCATGCTCTGTGGCGGCCCTTTCGGCCAACCTGACCGTGATCAAAGCCTGACGACTGGAGATTCCATGAACCTGTCGCTCCTAAGCCGCTATGCCTTTTTTGCCGCCTGCGTCCTGTTCACCGTGCTCAGCCTGCCCTTCCTCGGGCATGACTGGGTCTGGCCCTTCACCCTGACCACCCTCGCCCTGAGCGTGCTCGGAGTCTTCGACCTGCTGCAGGAACGCCACGCGGTGCGCCGCAACTACCCGATCCTGGGCAACATCCGCTACCTGGTGGAAGCCATCCGCCCGGAAATCCGCCAGTACCTGCTCGAAGGCGACCAGGAGGCCCTGCCTTTCTCCCGCGCCCAACGCGCCCTGGTGTACTCGCGGGCGAAGAACGAGACCGCCGACAAACCCTTCGGCACCCTGATCGACGTCTACCAATCCGGCTTCGAGTTCATCGCCCATTCCATCCGCCCGGCGCCGGTGGCCGACCCCTGCACCTTCCGCGTCACCGTCGGTGGCCCGGCGTGCAAGCAGCCCTACTCCATCTCGGTATTCAACATCTCGGCGATGAGCTTCGGTTCGCTCAGCGCCAACGCCATCCGCGCGCTGAACAAGGGCGCCAAGCTCGGCGGCTTCATCCATGACACCGGCGAGGGCAGCATCAGCCCCTACCACCGCGAATACGGCGGTGACCTGACCTGGGAACTGGGCAGCGGCTACTTCGGCTGCCGCAACGACGACGGCACCTTCAGCCCCGAGCGCTTCGCCAAGCAGGCGGTCGACCCGCAGGTGAAGATGATCGAGATCAAGCTCAGCCAGGGCGCCAAGCCTGGCCACGGCGGCATCCTGCCCAAGCACAAGGTCACCGAGGAAATCGCCGCCACCCGCGGCGTGCCCATGGGCAAGGATTGCATCTCGCCGTCCTCGCACAGCGCCTTCAGCACGCCCAAGGGGCTGCTCGATTTCATCGTCCAGCTGCGCGAACTCTCCGGCGGCAAGCCGGTAGGCTTCAAGCTGTGCATCGGCCACCCGTGGGAATTCATGGGCATCGCCAAGGCCATGCATGAGACCGGCATCCTCCCCGACTTCATCGTCGTCGACGGCAAGGAAGGCGGCACCGGCGCTGCGCCCCTGGAGTTCACCGACCACATGGGCCTGCCGATGCGCGAGGGCCTGCTGTTCGTACACAACACGCTGGTCGGCCTGGACCTGCGCGACAAGATCCGCATCGGCGCCAGCGGCAAGATCGTCAGCGCCTTCGACATCGCCAGCGTGCTGGCCATGGGCGCCGACTGGGCCAACTCGGCGCGCGGCTTCATGTTCGCCATTGGCTGCATCCAGAGCCAGAGCTGCCACACCAACAAGTGCCCCACCGGCGTCGCCACCCAGGACCGGTTGCGCCAGCGCGCCCTGGTGGTGCCGGACAAGGCCGAGCGCGTCTACAGCTTCCACCGCAACACGCTCAAGGGCCTGGCCGAGATGATCGCCGCCGCCGGCATCCGCCACCCCTCGGAGCTGGAAGCGCGGCATCTGGTACGCCGCGTCTCGGCCACCGAAATCCGCCTGTTCTCGCACCTGCATTACTTCCTGAAGCCGGGTGAACTGCTCTCCGGCAACATCGAGGGCGAGTTCTACGAGCGCATCTGGCGCATGGCGCGTAGCGACAGTTTCGACGCCGTGCCTGGCTGATCCTGGCGGATAGTCGTGCAGCCGGCGGATCGACGGCTGCACGAATCTTCCAGACATCGCCTCATCGCGCGCTATGCTGGCCGACCGGGCAAGCGGTACGGAGGCGGCCCATGCACAAAGACAACTGGATCGACCTGCTGCAGGATGCCGACACCGGCATCCAGAGCCTGCGCGCGCACTTCAAGGGCCACGCCTACGACCCGCACTGGCACGACAGTTACCTGATCGGCTTCACCGAATCGGGCGTGCAGCAGTTCCGCAGCCGCAACCAGCGCTACGTCAGCACTACCGGCAAGGTGTTCTTCCTCGAGCCCGGCGATATCCATGACGGCGACGCGCCCACCGAGGGCGGCTTCACCTATCGCACCCTGTACCTCGACGCCCCCTGGCTTGAGCGCGAGATCGCCACGCTGTTCGAGGAGGCACCGGGCAATTGCCAATTGGCCGTGCCCGAGTTGCTGATCGACGACCCGCAGCTTGCCCGGCACATCGACAACGCCTTCCAGGCCGTGCATGGCCATGACCTGAAGATCGTCCGCCAGAGCGCCATCGACGATCTGCTCGATGGCATGACCCGTCACCTGCACTGGCGCCAGCGCGGCACCAGGCAGGCGCATCTGCCGCTGGTGGCACAGCGCGCGCGGGACTTCCTGCACGCCAACCTGACCGCCGACATCGGCCTCGACGACCTGGCCCAGGCCAGCGGCTGCGACCGCTTCCGCCTGACCCGCGCGTTCAAGCAGGCCTTCGGCCTGCCGCCCCATGCCTACCTGATACAACTGCGCCTGGCACGAGCCCGACAGTTGCTCGGCCGCGGCCTGGCCCCGGCGGACATCGCCGCCGACCTCGGCTTCGCCGACCAGAGCCACCTCGGCCGCTGGTTCCGCCGCGCCTATGGTGTGACGCCCGCGTACTACCGCAAGCGCTGCTCAAAGCTTCCAGACTGAGCCCGCCCCGCTGGCGATGATGAACTCCCACCGATTCACTGGAGTTCCCGCCATGCACCTCGCCCAGTTCAGCCAGTGGCTGCCCTTCCTGCTCTTCGCTTTCGTCGCCTCCATCACGCCCGGTCCCACCAACCTACTGGTGTTCAGCAACAGCGCGCGCTTCGGCTGGAGTGCGGCGTTACCGATCATGCTTGGCGGCTGCGGCGCCGCAGCGGCGCTGGTGCTGGCGGTGGGCAGCGGGCTGGGCGAAGTACTGGCCAGCCTGCCACGGGTGCAACAGGCGATGAGCGCAGTCGGCGTGCTCTGGCTGAGCTGGCTGGCCTGGCAGATCCTCCGCAGCCCGCCGGCAGACCTGAAGCGCGATACCGACGCCGCGCGCCTGGGAGCGGTAGGCGCTGCCGCGCTGCAGCTGGTCAACCCCAAGACCTGGATGATGGCGCTGGCGGTGATCAGCGTATACGCCGGCTACGGCGCCGATCGATTGGACCGCGTGCAACTGCTGTCGCTGCTGTTCTTCCTCGTGTCGATTCCCTGCATGGCGGTCTGGGCCGGCCTGGGTATCGGCAGCCAGCGCCTGCTCTCGCCCCGGCAGATGCAGCGGCTCAACCAGTTGATGGCAATCCTGCTGCTGGTCTCGGCCTGGGCCGGGGTATTGCTGTAACAACCTAGAGAATGCCGTCGCGCCGCAGGTACTCGCGCAGGTGCTCGATGAATGCGTGGATCTTGCGCGTCGCCCGGCGGTTGCTCGGGTAGACCGCGAGAATCTGCGCGCCGAAGGTGTCGGGTTCGAAGAAGTAGTCATCCAGCACCGTCACCAGCCGCCCGCTGCGCAGATATTCCAGCACGCTCCAGCGCGGGCACGGCAACAGGCCGTGTCCGGCAAGGCAAGCGGTCAGCAAGGTGGCCTGGTTGTCGCTGCTCAACCGGCCATTGCGCGGCGTGGAAAAGCGCATGCCGTCCACGTCGAACCACCAGCGGTCGTCCAGCGCCGGGTGGCGGTAGACCAGGCAATCGTGGTCAATGATTTCGCTCGGATGGCTGGGTGCACCGCGCCGCCCAAGGTAAGCGGGGCTGGCGCACATCGCCAGGCGGCTTTCGGCCAGCGGCTGGGCTATCAGCCCTGGCAGGTCGCTGTTGCCCATGCGCAGGGCGAGGTCGTAGCGGCCGTCGAGCAGATCGACATAACTATCGCAGAGGTCCACCTGCAAGCGCACGTCCGGGTGCAGGTCGAGGAATTCGGCACAGGCCCGGTCGAGGAACACCGGGCCGACGATCAGCGGCCCGGTGATGCGCAGCACGCCCCGCAGGCTGTGCTGCAACTGGGCGATCTCCTCGGTGGTTTCGCGCATCCGCGCCAGCACCTCGCGAGCACCATCCAGGTAGAGCTGGCCAGCCTCGGTGAGTGACATGCTGCGCGTGGTGCGCTCGAACAGCCGCGCGCCGACATCGATTTCCAGCTGGCCGACCGCCTTGGTCACCGCCGATGGGGTCTTACCCAGTTGCTCGGCGGCACGGCTGAAACTGCCGGTCTCGGCACTGGCGACGAACATTGCCAAGTTGCTGAATCTGTCCATCGTCATTCGTGCCAATCCTTCACAAGTGTTATGCCCGTTAGCGACTTCCGCGGCACACGCCACGCCATTAGCCTGCGCTGCAGACCAACAATAATCCATCGAAAAGCAGAGGAAAGTCATGCACGGCATGCTCAAGGGAGCGCTGGCGCTCGCCATCGCACTCGGTACTTTTGAAGCACAGGCACAGAACGCGGACCTGATCCTGTACAACGCCAAGGTCTTCACCGCCGAACCTGGCCAGCCGCTGCAGCAAGCCATCGCAGTCGCCGGCGGCAAGGTACTGCAGGTGGGCTCCAACGAGGACATCCGCAAGCTCGCCGGCAGTGGCAGCAAGCAGGTCGACCTGGGCGGCAAAGTGTTGATGCCCGGATTCATCGACAGCCACTCGCACTCCATCTTCGGCGGCCTGGAGCTGATCTCCGCCAGCCTGCAGGATGAGCAGATGGACCTCGATGCCTTCGAGAAACGCCTCAAGCAGGACCGCGACAGCGGCAAGGCCAAGGTGCACGACACCGTGGTGATGAACGGCATGAACTCCACCTACTGGTCCCAGGCCGACGGCCTGGCCAAGCGCTTCAACCAGGGCGAGTGGAAGGACACCCCGGTGGTGCTGATCGGCAGCGACCACCACACCGCCTGGGCCAACGCCGCCATGCTCAAGCGCGCCGGGCTGGATGCCAAGCGCGTGCGCGGCCTGAGCCCGCTGGAGCAGCAGAACGTCGCCCACGACAAGGACTTCAACCCCAGCGGCTTCCTGGTCGACTCCGGTTTCGACCTGGTGGCCGCCGCCATGCCGGTGCCCGACGCCGCCACCATGGACCGTGCCGGTGTCGCGGCCGTGAAGTACAACAACAGCCTGGGCATCACGGCCTGGATGGACCCGGCCGCCAACGGCACGCCCGGCGAGGCGCTGTTCGCCATCAAGCCCACCGAGAAGACCGTCGGCGTGCTGCCGGTCTATCGCGACCTGGCCCGCGACGGCCAGCTCACCGCCCACGTTGCCGCACTGCAGGTGGTGAACCCGAGAAGTACGCCGGCCGATCTGGACGTGATCGAGAAGGTCCGCCAGCAGTTCCAGGGCATCCCCAACCTGACGCTGCCGGGCATCAAGGTCTTCGCCGATGGCGTGATCGAGTTCCCGGCGCAGTCCGCCGCGCTGCTGGAGGACTACAAGAACAGCCACAAGCCGGGCGAACTGCTGATCGATCCGAAGCACTTCGGCGAACTGGTCAGCGCTGCCGACGCACGCGGCTGGCTGGTGCACATCCACGCCATCGGCGACCGCGCGGTGCGCGAATCGCTGAACGGATTCGCCCAGGCGCGCAAGGACCGGCAGAGCGGCGTGACCCACTCGATCACCCACCTGCAACTGGTCAACCCCAAGGACTTCCCGCGCTTCAAGGAGCTCGGCGTCATTGCCTCGATGCAGCTCGACTGGGCCGCCGCCGAGCCCTACACCGTGGAGCTGGTGAAGCCCTACATCGCCGATGAGACTTACCGCTACATGTATCCGGCCAAGTCCCTTCTGGACAATGGCGCCACCATCGCCGGCGCCAGCGACTGGCCGGTCTCCACGCCGGACCCGCTGAAAGCCATCTACCAGGCCGTGACCCGCAAGGGCGAGGAAGGCGTACTCAACGCCGCCGAGCGAGTGGACCGCCAGACCATGTTCTACGCCTACACCCGCAATGCCGCGCAGACGATCGGCCTGAGCGACAAGATCGGCACCCTGGCGGCCGGCAAGCAGGCCGACATGGTGGTGCTCGACCGTGACGTGTTCACCGTTCCGGACCAGCAACTGGACGAAGCCCGCGTGCTGCACACCCTGTTCGAAGGCCGCGAAGTCTACCGCGCCGACGATCAACCGGCTCTCTGAGCCGGGCTCCTGCGCCGGGGTCTGAACAGCCCCGGCGCCTTGCCCGCCAGCCCTGCCCTCCCTTCACGCTACCCGGCATAGCCGGGAAGGCGGGTGCTGCGCGGGATTTTTCATCTGCCCACAGACAATCACAACAAAGGGACTTCCCGCATGAATCGCCCCCATTGGCTGGCCGGCGCGCTGCTCGCCTGCGCGCCGCTCACCTCCGCCCTGGCCGTCGAGCTGGGCCACGACTTCAACCTGCAGATCGACACCGCGCTGGTCAGCGACTACCGCACCCGTGGCATCTCGCAGACCCAGGGCGACCCGGCCCTGCAGGTCGGCGCCACCCTGCAGCATGCCTCCGGCGCCTACCTGGGCGTATGGAGTTCCAACGTCGATTTCGGCGGTGGCCTGAAGACCCGTCAGGAAATCGACTACTACGGTGGCTGGTACTGGCAGGCCGACGAAAACATCGCCCTGGACCTGGGCTATATCAAGTACGCCTACCCCAAGGAAAGCCAGTTCAACCAGAGCGATACCTACGCCATCCTCCACGCCTACGGCATCGAGGTCGGCGCCTACTACGGCAACGATTACCCGACCTACTTCGGCGAGGACCAGGCCAACCTCTACACCTACCTGGCCTACAACGCCGAGCTGCCGGAGGAGTTCAAGCTGCGCGTGCGCTACGGCCGTAACGACGCCAAGGACCCGCTCTATCTTTCCGGCGACGGCAGTACCCGCGACACCTACCACGAGTGGGAAGCCAAGTTGAGCCATGAATGGGTGGGCTTCGACTGGGCGGTGAGCTATATCGACACCGACCTGTCGCAGAACGAATGCCGGACCCAGTTCGGCTTCGGCGACGCCTGCACCGCAACGGTAGTGGCCAGCGTTTCCCGAAGCTTCTAACGCAGCGGTGGCGGACGGGGCGGCGTGGCGTCCCGTTCACCCAGCAGGGCGATGGCGCACAAGGCCAGCGCGGCGACGTTGGTAGAGACCGGATTGAAGGCGCCCAGCAGCAGTTCCGGGGCGAACAGCGCCACATCCACCAGCAGGCCCAGCAGCGCAGCCGCCGCCAGCCATAGCGGCCAGCGGCTGCGGCGCAGCAGCAGGATGGCCAGGGCCAGGACGATCTCGGCGGCGCCCGCGACCTCGGCAATACGCTGGGTGGAGAGCGGCCAGCCGTGGGCCTCGATCATCCGCACTTCGTCCGGGCTGAGGAACAGCAGCTTGGGCACCAGGCCGTGGTAGAGGAACACCAGGCCCAGCGCCAGGCGCGCGATGGCCGCGCTAGTCATTGCCGAGGAATCGCCCGCGGTACTGCGGCGAGGGCACCAGGCACTGCTCTTCGCGGCCAAACAGGCGATAGCGGTTGAGGGCGATACGGTCGTAGCACCAGTCGCGCAGTGGCCGTGGAATCAGCCAGAGCACCCGCAGCCAGTTCCACGGCGCCGGCAGTTGGCCGATCACCCGCAGGAAAGCGTCGCTGCGCTCGAAGCCTTCGCGTCCCTCGACGTAGAGCATGGTGTCGAAGTACTCGGTGGGCAGGCCGAACCAGTCGAGGATCGCCTGCCCCTCGGCGGACTGCACGCTGCACAGCTTTACCCGGCGCTCGCGGTCGTGCTGCAGGAGGAACCGGCTCCAGCCGTTGCACAGGCGGCAGGTACCGTCGAACAGCACCACTTTATCGTCGGGCTGCATGTTGGGAGGCAGAGCCATGGGGTCGTCTCCAGATCCCTGATGCCTCACCTGTGCCCTCCGCGTGTGACAAGTCCTGCTCTTCATCGCTCATCCATTGGCGAGGGAGTACAAACGGTATTCGACCCAGCCCGGCCCCAGCCGGCCCTCACCCACCGCCAACTGGTGGTTGAGCCAGCGGTAGCGGTCGTCGCCGACCTCGAAACGCGGCTGGATCATGAAATAGGTGTCGCCGAACTCGGTACTGTCGCCCCGCGAGACTGCGTGGATGATCTTCGGGTTGGCCACCAGCAGTCCGTTGTGCTGCATCAGGATACGCGCGCCGTCGTCGGTGCGCAGCACCAGGCGCACTTCCAGGTGCCAGCCGCCGTCGCCATCCACCAGGATCCAGTCGCCGCCACCGGGCAGCACTTCGCCGCTCAGGCGCTGGCCCTTGAAAGTGCCGCCGCCGGCCGCCGAGATCAGCCGCTGGCCCTGGGGCACGCGGCCGATTTCCAGCGGCACGCTGGCCTTCACGTTCATCTCCATCAACGGCTCGAGCTTCATCGCAGCGCTCCTGCGCAAGGTCGTCGTAGACGCATCAGTAAAGCAGCCGCAAGCCCGCGCGGCCATCCGCCTAGGACGGCGTGGCGAAGCGATAGCGCAGCAGCCGGCCCATGCGGCGCATCGCCGGAATGGCCAGGGTGATCTGGTAGAGCAGGCGCATCGCCAGGGACAGCCGGGCGATCTGCTCGCGGTCGTAGGCGGCGATGGCATCGACGAACTGCAGGGCCGGGACCTGCTGCTCCAGCTCCCGGGGCTCGTCGATCCCCCAGTGCAGCACGGCGCCGGTACGGCGGATCATCGGGTTCCACTGCAGCAGGCGAATGCCCAGGCGGCTGTAGCCATCGAGTACCAGTTCGCCCTGATGGAAGTGCGCCACCAGGGCGCGCAGCAGCCAGGGAACCTTGTCCGCCTCCACGTAGGGCAGCGCGCCTTCGGAAAGCATCAGCACCGGCCGCCCTGTCGGAATCACGCGCCACCAGTCCGGTGTGGTCAGCGCGCTGGCCAGCAGGTGACAGTTCTCCCGCGCGGGGTACAGGCGCTCGCGCAGCGCGATCACTTCAGGGAAGTCCACCTCGAACCATTGCACGGTGGACGACGGGTCGATGCGGAAGATCCGACTGTCCAGCCCGCACCCCAGCTGCAGCACCACGCAGGCCGGATGCCGCGCCAGGAAGTCGCGTACCCAGTCGTCGAACAGCTTGACCCGCAGGGCAATCCCCACCTGCTCGGCGCGGCCGATGCGCAGGCGGGCGAAGTCATAGTCGATCTGCTCCACGGCGCGGCGCGAGAGGTGGTCGCGCAGCAGGCTGTCGGGCAGCTCGCTCTCCTTCGCCTTGGCGTAGAGGGTGATCAGCAAAGTTTCCGGCGTACCGCGCAGGCCGATGCGTTCCACGTCACTCGTGTAGGTAGTAGAGCTTGTTGACGATCTGCCAGCCGTTACCGACCTGCAGCAGCGACAGGTAGTCGGTGAAGTGCATGCCCATGAACTCGTCGGTGACCTTGGCCACTGCGCTATCACCGGTGATGTCCAGGGACTTCAGCTCCCACGCCGGCGGCGCACCTTCCGAAGGTGGCGATTCGGCCTTGATGGCGCCGATGAACTCGTCCAGCGAGGCCCACTCCAGCGCGCCGTGGTAGTTGCCGATGATCTTGCAGGAAGGATGGAAGGCCTGGCGCAGCCGGGCCTCGTCACCGAAAGTCATGCCCTCGACGTAATCGGTCAGTACCCGATTGATGGCGGCGCCGTCCGCCGTGTAGTTGCTCATCGCTGTTGCCCTCCCAGGCCATCTTGGCCATGGAGGAAGGCTAGCACCCTGCCCCGGCCGCGCCCTGGGGGGCGACGATCGGGGCCGGTGCGTGGTGCGGAGTCAGACCACCGCGAGGTGCTGCTTGCGGTTCGGCGGCGGGAAGGCGGCGTCGAGGGCGTCGAGGTCTTCGGGCGTCAGCCGCAATTGCAGCGCGGCGGCATTGTCGCGCACGTGCAGCGGCTCGACCGCCTTGGGAATGGCGATCACTCCCGGCTGCTGGATCAGCCAGGCCAGGGCGACGCGGGCCGGGGTGGCGTCGTGGCGGCCGGCGATATCCGCCAGTACCCGATCGCGCAGCAGGCGACCGCCCTGGCCAACCGGGCAGTAAGCCATCAGCGGCATGCGTTCTTCCTGGCACCAGGGCAGCAGGTCCCACTCGATACCGCGCTCCTCCAGGCTGAACTGCACCTGGTTGGTGGCGCAGGCCGGTTCGTTCAGCTCCTGCATATCGTCGAGGTCGAAATTGGAGACGCCCCAGCGCTTGATCTTGCCCGCCTCGCGCAACCGCTCGAAGGCATCCACGGTTTCATCCAGCGGGTACTGGCCGCGCCAGTGCAACAGGTAGAGGTCCAGGCAATCGGTACCCAGGCGCCGCAGGCTGCGTTCGCAGGCCTCGGGGATGCCACGCCGGCTGGCGTTGTGCGGGTAGACCTTGCTGACCAGGAAGACCTGCTCGCGCAGCCCGGCAATAGCCTCGCCAACCACCTCCTCCGAACCGCCCTCGGCGTACATCTCGGCGGTGTCGATCAGGGTCAGGCCCCGCTCGATACCTTCGCGCAGGGCGGCGACCTCGCGCTTGCGCTGGAAGCTGTCCTCGCCCATGCGCCAGGTACCCTGGCCGATGGCGGGTACGGCGGTGCCGTCGGCGAATACCACAGTGTTCATCTCGTGCTCCTTCTGACTGTTCGTTACGGGACACGGGGCCGGCCGCCCGAAACCGGGCGACGGGCACTCAGGGTAGCGCAGAAGCAGCTGGCGGGGCGTGGATCAGCGATTGGTCTGCAGGTTGCGCCGGGCGGCGTGGCGCTCGATGGCCAGGTCGATCAGGCGGCTGACCAGCTCGCTGTAGGTCATCCCGGCGGCCTGCCAGAGCTTGGGATACATGCTGATGCGGGTGAAACCGGGCAGCGAGTTGAGCTCGTTGACCAGCACCTCGCCACTGTCGGTGAGGAACACGTCGACCCGTGCCAGCCCGGAGCATTCCAGGGCGATAAAGGCGTCTACCGCGAGCTGGCGGATACGCTCGCCGGCCTCGGCCGGAATATCCGCCGGCACCACGACCTTGGCCGCATCCTCGTCGATGTACTTGCTGTCGTAGGAGTAGAAGCCGCTGCCGACGACGATCTCGCCGCAGCCGCTGGCGATCGGCTGATCGTTGCCCAGCACCGCGCACTCGATCTCGCGGCCCTTGACGGCGGCCTCGACCAGCACCTTGTCATCGAAGGCCAGCGCCAGGCGCACGGCTTCGTCGTACGCGGCCTCGTCCTCGACCTTGCTGACGCCCACCGACGAGCCCATGTTCGCCGGCTTGATGAACAGCGGCAGGCCGAGCTTGCGCTGCGCCTCGGCAAATGGCGTGCGGGCGGCATTTGCGCGGGTCAGCGTGAGGAACGGCGTGATGGCGATGCCGGCGTCGCGCAGCAGGCGCTTGCTCACGTCCTTGTCCATGCAGATGGCCGAGCCCAGCACGTCGGAGCCGACGAAGGGAATATCGGCCATGCGCAGCAGGCCCTGCAGGCAGCCGTCCTCGCCCTGGGTGCCGTGAACGATGGGGAAGATCACGTCGACGTGATCGAGCAGTTGGCGGCTGCCGGTTTCCACCAGTTGCCGCTCGGCCTTGCCCGGCACCACGGCCAGCTCGCGATTGGAACGGTTCAGCGCAATGAGGGCCGGGTTTTCCTGGTTGAGCAGGTAGTCGGAGGCATCGTTGAGGTGCCAGCGGCCTTCCTTGTCGATACCGATCAGCACCGGTTCGAAGCGCTCGCGGTCCAGCGCGTCGACGATGTTCTTCGCCGATTGCAGCGACACCTCGTGCTCCGCCGAACGCCCACCGAAAATCACTCCAACGCGCAACTTGCCCATGACAACCTCCCAAGGATCGATGGGCGCTTTCTAACACGGGCTCCCGCGCTTGGGTAGGAACAGTGAGCGGCGAACAGACAGGACGCTTGCGTTCAAAACCGGCGCAGCGCCTGCGCCAGTTCGCGAGCCGCCTGGCCGCTGTGCACGCCAGGGAACAGATGAGTGAACGGCAAGGCCACGAAGCGCCCTTCGCGCACGGCGCGCAGTCGCGACAGCACCGGGTCGGCACGCAGCGTTTTCTTTTTCTGCTCGGCCGTGGACCACAGCGCATCGGCCATCAGGATCACATCCGGATCGCGTGCCAGCAGTTGTTCGGTGTTGGCGGTGAAGCTGCCCAGGTCGACATCCTCGAACAGGTTGTGCGCACCGGCGGCATGCAGCAGCTGTGTAATGACTCCGCGCCGGCCCTGGCTCTCCAGTCCGTTGCTGGCGCTGTCGAGATAGAAGACGTCCAGCGGCTTGTGGTGGGCAAAGAGGCGGCGGGCTTCGGCCAGCTCGGCGCGTTGCTGGCGAATCAGTTCCTGCGCCCGCTCCTGCTCGCCAAGAATTTCGCCCAAGGTCGTCAGGTCCGTCTCGACACCGACGAACAGATCATCCGTCCACACCCCGCACCCAGCATCCAACAGGTAGCTCCCGACACCCTGGCCGGCCAGTTCTGCGCGGGACAGGTTGCCCAACCGGAAGGCCGAGGCGAAGCCGGCCACCACCAGGTCCGGCTTCAGCGCGTAGACCGCTTCCGCCGCCGGGTACTGGCGCGCCAGCAGCGGCACGCCGCGATAGCGGCCGCCACTCAGGTTGAGGTCGTCATCGATGTAGGCCACGCCGATCAATCGCGACCCGGCGCCCAGCGCCAGCAGCAGGTCGGCAGCGTGCTGGTTGAGGGCGAGGATGCGTTGCGGAGGGTGATCGATGTGCCAGTCCTGCGCGCAGTTGCGGTAGTCCTGGGCAGTGGCCGTCGCCATGCCCTGCAGCAACGCCACCCCGAGCGCCAATGCCAATGTGTAGGAGCGAGCTTGCTCGCGAACCAAACCGGGCACCGATGGCATCAAGCGCTTCGCGAGCAAGCTCGCCCCCACAAAGAGCCATGCCGGCCTCATGCTTCGTCATCCACGCGCAAATCCGCCACCGGCACGCCATCGCGCAGGTGCTCGGTCACCACCCGACAAACCTGCTCATCACTGCGCAAGCCGTACCAGACGCGCTCGGGGTAGACCGTCAGCACCGGCCCGCGATTGCAGGGGAACTGGCAACCGGTGCGGGTCAGCAAGGCGCCCTTGGCGTTCTCGTAGAGGTCGTGGCGAATCAGTTCGCGACGCAGGGTCTTCCACAACGGCAACGCGCCCCGGCGCACGCAGCGCGGCCCCACGCAGAGGAACAGGTGATGACGATGCGGCGGCGGCGCGGACCAGTCGGGCTGCGACGGCACCGCACCGACACCCCGGCATTCCAGCTGCTGCGCCGGATCGTCGATCGCCGCCAGCACCGCACCGACGTCGAGCCCATGCCGGCCCAGCGCCGATGCCGTGATGCTCGGCACCGGCGCCTGCGAAAACTCATCCGCCAGTACCGCCAGTTCGGCGCGCAGCCAGTCGAGGTAGGCGCCGTCGGTGGCGGGCTCCAGGTCGACCAGCAACAACGACGCGGCATCGGCAAGCTGCGCGCGCACTCGGGCCCAGAGCAGGTCGAAGCCCTCGCTGGTGTCGATGCTCTCGACACCCGCCAGACGCGCCGACACCTCGCGGTGCAGGCGCTCGCCCTGGGCGCCGGCCAGCGGGCCGACCAGCAGGATGGCCCTCATCAGAAGCTGAAGGTGTAGCGCAGCTCGGCGGTGCGCGGCCGGCCGAGGTTGTCCACCTGGCGGATGCCGTTGCTGGTGCGGCCGGTGGCGTAGTCGCGGTCCAGCAGGTTCTCCAGCAGCAGGCTCAGACGATGCCCGCGGGCCGCGTCGAGGTAGCGATAGGCATCGCCGTCGAACACGGTGTAGTGGCCGTAGTCGTCGTCCTGGGCGCTGACGATGGAGCCCACGTAGCGTGTGGCGAGGCCAGCGCCCCAGAGGTTGTCGTCATAGCCGGCACGCACGCGGGCGAAGAAGTGCGGGATGTTGTTCACCGTCACGCCCTTGCGGCTGTCCACCAGGTTGCGCGTGGCGTCGGCGGAGAGCTGCCAATGGCGGCCGAACTGCCACTGGCCGTTGGCTTCCACGCCGCGCACTTCGATCTCGCCGTTGCCGTTCACCCACTGATCGCCCGCGAGGGTGATCAGGTCGGTGATCTCGCGGCGGAACAGGGTGACGCTGCCGCTCCACGGCTGGTCGAACAGCTCGCCGGTGTAATCCAGGCCCAGTTCGGCGTTGCGACTGCGCTCGGGCTTGAGGTCACGGTTGCCGACTTCGTCGCCCGGCTCATTGACGAACAGTTGCTCGGCGGTGGGCAACTTGAAGGCCGTGCCGAACTGGCCGCGCAGCTTGAGTTGCTGGGTTAGGTCATAGAGCGAGGTCAGCATCCACACCGTGGCGCCTTCGCCGCCGGAGATTTCCTCGCGGCGCACGCCCAGGCTCGGGTGCCAGTCGGGCAGCGCGTCGATGCGCGGGCGCAGCTGGGCGTACAGCGCATGGGACTCGGCCTTGTCGTTGTCGATGATCAGCACATCGTCCTGGCCCTTGTACCACTGGTTGTCGCTCCCGAAGACCAGCTCGTGACCGCCACCGAACCTGGCCTTGCCTTCGAGCTGCGCCCCCCAGTCGGTAAAGCCCCAGTAGTCATTGTGATTGAGCACCTGGGTGCCGCCGCCCTGCAGGTTGTAGACGCGGTCGTAGCGGGTATCCCAGTCGTTGATGTGGGTCTTGGCGAACCAGCTGAAGTCGTCGTTGACGCTCTGCTGGAAGGTCGCCGTGGCGATCTGTTGCACGCGGTTGTTGCTGGTGTGATGGTTCGATGTCGGTCGGGCGAAGTCCAGCTCGGCGTCGGCGTACTGGTAGAACAGCTCCAGCCGCGAGGCATCGCCGATGGCCTGGATGGCCTTGGCGCCGAACACGTTGACGTCGTAGGAGCGGCGCTTGTCGCTGACGGTGTCGGTCATGTCGCGGTCGCGGTACGGCTGGTAGCCGTCGGAGCGGTTGTGGCTGACGTAGGCCATCAGGCCGAGGTCGCCCAGGCCGTTCTGCACGACTTTCTCCGCGCGGGCATCGCCGCTGCGGCCCTTGAACGTATCCAGGCCCAGGTTGACCTCGCCGGACGCCTCGCGCGAACGCGCGCTGCGGGTGACGATATTGATCACCCCGGACACCGCCTGGGTGCCGAACAGCAGGCCCTGGCCGCCCTTGAGCACCTCGATGCGCTCCACCGCAGTGGTCGGCAGGGTATCGATGTAGATGCCGCCGTAGAGGCGATTGTTCAGGCGCACGCCGTCCAGCAGGATCAGCGTGTCGTCGTTGCGCCCGCCCAGCAGCGAGTAGGTGCCGTAGTCGAACGGGCCGTTCTTCGGTGCGACGAACAGGCCGGGCACGTACATCTGCAGCACGCGGGTGATGTCGGCGCTGGGGCCGGCGCGCTCGATCTGCTCGCGGTCGATGACCTCCAGCTTGCTGCCGTAGCGCGCCATGTCGGCCACCGTGGTGGACTCCACGGAAGGCGCACTGACGATTTCATCGGCCAGGTCGAGGGGCGCTGCCACAAGCTGCGAACTCAGGGCGCAGAGGGAGAGAACGGGAGTCCAGCGCAGGGCGCGCCGGGAGATGGAAGCAGGAGAATGCAAGGTGATCGCCTCGAAATCGGGATTTCGCAGGCGGCGCAGCGACACCCGGAACGAGCGCGCCCCGGGAACCGGCTCACGCCCGCCCACCGCGGGTTTGCCAAACAGGTTCCAGGCCGGTCTCCGGGCTTGCGAGGGTCCTGGGGCATCCGCCTTCCCATGCTTGCGCACAGTGGCTTAGTGGATGCTCCGCTCGCTTACCGTTGCGGGGGCAGCGCCGGACTGATCGCACGAAGGCGACGCACCGGCTTCCCGTTTCACCCCACGCACGGCGGCGGGGGGCACCTGAAACGGGGCGCATATCAACACTTGCGATGGGAAAGCGTCAAGCTCGGGGCTTGCGCAGGATGTTGCAGGGCGAAGTCAGTGCCAGGGATCGTAGGTGCCGAAGCTCCAGATATGCCCTTCCGGATCACGGCAGGTGAAGCCCTGGCCGCCGTAGTCTTCGTCCTTGATGTCGATGACGATCTGCGCGCCGCCATCCACCGCTGCGCGGTACAGCGCTTCGGCGTCCTTCACCACCACGTAGATGCTCTGGGTACAGCCGCCGATCTCGTCGGGCTGGCGCATCAGGCGGCCGTACTCGTTGTCGTGCAACGAGCCGAGCATCACCAGGCCGCTGCCGTCGGCCAGTGCCAGCTGCGCGTGGGCGATTCCGCCGTGGTCATCGGCAACGACCAGTTGCCGCTGGAAGCCGAAGGTGGCGCACAGCCAGTCGATGGCCTGGGGGGCATCGCGGTAGCGCAGGCAGGGAATGACGCTGGGGCGGACGACGGAGGCGGGCTGGGACATGGCGATCTCCGGGGCAGGACGGGCGCAATGCTCTGAGCATAGTCGCCCGTTTTTCGCTCTTCAGCGCTGCGCGGCGACCAGCAGCAACATCGGCCGCTCGCGTTCTTCGGCCAGTGCCGGATTGGCCTGCACCTGCCCGGCGCTCGGGCCCCAGTCCTCGACGCGGCGCAACGTCAGCCCCGCGCCGATGACCGCATTCAGGATGCTGCCCAGGGTGCGGTGCTGCTTGATCACTCCCTTGGCGAGCCAGTCGGTGCGGCGCTCGCCTTCGTCCTGGTAGTGATCCACCGGCCAGCAGCGGCGGCCATCGCCATCGACGACCCAGCCCGGCTTGAGCGAGGCCATGTAGATCGGGTGTTCGATGGAGAACACCAGGCTGCCGCCGGGGCGCAGCGCATCGTGTACGTTGCGGAAGAAATGCGGCAGGTCTGCGAGGTAATGCAGGGTCAGCGAGCTGTAGGCGAGGTCGAAGGCCGCGGTGGGCAGTTCGAGTTGGTCGAGGTCGGCATGGAAGTAGCTCACCTGCGCGGCCTCGGTGTTCGCCCGTGCGTGGTCGAGCATTTTCTGCGACACGTCCAGCCCGCTCACCGTGCGCGCGCCCTGCTCCGCGGCGTAACGGCTGAACCAGCCATAACCGCAACCGAGGTCGACCACGTCCAAGCCTTCCAGCGGCGGCAACAGCGAGCGCAGCGAGGCCCACTCCGGCGCGCCGTCCAGGCCGTGCTGCGAACGTGGCAGCTGGGCGTAGCCCGCGAAGAATTCGGGATTGTCGTAGATGTTCTGCGCCATGGATCGGCACTCCTTTCTGACGGACCAAGGATCGATTGTCTGCGCCAGGGACGGGGCCGGCAACCCGATGAGGTCAATGCAGGGGCGATCGAAGCGCAATTTCCTGCAAGACCCGCGTCTTGGCTGGCCGTAGCTTCAAGGGATCGAACCAAGGGAGGAACCACCGTGACCCAACGCCAACCGATCAACCTGCAGGAAAAGCTCGGCCGCATCAGCGAAACCTGGCAACCGCGGGTGATCGCCGAGATGAACGACTACCAGTTCAAGGTGGTGAAGCTGCACGGCGACTTCGTCTGGCACAGCCACGCAGACACCGACGAAACCTTCATCGTGCTCGACGGCGAACTGCGCATCGACTTCCGCGACGGCCCGCTGACCCTGCGCGCCGGTGAGCTTTACGTGGTACCGCGCGGCGTGGAGCACAAGCCGTATGCCGAGCGGGAAGTGCAGGTGATGCTGATCGAACCGCGCGGCGTGCTGAATACCGGGGATCAGGGCGGCGAGCGGACGGCGGAGAATGATCGGTGGATTTGATCAGCTCTTGACGGGCACTTCCGCCGCTTTTGCCCCAAAGCGCTTGCGGTAATCACTCGGCGCCATCCCGGTGATCTTGCGGAAGGTGCTGCGGAACGAGCCCGGATCGAGGTAGCCGACCGTATAGGCGATGTGGTCCACCGTGCCGTTGGTGAACTCCAGCAGCTCCCGCGCCTTGCCCACGCGCAGGTGCTGGCAGTACTCGGTGGGCTTGAGCCCGGTGGCGGCGCGGAAGCGGCGCAGGAAGGTGCGCTCCTCCAGCCCGGCCTGGGCGGCCATGGCGGCGAGGCTGACGTCCACCGCGCCATTACCCTGCAGCCAGTGCTGGACCTTGAGGATCGCGGCGTCGCCATGCCCCAGCAGCGGCGCGAAGTTGCTGCCGCACTGCTGGGCGCTGTCGCTGTGCTCCACCACCATGAAGCGTGCGGTGCGGCTGGCGATGCTCGGGCCGAGCAGGCGGTCGACGATGCGCAGGCCGAGCTCCGACCAGGCCATCAGGCCGGCGGAGGTGATCAGGTCACCATCGTCGACCATGGGCTTGTGCGCCTCCAGGCGTACGCGCGGGAAACGCTTGGCAAAGGCTTCGGCACCGCTCCAGTGAGCGGTGGCGCTGCGGCCGTCGAGCAGCCCGGCTTCGGCTACCAGCAGCCCGCCGATGCAAACCGAGCCGACGATGGCGCCCTCGCCATGGCGCGCAGCAAGCCAGTCGGTGAGGTTGCGCAGCGGCGCGACGTCGGGCAGGCCGAACAGTGACGGCGGCACCAGCACCGCGACCAGGCGGCTGTCAGCGCCGGGATGCGTATCGAAGACACGATGCGGTTCGCTGCCGGCCTCCCCGCACCAATGGCTGACGCGCAGTGCCGGCAGCTGAGCGCCGGCCTCGTCGCCGGCGATGCGCTCCGCCACCGCGAAGAGATCGGTCAACCCGTGCAGCGCCGCCGTCTGCACGCCGGGATAGAGCAGCAACCCGATCTCGACGACGCTCCGTTCCACAGCCATTGTCAGTTTTCCCCTGATTATTGTCGTTCCACCTGATCCCCGCTCGGCGAGCGGCGAACCATACTGGTCCCACTTCCTCACCACTCAAAAGGAATTCGGAAATGGCCAAGCAAGCGCTCATCCTAGTGGATATCCAGAACGACTACTTCCCCTCCGGCAAGTGGCCGCTGGTCGGCATCGAGCCGGCCGCCGACCAGGCCGCCAAGGTACTCGCCGCCTTCCGCGAGCGCGGTGACCTGGTGGTGCACGTACGCCACGAGTTCGAAAGCGCCGACGCCCCGTTCTTCGCCCCCGGCAGCGACGGCGCGAAAATCCACGCCAAGGTCGCCAACCTGCCCGGCGAGCCGGTGGTCCTGAAGCACTTCGTCAACTCGTTCCGCGACACCGACCTCAAGACCATCCTCGACCAGCACGGCGTCGACTCCGTGGTCGTTGTCGGTCACATGAGCCACATGTGCGTGGACGGCGTGGTGCGTGCCGCCGCCGATTTCGGCTACACGGTAACCGTGCTGCACGACGCCTGCGCCACGCTGGACCTGGAGTTCAACGGCGTGAAGGTGCCGGCCGCCCAGGTCCATGCCGCCTACATGGCCTCGTTTGCCTTCGCCTACGCCGAAGTGCTGTCCGTCGCCGAGTATCTGAACCGCTGATTTACAGGGCTCGGCAAAAGGGCCTCCATGGAGGCCCTTTTTTCGTTTCGCAACACGCCGCAATACGGCCGATGCACTGCCGAAGCAAGACGTGAGAAGTTGCCCAACATTCAGCTGGCTTTCCGCTATTATCGACGCTCGATCGCCTGCCGATAAGGACATCCCATGAGCGTTTCCTCGATCATTACCCTCGCCATCATCGCTGGCGTGATCTTTCTGCTGATCAGTGTGTTCAACCGTCTGGTGGCGCTGCGCAACCGCTACCAGAACGCCTTCGCGCAGATCGAGGTGCAACTCAAGCGCCGCTACGACCTGATCCCCAACCTGGTGGAAACCGCCAAGGCCTACCTCAAGCACGAGCGCGAAACCCTCGAAGCCGTGATCGCTGCGCGCAACGCTGCCGTGGCCGGCCTGAAGGCCGCGTCCGAGCAACCGGGCGACGCCGGCCGCATGGCGCAACTGGCCGCCGCCGAGAATGCCCTGGGTGGCGCGATGGGTCGCCTGAACGTGACCCTGGAAGCCTACCCGGACCTCAAGGCCTCGCAGAGCCTGCAGCAGGTCAGCGAGGAGCTGTCGAGCACCGAGAACAAGGTCGCCTTCGCCCGCCAGGCGTACAACGACTCGGTGATGGAGTACAACACCTACCGCCAGTCCTTCCCCGCCAATGTCCTGGCCGCCACCTACGGCCACAGCAAGGACGCCAGCCTGCTCGAGTTCGAGGACAGCAAGGCAATCCAGGCCGCGCCGAAAGTCGCCTTCTAAAACCTCGGCGCAGGACGCGCGATGAACTTCTTCGAACACCAGGACCGCGCCCGCAAGCAGACCGGGCGCCTGGTCCTGCTGCTGACTATCGCCGTGGTGTGCCTGGTGACCATCACCAGCCTGGCGCTGGGCTGGCTCTGGCGTCACCTCGGCGAGCCTGCTCTGCACCTGACCTCGCGCGCCTCCCTGCCCGATCCGGAGCTGTACCTGTCGGTGGCCGCCGTGATCGTCGGCGTGGTCGTCCTCGGCGCGCTGTACAAGCAGGTGCAGTTGAGTGCGGGCGGCAAGGTCGTGGCCGAGAGCCTCGGCGGCCGCCTGCTCAACCTCAGCGCCAGCAATGCTGACGAGCGTCGGTTGCTGAACGTGGTCGAGGAAATGGCCCTGGCCTCCGGCTCGCCGGTGCCGCCGGTGTATGTGCTGGAAGACGGCTCGATCAACGCCTTCGCCGCCGGCCTGACACCCCGCGACGCGGTGATCGGCATTACCCGCGGCGCCATCGAGCAGCTCGACCGCAATGAACTGCAGGGCGTGATCGCCCACGAGTTCAGCCACATCCACCACGGCGACATGCTGCTCAACACCCGGCTGACCGCCCTGCTCCACGGCATGCTCCTGCTTGGCCTGATCGGCGGCATGCTGCTGCGCGGCTGGAGCGAGACCAGCACTGGCGTGCGCATCAGCAGCCGGAGCAGCAGCAACGACAAGAACGGCGGCGGCAGCGTGGTGCTGCTGGTGATCGGCGCCGGCGTGGTGCTTTACGTACTCGGCTATGTCGGCACCTTCTTCGGGCAGTTGATCAAGGCCTCGGTCAGCCGCCAGCGCGAGTTCCTGGCCGACGCCTCGGCCGTGCAGTTCACCCGTGATCCCTCGACTATCGCCGGTGCGCTCAAGAAGATCGGTGGCAACCCGCTGGGCGCCCTGCTCAGCGCCCCGCGCGCGGCAGAGTTCAGCCATATGTACTTCGGCGATGGCGTGGGCAGCAGCTGGTTCGACACCCACCCGCCGCTGAAGGACCGTATTCGCCGCGTCGATCCGGGCTGG
The DNA here is from genome assembly GCF_010994165.1 of Pseudomonas nitroreducens. Lineage (NCBI taxonomy): Bacteria > Pseudomonadati > Pseudomonadota > Gammaproteobacteria > Pseudomonadales > Pseudomonadaceae > Pseudomonas > Pseudomonas nitroreducens. The sequence continues at coordinate 794,139 of NZ_WMBX01000003.1, read as the reverse complement.
GACGGAAACTACCCGAAATTCGAACCACGCCTGGACGTGGCGCTGATGAACAAGCAAGCCTGGACCTCCGCCGTCACCGGCCAGCCGTACCAGCCCAGCGCCGTGGACGTGGCAGTGGCCGCCGTCGGCGCACCCACCATCGCGCACCTGCAGGAAGCCCGCAGCACCCTGCAACGCCTGGACGAGCGCCTGCAGCGCGCCGCCCATGACAGCGAAGGCGCCGAAGCGCTGGTCTACGGCCTGCTGCTGGATAGCGACCCCGGCCTGCGGGCGCGCCAGCTGGAAGCGATCAAGCAACGCCTGAACCTCAGCCTGGCGCTACAACTGGACCTGCTGGAGGAGTCGCTGCTTCGACTCGATCCGGGCCAGCGCCTGCCCCTGCTCGACCTGGCCATGCCGGCGCTCAAGCAACTGGACGCCAAGGCCTTCCTCGCCCTGCGCGAGAACATGGCGCTACTGATCAAGCTGGACGGCAAGGTCAAGCTGCTGGAATGGACGCTGCTGCGCATCATCGAGCGCAACCTGCGGCCGGGCAGCGGCAAGATCAGCAACGTGGCACTGGCGGACCTGTCCGAAGCCTGCGCAACGCTGCTGGCCTTCCTCGCCCGCGTTGGCGAAACCAGCGACCTGCAGACCGAGCAGGCGTTCGCCGATGCCTGGAGCGGCCTGCCCTTCGCCCCCCGGCCGCTGCCGGGCGCCGCCAGCCTGCGCGAGCTGGAAACCGCACTGAAGCAGCTGGAACAACTGCGCCCGCTGCAGAAGCCGCAACTGCTCAAGGCGCTGGCGCGCTGCATCGAGCACGACGGGCGCATCACCGCTGGCGAAGCGGAGCTGATGCGCGCGGTGGCGGATATCCTGGATTGCCCGATGCCGCCGTTGCTGGCGACCTGAAGCGCCCTCAATCCAATCTGTAGGAACGAGCTTGCTCGCGAAACCGATTCCGCAACGGAGTCCGTTCGCGAGCAAGCTCGCTCCTACATAAAAGCCCCTCGCTCTGGTTCTGGTTCTGGCTTTAAAGGATTTCCAGAGAAACATCCGCACGCTCCGGAATGCCCCTTTCAGGAGGCCTCGTTGAAGCGGAGTTTCAGGGGTTGAGCGACATGGATGTCGCGAGAGCCACGATGGGCCAGGGATGGCCCGTCGTGGCGTGCCCCTGAAACTTCGCTTCAACGAGGGAATTTTTCGCCCCAAGCGAAAAACCGGATGGAGGGGCAAGCGCTTTGGTTACTTTCTGGCGTTTGAGAAAGTAACTCGCCCGAGGGGGCGAAACCCAATACATCCGAACACACCGAAGCGACGCAGAAACACCCAACCCCAACTAAGTAATCACCCGTATGTCCCGAGCAAACAAGTCGCTCTAGGATGGCCCCACCTGCGCTCCGGACAAACTCAATGCCCCACATCGCCATCGACTACACCGCCAACCTCACCAACGACCTGCTGTCCCTGGAACTGCCTGAAAAACTCCATGAAGCCGCAAAAGGCCTGGGCGTGTTCCCCAGCAACGGCCTGCGCACCTTCGCCCGCGCCATCGACCAGTTCCACGTTGGCGCCAACACCCGGGACGAAGCCTTCATCAACATCCAGATCCGCATCGCCCCTGGCCGCCCCGAGGAGTTGCGCCAGCGCATCGTCGACACCCTGTTCGCCACCGCCGAACAGACCCTCGCCGAACTCATCGAAAAACGCCCCATCGGCCTGCAACTGGAAATCACCGAACTCGATCGCAGCCTGACGCGCATGGCCGGCAGCCTGCCCACGGCGTAATCACCCAGCAAAAGAAAAGGGCCTCCGAAGAGGCCCTTTTTTCAATCGTTCAACCGCACATCAGGCGCGACTGGCGACGCTGCCCTGCTCCTTGGGAGCAAGGTTGAGCGCAAAGTACAGCACCGTCAGCAGCACCAGGAAGGCCGGGCCGATATACAGCGCGATGCGCGTATCTTCGAAGAACGCCATCAGCACCACTACCAGCACCAGGAAGGCCATGGCCAGGTACGAGCTGATCGGGTACAGCCACATCCTGAACTGCAGCTTGCCGGCTTCGGCAGCGCTCAGCCCGCGGCGGAATTTCAACTGCGCCAGCAGGATCATCGCCCAGGTCCAGATGGCACCGAAGGTGGCGATGGAGGTCACCCAGGTGAACACCTTCTCGGGCACCAGATAGTTCAGCAGCACGCCCAGCAGCAGCGCGAAGATCGACAGCAGCAGCGCATTGCGCGGCACGCCGCCGCTGGAGGTCCTGGCGAACACAGCCGGGGCCTGGCCATGCTGGGCGAGGCTGTAGAGCATGCGGCCGGTGCTGAAGATGCCACCGTTGCAGGACGACAGCGCGGCGGTGATCACCACGAAGTTGATGATGCCGGCGGCGGTCTTGATGCCCATGCGCTCGAAGGTCATGACGAAGGGGCTGCCCTGGGTGCCGATCTCGTTCCACGGGTAGATCGACATGATCACGAACAGCGCGCCCACGTAGAACAGCAGGATGCGCCAGAACACCGAGTTGATCGCGCCCGGGATGGTCTTCTGCGGGTTCTTCGCTTCGCCGGCGGTGAGGCCGATCATCTCCACGCCCAGGTAGGCGAACATCACCATCTGCAGCGACATCAGCACGCCGGTGATGCCGTGGGGCATGAAGCCGCCGTTGCTCCAGAGGTTGGAGATGCCGGTGGCGATACCGCCGTTGCCCAGGCCGAAGAAGATCATGCCGGCGCCGGCCAGGATCATGGCGACGATGGTGACGATCTTGATCAGGGCGAACCAGAACTCGAACTCACCGAAGGCGCGCACGGCGATGAGGTTGATGGTGCCCATGCTCGCCAGCGCGGCCAGCGCCCAGATCCAGCGCGGCACGTCGGGGAACCAGATGCCCATGTAGATGGCCACCGCGGTGATCTCCGCGACGCAGGTCACCAGCCAGAGGAACCAGTAGTTCCAGCCGGTCAGGTAACCGGCCAGCGGGCCGAGGTAGTCCTGGGCGTAGCGGGCGAACGAGCCGGCCACGGGATTGTGCACGGCCATCTCGCCGAGGGCGCGCATGATCACGAGGATGGCGAGACCGCCAATGATGTAGGAAAGCATGATGGCCGGGCCGGCCATCTGGATGGCCTTGGCGGAGCCGAGGAACAGACCGACGCCGATGCAGGCGCCCAGGGCCATGAGACGGATGTGCCGCTCGTTGAGATCCCTTTGGAGATCGTGGGACGACATGGTGATGCAACCTCATTTTGTTCTTGGGAAATATCAGCCGAGGACTCTAAGTGCAGTCGGGATGCGGAACCGCCGAAAAGGCTTCGCCACCGCGCCGGGCGGCACGGAGGGAGAAGTGTCTGGCAGTTCCAGGACGGCACACCGGAAGAGGCTGCCCGCTCTTGTGAAGCGGACGTGGGCATTGCGGGAGGACCACGGCTGAGGTCGCGGGCGAGTGTTACACAAGTAGGAGGGAATCGTCTGCACCACCAAGGTGCAATGTGACCAAAGGGATAGCGGCGTATCGCCACATCTTCCCGCGCCACCAGGGCCGGTGTAGAGCGGTTCAGCCGCCCAGCGGCTGAAACTCCAGCAGCAGCGAGCAGGGCTTGCCGGTGTCCGGATGACGAGGCTCGCGCAGTTGCCGCAGGCGCCAGCCGCTGGCGGCCAGCAGCGCCAGCCAGGACTCCAGGGTGCGGAAGAACCAGGGCATCGGTGCGCTGAACTCACCGTCGAAGGCAGCGAAGTCTTCCAGGCGCCAGCCGTCCACATAGGGCGCGTCACCGCAGGCGGCCCACGGATGCACGGTCTGGATCAGCAGCCGCCCGCCGGGATTGAGCCGCTCGCGAAGTACGCCGAGCAATGGCGCGAGGTACTCGTCGAGCAAGGCGAAATTGCACACCAGGGCGTCGAACTGGCCGAGTGAATCTCCGGCTTCGATGAGTCCCGCGTAATCCATCACTTCATAGCGCCCACCGCCCGCCATCTGCGCGGCTTCAATGAGCGGTGCGGAAGCATCCACGCCGACACACTCGCTGCCCTTCTCGGCCAGCGCACGACACAACCAGCCTTCGCCGCAACCGATATCCAGCACACGGCGTGCCGGACCTTCGGCAATCGCGGCGAGGATCGCCGCGTCGGTGACCAGCCGTCGGCTCTCGATGCGCTGCTCGCGCACCGCGCGGGTCCAGGCATCGGCGTTGGCCTGCCAGCTCTGGCGGATTCGGGCGTCGTGGTCGGTCATGGCGATATCCGTGAGTGGGGAGAGGCGATCGCGGATCAATCCGCTCCTGTGCCGGTGACGGGCTACGGCGTCCTCAACGACTTGGGCACCGCCAGCCCCTTGGGCGGCGGCGTCTGCGGCAACGCCTTGCGGCACCCGGCATCACTGAACGGTCCGCCGATCTTCTGCCAGCCACTGCCCGGTGATGTCTGCTGGCAGGTATAGGCGCCATCGAGCTTGCTCTGCCATTTATAGAAGGGCATCGGCGCGGCGGCGAGGTTCAACGAAACGCCCAGCAGCGCGATCAGGGGCAAAAAGTACGAACGCATCGGCGGCCATTCCTGTCCAAATAATCACATTCCACCTGCTGGCCGTCGGCAAATCAATCCGGCGAGCCACGAACGGCACCTGGCGGCGCGCAGATTTTTCGCCGCCAACTACGCTGGAACTTAGGAAAGCCGCAGGTTAGGGGCTTTCGCGGCGCCGGGAGGGGCGTCGGCCATCACGTGGGCGGAGTTCGCTACCTGGGCTGTCGTACAAGCATGGGCGGGGCGTGAATATGGGCAACTCGAAGCATTCCGGTACGCAAGTGGCAGGCCAACCGGGAAGTCCGGGGCCCGGCCTTTCCCCCCAGAAAGTGCATCACCACCGCTTCCTTCTTCTCTTCCTGTTTCTCCTGCCTTTGCTTGCCGCCATGGGTGCGGCGCTGCTGTATGAGGCGCGCACCTCCAAGCTGCAGGCGCGCGAGCTGGCACGCTACGCCACCGGCCTGACCTGGCGCCTGGAACAGGGCAGCACCGACGATGTGGTTTATCCACAAGGCGGCCCCTTCGATCGGCGCCTGGGCTATCAGCAGTTGCCGACCTTCCTGGGCCGCCTGCACGAGCGCAACTTCGTCACCCTGAGCCAGGCGCGCTTCTCCGATCCGCTGATGCAGTACACCGGCCACGGGATGTTCCCGCCCTACCCGGAGAAGGCCCAGGCCGGCGTCGATATCGCCGACTGTCGCGGCCTGCCGATCTACAACTTCCGCTACCCGCAGCGGCTCTACGCCAACTTCGAGAGCATCTCCCCGGCCATCGTCAACAGCCTGCTGTACATCGAGAACCGCGACCTGCTCGATCCCGACCGCCCCTACCTGAACCCCGCCATCGACTGGAGCCGCTTCACCCAGGCCTCCGTGGCGCAGGTGGGCAAGCTGGTCGGGCTGGGCAACCACGCCCCCGGCGGCAGCACCCTGGCCACGCAGATCGAGAAGTACCGCCATTCCGAGGATGGCCGCACCAACTCCATCACCGACAAGCTGCGGCAGATGGCTTCGGCCAGCGTGCGCACCTACCAGAACGGCGCGGAGAACATGGCCGCACGGCGCAACGTCGCCCTCACCTACCTCAACTCCGTACCGCTCTCGGCGCAGCCGGGTTACGGCGAAGTGAGCGGCCTGCCCGATGGCCTGTGGATCTGGTACGGCGCCGACTACCAGCAGGTCAACAAGCTGCTCAACGCCCCGCCCGGCTCCGGTGCGGAGCTTGCCGCGCAGGGCAAGGCGCTGCGCCAGGTCGTTTCGCTGATGATTGCCCACCGCCGACCTTCCTGGTACCTCGCCCGTGGCCGCGACCAGTTGGCCGTGCTAACCGACAGCTACCTGCGCCTGCTCGCGCAGAACAACGTGATCGCCCCGGAACTTCGCGACGCGGCGCTCAAGCAGAAGCTGGTATTCCGCGATCCGCGCAGCGAGCCCAGCTTCACCCCGCTGGAAAACAACAAGGGCATCGGCCTTGCGCGCACCCGCCTGGCCGGCATGCTCGACGTACCGCTGTACGACCTCGATCGCTTCGACATGAGCTTCACCACGACCCTGCAGCATGAACTGCAGGAGCAGGTCACCGGCTACCTGCGGCACCTGTCCGACCCGGCCTTCGCCGAGCAGATCGGCCTGTTCGGCGAGCACCTGCTGTCCAAGGACAAGACCAGGGACGTGCGCTACAGCTTCACCCTGTTCGAGCGCACCCCCAGCGGCAACCGCGTGCGCGTGCAGACCGACAGCACCGAGCAGCCCTTCGACATCAACGAAGGCAGCAAGCTGGAGCTGGGCTCGACCGCCAAGCTGCGCGTGCTCGCCACCTACCTGGAAACCATCGCCGACCTGCACCAGCAGTACGCGCCGATGACGGTCGCCGAGCTGAAGAAGGTGGACATCGAACCGCTGGACATCCTCAGTCGCTGGTCCATCGATTACCTGATCGCCGCCAAGGACCGCAACCTGCCGGACATGCTCGCCGCCGCACTGCAGCGCAAGTACTCCGCCAGCCCCTATGAAAGCTTCTTCACCGGCGGCGGCGTGCACACCTTCAGCAACTTCCGCAAGGAGGACAACGGTCGCATTCCGACCCTGCAGGACGCGCTGCGCGAATCCATCAACCTGCCCTTCGTGCGCCTGCTGCGCGATCTGGTGCGCCACGACATCTACGCCAACGAAGGCAGCAAGGTTGCGGTGCTGGCCGACGACAAGGACCCGCGCCGGCAGGACTACCTGGACCGCTTCGTCGACAAGGAAAGCCAGGTCTACCTGTTGCGCTTCTGGCAGAAATACAAGGGCAAGGACAACGACGACCGCCTGAATACCTTCCTCGATGGCCTGCGCGCCTGGCCGGTGCGGCTGGCGGCGATCCATCGCTACCTGCAGCCCCAGGCCGATCTGCCGACCTTCACAGCCTTCCTGCAGGACCGCCTGAAGCAGGGCAAATACGCTGGCGACAAGCTCACCGACAAGCGCATCGAGGACCTCTACACCCGCTATGGACCGGGCGCCTTCGACCTCAATGACCAGGGCTACGTCGCCCGCGTGCACCCGCTGGAACTGTGGCTGCTGGGCTACCTGCAACGCCAGCCGGCGGCGACCTTCGCCGATGCCGTGGCCGCCAGCGGCGCCGAACGCAAGCAGGTCTACGGCTGGCTGTTCAAGTCGCGGCACAAGTACGCCCGCGACAAGCGCATCCGCATCATGCTGGAGGTGGAAGCCTTCCTCGACCTGCATGAACAGTGGAAGCGCCTGGGCTACCCGTTCGACCACCTGGTGCCATCGCTGGCCACCGCGCTGGGCAGCTCCGGGGACCGCCCCGCCGCGCTGGCGGAGCTGATGGGGATCATCCTCAACGATGGTGTGCGCCAGCCGACCCTGCGCATCGATAGCCTGCACTTCGCCGCCGCCACGCCCTATGAGGTCACCCTCGGCCCGGAATCCAACAATGGCCGCCAGGTGATGCGTTCGGAGGTCGCCCAGGCTCTGCGCACTGCGCTGTCGCAGGTGGTGGACGCGGGTACCGCACGGCGCTTGTCAGGCACCTTCAAGCTGGCCAATGGCAACGCACTGGTGATGGGCGGCAAGACCGGCACCGGCGACAACCGCATCGAGAGCGTGACCCGCAGCGGCTGGGTGAAGAGTTCCAAGGCGATGAACCGCACGGCGACCTTCGTCTTCTACATCGGCCCACGCCACTTCGGCACGCTGACCGCCTACGTGGCCGGCAGCGAGTCGGACAACTTCAAGTTCACCTCGGCACTGCCGGTACAGGTGCTCAAGGGCATGGCGCCGATGTTGTCGAGCTACCTGGAGCCCGGGATCAGCACCGGCTGCCAGGAGCGCCTGGATAACCTGCGGGTGAGCTGGCGGTAGGCGCTGCTGCATAGATCGGTTTCGCCCCCTCACCCCAGCCCTCTCCCTGGGGTGAGGGCTGGGGTGAGGGGATAGCCCAGATGCCTGAACCTGTAGGAGCGAGCTTGCTCGCGAACCGCTTCATGCCATGGGTAACCGGCCAGATTCGCGAGCAAGCTCGCTCCTACGAAGAGCCGCTCTGTCACTTGCCCTGCACGCTCTTCACGTACAACGTCTCGACCTGTTCCCGCGCCCAGGGCGTACGGCGCAGGAAGGTCAGGCTGGACTTGATGCTCGGGTCGTTCTTGAAGCAGCGGATATCGATGCGCTTGGCCAGCCCGTCCCAGCCGTACTGCGCTACCAGCTGGGTGAGGATCGCCTCCAGGGTCACGCCATGCAGCGGGTTCTTCGGTTTGTCGGTCATGTCGGTGTCGTCGTGCGGAGAATGCGCGGCACCTTAGCATCAGGCCCGCAGCCCGGCCACGCCGGCGATGATCAGGGCGACCGACGCCAGCTTGGTCAGCGTCAGCGCCTCGCCCAGCAGCAGGAAGCCGAAGAACACCGTGCCCAGGGTACCGATGGCGGTCCAGATCGGGTAGGCGATGCTCACCGGCAACTGGCGCATCGCCAGGGTGAGGAAGAAGATCCCGCCGATCACCGCGAACACCGTCACCACGGTCGGCAGCGGCCGGGTGAAGCCCTCGGCGTACTTCATCGACACCGCGAACATCACCTCGAACACCGCCGCCACCATCAGCATCGCCCAGGCCATCACGCACGCGCCCACTCGCTCTCGGCGAGGTCGGCCAGGGTTTGTTCAGCCTGTTGATAGGCAGCGCGGAAGGCCTCGGGATTGCCCTCCTCGCCCTCGGCGGCGATCACCTGTACGTCCTCGATGCCAAGGAACCCCAGCGCCACACGCAGCCACGCGTCGGCATGGTTCATCCACTCCAGCTCACCGCCCGGCCCCATGCCGGCGCCACCGCGGCTGGTGATGATCAGCGCCTTGCGGCCCTTGAGCAGCGGCTCGTATTCGGCCTCGCCATCCTTGATGTGCAGGTCGAAGGTGCGGCCGATACGGACGATCTGGTCGACCCAGGCTTTCAGGCCGCTGGGCACGCTGAAGTTGTACATGGGCGTGGAAATCACCAGCAGGTCGTGGGCAAGCAGCTCGTCCACCAGCTCATCGCTCAACGTCAGCTCCGCCTGAAGTTCGGCCGGACGATGCTCGCGCTGCGGATGGAAGGCCGCGGCGATGAAGCCTTCGCTGACGTGGGGCAGATTGGCTCGGCCCACTTCGCGGTGAGTAATGTCCGCGGACGGCAGGGCAGCGAGGAAGCCCTCGGCCAGGCGACGGGAATGGGAACGCTCGGCACGCGGGCTGGCGTGAATGGCAAGAATACGGTTCATCTGTGACTCCTTCGGTTCGACTTGTTCCAGGTGATTCATCCGTTACACTGGATTTCCACCCTGCTTGCCATCCACGGTATTTTCCGGCGGCTCCCCGGACAACTGAGGGAAACTGCACCCAGATGAGTTCAACTCATCCATGGAGATTTCGATGTTCGCCAACCTGCCCCTGCCCGCCCTGCGTACCTTCGAATCCGCTGCGCGCCAGCTGAGTTTCAAGGGCGCCGCCGAGGAACTGGCGGTGACGCCCACGGCGGTATCGCACCAGGTCCGCGCGCTGGAGGAATGGCTGGGCCTGCCGCTGTTCGAGCGCCTGCCACGCCAGGTGCGCCTGACCGAGGCCGGCGAGCGGTTGTTCCGCAGCCTGCACGGCGCGCTGCTGGAGGTCTCGCACTCAGTGGACAGCCTGCGTCCGCAGCGCAACGCCAGCAGCCTGACGATCTCCACCACCCCCGCGTTCGCGGCGCTCTGGCTGGTGCCGCGCCTGGGGCGCTTCTATGCGCGCCATCCGCACATCCGCCTGCGCCTGGACAGCCAGTGCGAACTGCTCGACCTGCAACAGGACGCCAGCGTCGATCTCGCGATCCGCTACGGTTTCGGCGAGTACCCGCGCATGCACAGCCAGTTCCTCTTGGCCGAACGCTTCGCCGTGTATGGCGCGCCGGCACTGGTGGCGACCGCCGACGTGGACGTGCCGGAGATGATCAGCGTGCGCTGGTACAACTCCGAGCTCTACGAGCGCGGCTGGAAGGCCTGGTGCGCGGCAGCCGGTGAAGAATGCCTGCTGACCCAGGCGGTACAGCGCGAGTACGAGGAGGAGTTCTACGCCCTGCAGGCGGCCATCGCCGGCCAGGGGCTGGTGCTGGCCAGTTCACTGCTGGTCTCGGAGAGCGTGGAGAAGGGACTGCTGGTGCCCTATCGCCCGGAGATCAACGTCCCTGGTGCCAGCTACACCGCGCTCTGCGTGCCCGGCCGCGAGCGCCATCCACCAGTGCGCGCGTTCCTCGACTGGCTGGCCGAGGAAGTGGCGCAGGCGGCCGATCCGCTGATCGACAACGCCGCCTGAGCCTGCCGCTGCGCCCGCGCAAGCGTCCCTTTGCCGTGCGCGGGCCGGGATGCGTGGTTAGAATTGCACTCCGCCGCAACAACAATTCTTCTTTGCCAGGGACGCGCTACAAGCGTGATCCCAAGGCACGGCCTGAGCCCCCTCTCACCTCAGGATTCCCATGACAACCGCGCAAGCCCCCCGTACCGGCAGCTGGCTGAACGTCATCGCCCTGGCCATCGCCGCCTTCATCTTCAACACCACCGAGTTCGTCCCCGTGGGCCTGCTCAGCGATATCGGGCGCAGTTTCGACATGCGTCCGGAACAGACCGGCCTGATGCTCACGCTGTACGCCTGGGTGGTGTCGCTGGCCTCGCTGCCGCTGATGCAGCTGACCCGCAACATGGAACGCCGGCGCCTGCTGGTGGTGATCTTCTGCCTGTTCATCGTCAGCCATGTGCTCTCCGGCTTTGCCTGGAACTTCACGGTGCTGATGATCAGCCGTTTCGGCATCGCCTTCGCCCACGCGGTGTTCTGGTCGATCACCGCCTCGCTCGCGGTGCGCGTGGCACCACCGGGCCAGCAGGCGAAGGCCCTCGGCCTGCTGGCCAGCGGGACCATCCTGGCGATGGTGCTGGGCATTCCGCTGGGCCGCGTGCTGGGTGAAGCGATGGGCTGGCGCACCACCTTCCTGGCGATTGCCGGCGTCTCGGTGGTCGTGGTGCTCTGGCTGGCCCGCGCGCTGCCGCTGCTGCCCAGCCAGAACTCCGGGTCGCTGCGCAGCCTGCCGCTGCTGCTGCGCCGCCCGGCGCTGGTGTCGATGTATGTGCTGACCGTGCTGGTGATCACCGCGCAATTCACCGCCTACAGCTACATCGAACCCTTCGCGCGGGAGATCGCCGCACTGGACAGCCAGAAGACCACGCTGCTCCTGCTGCTGTTCGGCGGCGCCGGGATGTTCGGTTCGATCCTCTTCAGCCGCTACAGCGAACGCTTCCCGCGCGCCTTCCCGTGCATGGCCATCGCCGTGCTCGGCGGCTCGCTCCTGCTGCTGATGCCGCTTTCCCATTCGCCCACGGCGCTGCTGGGCCTGAGCCTGTTCTGGGGCGCGGCGATCCTCTGCTTCGGCCTGGCGCTGCAGGCCAAGGTCCTGCAACTGGCCCACGACGCCACCGACGTGGCCATGGCGATGTTCTCCGGCCTGTACAACGTTGGTATCGGCGGCGGCGCGCTGCTGGGCAGCCGCGTGGCGGTGGGCATGGGGCTGGAGTGGATCGGCTATGTCGGCGGTGCGCTGGCGGTGGTCGGCCTGCTGCTCTGCCTGTTCGCCTGCTGGCGCTATGCGGCGGCGATGAGTGGCAACACCTCGCGTTGATCACCCCACGCCGGCGCTGCCGTTTCTCGTAGGCGCATAACGCGCCAGCATCATCCGCCCTGCGGCACCACAAGAACGTCAGAAACAAAAAGGCCGCCCCCCCTTTCGAGGCGCGGCCTTTTTCATTCAGCTCAGGATCAGCGGCTGGTCACAACAGCACCGGCCGGCTGAGTCGCCTCGGCGTATTCCGCCTCGGCTTCCTCGAAGCGCTGGATCATCGCCTTCGACGGTGCCGAGCCGATCAGGCTGAACACCACGATGGAGAGGCTGGAGAGAATGAAGCCCGGGATGATCTCGTACAGGCCGAGCCAGCCGAACTGCTTCCAGACGATCACGGTGACCGCACCGACGATGATGCCGGCCAGCGCGCCGTTGCGGGTCATGCCCTTCCAGAGCACGGAGAACAGCACCAGCGGACCGAAGGCGGCACCGAAGCCGGCCCAGGCGTAGGACACCAGGCCCAGGACGCGGTTTTCCGGGTTGGCAGCCAGTGCGATGGACACCAGCGCCACCAGCAGCACCATGGCGCGACCGACCCAGACCAGCTCGAGCTGGCTGGCGTTCTTGCGCAGGAAGGCCTTGTAGAAGTCTTCGGTCAGCGCCGAGGAGCACACCAGCAGTTGGCAGCTCAGGGTGCTCATTACCGCGGCGAGGATGGCGGACAGCAGCACGCCGGCGATCCACGGGTTGAACAGGATCTTCGCCAGTTCGATGAACACACGCTCGTGGTTTTCACCCACCGCGCCAGCCTGCTCCGGGTGCGCCTGGAAGTAGGCGATGCCGAAGAAGCCCACGGCGACTGCGCCACCCAGGCAGAGGATCATCCAGGTCATGGAGATGCGGCGGGCAGCCGGGATCGACTTCACCGAATCGGCGGCCATGAAGCGCGCCAGGATATGCGGCTGGCCGAAGTAGCCCAGGCCCCAGGCCATCAGCGACAGCACGCCGACGAAGGAAGCGCCCTTGAACATGTCGAAGTTGGCGGCGTCCTTGAGCTCGATGGCAGCGAAGGTCGGTTCCACGCCTCCGGTGGCGAACAGCACGATCACCGGGGTGAGGATCAGCGCGAAGATCATCAGCGAGGCCTGCACGGTGTCGGTCCAGCTCACCGCCAGGAAGCCCCCGACGAAGGTGTAGGCGATGGTCGCGGCGGCACCGGCCCACAGCGCAGTCTCGTAGGACATGCCGAAGGTGCTTTCGAACAGGCGGGCGCCGGCGACGATGCCGGAGGCGCAGTAGATGGTGAAGAACACCAGGATCACCAGCGCCGAGATCACCCGCAGGATGCGGCTGTTGTCCTCGAAGCGGGTGCTGAAGTAATCCGGCAGGGTCAGCGCGTTGCCGTTGTGCTCGGTGTGCACGCGCAGGCGCCCGGCGACGAACAGCCAGTTCAGGTAGGCGCCGCAGATCAGGCCGATGGCGATCCAGCTTTCCGAGATGCCCGACAGGTAGATGGCACCTGGCAGGCCCATCAGCAGCCAGCCGCTCATGTCCGAAGCACCGGCCGACAGCGCGGTGACGAAACTGCCGAGGCTGCGGCCACCGAGGATGTAGTCGGAGAAGTTGTTGGTCGAACGATAGGCGGCCAAGCCGATCAGAACCATGGCCGCGATGTAGATCACGAAGGTGATCAGTGTTGGCGTGTTGACGCTCATGGGGGCTCCCCTACAGCTTGTTTTTATCCAGGTTCGCGGGGTATCGCGGACCCTTGACTGGCAGCCGGCGTGGTTGACGCCGACCGGTTAGCGCTTGCTCACAGGCAAACCGGGTTGCGCGTGATGCCAAACAGGCACCGAACCTCTACGCGTCCCGACGCAGGCACGCCCTCATCCTTGCTGGCGTCATCCTGCAGCCGCCGTCTCACCACGGCGACTTCCGCCCCGCTTTCGCCGGTAGGCGAGGTGCGGGGCGTTTTCCGGGCGTTGCCCGGTCATCCTTCAGGCGCCGGAGTCGGCGTCCTGCTCCCGTCGAGTTATCTCCAGCCGCACAATACGGGGCTGGCGAGGAAGCTCGTCGGCAGTGACTGAAATTGAGCACACGCACGCATGAAGAAGCGGCAGGGAGTGGCCGGCGCGCGAGGGCGCGGATTGTACAGAAAGCAGGCGATGCGGTTGCACCGGTCCGACCGGTGACGGCGCGAGGCCACGGGCAGGCGCTGCAGGCCGGGCCGTGAAGGAAGTGGCGCGGCCAGGTGCAGGCGCGCGACAGGCAAAGACAGAACCGGTGATGGGCATGGCGCCCCTCCCGCGTATCGAGCTGGCTGTTGTTCTTGGTCTGACCGGGTTGCACCTTGGAACACCAGCAACGCGGTGGGCGGACTCTATGGGTTGCACCCAAAGGAATTCTTGCTGAAAGCTCTGGAGTTCTTGCAAAAGACTCCGGCGCCCGAAGGGCAATACCTGTCCATTCGATCAGTAATTCACGGTGCGCAGGCCCGCAGTTCAGCAGCGGCGCAGGTTGCCGGGGGTCAAACCCAGGTAACGACGCATCGCGGTGGTCAATGCGCTCTGGCTGGAGAACCCACATTCCCCGGCTACGCCGACCAATGGCAGCTCGGTTTCCCGCAGCAGGCGCGCGGCGCGGTCGAGGCGCTGGCGCAGCAGGTACTGGTGCGGCGTGAGGCCGACACGGTCCTTGAACTGCGCATGGAAATGGCTCGGACTCAGGCAGGCGACCTGCGCCAGCTCCGCCACGGTAATGCGCCGGGAAAGGTGCTCGGCGATATAGCCGTCCAGCCGCTCCAGGTCCAGCGGCCCGTTGCGCGGCGCACGGTCTTCGCCGAACAGCCGCAGGTGCAATGCTCGCAGCAACACGCCGCCCAGGGCACGGGCGAGCAGCGGGTCATCGCCGTAGCGGGCGATTTCCGCCCCGGCGTAGCTGAGCAGGTTCTGGAAGTCCGCATCCAGCGTCGGGTAGCGCGGCATTTCGAACAGCCTCGCCAGCAATTCGCGGTCCTGCTCGCCGGTACCTGCCGCGGTCAGATCGACGATCAGCATCCGGTTGTCGCCCAGCCCGGCGAACTGGTGCCCGACATCTCCTGGCACCAGGCATGCGCGCATACGGCAGACCTCGCCGGCGGTACCGCCTATCTCGAACTCCGCACGGCCGCTCAGAGACATCACCAACTGGTGATGGTCATGGGCGTGCTGGTCAGCCTGGTCGGGCAACGTGGCGAGACGGGTATCGAACATGGCGCGATCTGATCAAATTTTGAGCATGGTACGAAAATTCCATCGACCTGCCCAGCCAGCAGGTGCAACCCGGCGCAACTCGGCACCGGACTCCGCACGAAATCATCTAAGCAGGAAAGTCTTGCTAACCGATGAATATGTTATGTTATAACAAATAACACTTCCCCATTTTCCTCTTCCCGCCGCCTGGCACATCCCTGACCACGAGGGAGGGGTTCGCTTTGCCAGAAGAAAAACCAGGAGTTCGTCATGTCCCCATCCCTTCCCCGTCCACGCTGGCGTTTCGCACCGCTGGGCATCGCCCTCTGCGCCGGTGCGCCTTCGCTGGCCGATGCCGCCCCCACCGAACTGGAGCCGCAGGTGATTACCGCCAACCCGCTGGGCGATTCCTCCCCCGCGGCGCCCAGCAGCGTGCTGCAGGGCGACGAACTGACCCTGCGCCAGAAAGGCAGCCTGGGCGAAACCCTCAATGGCACGCCGGGCGTGTCCTCCACCTGGTTCGGCCCCGGCGCCAGCCGCCCGGTGATCCGCGGCATGGACGGCGACCGCATCCGCATCCTGCGCAATGGCGTCGGCACGCTGGACGCCTCGTCGCTGTCCTACGACCACGCCGTGCCGGAAGACCCCAACGTGGTCGAGCGCATCGAGGTCGTGCGCGGCCCGGCCGCCCTGCTCTACGGCGGCAACGCCATCGGCGGCGTGGTCAACAGTTTCGACAACCGCATTCCCAGCGAAGCGGTGGACGGCATCCACGGCCAGGGCGAGCTGCGCTACGGCGGCTCGGACACCACCCGCAGCGCTGCCGGCGCGCTCGAAGCCGGCGACGGCAACTTCGCCCTGCACCTCGACGCCGGCTCCCGCGAGTTCAACGACTTGCGTATCCCCGGCTACGCCCACTCGGCGCGCCAACGCCAAGTGGACGGCGACGACTCGAAGCACCGCGTCAACAATAGCGACGGCCGCCAGGACAGCGGCGCCATCGGTGGCAGCTACCACTGGGATCACGGCTATGCGGGCCTGTCCTACAGCGGCTACGACAGCAACTACGGCTCGCCCGCCGAGGACGACGTACGCCTGAAGATGCAACAGGATCGTTACGCCTTCGCCTCGGAAATCCGCGACCTCGACGGCCCCTTCAGCTCGGTGAAGCTGGACGCGGCCTACACCGAGTACCAGCACAAGGAAATCGAAGACGGCGAGACTGGCACCACCTTCAAGAACGACGGCTACGAGGCGCGTATCGAAGCCCGGCATAAACCGATCGGACCAGTGGAAGGCATCGTCGGCGCGCAGGTCGCCAACAGCCGCTTCTCCGCGCTGGGCGAAGAGGCCTTCGTGCCGCATACCGAGACCGACAGTGCAGCGCTGTTCTTCCTGGAGAACTGGCAGGCCACCGAGCGCCTGGCGCTGAACCTGGGCGGTCGCGCCGAGCACACGCGCATCGACCCCAATGCCAAGGACAACGAGCGTTTCGCCGAAAACGACGGTTCACGCAGCTTCACTGCCGGCAGCCTGTCCAGCGGCGCGGTGTACAAGCTGACGCCGATCTGGTCGCTGGCCGCCACCCTCGCCTACACCGAACGCGCACCGACCTTCTACGAGCTCTACGCCAACGGCGCTCACGCGGCGACCGGCACCTATGAAGTGGGCGACGCGGACGCGAGCAAGGAAAAAGCCGTTTCCACCGACCTCGCCCTGCGCTTCGACAGCGGCCGGCACAAGGGCAGCGTCGGCGTGTTCTACAGCCGCTTCTCCAACTACATCGGCCTGCTGGCCAGCGGTCGCTACCGCGACGAGGAAGGTGCGGTGGTGGATGCCGGTGACGACGAAGCGCTGCCCGAATATCTCTACAGCGGCGTGAAGGCCGACTTCTACGGCGTCGAGGCGCAGGACCGCATCCACCTGATGGACAGCCCCTACGGCCGCTTCGATCTGGAACTGTCCGGCGACTACACCCGAGCCAAGAACAAGGACACCGGCGAAGCGCTGCCGCGCATCGCCCCGCTGCGCCTGAACAGCGCACTGCTGTGGGAATTGCAGCAGTGGCAGGCGCGGGTCGATGTGGAATACGCCGCCGACCAGAACCGCGTGCCGGAGAACGAGCTGCGCACCGACGGCTATACCACCCTCGGCGCCAGCCTCGGCTACCGCTTCGACCTGGGCGACAGCCGCTGGCTGGCCTTCGTCAAGGGCGAGAACCTGACCAACCAGACCGTGCGCTACGCCAGCTCCATCCTGCGCGACAGCGTGCCGGCTGGCGGGCGTGGCATCCAGGCGGGGGTAAAAGTGGCGTTCTAAAGGCTAAGGCCGACGCCCGGCGAAATCCCGGGCGAACTGCGCGGCGATCCGCCCGGACCGCGACCCGCGATGGGTCGCCCAGCGGATCGCCGCCTGTTCCCACTCCTCCTGCGCAACGCCGCCCAGGCCGTGGTATTCCAGCCAGCGCGCGACCGCCTCCAGGTACTGCTCCTGGCTGAAGGCATAGAAAGATATCCACAGGCCGAATCGCTCGGAGAGCGAGATTTTCTCCTCCACCGCCTCGCCCGGGTGCAACTCGCCGCTCTCGCTGCGCTGGAAGGCCAGGTTGTCCTCGGCACGTTCGGCGAGCAGATGGCGGCGGTTGGAGGTCGCGTAGATCAGCACGTTGCCGGACTGCCCGGACACCGAGCCGTCGAGCACGGTCTTCAGGCCCTTGTAGCCGGTCTCGCCATCCTCGAAGGAAAGGTCATCGCAGAACAGGATGAAGCGCTCCTGGCGATGGCGCAGCAGGTCGATGATCTGCGGCAGGTCGGCCAGGTGTTCCTTGTCCACCTCGATCAGGCGCAGGCCTTCGGCATGAAAGGCGTGCAGGCAGGCCTTCACCAGCGAACTCTTGCCGGTGCCGCGCGCGCCGGTCAGCAGCACATTGTTGGCCGGGCGACCGGAGACGAACTGGCGGGTGTTCTGCTCGATCAGCGCCTTCTGCCGGTCGACATTGCGCAGGTCGTCAAAGGCGATCAGCACCGGCTCGATCACCGGCGTCAGGCGCGGCCGGCCCTGGCGGTATTCCCAGAGATGGGCGATAGCGCCCTCTTCCAGCGCCAGCTCGGCGCGCGCCGGCAGGGATTGTTCGAG
Organism: Pseudomonas nitroreducens; assembly: GCF_010994165.1. Taxonomy (NCBI): domain Bacteria; kingdom Pseudomonadati; phylum Pseudomonadota; class Gammaproteobacteria; order Pseudomonadales; family Pseudomonadaceae; genus Pseudomonas; species Pseudomonas nitroreducens. Next base: position 776,160 of record NZ_WMBX01000003.1, on the reverse strand, counting down.
CAGACTGGCGATACGAGCCAGTTGCTCGGCGATTACGGACAGGTCGGTCATGGCGGGATCATCGAAGCAGATGGGGACTGTTCATCAGCCTAACGATGGAGGAAAGTGGTCGTCTAACGACAAACAGGCATCCAGATGCTTAAAAAGGACATTCCACCTCAAGCCGTGGAAAACCACGGCGACGAACGGGCCGCCAGTCCGGTGGCCGCTGTCGCCCTGGATTTCCCCGACGGCCATCAGGTGCCCGCGCACAGCCATCACCGCGCGCAGCTGCTCTACGCCGTGCGCGGCGTGCTGGTAGTGGGTAGCGCCAGCGGTCAGTGGGTAGTGCCGGATAACCGTGGCCTGTGGATACCCGCCGGCGTGGAGCACTGGACGCGCATGGTCGGCGACGTGCGGGTACGCACGCTCTACGTGGAGCCGGGCAGCGCCCCGCACCTGCCGCCGGATTGCTGCGTGCTGGCGGTCTCGCCGTTGCTGCGCGAGCTGATCCTGGCGGCGCTGTCGATCAGTGGCGAGGTGCTCCCCGACTCCCGTGACGGTCGCATCCTCGGCCTGATGCTGGACGAGCTGCGTGAAGACCCCATGCTGCCCTTGCACCTGCCACTGCCCGCACATCCGCGGCTGCGCGCGCTCTGCCAGGCCATCCAGGCGCAGCCCGGCGACAACGCCAGCCTTGCCGACTGGGCGGCCCGGATGAGCGTCGACAGCAAGACGGTACAACGCTGGTTCTTCGCCGAAACCGGGCTGACCTTCGGCCAATGGCGGCAGCAGGCACGCCTGCTGACTGCGCTGGAGCGGCTGGCGCAGGGCGAGAGCGTGCTCAGGGTGGCACTGGAAGTGGGCTACAGCACACCCAGCGCTTTCAGCGCGATGTTCAGCCGCCAGTTCGGCCGCCCGCCCAGCGACTTCCTGCGGTCGCGCCGCTAATCCGCTCCTAAGCTCCACTCTCACACAATGGGTTGTAACACCTTCGGATACATCCATCGAAGCAATGGGATTGAAACCCTGGGTCGGTTTCCCCATCTAGACTGTCATGTTCAATCAGTCAGGTGCCTCATGAGCGACCACGACGAGATTCACGATATTCACAGCGCCGAAGAGGTCAGCAACACCGGGCTGGTGTTGCCGGGGCAGAACCTGCCGACCACGGTGTACGTCATCCCGATCCACAACCGCCCGTTCTTCCCGGCGCAGGTGCTGCCGGTGATCGTCAACGAGGAGCCGTGGGCGGAGACGCTGGAACTGGTCGCCAAGACCGAGCACCACAGCCTGGCGCTGTTCTTCATGGAGAACCCGCCCGACGACCCGCGCCACTTCGATCCGGACAGCCTCCCCGAGCACGGCACGCTGGTGCGCGTGCACCATGCGAGCCGCGAAGGCGGCAAGCTGCAGTTCGTCGCCCAGGGCCTGTCGCGCGTGCGCATCCGCGGCTGGATCAAGCGCCACCGGCCGCCCTTCCTGGTGGAGGTGGAGTATCCGCACACTCCCAGTGACCCCAGCGATGAGGTGAAGGCCTACGGCATGGCCCTGATCAATGCGATCAAGGAACTGCTGCCGCTCAACCCGTTGTACAGCGAAGAGCTGAAGAATTATCTCAACCGCTTCAACCCCAACGACCCGTCGCCGCTGACCGACTTCGCCGCTGCGCTGACCACGGCGCCGGGGTCCGAACTGCAAGGCGTGCTGGACACCGTGCCCATGCTCAAGCGCATGGAGAAGGTCCTGCCGCTGCTGCGCAAGGAAGTGGAAGTCGCGCGCTTGCAGAAGGAGCTGTCCGCCGAGGTCAACCGCAAGATCGGCGAGCGCCAGCGCGAGTTCTTCCTGCAGGAACAGCTGAAGATCATCCAGCAGGAACTGGGCATCACCAAGGACGACAAGAGCGCCGACTCCGACGAATTCCGCGCGCGCTTGGAAGGCAAGACCCTGCCCGAGCAGGCGAAGAAGCGCATCGACGAGGAACTGAACAAGCTGTCGATCCTGGAAACTGGTTCGCCGGAATATGCTGTCACGCGCAATTACCTCGACTGGGCGACCTCGGTGCCATGGGGCCTGATGGGTGTCGACAAGCTCGACCTCAAGCACGCGCGCAAGGTTCTGGACCGGCACCATTCGGGGCTGGAAGACGTGAAGGACCGAATCCTCGAGTTCCTCGCGGTGGGCACCTTCAAGGGCGAGATCGCCGGTTCCATCGTGCTATTGGTGGGCCCGCCCGGCGTCGGCAAGACCAGCATCGGCAAGTCCATCGCCGAGAGCCTGGGGCGGCCGTTCTATCGCTTCAGCGTCGGCGGCATGCGCGACGAGGCCGAGATCAAGGGCCACCGGCGCACCTACATCGGCGCCCTGCCCGGTAAGCTGGTGCAGGCGCTCAAGGACGTCGAGGTGATGAACCCGGTAATCATGCTCGACGAGATCGACAAGCTCGGCAGCAGCTACCAGGGCGACCCCGCCTCGGCGCTGCTGGAGACGCTCGATCCGGAGCAGAACGTGGAGTTCCTCGACCACTACCTGGACCTGCGCCTGGACCTGTCCAAGGTGCTGTTCGTCTGCACCGCCAACACCCTGGACTCCATCCCCGGCCCGCTGCTGGACCGCATGGAAGTCATCCGCCTGTCCGGCTACATCGCCGAGGAGAAGCTGGCCATCGCCAAGCGCCACCTGTGGCCCAAGCAGCTGGAAAAGGCCGGCGTGCCGAAGAATCGCCTGTCGATCAACGACGCTGCCCTGCGTGCCGTGATCGAGGGTTACGCCCGCGAGGCCGGTGTGCGCCAGCTGGAGAAAGTGCTCGGCAAGCTGGTGCGCAAGTCGGTGATGAAGCTGCTGGAAGACCCGGATTCGGTGGTGAAGATCGGCGCCAAGGACCTGGAGGAATACCTCGGCACGCCAGTGTTCCGCACCGAGCAGGTGCTCTCCGGCGTCGGCGTGATCACCGGCCTGGCCTGGACCAGCATGGGCGGCGCGACCCTGCCGATCGAAGCGACGCGTATTCATACGCTGAACCGCGGCTTCAAGCTCACCGGCCAACTGGGTGACGTGATGAAGGAATCGGCGGAAATCGCCTACAGCTACATCAGTTCGAACCTGAAGAAGTACGGCGGCGAGTCGACCTTCTTCGACCAGGCCTTCGTCCACGTGCACGTGCCGGAAGGCGCCACGCCCAAGGACGGGCCCAGCGCCGGCGTCACCATGGCCAGCGCCCTGCTGTCCCTGGCGCGCAACCAGGCGCCGAAGAAAGGCGTAGCGATGACCGGCGAGCTGACCCTCACCGGCCAGGTGCTGCCGATTGGCGGTGTCCGCGAGAAGGTCATCGCGGCACGCCGGCAGAAGATCTTTGAGCTGATCCTGCCCGAACCCAACCGCGGGGATTTCGAGGAACTGCCGGAGTATCTGAAGGAAGGGCTGACGGTGCATTTCGCCAAGCGCTATGGGGACGTGGCGAAGGTGTTGTTCCCGGGCTGACTGGCTGCGCCCAGCTGATCGCGGGCATGCCCCGCTCCTGCAGCGGATTCGAGCTGTAGGAGCAAGGGGGACGCCCAGTTCTTGCTCGCGAACCCGGCGCCGCTGCGATGCGGTTCGCGAGCAAGCTCCTACACGAAAGCATGCCCTGCCCGCTGGCTTTGGCTTTGGCTCTGGCTTGAGTGGACTTCCAGAGAAACCACCACACACTCCGAACTGCCCCTTTCAGGAGGCCTCGTTGAAGCGCAGTTTCAGGGGGCGAGCGACATGGATGTCGCGAGAGCCACGATGGGCCAGGGATGGCCCGCCGTGGCGGGCCCCTGAAACTTCGGTTCAACGAGGGCATTTTTCGCCCCAAGCGAAAAACCGGATGGAGGGGGCAAGACCTTTTGGTTCCTTTTGGGGCGTTTGCCAAAAGGGACTCGCCCGAGGGGGCGAAACAAAATCTTGCAGCACACACCGAGGCAACGCTGAATCACATCCCTACAAGGCGAACACAGTCCGCTTGAAACACCGATTGCGTTATCCTGCGGCCCAACCTGTCCCCTCCCAGGAGCCGTCATGCCGTCGTACCGCACATTGCTGCCCCTCTCCCTGGTCCTGCTCGCCGGCTGCGCCGGACAGACCAAACCCGTGGTCACCCTGGAAGACGCCAGTGACTGCAAGCCACTGAAACTGCACACCGGCCAGGAACTCGTGCTGATCCTGCCGAGCAACCCCACCACCGGCTTCCGCTGGGAACTGCGCAATGCCGCCAACGGCCTGCTGCGCGCCCTGGGCCCGGAGGTTTACAGCAACCCGGAAGACGCCGGCCTGGTCGGCAGCGCCGGCGAATCCACCTGGCGCTTTCGCGTGACCGCCGCCGGCGAGGACAAGCTGGAACTGGCATACCGCCGCCCGTGGGAAGCCGAAGTCGCCCCCGCACAGACCTTCGTCTGCCCCATCGCCGTGAAGTAACGCTGCGATACCCGGCGCCATAAGCCGCTCGCGCTGACGCCTTCGGCCTGTAGGCCAGGCACCGCGCTGCGGCACAGTGGGCGCTCATTTCCTCGGGAGGGAACCCCATGCGCTGGGCACTCTTGGCACTGATCGGCGGTGCCGCCTACCTGTTCGCCGTGACCTTCGACCTGCCCGCCCTGCGCATGCTGTGCAAACCGCTGCCGGTCCTCGCCATGCTCTTCTGGATTCTCGGTACACCTGCAGACGGCTATCGCCGCTGGGTTACCGTCGGCCTGGTGCTGTCGATGCTCGGCGACATCCTGCTGGAATGGCCGATCAACGCCTTCGTGCCTGGCCTGGCCGCCTTCCTGCTTGCGCATCTCGCCTACCTGGCCGCCTACCTGGGCGACACCCGCCGCCTAGCCCCGCTAGGCCTGCTGATCGCAGGTGGCGTGGGCGGCGCCCTGTTCGCCCTGCTCTACAGCCGCGGACTCGGCCCACTGCTGTTGCCGATCGCGCTGTATAGCCTGACCATCAGTGCCATGCTCTGGCGCGCCATCGCTCGTCTCGGCGTGCCGTCGATTGCCGGTGCCAGCCGGGTGTTCGCCGCCCTGGGCGCGCTGCTGTTCGTCAGCTCCGACTCGATGATCGGCATCAACCGCTTCGTCGCTGCCTTCGACGGTTCGTCCTACGCCATCATGCTCACTTACTGGCTCGGCCAACTTGGCATCGCCGCGTCGGTCACATCCCGTCATTTCGCTCTGCCATACTCGGAAGGACAAACCGCTTCCCGGGCCTGACATGCTGCGAATCGCTTCACCGCTGCTACTCCTCTGCTCGGCGCTGGCCAGCGCCGAACCCCTGCGCCTGGCCGGTGACGACTGGTGTCCCTACCTCTGCCCGGACGACCCGGACAAGCCCGGCTACCTGCTCGAAGCCCTCGGCCAGGTCCTGCCGCAGCCGCCGTTGTTCGAACCCCTGCCCTGGCCGCGCGCCCTGCAGATGGCCCGCGAGGGGCTGGTGGATGGCGTGGTCGGCGCCTATAGCGAAGAGTCAGAAGAACTGCTGATCGGCGAGGAGCCCATCGGTTGGGTGACCATGCGCTTCTACGTGCGCAACGACAACCCCTGGACCTGGCAAGGTCCGACCTCGCTGGGCAACCAGTCCATCGTTCTGGCCCAGGGCTACTCCTACGGCCGGGAGCTGGATGCCTGGCGCGACGAACACCTTTCCAACCATGAGCAGGTTCAGGTGCTCAGCGGAGAGAAAGTCCTCGAACGCAATATCCAGAAGCTGCTGCTGGGACGCATCACGGTACTGCTGGAGGACAGCCAGATCGTCGAGCATTACCTGCATCGCCACGGCCTGTCGGAGAGCATTCAAGCCGCCGGTGAACTCGCCGATAAACGTCCCATGTACGTCGCCTTGAATCCGCGCCTGGATGGCGTGCAGGATCGCCTGGCCGACCTCGACGAAGGCCTGCGTGAACTGCGTCGCACTGACCAGTGGAAACCCCTGATGCAGGGTTATGGCATCGCCGTTGACTAGTCCCACGAAGGCATGAGAAAAGTCCGGCAGAGCCCTCTGTCATCGGCTATAGATCAATTATAAGAGACTGGGAAAAAGGGGAGCTCCATGCGTGCAGTAGTTCGCTCGATGTTGTTGCTGGGAGCCTGCCTGACTCTCTCGGCCTGTGGCAGCCTGCTGCCCAGCGAACGCGCGGAAGTGCAGTCACCATTCCTGGATTACCAGGATGCACAGAGCCGCTACAACCAGGTCGATCCTGGAAAGACCACCAAGTCGCAGCTCTATGCGCTGGGCTTCGATCCGCTGTCCCAGGGCAACGCCAAGATGCTCTCGTTCATCGACGTGCGCCTGCTCTTCGTGCAACCCAACATCCCCATCGACTACCTGCCTGACGGTCTGGTCACCTGCCTGCAGGCCAAGGACCGCTGCATCGGCTACGCCTTCGACTTCAACAAGACCGACAGCCAGCGCGTCGGCAGTTTCTGGGCCGACATCTTCAACTTCCGCAAGCGCCGCCAGGTGCAGGGCTGGTCGTTCCGCCCGGTGTTCGTGCTGATCGACGACGTGGTCGTGCACAAGACCAGCAATGGCGAGCCGAACATCCGCCGCATGGAAGACAAGAAGAACCCGCTCGGCCCGCTGCAGGGTGCCGGCGAATACTTCTCCGACCAGCTCAAGTGACCCTTATCGGCTGACGCTTGGGCGCACTTCGCGCCTCGGCTACAATGCGCGCCCCGGCAAACCGGGCGCGCCGCGCCCCGTCGCCAGTCCAGCGTAACGAGGCCCCATCCAGCGTGAGCGAATCCGACCGCATCTTCGCCCAGCCGCAAGCCCAGGTTCCCGACTTTACCTTCAACGAAGACGTGGTGCGCGTCTTCCCGGACATGATCAAACGATCGGTGCCGGGCTACCCCACCATCGTCGAGAACATCGGCGTGCTCGGCGCGCGCTTCGCCACACCGAACAGCGTGCTCTACGATCTCGGCTGCTCGCTGGGTGCCGTGACCCAGGCGTTGCGCCGCCACGTGAAGACCGACGGCTGCCGCGTCATCGGCGTCGACAATTCCGCGCCGATGATCGAACGCTGCGGCGAATACCTGCGCGCCCAGGACGCCATGCACCAGGAACTGCTGCCGGTCGAACTGATCGAGGCGGACATCCTCAAACTGGACCTCGAGCCCTGCTCGCTGATCGCGCTGAACTTCACCCTGCAGTTCATCGCCCCCGAACAACGCCTGGAGCTGCTCACCCGCCTGCATGGCGCACTGCTGCCCGGCGGCGCGCTGATCCTCTCGGAGAAGCTGCGCTTCGCCGACGAGCAGGAACACGAGCTGCTCACCGACCTGCACATCGACTTCAAGCGCGCCAATGGCTACAGCGAACTGGAAATCGCCCAGAAGCGCACCGCCATCGAGAACGTCATGCGCCCCGATACCCTGGAAACCCACCGCGAGCGCCTGCTGGCCGCCGGTTTCTCCAAGGTCGTGCCCTGGTTCCAATGCCTCAACTTCGCATCCCTGATTGCCCTGCCATGATCGAACGCTTCGACCTCGACCGCCTCGGCCTTGAACTGGCCGGCACACCGCTGGAATCCTGGGCGGCCACGCTGCCCGCGCAACTGGCCGCCAAGGTCGACGACGGCCATGGCGACCTGGAACGCTGGCTGGCCGCGGTGGATCATCTGCCCGAACTGCAACCTGCCGCCGTCGAACTGCGCGAGCGCTTCAATCTGGAAGGCGCCTGCGACGAGGCCACCCGCGACCAGCTCAAGCTCGCCCTGCAAGGGCTGATCCCATGGCGCAAGGGACCGTTCCACCTGTTCGGCGTGCACATCGATACCGAATGGCGCTCGGATTGGAAATGGGAGCGTGTCTCGCCGCACCTCGACCTGACCGGCAAGCGCGTGCTGGATGTCGGCTGCGGCAACGGTTACTACCAGTGGCGCATGCTCGGCGCGGGCGCTCGCAGCGTGGTGGGCGTCGATCCGAACTGGCTGTTCTTCTGCCAGTTCCTCGCCATGAAGCGTTACCTGCCAGACCTGCCGGCGTGGCACCTGCCCTTCGCCCTGGAAGACCTGCCCGAAAAGCTGGAAGGCTTCGATACCGTGTTCTCCATGGGCGTGCTCTACCATCGCCGCTCCCCCATCGACCACCTGCTCGCGCTCAAGGATTGCCTGCGCAAGGGGGGCGAACTGGTGCTGGAGACCCTGGTGGTGGAAGGCGACGTGAACACCGTGCTGGTGCCCGAGGACCGCTACGCGCAGATGCGCAACGTGTGGTTCCTGCCGTCGGTGCCGGCGTTGGAGCTGTGGCTGCGCCGCGCGGGCTTCACTGACGTGCGCAGCGTGGACATCAGCCGCACCTCGGTGGAAGAACAGCGGGCGACCGAGTGGATGCGCTACCAGTCGCTACCGGATTTCCTCGATCCGGAAGATCACGGCCGCACCATCGAAGGCCTGCCGGCGCCGCTGCGCGCCACGCTGGTGGCACGCAAGCCCTAAATCTCGACAGCTTCGCGAGCAAGCTCGATCCTACGAAGAGCAGTGCTCCTTGTAGGACCGAAGGAGGCGTCTAGCCCTTGCTCGCGAACCACCCCAATCAGCGATTGGCCGCCGCCACGATCAGCGCCTTCATCTCGGCAACAGCCTGCTTGAAGCCCACGAACAGCGCGTGAGCGACGATGGCGTGGCCGATGTTCAGTTCGTTGATCCCGGCAATCGCCGCCACCGGCTCGGCGTTGTGGTAATGCAGGCCGTGGCCGGCGTTGACGATCAGGCCATGGGACAGGCCGAATTCCACGCCATCGCGAATGCGCGCCAGTTCATGGGCCGCTTCGGCCGGGTTGTGCGCGTCGGCGTAACGACCGGTGTGCAGTTCGACGGCCGGCGCACCGATGCGTGCCGAGGCCTCGATCTGAAGCGGGTCCGGGTCGATGAACAGCGACACTTCGCAACCAGCGGCCGCGAGGCGCTGCACCGCTTCGCGGATGCGCGCTTCCTGGCCGGCGACGTCCAGGCCGCCCTCGGTGGTCAGTTCCTGGCGGGTTTCCGGGACCAGGCATACATGGGCCGGACGGATGATCTCGGCGAACTTCATCATCTCCTCGGTCACACCCATCTCGAAGTTCATGCGCGTCTGCAGCACTTCGGCGAGCACGCGCACATCGCGGTCCTGGATGTGCCGGCGATCTTCGCGCAGGTGCACGGTGATGCCGTCGGCGCCGGCTTCCTCGGCGTCCAGCGCGGCTTTCACCGGGTCGGGATAACGGGTGCCGCGGGCCTGGCGCAGGGTGGCGACGTGGTCGATGTTCACGCCGAGCAGGATACGGTTGGCTTCAGTCACGGGAGTTGTCCTTGCGATTCATGAAGAGCTCGCGGCTGACCAGCGGTCGGCCGCCAAGATGGGGTGCCAGCGCCTGACGCATCAGGCGCTTGGCCGCCGCCAGGGCGCCCGGCGCGCTCCAGTCGGCTTCGGCCATGGCCAGCAGGTCGGCGCCGTGGAACAGGCCCGGCTGCAGGCTGCCGACCGGCTCGAGGCCCGAGTCGGGCAACAGGCGATAGAGACCGTCCGGCGCAACGCTCTGGCCGACGATATCGGTGTCCAGGGAAAAACCATAGCCCAGGTCGTCCAGCAGCCGCCATTCGAAGGAGCGCAGCAACGGCTCCAGCGGATTGCCGGCGGCCAGCAGCGGCAGGGTCGCGAGGTAGTGATCGAACAATGCGGGATGCGGATCCTCCGCCGGCAGCAGGCGGATCATCAGCTCGTTCAGGTACAGGCCGCTGAACAGCGCCTCGCCACTGAGCAGGTTGGGGATGCCGTTGGGTTCCAGGCGCACGACGTTCTTCAGCTCACTGCGTCCGCGGAACTCGACCTCCAGCGGCACGAACGGCCGCGCCAGCGCACCGGCCCTGCCCCGCGCGCCGCGCAGCACAGCACGCAGACGCCCCAGCGGGGTGAAGAAATCCACCAGCGCGCTGGTTTCCTTGTAGGGACGGCTGTGCAGGACGAAGGCGGCTTGGGCAGTGGAAGCGAGGCTCATGGCGCTACGCCTGGAGTGGAAGTCGGGAGGTGAGCGCCCTCAGGCGCCCGAAGGGTGCGCCCCGCAAAAGGTCGCGGGGCGCCGAGGGTCAGAGGTCGCCGTAGCCCAGCGAACGCAGTGCGCGCTCGTCGTCGGACCAGCCGCCTTTCACCTTCACCCAGAGATTGAGCATGACCTTGGAATCGAACAGCACTTCCATGTCCTTGCGCGCGTTCTGGCCGATGCTTTTGATGCGCTCGCCCTTCTCGCCGATGATGATCTTCTTCTGGCCGTCACGCTCGACCAGGATCAGCGCATGGATATGCAGGATAGGACCGTCCTGCTTGAATTCCTCGATCTCCACGGTGACCTGGTACGGCAGCTCCGCGCCCAGCTGGCGCATGATCTTCTCGCGCACCAGCTCGGCAGCGAGGAAACGGCTGCTGCGGTCGGTGATCTGGTCTTCCGGGAAGAAGTGCTCGCTCTCCGGCAGGCGCTCGGCCACCAGGGATTCCAGCACATCGAGATTCTGCCCGTGCTGGGCAGAGATCGGCACGACTTCGGCATTGGGCAGCTGTTCGGCCAGCCACTTCAGGTGCGGCAGCAACTCGCCCTTGTCTTCCATGCGGTCGACCTTGTTCACCGCCAGCAGGACCGGGCAACTCACGCATTTGACCTTGTCGTAGACCATCTGGTCTTCGTCGGTCCAGCGGTTGCGATCGACGACGAAGATCACCACGTCGACGTCCTTCAGCGCGGCGCTGGCCGAACGGTTCATGTAGCGGTTGAGGGCCTTGTCGTTGTCCTTGTGCAGGCCGGGGGTGTCGACATACACCGCCTGCACGTCACCCTCGGTCTTGATACCCAACAGGGTGTGGCGGGTGGTCTGCGGCTTGCGCGAGGTGATCGCCAGCTTCTGCCCGAGGATGTGGTTGAGCAGGGTCGACTTGCCGACGTTGGGGCGGCCGACGATGGCCACATAGCCGCAACGAACGACTCCTGCTTCATCGTGCTCGGATGGGTCGTGCTGGTCTTGCTCGTGCTCACTCATGGCCATTCTCCACGCCCAGGGCTGCCAGCGCGGCGGCGGCGGCCACCTGCTCGGCGATACGGCGGCTGCCGCCGTGCCCGTGGGTCTTGTCATTCAGCAGGGCCACCTCGCACTCGACGAAGAAGGTGCGGCAGTGCGGCTCGCCCTGGATATCCACCACGTCGTAGCGCGGCAGTTCGCACCCGCGGGACTGCAGGAACTCCTGCAGGCGGGTCTTGGGGTCCTTGTTGGTATCCACCGGGGTCAGCTCACGCAACTGCGGGCCGAGCCAGGCCATGATCCGCTCGCGGGCGGAATCCATGCCGGTGTCCAGATAGATGGCGCCGATCAGCGCCTCCATGGCGTCAGCCAGAATCGACTCACGGCGATACCCGCCGCTCTTCAGCTCGCCCGAGCCCAGTCGCAGGTAATCCCCGATTTCGAAACCGCGGGCCAGCAGGGCCAGCGTCTCGCCTTTCACCAGGCGCGCACGCAAGCGCGACAGCTGGCCTTCACGGGCCTGGGGGAAATGGGTGAACAGGGCTTCGCCAATGACGAAGTTGAGGATGGCGTCACCGAGGAACTCCAGGCGCTCGTTATTGCGCCCGGCGAAACTGCGATGGGTCAGCGCCAGGACCATCAGGTCCTGGTCGCGGAAGGTGTAGCCAAGCTTGCGCTCGAGTCGATCCAGGCTGTTGTTGCTCACGGCATTCGTACACGGAATTCTTTGTCAAATTTGACCACCAGGTCGATGTTCTGCACCAGTGGCTCGCGTCTTTCATATTTCAGGTGAGCACGGAACTCATTGTTCTCGAGCTTCACGTCCAGGGCATCGTCGAGGTTGAGGCCACGGATGCTGTTGATGGACATCGCCTTGCCTACGTAAGCGTAAAACTCGGGGACAGTGCGCACTTCTGCGGCCTTGTCGGTTTCCACCGAGGTGATGGCCTTTTCGATGGCGTAGTAGTCCATGTAGTGCGGGAAAAGCTTGAACGCAGCACTGGCCAGGAACGCCACGACGGCGAGTACCACCAGCCAACCCAGCAACGACATCCCCTTCTGCGAACGTGCGTACGTCATATCGACCTCATGTCGGTATCTTTCTTATTTGCCCGCCAACCGCGGCGGGTCCAAGTGAAGCGGGGCTGCCTCGCTCCCCGCGTGCAGCCCCGCCTTTTTTAGCATCGCTCCAACCTTGCCGGCCCGAAGCGTCTCACAAGTTTAGTGAATCACGCCGACTCGCGAGAAATTCGGCAGATTGCGCATCTTCGGATCCGGCCAGCTCATCCAGACTGCGAACGCCTTGCCGACGATATTGCGATCCGGAACCATGCCCAGCAGGTCCTTCGGAATCTTCGGATCGTTCCAGTAACGGCTGTCGTTGGAGTTGTCGCGGTTGTCGCCCATCATGAAGTAATGGTCGGCCGGCACTTTCCACTGCTTGCCGGGCTCGATGCGGAAGCGGGTCATTTCCTTGCGGATCATGTGCTCCACGGCGCCCAGCTTCTCCTGGTACAGGGTCACGCTGCCCAGGGTGCCCGGCTCCTCGCCCACCAGCGACTCGGCCACGGCCTGGTCGTTGATGTACAGGCGCTTGTCGCTGGTGTAGCGAATGGTGTCGCCCGGCACGCCAATGACACGCTTGATGTAGTTGATGTTCGGATCGCTGGGGTAGCGGAAGACCATGACATCGCCGCGCTGCGGGTCACCCACCGGGATCACCTTGGTATCCAGTACCGGAAGGCGGATGCCATAGGCGAACTTGTTCACCAGGATGAAATCGCCCACTTCCAGGGTCGGCTTCATCGAACCCGACGGAATCTGGAACGGTTCCACCAGGAACGAACGCAGCACCAGCACGATGAACAGCACCGGGAAGAACGACTTGCCGTATTCGACCAGCACCGGTTCCTTGTTCAGCTTCTCCAGCACTGCCGGATCGGCTTCGCTGACGGAGCCTTCATAGGCGGAAATGGCCGCCCGGCGACGCGGTGCGAACAGCACCAGGTCCACCAGGGCAAGAACGCCGCACACTGCGACGGCAATCACCAGCAACAGCGGGAAATTCAGGGTCATAGGGTTCAACTGTCCACTTTGAGCACAGCGAGGAAGGCTTCCTGCGGAATCTCCACGCTACCGACCTGCTTCATCCTTTTCTTACCGGCCTTCTGCTTTTCCAGCAGCTTGCGCTTACGACTCACGTCACCACCGTAGCATTTGGCCAGCACGTTCTTCCTGAGCGCCTTGACCGTCGAGCGGGCGATGATCTGCCCGCCGATGGCCGCCTGGATCGCGACGTCGAACATCTGCCGCGGAATCAATTCCTTCATCTTCTCCACCAGCTGACGGCCCTTATAGGGGGCATTGTCGCGGTGGACGATCAGGGCAAGGGCGTCGACCTTCTCGCCGTTGATCAGTACATCGAGACGAACCAGGTTGGCCGGCTCGAAGCGATCGAAGCTGTAGTCCAGCGAAGCATAGCCACGGCTGGTGGACTTCAGGCGGTCGAAGAAGTCCAGCACCACTTCGTTCATCGGCAGGTCATAGATCACCTGGACCTGGCCGCTGAGGAAGTGCATGTCACGCTGGACACCGCGCTTCTCGATGCACAGGGTAATGACGTTGCCCAGGTGCTCCTGAGGCACAAGAATCGTCGCGCGGCAGATCGGCTCACGCATCTCGTCGATGGAGGAAAGATCGGGCAGCTTGGATGGGTTGTCGACATAGAGGATGTCGCCATTCTTCTGCACGATCTCGAAAATCACGGTCGGCGCGGTGGTGATCAGGTCCAGGTCGTATTCGCGCTCCAGGCGCTCCTGGATGATCTCCATGTGCAGCATGCCGAGGAAGCCGATGCGGAAGCCGAAGCCCAGGGCCTCGGAGCTTTCCGGCTCGTACTGCAGGGCGGCATCGTTCAGGGTCAGCTTCTGCAACGCTTCGCGGAAGTCCTCGAAGTCATCGGAGCTGACCGGGAACAGGCCGGCGTAGACCTGCGGCTTGATGCGCTTGAAGCCTGGCAGCACGTCCACATCGGGTGTGTTGTTCAGAGTCAGGGTGTCGCCCACCGGGGCGCCGAGGATGTCCTTGATGCCGGCGATGATGAAGCCTACTTCACCAGCCTTGAGGTCCGGGGTCTCGGTGTGCTTGGGGGTGAACACGCCGACGCTGTCCACCTGGTGGACCTTGCCGGTGGACTTCACCAGGATCTTGTCGCCTTTCTTGACCCGGCCGTGCTTCACCCGCACCAGCGAGACCACGCCCAGGTAATTGTCGAACCAGGAGTCGATGATCAGTGCCTGTAGCGGCGCATCAATCTCGCCTTCGGGCGCAGGAATGGCAGTGACCAGCCGCTCCAGCACATCTTCCACGCCCATGCCGCTCTTGGCCGAACAGGCCACGGCGTCGGTGGCGTCGATGCCGATGATGCTTTCGATCTCGTCCTTCACGCGGTCCGGGTCAGCCTGCGGCAGGTCCATCTTGTTCAGCACGGGCATGACTTCCAGCCCCTGCTCGATGGCGGTGTAGCAGTTGGCGACCGACTGCGCTTCCACGCCCTGGCCTGCGTCCACCACCAGCAGCGCGCCTTCGCAGGCGGCCAGCGAGCGGCTGACTTCGTAAGTGAAGTCGACGTGGCCGGGGGTATCGATGAAGTTCAGTTGGTAGGTCTTGCCATCCTTCGCCTTGTAGTGAAGGGTGACGCTGTGCGCTTTGATGGTGATGCCGCGCTCACGCTCCAGGTCCATGGAGTCCAGCACCTGGGCCTCCATCTCGCGGTCGGACAGGCCGCCGCACATCTGTATGAAGCGGTCTGCCAGCGTCGACTTGCCATGGTCGATGTGGGCGATGATGGAGAAATTGCGGATATGACTAAGGTCACTCACGGCTGAACACACTCGGAAGGCTGAAGGCGGCGGTCCGCCGAAAAATAGCCGGGAAGTTTACCTGAATACAGCCAGGGGCGTCACGCCGAGCCGGACGGTCAGGCATGAAAAAGGGCGGTCGAAACCGCCCTTTTCTGGTGCGCCGGCCTTACTCGGTCAGCTTGAACGTGATGAAGCTCGCACGCCCCTGGCGCAGCACGCGCATGGAAATCGAACGATCCTTCGGCAACGCCTTGGCGATTTCGCTGAATGTTTTCGAGGAATCCACTGCGCGGTTGTTCAGGTGTGTGATGACATCTCCCGGACGCAGGCCGATCATGGCCGCCGGACCGCCCTGCACTTCCTTGATGACCACGCCGCCCTTGATATCCAGGGACTTGCGCTGCTCAGAGGTCAGTTCCGCCACGGTCACGCCCATGCGGTTGCTGCTGCGCTCGGCACCTTTGCCTTCGACGGCGGCGATTGCGTCGTCATCCTCGGGCAGGCTGCCAATGGTCAGACTCAGGGTCTGGCGCTTGTTGTCACGAATGACCTCCAGGGACGCCTTGTCGCCCGGCTTCATGTTGCCCACCAGGTGCGGCAGGTCGGCGGACTCATTGATGGTCTGGCCATTCAGGCTCAGGATCACGTCACCCACCTGCAGGCCGCCCTTGGCTGCCGGACCATCTTCCACCAGCTGCGCGACCAGCGCGCCGGCCGGCTTGTCGAGACCGAAGGACTCGGCCAGATCCTTGTTCACTTCCTGGATCACCACACCCAGCCAGCCGCGATTGACCTTGCCGCCAGCCTTGAGCTGATCGGCGACGTTCAGCGCCACATCGATAGGGATCGCGAACGAAAGCCCCATGAAGCCACCGGAGCGAGTGAAAATCTGCGAGTTGATGCCTACCACTTCACCCTGCAGGTTCAGCAGCGGGCCACCGGAGTTACCCGGGTTGATCGCCACGTCGGTCTGGATGAACGGCACATAGTTCTCGTTCGGCAGGCTGCGGCCCTTGGCACTGACGATGCCGGCCGTCACCGAGTGATCGAAGCCGAACGGCGAGCCGATGGCCAGCACCCACTCGCCGACCTTCAGCTTGTCGGAATCGCCCAGCTTGAGCGTCGGCAGGCCCTTGGCGTCGATCTTCAGCACGGCCACATCGCTGCGCGGATCGGCACCGACCAGCTTGGCCTTGTGCTCGCTGCGATCGGACAGGCGCACGAGAATCTCGTCGGCGTCGGCGACCACATGGTTGTTGGTCAGGATGTAGCCATCATCGGAAATGATGAAGCCCGAACCCAGGGACTGAGCCTCGCGCTGCTGGCCACGGGGAGCCTGCCCCTGACCGCCCTGGCCACGAGGAATGCTGCGCTCGAAGAATTCGCGCAGGCCCGGCGGCAGGCCGTCGAGGTCCGGAATGCCCATCTGCGCGCTGGAGCGATCAGGAAGCTTCTGGGTGGTACTGATGTTGACCACCGCCGGCGAGGCTTTCTCGACCAGCGGCGTAAAATCCGGTAGTTCAGCTCGCGCGGTGACCGACAGGCTAAGGGCCAGCAAGGCGACCAGCGCAGCCATGCTGCGTTTCAGGGTTTGCATTGACTACAGCTCCCGTGATGTTGATTGGGAAGATCACTAAACCGGGCCGGGCGGCCCACCGACCAGCGCACGCAGCACAACCGGTTGCATCGCCGGATCATCCGTATGGCGTCGCGTGTAGTGACGCACCAGCAGCCAGGCCAGCAGGAAACCCGCCAGCCCGGCCACGATGATGAGAGGCTCCCCCAGATCGAGGCCCGCCGCCAGGAGCGCCAGCGTGAACAGCCCGATCAGAGGAGACAGATAGAAAAGCAGGGCACTCTTGAGCAGCAGGCCTTCATCCATACCCAGCACGACTTCGTCGCCGGGCGCCAGCGCCAATGAAGACGTGACCCGCATTGCGCCGCGCCGACGCACAACACCCAACTGACGCAAGAGGCCCTGGCCGCAACCGGCACTGACCGAGCACCCCGAGCAGGTGGAGTGGCGCAGCGTTTCGACCTGGACGGATCCAGAATCGACCGCAATCACCCTCCCCCGCTCTTGGATCACTGTGGCTGGGCTCCAGTTGGCCGCATGGACAACGCCACGCGCTCGGCCGTGCCACTGGGGATTTCACCGACCACGGTCACCATGGTGCCGCCATCGTCACCGGCGTACCGCCTCGACACCACCGTGGTCGGGCCCAGCTGGGTGCGGGCATCGTCGACCTTGGCGCCGTGCAGCGGTTCAAGAAACACCGAGAAGCGCGCCAGCCCATCGCCATAGGCGAGACACAGGACCTGGTCATTGGAGACCGGGCTGCGCTCCTGCAGCGTGCTATTCAGGGTAAAGCCCGGCGGCACCCATTCCGAATGCCAGGTGGTCTTCACTTCAGCGACCTTGGTTTCCTTCACCGGCTTGCAGGCCGCGCTCGGCTGGAGCGCTCCGTCGTCCGGCGCCTCCATGTCGATACGGGTGAACTGCAGGCGCTCGATGATCTGGCCCTTGTCGTTGAGCAGCAGGGACTTGAGCGGCAGCCCTGTTTCCTTGTCCAGGTGCAACTCGAACCCGTAGCGATGCTGATCTCGCGGGATGACCGCCAGCACCACCGCCGGGCGGTCGGCGATACGCGACTCGCCGGCGACGCGAACATCATAGTAAGCGGACAGATCCGTCGGATTGAGCTTGCGGGCCGGCCACAGCTCGCCGGTCGACACCTGTCCGGACATGCCGCCACCTACACACTGGGTGGCACCATCGACACGCACCACTTCCTGGCGCGGCCCATCGACCTGGACAAGATGCTCGCGAACCGAGCCATCACTCTCCACCCGATGCCAGACATCGTGGGTGGTGAAGGCTCCACTGCGTTCGTAGATGAATGTACCCTGGAAGTTCTGTTGCTGATCAGCCTCGGAAAGGCGCTTGATCCAGTCCAACGCATCAGCGGCCTGGACTGGCAATGCCAGCAGACCGCCGAGGAAGAACAACAGTGCTGTCGTAGCGCGCATGTCGCTCCTTAAGGTCGCAAATCAGCGGCTTTCCAGGCTCGCGGCGCGTGCGTAGGGCAGGGCGCTGTCGGTGCCGCTGACGGCGGACTGCTGCGCATGCTGACGCAGGTAACCCGGAAGACGCTGCTCGTGCCAGGTGGTCTGCCCGCCCTGGGCATTGGTGATCACCTGCGGCGCCTCGTCCTGAGTGTAGCCTGCCAGTACCGCCGGGCCTTGCACTTGCGGCAGGGCAATCTGCGGAGTGGCGCCTTGCTGGGCAAGGCCGTTGGCAACACTGTCATCCTGGTGGTACATGCGCACACCGGCCAGCACAGCCAGGGTCACCGAGGCGGCGACTGCCAGGCGGCCGACATTGCGCCAGGGATTACGACTGCGCGGGGCCGGCACGGCCTCGTCGGCCAATGCGGCGGATACGGCAGCCGCAATATCCAGCTTGGGCATGGCCGGCTCGCGGTGCATCACCGCACGGGCCAGTTGGTAACGGGACCAGGTGGCCCGCAATTCGGCGTCCTCGCCGCAGGCTGCAAGCACACGCCGCAGCTCCAGCTCATCCGCTTCGTTATCCATAACAGCGGACAGCGATTCCTGCAGGGCTTCACGACTCATAGCGGTACCTCTCTTGGCTTCTGCCGCTGTATCAGACTTCATCATGCAACAAAGGCTGCAAAGCTTTGTCGATCGCTTCCCGCGCACGGAAGATCCGTGAGCGGACGGTTCCCACCGGACACTGCATCACGGTGGCGATATCTTCGTAACTCAGGCCTTCGAACTCGCGCAGGGTCAACGCCGTGCGCAGATCATCGGGCAACTGCTGGATGGTGCGATGGACCGTTTCCTCGATCTCATCCCGCAGCATGGCTCTTTCCGGCGACTCGATGTCCTTCAGGGCATGATCGCCATCGAAGAACTCCGCGTCCTCTGCCGTGACATCGCTGTCCGGCGGCCGCCGACCGCGCGCAACCAGATGGTTCTTCGCGGTGTTGATGGCGATACGGTACAGCCAGGTATAAAAGGCACTGTCACCGCGGAAGTTACCCAAGGCGCGATACGCCTTGATGAATGCTTCCTGCGCGACGTCCTGGGCTTCCTGGGCGTCGTGCACGAATCGCACGATCAGCCCCAGAATCTTGTGCTGGTACTTCAGCACCAGCAGGTCGAATGCCCGTTTATCTCCGCGCTGTACCCGTTCAACCAGTTGCTGATCCGTTTCCTGGGTTAGCATGAATGCTCCTCTGAAAACCTGGAGGAGCTTCGAGCACCCTGGTGAATCGTCCTGCCAAGATAGACTCGGGTCTTTTGCAAAAGTTCTCCCCTCCAAGCATACGCCGCACAGTTTTTTCACATTGGCGGCAACCGGACCCCGACATGCGTCCGGAGCCCGTCAAATTCAACTGTACCGGGCGGAACACCCGCTCCCCTTCCGCGCAATGTCAATCTGCGCGCAAAGCTGATTGGGTATTCCGCGTTCGAACCGGAACGCCTGAAAAAGTTCCGGTGAATTGCTGTGATCCTGCAATGACCTAGACGCCGCCTCTGACGTCCGCCAGGCTGGCTTCAGCGGTGAGGAATGCCTCCGGCCCTGCGACTGCCGCCCACCGCACGCGCATTCGGTGTCATCGGTTCGCCAGTATTGTGCCGTGGCCCCCTTCTATATACTAGGGCGCCATTTTGTGGAGCCGGGTATGAGTCAGCATTTCCAGCACGATGTCCTAGTGATCGGCAGCGGGGCCGCCGGCCTGACGCTGGCTTTGACGCTGCCCTCGCACCTGAAGATCGCCGTACTGAGCAAGGGCGAGCTTTCCCAGGGTTCCACCTTCTGGGCCCAGGGCGGCGTCGCTGCCGTGCTGGATGACACCGATACCGTGGAGTCCCATGTCGAGGACACCCTGGTCGCTGGCGCCGGCCTGTGCCGCGAAGACGCGGTAAAGTTCACTGTCGAGCATAGCCGCGAAGCCATCCAGTGGCTGATCGAGCAGGGCGTACCCTTCACCCGCGACCATGAGCCGGGGCGCGAGGATGGCGGCTTCGAATTTCACCTGACGCGAGAGGGCGGCCACAGCCACCGTCGCATTATCCATGCCGCCGACGCCACCGGTGCGGCGATCTTCAATACGCTGCTGGAGCAGGCGCGCCAGCGGCCGAATATCGAGCTGCTGTCGCAGCGGGTCGCCGTCGACCTGATCACCGAGCGAAAACTGGGGATGAACGGCCAGCGCTGCCTGGGGGCCTACGTGCTGGATCGCGCCACCGGCGAAGTCGACACCTTCAGCGCGCGCTTCACCGTCCTTGCCTCCGGCGGCGCCAGCAAGGTCTATCTCTATACCAGCAACCCGGACGGCAATTCCGGCGACGGCATCGCCATGGCCTGGCGCGCCGGCTGCCGGGTCGGCAACCTGGAGTTCAACCAGTTCCACCCGACCTGCCTGTACCACCCGCAGGCCAAGAGTTTCCTGATCACCGAGGCGTTGCGTGGCGAAGGCGCCCTGCTCCGCCTGCCCAACGGCGAACGCTTCATGCCGCGCTTCCATGCCCTGGGCGAACTCGCCCCGCGCGACGTGGTGGCCCGCGCCATCGACCATGAGATGAAGCGCCTGGGTATCGACTACGTCTATCTGGACATCAGCCACAAGCCGGCCGAGTTCATTCGCGAGCACTTCCCCACCGTCTACGAACGCTGCCTGGACTTCGGCATCGACATCACCCGCGAGCCCATCCCGGTCGTGCCTGCGGCGCACTACACCTGCGGCGGCGTACTGGTGGACGAGCATGGCCATACCGATGTGCCGAACCTCTACGCCATCGGCGAAACCACCTTTACCGGCCTGCACGGCGCCAACCGCATGGCCAGCAACTCGCTGCTGGAGTGCTTCGTCTACGCCCGTTCCGCCGCCGCCGACATCCTCGCCAAGCTGCCCAAGGAGCAGGCCCCGGTCGCGCTGCCCTGCTGGGACGCCAGCCAGGTGACCGACTCGGACGAAGACGTGATCATCGCGCACAACTGGGACGAACTGCGGCGCTTCATGTGGGACTACGTGGGCATCGTGCGCACCAACAAGCGCCTGGCCCGCGCCCAGCACCGTGTGCGCCTGCTGCTGGACGAGATCGACGAGTTCTACTCCAACTACAAGGTCAGCCGCGACCTGATCGAACTGCGCAACCTGGCCCAGGTGGCCGAGCTGATCATCCTCTCCGCCATGCAGCGCCGCGAGAGCCGCGGTCTGCACTACACGCTGGACTATCCGGACCTGCTGCCCGAGGCCCGCGACACTATCCTGGCGCCGTCCACCTATTGCGGCTGAACCTCAGCCGCACCCGCAGACGCCGGTGCAACTCCGGCGCCAGGGCATCGGCGGGGACGCAGACGCTGCGCGCCAGCCAATCGCCGGGGCGGCGGAAACGCAGGACGATCAACCTGGGCAGCGCCAGGCTGTCCGGCATCAGCTGCACCGACTGGAAGCCTTCCCGCTCGCTCCACAGCTGCCAGCCCTCGGCGTTGTGGCGCAGCGCACGCACCGAATCCGGCGCGCGCAATAGAATCTGCCGCGGCACAACCCAGCAGGCATGCAGCAGGCCGAGACTCAGGCCGAGCGTTTTCCAGTGAAGGGGAATGTCCGCGAGCAGCAGCGCCAGGACGGCACCGAACTGCGCGGAGAGATAGGCCGCCAGCAAACCGATGGACGGTTGCCAGCGGCACTCGAAGGGGTCACTTCGGCTGGACACGGTCCAGGATCATGCGAACGATGATGCGCAGGTCGGCATCTTCCGGTTCGCCGCGCTGCATGAACCAGCCGAACATGTCCTGGTCCTCGCACTCCAGCAGCTTGCGGAAGCGCGCCTGATCATCGGCGGGCAGGCCCGGGTAGACTTCCTGGACAAAGGGCACCAGCAGGACGTCCAGTTCCAGCATGCCGCGGCGGCTGTGCCAGAAAAGGCGTTTGAGTTCGGTTTCGTCGGTCATCTGCGGGCACCTCGATTAACAGCGGGCGAATACGTGTTGTCGCTCGCGAAGTCGACGGACGGCGCGAGCCGAGCGGCATTATACGCATGCTCGACTCCCCCGGCACCCGCTGACAAGGCGGGGCCTGAGCTCTATCATGAGGCCCCTAACTTTCTTCCAGCGAATCGTGATGACCGACTCTGCTTTCTACACCGAACTCAATCACGAAGGGATTCTCGCCGTCCGTGGCGCGGACGCCGCCAAATTCCTCCAGGGCCAGCTGACCTGCAATCTCAATTACCTCAACGCCGAGTACTCCAGCCTCGGCGCCCGTTGTACGCCCAAGGGCCGGATGACCTCCAGTTTCCGCATCCTCGCCGAGGGCGAAGGCTTCCTGCTGGCCATGGCCAGGGACCTGCTGGACAGCCAGTTGGCGGACCTGAAGAAGTACGCCGTGTTCTCCAAGGCCACCCTCTCCGATGACAGCAGCCAGTGGGCGCGCTTCGGCCTGAGCGCTGCGGACGCCGTTCTGGCCGAACTGAAGCTGCCGCTCTCCGGTGAAGCCGACCAGGTAGCGCGGGCCGACGGCCTGATCGCCATCGGCCTCGGCCAGGGCCGAGTCGAACTCTGGGTGCCGGCCGAGCGTGCCGCTGCCATTGCCGAGCTGCTGCAGGCCCACCTGCCCCACGCCGAACTCAACGACTGGCTGCTCGGCCAGGTGCGTGCCGGCGTCGGCCAGGTGTTCGGCGCCACCCGCGAACTGTTCATCCCGCAGATGATCAACCTGCAGGCCGTGGGCGGCGTGAGCTTCAAGAAGGGCTGCTACACCGGCCAGGAAATCGTTGCGCGCATGCAGTACCTGGGCCGCCTCAAGCGCCGCCTGCACCGTCTGAAACTCAACAGCGGCGAACTGCCGGAGCCGGGCCGCGAGCTGTTCTCGCCGGTGCACTCCACCAGCGTCGGCGAGGTGGTACTGGCCGCCCGCGCGGCCGATGGCGTAGAGCTGCTCGCCGTGCTGCAGGACGACGCCGCTGCCGACGGCAATGTGCGTCTGGGTGAAGACCAACCGCTGCACCTGCTGGATATGCCTTACGTTCTGGACAGCGACCGCGAGATCCAGCGCTGAATTCCGTGCCGGGCGGGGAGCCCGGCTTTCCCTGAAGGACACTTCATGAGCAAGCTTGCCGAAAAAGTACAACAGGAACTGCTACGGGCCATCGACAACGATGAGCTGGTGCTGCCGACGCTGCCCGAAGTCGCCCTGCGCGTGCGCGAAGCGGCCGAAGCCCCGGACATCAGCATCCAGGATCTGGCCAAGGTGATCGGCAACGACGCCGCCCTGACCGCGCGCATCATCAAGGTGGTGAACAGCCCCCTGCTGCGCACCAACAAGGAAATCAACGATCTGCAGATGGCGATCAGCCGACTGGGGATCAACTACACCTGCAACCTGGCCACCGGTCTGGCCATGGAGCAGATGTTCCAGGCCACCTCCGACGTGGTAGACCGCAAGATGCGCGAGGTATGGACCAAGAGCACCGAGATCGCTGGCATCTGCCACGCCCTGTGCCGCCACTACACTCGCCTCGCGCCGGACCAGGCGACCCTCGCCGGCCTGGTGCACCAGATCGGCGTGCTGCCGATCCTCACCTACGCCGAGGAGCACAGCGAGCTGCTGGCCGACTCCATCAGCCTCAACCACGTGATCGAGCGCATCCACCCGATCATCGGCGACCGCATCCTCAAGGCCTGGGACTTCCCGGCGCCGATCGCCGCCGTGCCGGGCCAGCACCTGGACTTCAGCCGCGACTCGGCCAAGGTCGATTACGTCGACATCGTCCAGGTCGCCACCCTGCAAAGCTACCTCGGCAGCCAGCATCCCTACACCGAGCTGGACTGGGCAATCATCCCGGCGTTCGCCAAGCTGGGCCTGGACCCGAAGGCGGACGTGAAGGAAGACGAAGACCTCTCCGCCGCCATGGAAGCGGCCATGAGCATGTTGCAATAACGGCATTGAGCTTGGCAGGGCTGCTCCTGCCCAGCGCTGAAACCCGCCCTTGCCGGCGGGTTTCGTGTTTCTGGCTCAGGCGTTTTCCGCCGGGAAGGTCACCCGCACCAGCAGCCCGCCCAGCTCGCCCTGGCCCAACTCGATGCGGGCACGATGCGCGCTGCAGATCTCGCCGACGATGGCCAGGCCCAGGCCGGTGCCCTGCTGGCGGCGGCGGTAGAAGCGGCGGAAGACCTTGTCGTGCTCTTCCGGCGGGATGCCGGGGCCATCGTCCTCGACCTCCAGTTCTGCCGGCGAACGCACGCGGATGATCACGTTGCCATCTGCCGGAGCGTGGGCGATGGCGTTATCCACCAGGTTGCTGAGCAGTTCGTTGAGCAGCGTCGGGTCGCCCTTCACCCAGGCCGGTTCATCCGCTTCCAGCGCCAGCGCCACGCCGCGCGAATAAGCCAGGGGCGCCAGCGCCAGGCCGAGTTCGCGGGCCAGTTGGCCCAGTTCGATGCGCTCTCCTGCTCCTTCGGCAATGGCGCGGGCACCACTTTCGACGCGAGCCAGCGACAGCAGCTGATTGGCCAGCCCGGTCACCCGGTCGGTGTTCTGCACGGCCTCGACCAGCGTCGTGCGCCATCGCTGCGGGTCTTCCTCGCGCAGGCCCAGCTCCAACCGCGCCTTGAGCGCGGCCAGTGGCGTACGCAGTTCGTGGGACGCCTCGGCGATGAACTGCGACTGCCGGTCGAACAGCCCGCGCAGACGCACGGTGAAGTGGTTGAGCGCCGCCACCAATGGGCGCAGTTCCTTCTGCACACGGACTTCCGGCAGCGGGCGCAGGTCGTCCGGCTGGCGCTCCTCCACCGCTTCGCGCAGGCGATCCAGGGGGCGAAGGCCGGCGCTCACCGCGTACCAGACCATCATCAGCGCGGCGATGGCCGACAGCGCCAGGTTGAGCAAGGTGTCGGCGAGCAGGTTGCGCGCCAGCCGCTCCCGCGCGCCCATGGTTTCGGCGACGCGGATTTCCGCCATGCCGTTGACCGTCGGCTGGCTCACCGGCTGCAACAGGCTGACCACCCGCACGCCCTGCCCTTCGTAGGTGGCGTCATAGAACTTGGCCAGCGCCGGGTAATCGTCGGTGCGCGGGGTGGTCGGCAGCGGTGCCGGCAGGTTCTCGTAGCCGGAGATCATTTTCCCCTGGGGGTCGATCACCTGGTAGAAGATCCGCCCGGCGCTGTCGTACTCGAAGCTGTCCAGCGCCACGTAGGGCACGTTGGCGCGCAGGGTGCCGTCGCTGGCGTAGAGGCCGTCGGCGATGTCCCGCGCGGACGCCAGCAGCGTTCGGTCATAGGCTATGTCGGCGGCGTGGCGGGCACGCCAGTACGTGGCCGCGCTGCCGATCAGCAGCAGCACCAGCAGCAGGCCGCCAAGGCGCCAGAGCAGCCGCCCGCGCAGGCTTCCCGTGCCGGGAAAGCGCCAGCGCCGTTCAGCCATCCTGGGCTTCCAGCAGGTAGCCCAGGCCACGGAAGGTGACGATACGCACCGAGCTGCCCTCGAGCTTCTTGCGCAGGCGATGCACGTAGATCTCGATGGCATCGGCGCTGGCATCCTGGTCCAGGCCGAACACCTGCGCCGCCAGTTGTTCCTTGCTCATCACCCGCCCCGGTCGCGCGATCAGCGCCTCCAGCACGGCCTGCTCGCGGGAAGTGAGGTTCATCGCCTGCTCGGCGAGAGTGAAGCGCCGCGCGCCGAGGTCGTAGACCAGTTCGCCGCAGCGCTGCTGCTGTTCACCGCCGAGCACACTGCGGCGCAGCAGGGCCTTCACCCGCGCTTCCAGCTCGGTGAGTTCGAAGGGTTTGGCCAGGTAATCGTCGGCGCCCAGGTTCAGGCCGTGCACACGGTCACGCACCTCGCCACGGGCAGTAAGCATCAGCACGGGCAGCGTCTTGCCGCGCTCGCGCAGGCGCGTCAGCACCTGGAAACCGTCCAGCCGCGGCAGGCCGACATCGAGGATGGCCAGGGCGTAGTCCTCGCTGGCCAGGGCCAGGTCGGCGGCCACGCCGTCCTGCAGCAGGTCCACCGTCCAACCCGCGCCCTTGAGCGCCTGGGCGACGCTCTCGCCAAGCTGCGGATGGTCTTCAACCAAGAGGATTCGCACGTGGGACTACCCCTTCGGACTACAGGTTCGGGCCGGCAGTTTACCCATCCGCGAGCCGCTGTGAATGGGGGAAATTCGCTGAAATCACTGTGAAAGGAGACTGAAAGCCTGGCGAAAGCTTAGCCCGTTAGCATCGCCGACGAGCCGCCTCCCAACCCCGTTCTTTTCAGCGCCGACTGCCCAGGCGCAACGGCGGGAGCAGCGGACTCGGCGACGGCAAAGACCGTCAACAGAGCGGAAGGCGGCGTGGTGCCCTTTCGCGACAACAACAAGAACGGAGACCACAGATGCCCACCGCCCAGCCTTTGGCTGCACCGGCTTTTGCCAAGCCCAACTCCCGCTGCCTGACACCCGCCCTGCTGGCTTTCGCCGGGGTCGCGCCGCTGTGCGATGCCGCCGGCTTTGTCGAAGACAGCAGCGCCACGCTCAGCACCCAGAACATCTATTTCAACCGCGATTTTCGCGACGGCGCCGGCCAGTCCAAGCGCGAAGAATGGGCGCAGGGTTTCATCCTTGACTTCCAGTCCGGCTACACCCCCGGCACCATCGGCGTCGGCCTCGACGCCATGGGCATGCTCGGCCTGAAGCTCGACTCCTCGCCGGACCGCACCGGCACCGGCCTGCTGCCCACCCATGACGACGGCCGCGCCGCCGACGAATACAGCAAGCTGGGTCTGACCGCCAAGTTCAAGGCCTCCGAGACCGAGCTGAAGATCGGCAGCCTGATTCCCGACCTGCCCACCCTGCAGCCCAACGACAGCCGCCTGTTCCCGCAGACCTTCGAGGGCGGCCTGCTCAACTCCACCGACCTGCCGGGCCTGAACTTCACCGGCGGGCGTCTGGAGAAAGTGAAGGACCGCGACTCCACCGACTACACCGACCTTGCGCTGAACAACAAGAACCGCCGCTTCTCCGGCGGCAGCGCCGAAGGCAAGCACTACGACCTGGCCGGCGGCGACTACAAGTTCACCGACCACCTCACCGGCCGCTACCACTACGCGCAGCTGGACGAGGTCTACCGCCAGCACTTCGTCGGCCTGCTCGCCGCCTATCCGCTGGGCCCAGGCAAGTTCAGCGCGGATGTGCGCCTGGCCATCAGCGACGACCAGGGCGAGGCGCGCGGCGGCGAAATCGACAACCGCGCCTTCAACGGCATGCTCGGCTACGCCCTGGGCGCCAACAAGTTCAGCCTCGGCTGGCAGCAGATGAGCGGCGATAGCGCCTTCCCCTACATCGATGGCAGCAACCCCTATCTCGTCAACTTCGTCCAGGTCGGCGACTTCGCCGAGACCGACGAGCGCTCCTGGCAAGTGCGCCACGACTACGACTTCGCCGGCCTCGGCATCCCCGGCCTGACCCTGATGAATCGCTACATCAGCGGCGACAATGCCAAAATCAACGGCATGGACGGTCACGGCAAGGAATGGGAGCGCAACACCGACATCAAGTACGTGATCCAGAGCGGCCCGCTCAAGGACGTGGCAGTGCGCGTGCGCAACGCCACCTACCGTTCGAGCTTCGCGCGGGACGCCGACGAGACGCGTATCTACCTCAGCTACTCCCTGGCGATCTGGTAAACCGACAACAACAAGAGAGGCATCGCACCATGTCCACCGTCCTGCGCAACCTGACCCTGGCCGGCGCCACCCTGCTCGCCGCCAGCCAACTGATGGCCGAGCCCAAGCGCCCGGAATGCATCGCCCCGGCCTCTCCCGGCGGCGGCTTCGATCTCACCTGCAAGCTGGCGCAGAGCGCCCTGGTGGACGAGAAGCTGCTGACCAAGCCGATGCGCGTCACCTACATGCCCGGCGGTGTCGGCGCCGTGGCCTACAACGCGGTGGTCGCCCAGCGTCCGGCCGACGGCAACACCATCACCGCCTTCTCCAGCGGCTCGTTACTGAACCTGGCCCAGGGCAAGTTCGGCCGTTTCGACGAGAACGCCGTGAAATGGCTGGCCGCCGTAGGCACCAGCTACGGCGCCATCGCGGTGCCCAGCGACTCGCCGTACCAGAACCTCGGCGACCTGGTCGCTGCGCTCAAGGCCGACCCGGGCAAGGTAGTGATCGGCTCCGGCGGCACCGTCGGCAGCCAGGACTGGATGCAGACCGCGCTGATCGCAAAGGCCGCCGGCATCGATCCGAAGCAGCTGCGTTACGTCGCCCTGGAGGGCGGCGGCGAGATCGCCACGGCGCTGCTGGGCGGGCATATCCAGGTGGGCAGCACGGACATCTCCGACTCCATGCCGCACATCCGGGCCGGCAAGATGCGCATCCTCGCGGTGTTCGCCGAGGAGCGCCTGAAGGATGAAGGCATGGCCGACATCCCCACCGCCAAGGAGCAGGGCTTCGACATCGTCTGGCCGGTGGTGCGCGGTTTCTACGTCGGGCCGAAGGTGAGCGATGAGGACTACCAGTTCTGGAAGGCCTCCTTCGACAAGCTGCTGGCTTCCGAAGACTTCGCCAAGCTGCGCGACCAGCGCGAGCTGTTCCCCTTCGCCATGACCGGCCCGGAGCTGGACGCCTACGTGAAGCAGCAGGTCGCCCAGTACAAGCAGCTGGCCCGCGAGTTCGGCCTCATCCAGTAACGCCCCGTGCGGCGCCGCCTTCAGCGAAGGCGGCGCCAGGAGACTCCCCATGTCCCGTACCAGCCTCTTCCAGCGGCTGTTCGCCGGCGCCTGGCTGTTCGCCTGCGTCGCCTTCGCCCTGATCGCCTGGCAACTGCAAGCGCCCTTCTCCTACGAACCGGTCGGCCCGCGCGCCTATCCGCTGCTCTGCCTGGGCTTGATGGCTGCCGGCCTCGCCTGGCTGATCGTGCGGCCCACACCGATCAAGCGCGAGGACGACGAGCCCGCGCTGGAAGGCGCGCTGCTGGCCAAGGTGGTGCTCTGCGTCGCGCTGCTGGCGGTCTACGCCGGGCTGTTCGAGCCGCTGGGCTTCATCCCCGCCAGTGCCCTGGTCGGCACCTTCATCGCGCTGATCTACGGCGGCCGCCCGGTGGCCAGCGTGGTCACTGCCACGCTGCTCGCCATCGGCCTCTACGTGCTGTTCGACCGCACCCTGGACGTCCCGCTACCGCTGGGCATCCTCGATCCCCTGCTCTGAGGACTGAATCATGGATACGTTGAGCTACCTCGGCCAGGGCTTCGGTGTTGCCCTGACCCCCTACAACCTGATCACCGCGCTGATCGGCACCCTGATCGGCACCGTCGTCGGCCTGCTGCCGGGCCTGGGCCCGATCAACGGCGTGGCCCTGCTGATCCCGGTGGCCTTCGCCCTCGGCCTGCCGCCGGAGTCGGCGCTGATCCTGCTGGCCGCCGTGTACCTGGGTTGCGAATACGGCGGACGGATTTCCTCGATCCTGCTGAACATCCCCGGCGAAGCCTCCACCGTGATGACCACCCTCGACGGCTACCCCATGGCACGCAACGGCCTGGCCGGCGTGGCCCTGTCGCTGTCGGCCTGGAGCTCCTTCATTGGCGCCTTCATCGCCACCTGCGGCATGGTGCTGTTCGCCCCGCTGCTGGCGAAATGGGCGATCGCCTTCGGCCCGGCGGAATACTTCGTGCTGATGGTCTTCGCCATCGTCGCCCTGGGCGGGCTGGCCGGCGACCGGCCGCTGAAGACGCTGCTGGCAGCGCTGCTCGGGCTGTTCCTGTCCAGCGTCGGGATCGACGCCAACAGCGGCGTGTACCGCTTCACCTTCGACAATATCCACGTCTCCGACGGCATCCAGTTCGTGGTGCTGGTACTGGGTCTGTTCTCGGTCAGCGAAATCCTCCTGCTGCTGGAGAAGACCCACCACGGCCACAAGATGGTCGAGGCCAGCGGACGCATGCTGTTCAACGCGAAGGAAGCGGCCTCGGTGGCGGTGGTCAACCTGCGCTGCGGCCTGCTCGGCTTCATCATGGGCGTGCTGCCCGGCGCCGGCGCAACCCTCGCCAGCGCCGTGGCCTACATGACCGAGAAGAAGATGGCGGGCGAGTCGGGCAAGTTCGGCAAGGGCGACCTGCGCGGCCTGGCCGCCCCGGAAACCGCCATCGGCGCCTCCGCCTGCGGCGCCCTGGTGCCGATGCTGACCCTCGGCGTCCCCGGCTCGGGCACCACGGCGGTGATGATCGGCGCGCTCAGCCTGTACAACATCACCCCCGGCCCGCTGCTGTTCCAGGAACAGCCGAACATCGTCTGGGGCCTGATCGCCTCGCTGTTCATCGCCAACGTCATGCTGATCATCCTCAACGTGCCGATGGTCCGGGTGTTCACCCGCATCCTCTCGGTGCCGAACTGGGCGCTGGTGCCGGGCATCGCGATCATCACCGCCATCGGCGTGTACGCCGTGCACGCCACCACCTTCGACCTGTTCCTGATGGTCGCCATCGGCATCCTCGGCTACATCCTGCGCAAGCTGGACTTCCCACTCTCACCGCTGCTGCTGGGCTTCATCCTCGGCGGGCTGATGGAGCAGAACCTGCGCCGCGCGCTGTCCATCTCCAACGGTGAACTGGGCATCCTCTGGTCCAGCCCCATCGCCATCGGCACCTGGGCACTGGTCGCGCTGATGCTCGGCCTGCCGCTGCTCCGCGCCTGGCGCAAACGCGCCCGCCGCTCCCGCGAGGCGCTGGCTGACGCCGCGTAAAAGCAACCACGCTCGCCGCGTCGAGACGCGCGGCGACTTTCAAGGCCCGCCGTCGTGCGGGCCTCTTTTTGGGTAAGCGATCAAACCGGCGGCAGCGACCAGTCGATGGGCGGAAGGCCGTGCTGTTCGAGGAACTTGTTGGTGCGGCTGAAGTGGCCGTTGCCAAGGAAACCACGGTAGGCCGACAGCGGGGACGGGTGCGCGGACTTGAGCACCAGATGCTTCTGCGCGTCGATCAGCTTCTGCTTGCTCTGGGCATGGGAGCCCCAGAGCAGGAATACCAGGTTTTCACAGCGCTGGCTGACCACTTCTATCACCTTATCGGTGAACGGGCCCCAGCCCGACTGGGCGTGGGAACCGGCGCGAGCCTGCTCCACGGTCAGCGAAGTATTGAGCAGCAGCACGCCCTGCTCGGCCCAGTGCTGCAGACAACCATGATTGGGAATCGGAATGTTCAGATCGCGTTGCAGCTCTTTATAGATGTTCTGCAGCGACGGCGGCGTCGGCACTCCCGGCTGCACCGAAAAGCACAGGCCATGGGCCTGGCCGGGGCCGTGGTACGGGTCCTGGCCGATGATCACCACCTTGATGCGCGCAAGCGGCGTGGTGTTCAGCGCGTTGAAGATCAGCGGGCCGGGCGGGAAGATCACCTTGCCGGCGGCCTTCTCCGCGCGGAGGAATTCGCCCAACTGCTTCATGTAGGGCTTCTCGAATTCCTCGTGGAGGGCTTCTTTCCAGCTGGGTTCCAGCTTGATCCGATCTTCGTTGGTCATGGTGCGTCTGCCTGGTGAAACGAACCGGCACGCTAAGCAAGCGCCCCGGTCAAGTCAAGGCGCCTTGCGCCGCACCGCCCACCAGCCCGGCAAACGCGGCACACCGCTGCCCAGGCCGGCGAGCATCCACACGACCACGGCAAGGGTCAGACCCAGGTGAAACAGCTCACGGCGTGGCACACCGGCCAGTTCACCGCGGGTACCGATCAGCAGGCCGCTGCCGATGAACAGCAGCGCGCCGAGCAGGGCCAGCAGATGTCGCCGCGAGCGCCCCGGCCAGGCGATGACCAGAAGTGCAACGAGGTTGGTCAGCAGCGTGGCCTGGGACGGCAGCATCACCAGCGCCATGCACGCCAGCAACACCAGCGCGCGCTGCAAGGGCGAACCGGAGAGCCGCCCCAGCGCGATCAGCGGCAAGCCGACCGCACCGGAGAGCACGCTCGCCAGATGATGGGGTTCGGCCAGCACTGCGGCGCCACCGTACTCCAGCGCCCCGAGAAACGCCGCAGCGCCCATCGACACGAAGCCCAACGCCCGCCAACCCTGTTGCTCGCGCAGGGCGAGCCAGGCGGCGATGCAGCAGGCCAGGGTCAGCAGCAGTTCGGCGATTACGGGCAGCATGGGGCATTCCTTTATTGTCGTCGCCGCAGACTAGCGAGCCTCGACTCGATCTGCACGGTGTCACACGCCATCCCGGTAGACGCCGCGCGTCAGGCTCAACCGGTATGCAGCGCCCGGTAGTGACTGGGCGCCATGCCTACCACGCTCTTGAACAGCCGCGAGAAGTAGTACGGATCGGCGTAGCCCAGCTGCTCGGCGACCTGGCGCACTTCCAGGTTGCCCTGGTCGAGCAGGCGACAGGCGTGGGTCATCTTCAGCCGGATGAAATCCTGGATCGGCGCCTGGCCGGTCAGCGCGCGGTAGGTCTTGGCGAAGTGGAAGCGCGACAGGCGGAACTGCGCGGCCAGCTCGTCGAGGTTCAGCGCGTCGTGCAGATGCTCGCGCATCATCGCCTGCACTGCCTCCACGTCCAGCACCCGGCCGGACTTCAGCCGCGCCCGCGCCGGGCGCAGGGCCAGGGAAGTCAGCAGGCTCTGCAGCAGATGGGCGGCATGGATGAAGTGCGGCAGGCTCAGGCCCTGGCGGCGCAGGGCCAACAGTGCGTCGAACTCGCCCAGAAGGCGTGGCTGCACACCCACGCGCAGGCGCGGCGACTTGCCCAGCGGGCGGAGGAAATCCTCCGCCAGCCGGCCTTCCAGGTGCACCCAGAAGATCGACCAGGGCCGCTGCGGATCGGCGCCATAGGCATGGGCACGGCCCTTGGGCAGCACCAGCAGGTCACCGCTGGAGACCTCGAATCGTCCATCTGCTGTTTCCAGCCAGCCTTGCCCGGCGCTGCAGTAGATCAGCAGGTGATCGTCCGGGCTGTCCCGCTCCATGCGGTGCCCCACGGCTGCCGGGTAGTAGCCCAGGGCCAGTGGATAGCAGGCCTGCCCCAGCGGATGGCGGTCCAGCGCGCGGCGCAGGCGTGGCGGAGTGATGAAGCGCACGCCCTGCTGTGGCAGCGGCCAGGTGGAAATGAGCGGGCGGGACACGGCTGGCCTCCGGAATCGGCAATGCCAAGATCGTCCATCCATTGCCCAAGATCGTCAATCCACAGCCGCGGGCGCAACCGCTATAACCGGAAGTCTCCAAGCGAAAAGAACGCGTGCCGCCACGCACGCCGCTGTAGCCGACAAGAATAAACAGAGGTAGCTGCATGCATTTCGATCTGTCCGAAGAACAACGCCTGCTGGTGGACAGCGCCCGCGCCTTCGCCAGCCGCGAACTGGCGCCCCACGCCGCCGACTGGGACCGCCAGCACCACTTCCCGGTGGAGGTCATCCGTCGCGCTGCCGAACAGGGCTACCTGGGCCTGTACATCGCCGAAGAGGACGGCGGCCTGGGCTTGTCGCGGCTGTCCGCCTCGCTGATCTTCGAGCAACTGGCCGCCGGCTGCGTCGCCACCACCGCCTACATGACCATCCACAACATGGCCAGCTGGATGCTCGCCAGCTTCGGCGACGCCGCGCTCAAGGAGCAATGGCTGCCGGGGCTGATCGGCGGCGAGTTGCTGGCGTCTTATTGCCTTACCGAACCCGACGCCGGCTCCGACGCCGCGCGCCTGCGCACCCGCGCCAGGCGGGATGGCGACGACTACGTGCTCGACGGCGCCAAGACCTTCATCTCCGGCGCCGGCAGCACCGACGTGCTGATCGTCATGGCGCGCACTGGCGAGGAAGGCGCGAAGGGCATTTCCTGCTTCCTGGTGCCGGCCAACGCCGAGGGCATCCGCTACGGCCGCAACGAGGACAAGATGGGCTGGAAGGCCCAGCCGACTCGCACCATCACCTTCGAAGGCGTGCGCATTCCCGCCGGCAACCGCATCGGGCCGGAAGGCCAGGGCTTCGTCTATGCCATGAAGGGCCTGGACGGCGGCCGCCTGAACATCGCCAGTTGCTCCCTCGGCGCGGCCCAGGCGGCGCTGGAGCAGTCGCTGCGCTACGTCGAGGAACGCAAGCAGTTCGGCAAGGCGCTGGCCGAGTTCCAGGCATTGCAGTTCAAGCTCGCCGACATGCTCACCGACCTCACCGCCAGCCGGCAGATGGTGCGCCTGGCCGCGCACAAGCTGGACCACAAGGACGGCGAGGCGACGCTGTATTGCGCCATGGCCAAGCGCTTCGCCACCGACCGCTGCTTTGTGTTGTGCAACGAGGCGCTGCAACTGCACGGCGGCTACGGCTACCTCAACGACTACCCGCTGGAGCGCTGGGTGCGCGACAGCCGCGTGCACCAGATCCTGGAAGGCACCAACGAGATCATGCGGGTGATCGTTGCCCGCCGGCTGCTGGAGCAGGGTGGGATGCTGGATCGTCTGCTCTGATCCGCACCCCACCAATCACTGGAAAAACCGCCCGCCTGCGCGGGCGCAATCGAACAGATCGGACATGGACGCGCCCTGCCGCGCGCACCTAGAGTCCATGCCCAAGACCGCCAAGGAGATGCCCATGAGCAACGCCCTCGAGCCCTACAAGCCCGGAGTCTTCGACCTGACCCACAAGCTGACGGTGGAAAAGCACGGCCACACCGCACTGATCACCATCAACCACCCGCCGGCCAACACCTGGGACCGCGACTCGCTGATCGGCCTGCGCCAGGTGATCGAGCACCTGAACCGCGACGACGACATCTACGCCCTGGTGGTGACTGGGCAGGGGCCGAAATTCTTCTCCGCCGGCGCCGACCTGAACATGTTCGCCGACGGCGACAAGGCCCGCGCCCGCGAGATGGCCCGCCGCTTCGGCGAAGCCTTCGAGGCGCTGCGCGACTTCCGTGGCGTCTCCATCGCCGCAATCAACGGCTACGCCATGGGCGGCGGCCTGGAGTGCGCGCTGGCCTGCGACATCCGCATCGCCGAGCGCCAGGCACAGATGGCCCTGCCCGAAGCTGCCGTGGGCCTGCTGCCCTGCGCCGGCGGCACCCAGGCGCTGCCGTGGCTGGTGGGCGAAGGCTGGGCCAAGCGCATGATCCTCTGCGGCGAGCGCGTGGATGCCGAGACGGCGCTGCGCATCGGCCTGGTCGAGCAGGTCGTCGACACCGGCGAGGCACGCGGCACGGCCCTGCTGCTGGCGGCCAAGGTCGCGCGCCAGAGTCCGGTGGCGGTGCGCACCATCAAGCCGCTGATCCAGGGCGCCCGCGAACGCGGCCCGACCACCTGGCTGCCGGAGGAGCGCGAGCGCTTCGTCGACCTGTTCGACGCCGATGACACCCGCGAAGGCGTGAACGCCTTCCTGGAGAAACGCGATCCGCACTGGCGCAACCAATAAGGCCCCGACCATGAATGTGATGTTCGAAGAACGCCCCGGCCTGCACGGCTTCCGCATTGGCGTGGTGACGCTGGACGCGGAGAAGAGCCTGAACGCCCTGAGCCTGCCGATGATCGAGGCGATGAACCATCAACTGCGCGCGTGGAAGGACGACCCGCAGATCGCCTGCGTGGTGTTGCGCGGCAACGGCGGCAAGGCCTTCTGCGCCGGCGGCGATGTGCGCAAGCTGGTGGACGCCTGCCGCGAGCAGCCCGGCGAGGTTCCCGCCCTCGCCCGCCGCTTCTTCGCCGACGAATACCGCCTGGACTACCTCATCCACACCTACGGCAAACCGCTGATCTGCTGGGCCCACGGCTACGTGATGGGCGGCGGCATGGGCCTGATGCAGGGCGCCGGCGTGCGCATCGTCACGCCCAGCAGCCGCCTGGCCATGCCGGAAGTGAATATCGGCCTGTACCCGGATGTCGGCGCGAGCTGGTTCCTCGCCCGCCTGCCCGGCCGCCTCGGCCTGTTCCTCGGCCTGACCGCCACGCAGATGAACGCCCGCGACGCACTGGACCTGGACCTCGCCGACCGCTTCCTGCTCGATACCCAGCAGGAAGACCTGATCGAAGGCCTGGTGCAACTGAACTGGCGCGAACAGGCCGACGTGCAACTGCACAGCCTGTTGCAAGCGCTGGAAAACGAAGCCCGCGGTGAATTGCCGGATGCCCAGTTGCTGCCACGCCGCGAGCGCCTGGATGCGGTGCTGGACAGCGCCAACATCGCCGAGGCCTGGCACGCCCTCACCGCACTGGCCGATGACGAGGACACGCTGATCGCGCGGGGAGCGAAGACCCTCGCCTCGGGCTGCCCGCTGACCGCTCATCTGGTCTGGGAACAGATCCGCCGCGCACGCCATCTGTCGACTGCCGAGGTGTTCCGCATGGAGTACGCGATGAGCCTGAACTGCTGCCGCCACCCGGAGTTCCCGGAAGGCGTGCGGGCCCGGCTGATCGACAAGGACAACACCCCGCACTGGCACTGGCCGGATATCGCTGCCATACCTGATGCTGTGGTGAATGCGCACTTCGACGCCACCTGGGAGGGCGAGCATCCGCTGGCGGATCTTTAGCCGCCGCTGCCGTCCTCTGTAGGAGCGAGCTTGCTCGCGAACCAGCCCAGCAGCGAATCCGTTCGCGAGCAAGCTCGCTCCTACAAAGAGCAAAAGCGCTGGAGTGCCCTGCGGTCCAACAGGAGGAAACCAGCATGCAAACCATCGCCTTCATCGGCCTCGGCCACATGGGCGCCCCCATGGCCGCCAACCTGATCAAGGCAGGCTACCTGCTGCGCGTGTTCGACCTGGTGCAGAGCGCCATCGACGGCCTGGTCGTCCAGGGTGCCAGCGCCGCCCGCAGCGCCCATGACGCGGTAGACGGCGCCGACGTGGTGGTCACCATGCTGCCGGCCAGCGGGCACGTCGAGGGGCTGTACCTGGGCAACGAGGGCCTGCTGGCGCACATTGCCCCCGGCACCCTGGTGCTGGAGTGTTCCACCATCGCCCCCGCCTCGGCACGCAAGGTCCACCAGGCTGCGGCCGAGCGCGGTATTCCCATGCTCGATGCACCGGTCTCCGGCGGCACCGGCGGCGCCATCGCCGGCACCCTGACCTTCATGGTCGGTGGCGACGCCGAGGTGCTCGAACGCGCCCGCCCGGTGTTCTCCGCCATGGGCCGGAACATCTTCCACGCCGGCGGCGACGGAGCCGGGCAGGTCGCCAAGGTGTGCAACAACCAGTTGCTCGCCGTGCTGATGATCGGCACCGCCGAATCCCTCGCCCTCGGTGCCGCCAATGGGCTGGACCCTGCCGTGCTGTCGGAGATCATGCGCCGCAGCTCCGGCGGCAACTGGGCGTTGGAGGTGTACAACCCCTGGCCCGGTGTCATGGAGAATGCCCCCGCCTCACGCGGCTACACCGGCGGCTTCATGACGTCGCTGATGACCAAGGACCTGGGTCTGGCGCTGGAAACGGCGCAGGTCAGCGGCAACAGCACGCCCATGGGCAGCCTGGCACTGGCGCTGTATCGCCTGCTGGTGAAACAGGGCCATGGCGAGCAGGACTTCTCGGTGGTGCAGAAACTCTTCGATAACTGACCTTATTGTGAAGCCACGCTTACGAGTGCATGGCGTGAGGGTGGCTTTATCCACAACCGCGCCGGGTCGAAGATGAATCACCTGCCGCCAGCGCGCGGCGATTTCTCCCACAAAGGTGATTCCATGAACATTGCCCTGATCGGCGCGACCGGCCACGTTGGCCACTACTTCCTCGAAGAAGCCCTGCGCCGCGGCCATAGCGTGACCGCGCTGGTGCGCGACCCGGCGAAGCTGCCGGCGCGCGAAAACCTCAAGGTGGTCCAGGCCGACATCTACGACCCGGCCCAGGTCGTCCGCGCCGTGGCCGGGCAGGACGTCGTGGTCAGCGCATTCAATGCCGGCTGGGGCAACCCGGATATCCGTGGCGCCCACGCCAAGGGCAGCCGCGCCATTCTTGACGGCGTGAAGGCGTCCGGTGTGAAGCGCCTGCTGGTACTCGGCGGTGCCGGCAGCCTGGAAATCGCCCCCGGCCAACGTCTGGTGGACAGCCCGGAATTCCCCGAGCAATGGAAACAGGGTGCACTGGGCGCCGCCGACGCGCTGGACCAGTTGCGTGCCGAGAAGGAACTCGACTGGGCTTTCCTCAGCCCGGCGATGCTGCTCGACGGCGAAACCCGCACCGGCAGCTTCCGCATCGGCGGCGACCAGGTGTTGTTCGATGGCAACGGCGAGAGCCGCATTTCCCTGCCGGACCTGGCGGTGGCGATGATCGATGAGGCCGAGCAGGCCAATCATCATCAGCAGCGGTTTACCGTGGCGTACTGATCTGACGGGCAGAAAGAAAAAGGGCCACCCGATGGGGTGGCCCTTTTTTGTGCAGGCACTCTCGACTTACCGTTCCCGCAACGCCTCCGCCTTGGCCCGCAGAATCGGCTTGAGCAGGTAGCTGAGGATGCTCTTCTTGCCAGTCATGATGTCCACGGTGGCGATCATGCCGGGGATGATCAGCAACGGTTTGTCGTCGCTGCCCAGGTGGCTTTTGCGGGTGCGCAGCTTGATCAGGTAGAAGCTGTTGCCGTCCTCGTCGGTGACGGTGTCGGCGCCAATCTGCTCCAGGTCCGCCGGCAGGCCACCGTAGATGGTGTAGTCGTAGGCGGTGAACTTGACCATGGCGTGCTGGCCGGGGCGCAGGAAGGCGATGTCCTGCGGACGGATGCGCGCTTCCACCAGCAGGGTGTCGTCCAGCGGGACGATCTCGATCAGGTCGCTGCCCGGCTGGATCACACCGCCGATGGTGTTCACCAGCAGCTGCTTGACGATGCCGCGCACCGGCGAAGTGACCAGGGTGCGGCTGACGCGATCCTCCAGCGCCTTACCGGTGGCGGTGGCCTTGCTCAGTTCGGTGCGGGCTTCGTTGAGTTCCTTCAGCGCATCGCTGCGGAAGCGCGAACGGGTTTCGGCAACCTTGCGCTCCACTTCCTTCACCGCTGCCTCGGCCCGCGGGATCGCCAGGGTGGTGGCATCGAGCTGGCCACGGTTTTCCACTTCACCGCGTTTCAGGCGCAGCAGCTCTACCTGGGACATCGCGCCCTGCGCCACCAGCGGCTCGGACATGGAAATCTCCTGGCGCAGCAGGTTCAGGCTGTTGCGGTACTGCGCCTGCTTGGAGACGAACTCGCGCAGTTCCTGCTGCTTCTGCACCAGCTGTTGCTGCAGGCCGTCGGTTTCGTCCTTGAGCTGCTGCTGGCGGCTGTGGAACAGCGCCTCTTCACTGCTGGCCTGGCCGGGCACCTTGGCGCGCACATCGTCGGGGATGTTCAGCGCGCGCTCTTCCACCTCGGCAGACAGCCGCTCCACCCGCAGGAACATCGCCAGGCGGTCGGCCTCGGTCTCGCCGACGTTGGACTGGAAGCGCGTCGGGTCCAGGCGCATCAGTTGCTCGCCGGCCTGCACCACCTGCCCTTCGTGGACGAATATCTGCGAGACGATGCCGCCTTCCAGGTTCTGGATCTTCTGCACCTTGGACGAAGGGATCGCCTTGCCCTCGCCGCGGGTGACCTCGTCGATCTGCGCGAAGTGTGCCCAGAGCAGCAGGAAGGCGACGAAGCCGATGAGGATCCAGATGGTCAGGCGCACCACGCGCGGCGCATCCTCGATCAGCGCCTTGCTGACTTCCGGAAGCGGCTGGCCGGAGAGGTTGTCGCCGCCCTTGAAATAGCCACGGACAGAGTGGCGGATACTGCCCAGAGGATTAAGCGACACTGATCTGCCCCTTCTTCAGTGCATCCATGACCACGTCCTTCGGACCGTCGGCAATGATGCGTCCCTTGTCGACGATCACCAGGCGGTCCACCAGGCTGAGCATGGAGGCGCGGTGGGTGACCAGCAGCAGTGTCTTCTCGCCCATGATCGATTGCAGGCGCTGTTTCAGGCGCTCCTCGCCGGCGTTGTCCATGGCGCTGGTGGGTTCGTCCAGCAGCAGGATCGGCGGGTCGAGCAGCAATGCGCGGGCCAGGGCGACGTTCTGCCGCTGGCCGCCGGAGAGGTTGTGGCCACGCTCGCCGACCTGCAGTTCATAGCCCTGCGGGTGCAGGCGGACGAACTCGTTCACGCCGGTCAGCTCGGCCACTTCCAGCACGCGTTCGTCATCGATATAGCGCGCGCCGCTGACCAGGTTGTCGCGCAGGGTGCCACTGAACAGGCTGATGTCCTGCGGCACGTAGCCGATGTTGTGGCGCAGCTCGCTGATGTCCAGTTGGCGCACGTCGGCGCCGTCCACCAGCAGGTTGCCGTTCTCGGGCTGGTGCAGGCCGACGATCAGCTTGGCCAGGGAGCTCTTGCCCGAGCCGCTGCGGCCGATGATGCCGACCTTCTCGCCGGCGCGGATCTGCAGGTTGATGCCATGCAGCGCCGCGACCTGCTGGTTCGGGTAGGCGAAGTCGAGGCCGCGCATCTCGATGCCGCCGCGCAGTTGCGAGCGGGTCAGCGGACGTTCGTCTGCGTTGCGCTCCTGCGGCAGCTCCATCATCTGGTTGGTGGTGGCCATGGACAGGCGCGCCTGCTGGTAGCGCTGGATCAGCCCGGAGAGCTGGGTCAGCGGGCCGAGCGCGCGGCCATTGAGCATGTAGCAGGCGATCAGACCGCCCATGGACAGGTCGCCGGCGATGATCAGGTAGACACCGCCGATGATCATGACGACCCCGGCCAGCGCCTGGATCAGCACGGTGATGTTCATCGCCAGGGTCGACAGCAGCTTGACCCGCAGTTCCAGGCGGCTGAGGGTGCCGATGGTCTGCTCCCAGAGGTACTGGCGCTCGCTCTCGGCATTGTTGACCTTCACCGCGTCGAGGCTGGCGAGTGTCTCGATCAGGCTCGACTGGCGCTCGGCGGCCAGCGCCATGGTGCGGTTCATGGTCTCCACCAGCGGCTTCTGCAGCAGCCAGCCCAGGCCCGCGGCCAGCGGGAAGGCAACCAGCGGGACGAACACCAGCGGCCCGCCGATGATGCCGATCACCAGCAGGATCAGCAGGGTGAAGGGCATGTCGATCAGGGTGGTCAGCGTGAGCGAGTTGAGGAAATCGCGCAGCGTCTGGAATTCGTGGATGTTCTGGGCGAACGAGCCGACCCGCGCCGGGCGGTACTTCATGCTCATGCCGACGATGCGTTCGAACAGCGTCGCCGAGATGATCAGGTCGGTCTTCTTGCCGGCCAGGTCCAGGCACAGGCCGCGCATGGTCTTGAGCAGCAGGTCGAACAGGTAGGCGCCGCTGATGCCGATGGCCAGCACCCAGAGGGTGGCGGCGGCCTGGTTGGGCACCACGCGGTCGTAGACGTTCATGACGAACAGTGGAGCGGCCAGGGCGATCAGGTTGATCAGCAGGCTCGCAGCGACGGCGTCGACGTAGAGCCAGCGCGAGCGCTTCAGGGTGTCGCGGAACCAGCTCTTGGCGCGCGGGATCAGCTCGCCATGCTGCAGGTCGAACTTGTGCTGCGGCTGGGCAAAGAAGGCCTGGCCGGCGTAGTCCTCGCTCAGCAGCTCGCGGGAAACGCGCACTTCACCGCCGTCGCTTTCCGACAGCAGCAGGCGCGCATCGCCATTGCTTTCCCAGCCCAGCAGCACCGCGCAGCGCCCTTCGCGCAGCAGCAGCATCGCCGGCATGGCAAGGGCCGGAATCTGCCCGAGCTTGCGCTGCAACAGGCGCCCTTGCAGGCCGGCGCGAGCCGCCGCACGGGGCAGCAGCTCGGCGGACAGGCGCTGCTCGGGCAGCGGCAGGCCGCTGGTGAGCATGGCGCGGCTGGCCGGCTTCTGGTGCAGCTGACAGAGCGTCAGCAGGCTGTCCAGCAGCGGATCGTCGAGCAGACCGCGCGGATCGTGGCTTAGGGGTACTGCGCTGACTTCTTGATCCACGCGGATGCTCTCTCGGGCAGGTTAGTTAAGGCCGGGCAGCTGGACTCGCGGCTTGATGTCTTCGGAAGCCACTGCAGCCATCGGTGCTACCACGCCCTGGCTCTTGAGCAGTTCGCCCAGAGTGGCCTTGATGCGGTACTGGGTGAACAGCTCGGTGTACTTCAGGTCGACCAGACGGCGCGAAGCGTTGAACAGTTCGTTCTCGCTGTCCAGCAGATCGAGCAGGGTGCGCTCGCCGATGGTGAACTGCTTCTGGTACGCCTCGCGCACGCGGGTGCTGTAGTCCACGTACTGGCGAGCGATCGGCAGCTGGTCGCGGGCGTTGTTCAGGGCGTTCCAGGACAAACCGAGTTCCTCGTTCAACTGGCGCAGGGCGTTGTTGCGGATATCCAGGGCCTGGTTCGCCTCATAGGACTTGGCTTCCAGCTCGGCCTTGTTGCTGCCACCGGCGAACAGGTTGTAGCGCATGCGCAGCATGGCCTGCCATTCGTTGTTGTGGCCTTCTTCTCCGTCGAGGTTGTTATCGGCACCACGGGAAAGTTCTGCATCGAATCTCGGATAGAAGGTCGATTTCGCTGCGTCGTACTGTTTCTCGGCGGCGGCCACGTCGGATTCTGCGGAGCGCAGGATCGGGCTGTTCTCCACCAGCTGGCGACGGGCGGCCTGCAGATCTTCCGGCAGCTGGCCGGCAAGACCGGTCGGGTCGCTCAGGTCCACCGGATCGCTGCCCACCACGCTGTAGTAGTTGGTGCGGGCGTCGGCCAGGTTGGTCTTCTCGGTCATCAGGTTGTTCTGCGCCTGGGCCAGGCGGGCCTCGGCCTGGTCCTGGTCGGCGAGGCGACCAACGCCGCGGGCACTGCGCAGGCTGATCTGGTCGTAGACGCGCTGGTGGTTCTTCAGGTTTTCCTCGGCCAGACGAACCATTTCCTGACGACGCAGCACATCGGTGTAGACCTGGGCGACATCCAGCGCGGTGCGCTCGGAGGTTCCCAGCAACGCGTAGGCGCGGGAGTTCACGTTGGCCTGCTGGCGGCCGACTTCGCTGGAGGTGGCGAAACCGTCGAACACCATCTGGCGCAGGGCGAGGTTGGATTCGCCACGGTTCAGGGTTTCCCAGTGGTCGCCTTGGCCACGGGTGGTGGTGTTGTCGGAGCCTTCACGGCCATAACCGGCGGTCAGGTCGACGGACGGCAGGTAGCCCCCCTTCGCTGCACGCAGCTGCTTGTCCGCGGCGAGTCGGGAGTTCACCCCGGCCTGGATTTCCGGGTGGTACTCCAGGGCCTTCTGCATGGCCTGGTTGAGCGAGTCGGCGTGGGCGGGCAGGACGAATGAAAGGGCGAAGGGCACTACAGCAGCGAATCGCATACGCATGAGGAAAACATCCTTATCAATGGGATAGCCGCAGCGATTCGATTGCCGCCAATAGCGTCAAAAGACCGGCGAATGCGCTGCAAGGAAGCATCGAAAAGCGTGATGTATTTCACGCTAAATTTTTTTACGCGAGCACCCGATATCAAAGTGACATCGATTTGCCAATTGTTTAGGATGGCAATCGAATGGTCAATACATTGGCATATACGTAATTTCCATCCGCTATAAGCCATGTTTTTGACGCCAAGTTTTTGCTCTTACAGACAAGGGAATGCCCCTGGCGCCGACCTCCATGCGGCCCGGTCGGCAACCAGGCAAGCCTCACCAGGAGAAGTGCATGAGCAGCGTCGTCGCCGTCGTGAAAAGCATCATCGGCCAAGTGATTGCGGTATCCCCCGAGGGCGTCCAGCGCGTCCTGGTCGAAGGTGACCGCATCTACCAGGGCGAACAGCTGCTCACCGGCGCCGCAGGAGCGGTGACGCTCGACGTCGGCAAGGGCAAGCTGGTGGACCTGGGCCGGGACAGCCAGTGGAGCAGCGCCGACCTGCCGCAGGCCGAGACGCACCACGCAGCCGCGCAGCCGGCCAACGCTCCGAGCACCGAGGACCTGCAGAAGGCCATCGCCGCCGGCCTCGACCCGACCCAGGCCCTCGCCCCTACCGCGGCGGGCCCCAGTGCCGCTCCGTCGGCAGGTGGCAATGGCGGCGTCGGTGGCGGTCACAGCTTCGTGATGCTCGATGCCACCGCCGGGCACGTCGACCCGAACATCGGCTACACCACCGCCGGTCTGGACAACGGTGGCTCCGCCGGCGACGAGCGCCAGGGCGACCTGCCGCCCAACC
Organism: Pseudomonas nitroreducens; assembly: GCF_010994165.1. NCBI lineage: Bacteria > Pseudomonadati > Pseudomonadota > Gammaproteobacteria > Pseudomonadales > Pseudomonadaceae > Pseudomonas > Pseudomonas nitroreducens. The sequence continues at coordinate 732,242 of NZ_WMBX01000003.1, read as the reverse complement.
TCGCGCCCGAATTCAGCGAAGGCAGCAACGGTGTGCTGAACCTCACCACCGCCGAGGACACCCTGCTCACGGGCACCTTCGCCGCCCGCGATCCGAATGGCGACACCATCAGCTACAGCGTCGGCCAGGCCCCGGCCAATGGCCTGCTGGTGCTCAATCCCAACGGCACCTGGCAGTACAACCCGAACGGCGACTACAACGGCGCCGACAGTTTCACCGTGATCGTCACCGACGCCCGTGGCGCTACCAGCACCCTGGTGGTGAACGTCGGCATCACCCCGGTGAACGACGCTCCGGTGGCTACTGGCACCTATACCAGCACCGTCACCGACACCGCCGCCAACGACAGCTTCGCCGAGATCAAGGGTCAACTGACCGCCACCGACGTCGACGACACCAACCTGACCTGGAGCGGCAGCGCCAAGGGCGCCTACGGTGAACTGACCGTCAACGCCGACGGCAGCTACACCTATGTGGTCGACGCCAATGCGGTGAACGCCCTGCCCCAGGGGCAGAACCCGAGCGAAAGCTTCACCGTGACCGTGACCGACCCGTCCGGCGCTACCGACACCCGCGTCATCACCATCAACGTGCAGGGCGCCAACGACACGCCGGTCGCCCAGGATGGCCAGGCCAGCGTCACCGAGGACAGCGTGATCGGCGGCCAACTGGTGGCCACCGACCGCGACACCGGCAGCACCCTCACCTTCACCACCAACGGCAACCCGCCGGCGGGCTTCACCCTGAAGCCGGACGGCAGCTGGACCTTCGATGGCAAGGACCCGGCCTACCAGCACCTGGCCGAGGGCGAGACCCAGGTGGTGCAGGTGCCCTACACCGTCACCGACGAGCACGGCGCCACCAGCACCGCCACGCTTACCGTGACCCTGACCGGCACCAACGACGCGCCGGTCGCCCTGCCGGGCGCTGCCACCACCGAAGAGAACACCGTGCTCAACGGCCAGGTTCCGGCCGCCAGCGACGTGGACGGCAGCGTCACCGGCTACCAGCTGACCACTGGCGTCGGCCAGGGCAACGGCAGCCTGAGCTTCAATCCGGACGGCAGCTACAGCTTCAATCCCGGCAAGGACTTCGACAGCCTCGCCCAGGGCGAGACCCGCGACGTGACCTTCACCTACCAGGCGAAGGACAACAACGGTGCGCTGAGTGACCCGCAGACCATCACCATCACCGTCACCGGCACCAACGATGCGCCGGTTGCCCAGCCGGGCACCGCCTCCACCGAGGAGAACACCGTTCTCAATGGCCAGGTTCCGGCCGCCAGCGACGTGGACGGCAGCGTCACCGGCTACCAACTGACCACTGACGTCGGCCAGGGCAACGGCAGCCTGAGTTTCAATCCGGACGGCAGCTACAGCTTCAACCCCGGCAAGGACTTCGACAGCCTCGCCGAGGGCGAGACCCGCGACGTGACCTTCACCTACCAGGCGAAGGACAACAATGGCGCGCTGAGCGACCCGCAGACCATCACCATCACCGTCACCGGCACCAACGACGCGGCGGTGATCACCGGCCAGACCAGCGGCAGCGCCGATGAAACCGACGCCCCGCTGACCCTCGGCGGCAAACTCGATATCACCGACGTCGACAGCCCGGCCACATTCCAGGCCCAGAACAACGTCGCCGGCCTGCACGGCACCTTCAATCTCGGCACCGACGGCACCTGGACCTACACCGCCAACAGCGCCTACAACGAGCTGAATGTCGGCGACAAGCTCACCGACACCTTCACCGTGAAGGCCGCCGACGGCACCAGCAGCACCGTGACCGTGACCATCAACGGCACCAACGATGCACCGGTGGCCAGCGCCACCAGCGGCGCCGTGAAGGAAGACGCGCAGATCAGCGGCCAACTCGCCGCCACCGACGCCGACGATGGCGCCAAGCTCACCTACACCCTGGACAAGACTGCCCCGGCCGGCTTCAGCGTCGATGCCGACGGCAAGTGGTCCTTCGATGCCAGCGTCAGCGAATACCAGCACCTGAAAGCCGGTGCCACCCAGACCATCCAGGTGCCGTTCACCGTCACCGATGAGCACGGCGCCACCAGCTCCAGCAGCCTGACCATCACCATCACCGGCACCAACGATGCGCCGGTGGCCCAGGCTGCCAGCGCAGCGGGCACTGAAGACAAGCTCAGCTTCGGCAAACTGGTCGCCACCGACGTGGACGACGGCGCCAAGCTCAGCTTCAGCCTCAACGACAAGGCACCGGCCGGCTTCACCCTGCTCAAGGACGGCACCTGGGCCTTCAACGGCCTGAACCCGGCCTACCAGAGCCTCGCCGCCGGCGAGACCAAGGTCCTGTCGATCGACTACACCGTCACCGACGAACACGGCGCCACCAGCACCAACACCCTGACCCTGACCGTTACCGGCACCAACGACACGCCGATCGCCCTGCCCTCGCTGACCTTCGTCCGCGAAGACGCGCAGATCAGCGGCGAGCTCAAGGCCATCGACGTCGACAACGGCGCCCAGCTGACCTTCAGCCTCAACCAGGCCGCCCCGGCCGGCCTGACCCTGGGCAGCGACGGCAAGTGGAGCTTCGACGCCAGCGATGCCGCCTACCAGCACCTGAAGGCTGGTGCGGTGCAGGTCATCAACGTTCCCTACACCGTCACCGACGAACACGGCGCGAGCACCCAGAGTTTCCTGGTGATCACCGTCACCGGCACCAACGATGCCCCGCGCGCTGATGCCGCCACCGCTGCGGCAGTGGAAGACCAGGTCAGCAAGGGCCAGCTCACCGCCACCGACGTGGACGATGGCGCCAAGCTGAGCTTCAGCGTCTCCGGCAACCCGCCGGCCGGCTTCACCCTGAAGACCGACGGCAGTTGGACCTTCGACGGCAAGAACCCGGCCTACCAGTCCCTTGCCGAAGGCGAGACCAAGGACATCGTGGTCAAGTACATCGTCACCGACGAGCACGGTGCGACCGATACCCAGACCCTGACCATCACCGTCACCGGGACCAACGACGCGCCCATCGCCTACGCCGACACCGCCACCACTGAAGAGAACACCGTTCTCCAGGGCCAGGTTCCGGCCGCCACCGATGTCGACGGCACCATCGCCAGCTACCAGCTGACCAGCGATATCGCCCAGGGCAAAGGCTCGCTGACCTTCAACGCCGATGGCAGCTACACCTTCACCCCCGGCACCGCATTCGACCACCTGGCCGTCGGACAGAGCGAGAACGTCACCTTCACCTACCAGGCGAAGGACAACAACGGCGCGCTGAGCGACCCGCAGACCATCACCATCACCATTACCGGCAGCAACGACGCGCCGGTGGCCAGCGCCACCAGCGGCGCCGTGAAGGAAGACGCGCAGATCAGCGGCCAACTCGCCGCCACCGATGCCGACGATGGCGCCAAGCTCACCTACACCCTGGACAAGACTGCCCCGGCCGGCTTCAGCGTCGATGCCGACGGCAAGTGGTCCTTCGATGCCAGCGTCAGCGAATACCAGCACCTGAAAGCCGGTGCCACCCAGACCATCCAGGTGCCGTTCACCGTCACCGATGAACACGGCGCCACCAGCTCCAGCAGCCTGACCATCACCATCACCGGCACCAACGATGCGCCGGTGGCCCAGGCTGCCAGCGCAGCGGGCACGGAAGACAAGCTCAGCTTCGGCAAACTGGTCGCCACCGACGTGGACGACGGCGCCAAGCTCAGCTTCAGCCTCAACGACAAGGCGCCGGCCGGCTTCACCCTGCTCAAGGACGGCACCTGGGCCTTCAACGGCCTGAACCCGGCCTACCAGAGCCTCGCCGCCGGCGAGACCAAGGTCCTGTCGATCGACTACACCGTCACCGACGAACACGGCGCCACCAGCACCAACACCCTGACCCTGACCGTTACCGGCACCAACGACACGCCGATCGCCCTGCCCTCGCTGACCTTCGTCCGCGAAGACGCGCAGATCAGCGGCGAGCTCAAGGCCATCGACGTCGACAACGGCGCCCAGCTGACCTTCAGCCTCAACCAGGCCGCCCCGGCCGGCCTGACCCTGGGCAGCGACGGCAAGTGGAGCTTCGACGCCAGCGATGCCGCCTACCAGCACCTGAAGGCTGGTGCGGTGCAGGTCATCAACGTTCCCTACACCGTCACCGACGAACACGGCGCGAGCACCCAGAGTTTCCTGGTGATCACCGTCACCGGCACCAACGATGCTCCGCGCGCTGATGCTGCCACCGCTGCGGCAGTGGAAGACCAGGTCAGCAAGGGCCAGCTCACCGCCACCGACGTGGACGATGGCGCCAAGCTGAGCTTCAGCGTCTCCGGCAACCCGCCGGCCGGCTTCACCCTGAAGACCGACGGCAGCTGGACCTTCGACGGCAAGAACCCGGCCTACCAGTCCCTCGCCGAAGGCGAGACCAAGGACATCGTGGTCAAGTACATCGTCACCGACGAGCACGGTGCGACCGATACCCAGACCCTGACCATCACCGTCACCGGGACCAACGACCCGGCCGTCATCGGCGGCGTGGCCAGCGTGAGCGTCAATGAGACCGATGCACCGATCACCACCGGCGGCCAACTGACTGTCACCGACGTCGACGGCGCGGCCAGCTTCCAGGCCCAGAGCAACGTCGCCGGCCTGCACGGCACCTTCAACCTCGGCACCGACGGCAGCTGGACCTATACCGCCAACAGCGCCTACAACGAGCTGGGCGTCGGCGACAAGCTCACCGACACCTTCACCGTGAAGGCCGCCGACGGCACCAGCAGCACCGTGACCGTCACCATCAACGGCACCAACGATGCCCCGGTCGCCTCGGCCGACGTCGCCAACACCGAAGAGAACACCGTGCTCAACGGTCAGGTTCCGGCCGCCAGCGATGTCGACGGCACCGTCGTCAGCTACCAACTGGCCACCGACGTGGCGCAAGGCAAAGGCACGCTGACCTTCAATGCCAACGGCAGCTACACCTTCAATCCGGGTACCGCCTTCGACCACCTGGCCGCTGGCGCCAGCGAGAACGTCACCTTCACCTACCAGGCGAAGGACAACAACGGCGCCCTGAGCGACCCGCAGACCATCACCATCACCGTGACCGGCACCAACGACAAGCCGGTGGCCTTCGCCGATGCCCAGACCACCGAGGAGAACACCGTTCTCGATGGCCAGGTTCCGGTCGCCACCGATGTCGATGGCACCATCGCGGGTTATCAACTGGCCACCGACGTGGCACAGGGCAAAGGGGCGCTGACCTTCAACAGCGATGGCAGCTACACCTTCAATCCGGGCAGCGACTTCGACCACCTGGCCGCCGGCCAGAGCGAGAACGTCACCTTCACCTACCAGGCGAAGGACAACAACGGCGCCCTGAGCGACCCGCAGACCATCACCATTACCGTCACCGGCACCAATGACGCGGCGGTGATCACCGGCCAGACCAGCGGCAGCGCCAACGAGACCGACGCCCCGGTCACCCTCGGCGGCAAGCTCGATGTCACCGACATCGACGGCCCGGCCAGCTTCCAGGCACAGAGCAACGTCGCCGGCCTGCACGGCACCTTCAACCTCGGCACCGACGGCAGCTGGACCTATACCGCCAACAGCGCCTACAACGAGCTGGGCGTCGGCGACAAGCTCACCGACACCTTCACCGTGAAGGCCGCCGACGGCACCAGCAGCACCGTGACCGTCACCATCAACGGCACCAACGATGCCCCGGTCGCCTCGGCCGATGTCGCCAGCACCGAAGAGAACACCGTGCTCAACGGTCAGGTTCCGGCCGCCAGCGATGTCGATGGCACCGTCGTCAGCTACCAGCTGGCCACCGACGTGGCGCAAGGCAAAGGCACGCTGACCTTCAATGCCAACGGCAGCTACACCTTCAATCCGGGTACCGCCTTCGACCACCTGGCCGCTGGCGCCAGCGAGAACGTCACCTTCACCTACCAGGCGAAGGACAATAACGGCGCCCTGAGCGCCCCGCAGACCATCACCATCACCGTGACCGGCACCAACGACAAGCCGGTGGCCTTCGCCGATGCCCAGACCACCGAGGAGAACACCGTTCTCGATGGCCAGGTTCCGGTCGCCACCGATGTCGATGGCACCATCGCGGGTTATCAACTGGCCACCGACGTGGCACAGGGCAAAGGTTCGCTGACCTTCAACAGCGATGGCAGCTACACCTTCAATCCGGGCAGCGACTTCGACCACCTGGCCGCCGGCCAGAGCGAGAACGTCACCTTCACCTACCAGGCGAAGGACAACAACGGCGCGCTGAGCGACCCGCAGACCATCACCATTACCGTCACCGGCGCCAATGACGCGGCGGTAATCACCGGCCAGACCAGCGGCAGCGCCAACGAGACCGACGCTCCGGTCACCCTCGGCGGCAAGCTCGATGTCACCGACATCGACGGCGCGGCCAGCTTCCAGGCGCAGAGCAACGTCGTCGGCCTGCACGGCACCTTCAACCTCGGCACCGACGGCACCTGGACCTATGTCGCCAACTCGGCCTTCAACGAACTGAAAGTCGGCGACAAGCTCACCGAGACCTTCACCGTGAAGGCCGCCGACGGCACCAGCGCCAGCGTCACCGTCACCATCAACGGCACCAACGACAAGCCGGTGGCCTTCGCCGATACCCAGACCACCGAAGAGAACACCGTTCTCCACGGCCAGGTCCCGGTCGCCACCGATGTCGACGGCACCATCGTTCGCTACGAGGTGGTCAATAATCTCGCCCAGGGCAAGGGCACCCTGGCCTTCAACGAGGACGGCAGCTACACCTTCAACCCGGGCACCGCCTTCGACCACCTGGCCGCCGGCCAGAGCGAGAACGTCACCTTCACCTACCAGGCGAAGGACAACAACGGAGCCGTGAGCGGTCCGCAGACCATCACTATCGTGGTTACCGGCAGCAACGACGCCGCCGTCATCAGCGGTGTCAGCTCGCGCGACGTGAATGAAACCGACGCGCCGATCAGCACCGGCGGCAAGCTGAACATCACCGACGTCGACGGCCCGGCCAGCTTCCAGGCCCAGAGCAACGTCGCCGGCAAGTACGGCACCTTCAATCTCGGTACCGATGGCAACTGGACCTACGTCGCCAGCAGCGCCTACAACGAGCTGAAACAGGGCCAGACCCTGACCGACACCTTCACCGTCAAGGCTGCCGATGGCACCAGCGCCACGGTGACCGTGAACATCATCGGTACCAACGACAAGCCGCTCGCCTTCGGCGATACCGTCACCACCGACGAAAACGCCGTGCTGAACGGCCATGTACCGGCTGCGACCGACATCGACGGCACCATCGCGAGCTACCAGCTGGCGACCAACGTCGCCGCCGGCAAGGGCACGCTGACCTTCAACGCCAACGGCAGCTACACCTTCAACCCGGGCACCGCCTTCGATCACCTGGCCCAGGGCCAGAGCGAGAACGTCACCTTCATCTACCAGGCGAAGGACAACAACGGTGCGCTGAGCGACCCGCAGACCATCACCATCACCGTCACCGGCACCAACGACAAGCCGGTCGCCTACGCCGACACCCAGACCACCGAAGAGAACACTGTTCTGCACGGCCAGGTCCCGGTTGCCACCGACGTCGACGGCACCATCGCGGGTTATCAACTGGCCACCGACGTGGCACAGGGCAAAGGTTCGCTGACCTTCAACACCGATGGCAGCTACACCTTCACCCCCGGTACCGCCTTCGATCACCTGGCCGCCGGCCAGAGCGAGAGCGTCACCTTCACCTACCAGGCGAAGGACAACAATGGCGCGCTGAGCGATCCGCAGACCATCACCATCACCGTCACCGGCACCAACGACAACCCGGTTGCCGTGCCGGACACCGCGCACACCAACGAAGACACCGCGATCCGCATCGACGTTCTGGGCAACGACACCGATGCCGAACACGACGCCCTGATCGTCACCGGCGCCAGCGCCGGCAACGGCACCGTGGTGATCAACCAGGACGGCAGCCTGAGCTACACGCCGAAGGAGAACTTCAGCGGCTCCGACACCATCACCTACACCATCAGCGATGGCAAAGGCGGCACGTCCACCTCCACCGTGGCGGTGAGCATCGAGGCCGTGGCGGACAAGCCGAACCTGAGCCTGGACGGCAGCAGCAGCCACCCGAAAGCCACCGGCCTGACCGTGGACACCTGGACCGGCCTGGCCCTGGGCAATGGCGGCAACGGTGCATCGCCGGCCGACCTGCAGGCGAAGATCGACGCAGCCGGCACGCCGACCACCCACGGCTCCACCGACAGCGTGCGCAACATCGACGTCACCGCCGGCACCGCCACCAAGGTCAGTGGCCTGATCTTCCTGGAAGCCGGCCACACCTACACCTTCACCGGCGTGGGCGATGACAGCGTGCGCCTGGTGATCGGGGGCAGCACCGTCGCCGAGGCCACCTGGGTCGGCAGCAGCGGCAAATTCAGCGGCACCTTCACCCCGACCGAGAGCGGCTACTACCCTATCGCGCTCTACCAGCACAACCAGAGTGGCCCGGGCAACTACACCCTGAGCATCTCCGACAATGGCAGCGCCGCGCAGGTACTGGGCACCGGCAGCGCGCAGGTCTACCACGACACCAGTGAGCTGACCGCGGGCGGCGAGCGCCTGACCGACCTGACCGGCAGCAGCGGCCAGAGCCACTACAAGGTGTTCGGCCTCAACGAAGGCAACGAAGACAGCGCGATCAACCTGTCGAAGATCAAGGCTTCGCTGGTCGATACCGACGGCTCCGAGACCCTGTCGATCAGCATCGGCAAGATCCCGGTCGGCGCCACCCTGAGCGACGGCAAGAACAGCTTCACCGCCGACGCTACCCACAGCAGCGTCGACCTCAAGGGCTGGAACCTCGACACCCTGACCCTGACTCCGCCGGCCGACTTCAACGGCACCATCAAGCTGGAAGTCAGCGCCACGGCGACCGAAAGCAGCAACAACGATGCGGCGACCCGCACCGTCGACCTCAACGTCACCGTGTACCCGGTGAACGATGCGCCGACCAGTGCCAACCAGAACCAGAGCACTGCCGAAGACACCCCGCTGACCGGCAAGATCGTCGCCAGCGACGTCGATGGCGACACCCTCAGCTACGCCGTGAAAGCCGGTGCCACACCGGCCCACGGCAGCGTGACGGTGAATGCCGCCACCGGCGACTACACCTACACGCCGGCCAAGGACTACAACGGCCCGGACAGCTTCACCGTCCGCATCAGCGACGGTAAAGGCGGCTTCGCCGACTCCGTGGTGAACGTCAACGTCACCCCGGTCAACGACGCGCCGACCACTGCCGACCAGTCCAAGACCACCGCCGAAGACACCGCGCTGACCGGCAAGATCGTCGCCACCGATGTCGATGGCGACACCCTGAGCTATACCGTCCAGAGCGGCACAGCCCATGGCACGCTGGTGCTCAACACCGCCACCGGCGACTACACCTATACCCCCAGCAAGGACTACAACGGCCCGGACAGCTTCACCGTCCGCGTCAGCGACGGTAAAGGCGGCTTCGTCGACTCCGTGGTGAACGTCAACGTCACCCCGGTCAACGACGCACCGACCACCGCCGACCAGTCCAAGACCACCGCCGAGGACACCGCCCTTGCCGGCAAGATCGTCGCCAGCGACGTCGATGGCGACACCCTGAGCTATGCCGTAAAAACCGGCGTGGCCCATGGCACACTGACGCTCAACACAGCCACCGGCGACTACACCTACACGCCGGCCAAGGACTACAACGGCCCGGACAGTTTCACCGTCCGCGTCAGCGACGGTAAAGGCGGCTTCGCCGACTCCGTGGTGAATGTCAACGTCACCCCGGTCAACGACGCGCCGACCACTGCCGACCAGTCCAAGACCACCGCCGAAGACACCGCGCTGACCGGCAAGATCGTCGCCACCGATGTCGATGGCGACACTCTCAGCTATGCATTCCAGAGCCAGGCCGCTCATGGCACCGTGGTGCTCAACACCGCCACCGGCGACTACACCTATACCCCGAGCAAGGACTACAACGGCCCGGACAGCTTCACCGTCCGCGTCAGCGACGGTAAAGGCGGCTTCGTCGACTCCGTGGTGAACGTCAACGTCACCCCGGTCAACGACGCACCGACCACCGCCGACCAGTCCAAGACCACCGCCGAGGACACCGCCCTTGCCGGCAAGATCGTCGCCAGCGACGTCGATGGCGACACCCTGAGCTATGCCGTAAAAACCGGCGTGGCCCATGGCACACTGGCGCTCAACACAGCCACCGGCGACTACACCTACACGCCGGCCAAGGACTACAACGGCCCGGACAGCTTCACCGTCCGCGTCAGCGACGGTAAAGGCGGCTTCGCCGACTCCGTGGTGAACGTCAACGTCACCCCGGTCAACGATGCCCCCGAAGCCAAGAACGACACCAAATCCACCGGCGAGAACACCACCCTCAGCAGCCAGGTACCGGTGGCGACCGATATCGACAGCTCGGTCAACCCCAATGGCTACGCGCTGGTACAAGGGGTGGGCAGCGGCAACGGCAGCCTGACCTTCAACGCCAACGGCAGCTACGTGTTCAACCCCGGTACCGACTTCGACTCTCTCGCTCCGGGCGAGAGCCGCCAGGTGACCTTCACCTACACGGCGAAGGACGCCGAGGGTGCGGTCAGCGCACCGGCCACCGTGACCATCACCGTCAATGGCGCCAACGACGCGCCCAACGGCGCCGACAAGACCATCACCCTCGACGAAGACAGCAGCCGCAGCTTCAGCGCGACCGACTTCGGCTTCAGCGACGTCGACCACAACGACGCCCTCAGCGCCGTGCGCATCGACAGCCTGCCCGCCAACGGCAGCCTGAAGCTCAACGGCACCGCCGTGACTGCCGGCCAGGTGATCGACGCCGCCGACCTCGGCAAGCTGGTCTTCACCCCGGCGGCCAACGCCAACGGCAACAACTACGCCAACTTCACCTTCTCGGTGAAGGACAGCAACGGCGCCTTCGACGCTACGCTGAACAAGATCACCCTCAACGTCACCCCGGTGAACGACAATCCGGTGGCCGTGAACGACAACTTCACCCTCAGCGGTCTGCAAGGCAACTACTGGGGCTACCGCGAAGGCGCCGATGGCGCCAACCTCACCAGCCTCAGCCAGGTAGCAGCCTTTATCGCCGGCAAGGCCGCCGCCGCGACCTTTACCGCCACTTCGCTGAACTACAACCTCAGCGGCGGCGACCTGGGCGGCGACGGCAACCTGCAGAAATTCCTGGGCAATGACGCCGGTTCGCTGAACACCGACCCGGCGAACACCTCCGACGCGATCATCCAGCTGACCGGCGCAATCAATCTCAACGCCGGCAACTACCAGCTGCGGGTCAACGCCGACGATGGCTTCAGCATCAAGATCGACGGCGTGGAAGTCTTCCGCTACGACGCGAACCAGAGCCCGACAGGCCGCGAATCGGCGGTGTTCACCATCGCCCAGAGCGGTAACCACAGCATCGAGATCGTCTACTGGGATCAAGGCGGCCAGGCCCAACTGCAGGTCGAGATGCGTCCGCAGGGCGGTACCTACGCAACCGTCGGCGGCACCGCGCTGACCCACGCCGTGGGCGAGTTGGTGACCAATGAAGACACCCCGCTGACCATCGCGCCGAAAACCCTGCTGGGTAACGACAGTGATGTAGACGGCGACAGCCTGTCGATCCTCAGCGTCCAGGGCGCGGTGAACGGCACCGTCAAGCTGGACGGCGGCAACGTCGTGTTCACGCCGAACAAGGACTTCAACGGTACCGGCAGCTTCACCTACACCATCAGCGACGGCCACGGCGGCACCAGCACCGCGACCGTCACCGTGGGCGTCACCGCGGTGAACGACGCGCCAACCCTGGTGGCCGACACCGCCACCACCAAGGAAGACACGTCGGTCAAGATCGACGTACTGGCCAATGACACCGACGTGGACGGCGACAAACTCACCGTCAGCGCCGCCAGCGCCAGCAACGGCAGCGTAGTGATCAACACCGACGGTACTCTCAGCTACACGCCCAAGACCAACTTCAGCGGCAACGACACCATCAGCTACACCGTCAGTGACGGCCATGGCGGCACCGCCACCAGCACCGTCGCGGTCAGTGTCAGCCCGGTGGCCGATGCACCGCAGCTGATCAGCGGCAGCATCTTCCAGCTCAACCCGGGTGCGGTAACCATCAGCACCACCCAGGAAGTCACCCGCGCCGTGCTGGAGCAGGAAACCGGCCTGTCCAACAACGCCCTCAACGCCATCGACCCGCCCAAGGGCGCGCTGAACGATCCGGGCAACGTCACGGTGATCGACGGCGCTCTGACCAGCTCGGACTACAGCCTCACCGCTGGCAGCAAGATCAACTTCACCTGGGCCTTCACCAACGGCGAGAACACCGTCAGCGAAATCCAGGACGGCTTCAACGACATCGTTGCCCTGGTCGTCACCGCCCCCACCGGCGCCAGGCAGGTCATCCAGGTGACCTCCTCGGAACAGCTGGGCGCCAGCGTGAACGGCAACGGCATCCAGAGCTTCACCGCGACCCAGAGCGGCAACTACCACTTCGACTGGCTGGTGCTCAACGGTGGTGACAATGGCAAGGACTCCAGCCTGGCCATCAGCAACACCACCGTGACCTTCGGCGGCAAGACCTACGGCTCGGCCGTGGACATCGCCCTGACCACCGGCCTGACCGACACCGATGGCTCCGAGAGCCTGAGCGTGAAGATCAGCGGTGTGCCGACCGATGCAGCATTCACGGCGGGGACCAAGACCGGCGCCGACACCTGGACCTTCACCGAGGCGCAACTGCACGACCTGCAGCTGCTCACCGCGGTGAACTACACCGGCACGCTGAACCTGAACGTCACCGCCATTGCCACCGAGTCCGACGGCAGCACTGCCAGCACCAGCGGCACCCTCTCCGTCACCGTCGCCACCACCACCAGCACCACGGCCAGCAACAACAACGACCTGCTGCACGGCCTGGACGGCAGCGACACCCTCAGCGGCGGCAACGGCCACGACATCATCTACGGCGGTACCAGCAACGACACCCTCAACGGTGGCAACGGCAATGACTCGCTGTATGGCGGCGCAGGCAACGACACCCTCAACGGTGATGCCGGCAACGACCTGCTGGTGGGCAACGAGGGCAACGACATCCTCAACGGCGGCGCGGGTGACGACATCCTGATCGGCGGCAAGGGCAACGACATCCTCACCGGCGGTGCGGGTGCCGACACCTTCATCTGGCGAGCCGGCGATATCGGCAACGACACCATCACCGACTTCAAGGCTGGTGAAGGCGACCGCATCGATATCAGCGACCTGCTGCCGGAGACCGCGCACAACGACATCCTCAGCTACCTGAAGGTGGACACCACGACCTCGACCCTGCAGGTGAGCACCACCGGGCAGATCAACAATGGCGGTGCCGCGGACGTCACCATCAAGCTGAGCGGCGTCGAGCTCTCCGCTTACGGCTCGACCTCCACCGAGATCGTCAACAAGCTGGTGGCGGGTTCCGACCCGGTGGTCAAGACTGAGCATCACTGATCCGCGGTTGCCGCAAGGCTGCCAAACGGTCAGGCTCTGACACGGCGACAGCGGGGCCACCCTTCGGGGTGGTTCCGCTGTCGCTCCTTCACATCACGATAAATGGGGACGGGTCGATGCTGTACATCCAGCGCAACGCCGAGGGAAAAGTGGCGCGCGTCGAGGACGCCGAATTCGAAGGCGCCACCGGCACGCTGCCGGCGGACCATCCGGACATCCAGGCCTGGGCGGCCGAAAGCAGCCTGCTGCAGCTCAAGCAGAGCGATCTGGACATGATCCGGGTACTGGAAGACCTGATCTCGGTGCTGATCACCAAGGGCGTGATCCGCATCACCGACCTGCCGCCGGCGGCGCGCTCGAAACTGCTCAACCGGACCCAGGCGCGGGAAGCCCTGGGCGGGCTGACGCGGCTGATCAACGACGACGAGGAAACGGGGCTGATCTGAGCCCCGTTTTCCTTTGCGCGACGGTCACGCGGCATCCCCTGTAGGAGCGAGCTTGCTCGCGAACAAGCTCCGCTGCGAGGCCAGGTTCGCGAGCAAGCTCGCTCTTACAGAAAGCAGCTCCGTATTAGCTTTGGCTCTGAAGACTTCCAGAGAAACATCAGCGCACTCCGGACTGCCCCTTTCAGGAGGCCTCGTTGAAGCGAGTTTCAGGGATTGAGCGGCATGGATGTCGCGAGAGCCACGATGGGCCAGGGATGGCCCGTCGTGGCGTGCCCCTGAAACTTCGGTTCAACGAGGGTATTTTTCGCCTAAGCGAAAAACCGGATGGAGGGGCAAGACCTTTGCCTACTTTGGGTGGGGCGGCCATCCGTCGTTTGCCAAAGGAGGTCGCCCGAGGGGGCGAAACAGAAAGTCCACGCGTACGCCGAAGCGGCGCAGAAACAACGAAGCTCGGGCAACAGCATCGCGGACAAAGTCCGCTACGAAAAGCACCCCGCCCCGCCGTCGATCACCAGGGCGCCGGCCCACCGAACAACTGCCCCTGCACGCCCTGAATCCCCATCTCTTTCAGCACCCGGAACTCCCCGGCCGTCTCCACGCGCTCGGCGATCAGCGGCAGGTCGATGCTGTGCGCGGCCCGCTGCATCGCCTCGATGAACAGGCGCTTGTCGTTCTCCTGGTCGATGTGGCGGATGTGGCTGCCGTCCACCTTGAGATAAGCCAGGCCCAGACGAGCCAGGTTGCCGATCATGCTGAAGCGCCCACCGAAGTGCTGCAGGCTCAGGCGATAACCCAGCTCGCCAAGGCGACGGGTCAGCACCTCCAGCACCGCTTGTGCCGGCAACTGGTCTTCCTCCAGCTCCAGGGTCAGGCGCCCGGCGAACTGCGGATGCTGCCTCAGCAGGTCGAATACCCGGGTGGTCGCCCACTCGTCACGCAGCAACGCGGCGGACAGGTTCAGCGCCAGCGGGCGATTGTGCCTGGCCATGTCGGCCAGCACGCTTTCGAGCATCAGCAGGTCCAGCCGCGCGGTCCAGCCGAAGCGGTCCAGCCAGGGCAGGAAGCGCCCGGCGGCGATGCTGCCGCCCTGCCCGTCCGGCAGGCGCGAGAGCACCTTGTAGTGCAGCACGACCTGCGGATCGGCGCAGGACACCACTGCCTGGAAATGCAGCTGGAAGCGCTTGTGCACCAGCGCTTCGTCCAGCAACTGGTGCCAGGTGTGGCGCTCCTCCGCGACCGGTTTCGCCCCGCCCTGGAGGAAGGCCCAGCAGCTGTCGTTCTGTCGTTCGGCCTGCACCAGCGCCTCATCGGCGCGCTGCAACAATGCCTGCGCCGATTCGCCGGAAACGAAAGGCACCAGCCCCAGGCACGCCACCGGGCTCACATCGCTGGCGCCGGTGGAGACCAGCGCGGCCAGCATGCCTTCCAGGCGCATCGCCAGCGCCGGTGCGTCCTCGGGCATCAGCCCTGGCGCCAGCATGACGAACTCGCCGCCGCGGCTGCGCGCCAGGGTCAGGCCGGCACCCAGGCCCTGCCCGGCCAGGCGCAGCTGGTCCGCCACGGCCTTGAGCAACTGGTCGACACGCTGGCCGCCCAGGCGCTGGTTGAGTCCGGCGAGGTCGTTGACCCGCAGCACCAGCAGCACGCCGCTGCTGACCTGATCCTCGGCGCTCAGTCGGTTGTGCAGCTGCATGTCGAAGAAGCGCCGGTTGCCCAGCCCGGTCAGGCTGTCCTGGTAGGCCTCGTCGCGCAGGCGTTCGCTGCGCTGGGCCTGTTCCTGGAACAGCGCCTTGAGCTTCTCCACCATCTGGTTCATCGCCTGCACCACACGGCGCAGTTCAGGGGTGCGCGGCAGCTCCGGCAGGCTGAGGAACTCGCGGCGGGCGATGGCGTGCGACTGCTCCACCATGTAGTCCAGCGGCTTCAGCTGGCGGCGCAGCAGGATGGCGCCGAGCACGGCGCTGGCGATGCCGCACAGTACCAGCCAGAGCAGGCTGCCCAGGGCGCTCTGCCAGAGCTTGGCGATGGCGAACATCGGGTGGCTGAGCACCTCGACCCGTGCGGCCTGGGTCCAGCCGCGGCTGACGATGGCATCGCCGCCGGCCGAGTGCAGGTCGATCAGAGAAATGAACCACTGCGGCACCTTGGCCGCCACCGCGTCGGGCACCCCGGTACGCTCGACCATGACCTTGCCGGAGGCCAGGTCGATCACACGGATGCTCTCGAAGTAGCCACTGTCGAAGATCGAGCTGACCATCAGCTCGACCATCGCCGGGTCGTCGATGTTCGGCGTCAGCGACAGGCCCAGCGCGGTGGCCGCGTCCTGGGCGTGGGAGCGCAGCTGGTTGCCGTACTGCTCGCGCGAGCTTTCCAGGCTGACCATGAAGCTGCCGCTGAAAGCGACCACCAGGAACAGGCAGATGGCGATCAACAACTGTTTGAACAGGGACATCGTGTCTCCAGGCTCCCCCCAGAGGAGCTATTCGTTCGAAGGGAATCCTTCGGCCTTCATCTTTTTCAACAGGTCCTGCCAGCGCGACAGCCGCTTGCTGTCGCCCACCTGCTTGCCGCCACCCGCGCCGCTGCCGGCGAGCCACAGGCCCTCGCCGTTGAAGGCGTACACCGGCTGCAGGTCGCTGCGCTGGCTGGCCGGCAGGATGCTGCCGATCAGGTTGTCCAGCACCAGTGGCACGGCATCGGGCCTCGGGTAGTAAGTCAGCACCATATGCGCCTGGTTCAAACGCAATGCCTTGACGTAGGTAATGCGCAGCTTCTGCGCCGGCACGCCCAGATGTCGCAGGCTGATGTACTTGGCGATGGCGAAGTCCTCGCAATCGCCGGCGCCCTTGAGCAGCGCCTCGACCGGCGTGGCCCAGTAGTCCACCTCGTGCCAGAGGCTGAGGTCGTCGGTAAAGCGCAGCTGGTCGTTGAAGAAGCGATTGACCGCCTGCAGCTGGTCGCGTTCTGCAGCAGTGGACTGCTCCGCGAGCATTTTCTGCCAGGCATCGATACGCACCTGGCCATCGCCCAGCGGACCGTATAGGCGCGCGGACTGCTCGCTGATCAGCTTGAAATCCCACTCGACCTGCTGTGCGCCCGCCAGGACGAACGATGCGACCAGCACCAGGGCCAACGACCCTGGCCAGCAACGGCGCAACATCCTCGAACAACGGCTGAACACGATCGCGACTACTCGACTGCGAGCGCCGACAACCAGCTGCAGGCGCAGGGGTCGCATGGTGCAGACTGGGCGCGAAAAAAACAATGGCACAATGCAATCACTGCATTGTGCCATCACCGGATGACGCGGCCTGGAGGGATGTCAGCCGCGCCGGAGAGGGGAGCGCGTTCAGCTCTTTTCGGGCGGGGTCACGATGTCGAACCAGAAGTCGAAGTCATCAAGCAGGCCGAATAACTTCGCCAGCAACAGCGGGTTGCCCGAGCTCTTGAGCTTGCCCTCGAACACCAGGCGCACCGGCGAGACCTCCTTGAGCATCAGGCGGTTGAGGTCGGCGCGGTCGATGGTCACGGTCTGCCCGGCGTTTTCGCTCTGCACGCCCTTGATGTTGTTCAGGTGCGAGTTCTTCAGCTCCAGCAGGTACTGCTCGTTCTTGTCCGGCAGCACCAGGTTGATGCTGAAGTCCTCGCCTTCGGCCTTCTGCGCATTCATCCGCACGCCGAGGTAGTCGAACAGCAGGCCGGTATCCATGGCCGCCAGCGCATCGGGATTGCTGACGCGCAGCGATGGCAGGTTCCGCGGTACGCCGTTGCGCAGCTCCTGCGCGGCAACCAGGTAGCTGTTGCGCCAGCCGGCGTTCTCCGCCTGGTAGCCGAGCTGCTCCAGGGCGTCCGCCTGCAGGTTGCGCGCGGCCTGGTTGGTCGGGTCCGCGAAGACCAGCTTGTTCACCACCTCCACCACCCAGCGGTATTCACCCTTGTCGAACGAGGCCTTGGCCATCTGCAAAAGGTGATCGGCACCGCCCATGAACTCGACGTACTTCTTCGCCGAATCCTCCGGCGCCAGCGGGTTCAGCGTCGCCGGATTGCTGTCGTAGTAGCCCAGGTACTTGTTCACCACCGCACGCACGTTGTGGCTGACGCTGCCGTGGTAGCCACGGTTGAACCACTCGTTGGCCAGCTCCGGCGGCACCTTCAGGCGCTCGTGGATCTGGTTGATGGTCACCCCGTTATTGGCCAGGTGCAGGGTCTGGTCGTTCAGGTAGCCGTACATGTCACGCTGCTTCTCCAGCGTGCGGACGATGTCCTCGTGGCCCCAGCGCGGCCAGTTGTGCACGGCGAACATCACCTCGGCCTTGTCGCCGAAACGGTGCAGCGCCTCGTTGATGTACTTGCTCCACCCCAGCGGGTCGCGCGTCTCGGCACCGCGCAGGGTATAGAGGTTGTGCAGGGTGGCGGTGACGTTCTCGGCCATCAGCAACGCCTTCTGCTGCGGCAGCCAGACGTTCATTTCCGCCGGCGATTCGGTGCCCGGGGTGTTCTGGAAGGTGAAGGGCACGCCGTCGATTTCCAGGTCCTGCAGCTCGCCATCGATCAGTTTCGTCGGCGCGATGATGCTCAGCGGGCCGTGTGCCACGCCCTTGCCGATGGCCATGTCGACCTGCCCCTGCGGGCCCTTGGGCAGAACGGTGCCGTACTGGTAGGTGGCACGGCGGATCATGGCGTTGCCGGCCATGACGTTTTCCTTGATCGCCGCCTCCATGAAGCCCTTGGGCGCGATGATCTGCACCTCGCCCTTGTCCACCTGCTCCTGGCTGACCAGGCCCTTCACCCCGCCGAAGTGGTCGACATGGGCATGGCTGTAGATGATCGCGCGGATCGGCTTCTGCCCCAGCTCCTGGCTCACCAGGGCGTAGGCAGCCTTGGAGGTCGCCGGAGTGGTCAGGGTGTCGATGACGATCCAGCCGGTATTACCCTCGATGAAGGTGGTGTTGGCCAGGTCGTAGCCGCGTACCTGGTAGATGCCGTCGGTGACCTTGAACAGCCCGTAGGACAGGTTCAGCTGCGCCTGGCGCATCAGGCTGGGGTTGACGCTGCCCAGGTCTTTCGCGGCCTTGATGAAGTCGTAGTCGCCCAGTTGCCAGGCGACGCTGCCGTCATCGTTCTTGATCACCAGGTTGTCGGGGCGCTTGATCAGGCCCTTCTCCACCCGGTCGAAGTCGGCGCGATCGCTGAACGGCAGCGTCTGGCGCACCTGTTCCTGGGCGGCTTCGGTGAAGGAGGTCGGCGGTTTGGGCTGCTCGGCGGCGATCAGCAGGCCGGGGCAGAGACCGGCCAGCAGGAGGGCAGCGGAAAGACGGGACATTCGGAAGGCTCCGGTATTTGTTGTTGTGCTCGCACTATGCCGGCCGTCGCGCTAATAATTCCAATGCATTCCAATTTCAAAATCGATGCAGGAAGCGCATGAGCGATCTCCGTCAGCTACGCCACTTCGTCGCCCTCGCCGAGCACGGCCACTTCGCCCGTGCCGCCGATGCGGTGAATCTTAGCCAACCCGCCCTGTCGCGCAGTATCCAGGCGCTGGAGGGCCAGCTGAACTGCCAGCTGGTGGACCGCAACCCGCGCGGCGTCACCCTCACCGCCCACGGCCGGCTGGTACTGGAGCATGCCCGCCGCCTGCTGGCCGGCGATCGCGCGCTGAAGAACGCGGTGCTGCAACTGGCGGACCTGGAAACCGGCGAGCTGCGCCTGGGTGCCGGCCCCTTCCCCGGCGCGCGACTGCTGCCCCAGGTACTGGCGCGCTACAGCAGCGCCCACCCGAAGGTGTCGATCCTGCTGTCCATCGAAAACTGGGGCGAATTGCAGCAGCGCCTGCTGGATGACGAGCTGGAGCTGTTCGTCGCCGACTACCGCGAACTGGAGGGCGACAGTCGCCTCGAGATTCTGCCGCTGCGCGAGCACCGCGGCGTGCTGTTCTGCCGGCCAGGGCATCCGCTGATGGCCGGCCAACCCTCGCTCGACAGCGTGCTCAGCTATCCGCTGGCGGGGCCTCGCCTGCCCCGCGACGCCCACGAGGGACTCTCGCGCATCCTGGGCCGCGCACAACCGTTGAGCGTGCAATGCGATGACGTGCTGATGCTCAAGGAGTTGGTGAAGGGCAGCGACGTGCTCTGCCTCGCGACCTGGGACGTGGTCGCCGCCGATGTCCAGGCTGGCAGGCTCGCCGTGCTGCCCTGGCCCAATGGCGAAGTGGCCGGGCGCGGCTCAGCCTACGCGCTGGTGCGGCACGCCGGCCGTAGCCTGTCGCCGGCGGCCAGCCAGTTCGTCGAGCTGTTGCTGGAGGAAGACGCGGCATTCAATGCCGCGTCATGAGTGCTTCCGCAGGAGGGCGTGGAGCGCAGCGATAGCCATCGGCCCCACGCTCCGATCGAACCGGCAACTCACCGGTGCCAGCCCTGGTAGGGGCCACCGTAGTACGCCGGCGGTGGCGGCGCAGGGCGATAATAGTGCGGGCGATCGCGCCAGCCTCCACGGTCGTGGTCATGCTCGTAGACCACGCAGCCGGTCAACGGAAGGATCATCAGTACAGCAGCGAAGAAACGACGCATGGCGCCTCCATCAAGCGAGCCGGCCGCCCCGCCGGGATGCGGGGCGTACATTCTTCCGGTCTCGCAAGATCAGACATTCCGCTCAGAACACGGTGCCGCGTCGAAAGGTAAAGCTTGGGTAAATCAGCCGTTTACAGTTTCCAGACGGCGAACCTTGCGGCTTTGCAGATGCAGCACGCTAAACAGCAGCACCTGCACCTTCTCGGTGACCGAACGCCGACGCGCCAGCAACAGCACCTCGCCCACATGCACCACCAGCAGGATCGCGGAGAGCCACAGCAGCGGGCGATGCAACTCGCCGAACGGATAGATCAGGTTGAGCACGGCGGCGAGCCAGAACATGGTCAGCGCGCCCTTGGCAAAGCTCAGCAACTCGGACATGGCGATGGATTCCTCAAGGTGAAGGTCGCAGCAGTCTGCCGCCGGCCACGCCCGCCACGCTCCTGCCTTTCGACTGGCCCGCGCACCAGGAAGCGGCGCCACGCTTCATTTGAGGGCAGGCGAACGCCCTCGCGTGCACCGAAAAACATCCACCACTCCACCGTAGCCCTTCTGCCCCGGCACTTTCGCCGACTTGGCACGCCGCTCGCTTTATTTCGCCTGTGCAGGAACGATCCGAAGCACTCGGACAGCGGCACCACAATCTGAAATGGATGACTAGGGTTCCGGCTCGCCAAGCGAGTGACTGGTCCGAGAGTCATCGACCTCCAGCGAGGTTACACGGCGGGACAAAAGCCCGGGAGACGAGAGCGACACGTGCCGCCCGACTCCTGCCTGCCCGACAATCGACTGGAGATGCTCCATGCGCAAGCCCCTTCTGACCGCCCTGCTCGCTGCCGGCCTCGCCGCCTTCAGCCTCTCAGCCTCCGCCGCCGCGAAGAACAGCTTCAACCTCTGCTGGACCATCTACGCCGGCTGGATGCCCTGGGAATACGCGGCCAGCCACGGCATCGTCGACAAGTGGGCGAAGAAGTACGGCATCGAGATCAAGGTCACCCAGCTCAACGACTACATCGAGTCGATCAACCAGTACACCGCGGGCCAGTTCGACGGCTGCACCATGACCAACATGGACGCCCTGACCATTCCCGCCGCCGGCGGCGTCGACTCCACCGCGCTGATCGTCAGCGACTTCTCCAACGGCAACGACGGCATCGTCCTCAAGGGCGAAGGCAAGACCCTGGCCGACCTCAAGGGGCAGAACGTCAACCTCGTGGAGCTCTCGGTCTCCCACTACCTGCTCGCCCGCGCGCTGGAAAGCGCCCGCCTGAGCGAGAAGGACGTGAAGACGGTGAACACCTCCGACGCCGACATCGCCGCCGCCTTCAACACCGACGAGGTGCAGGCCGTGACCACCTGGAACCCGATGCTCGCCGAGGCCCGCACCAAGCCGGGCACTACCGAGGTGTTCAACTCCAGCCAGATCCCCGGCGAGATCATGGACATGATGGTGGTCAACAGCGCCGTCCTGAAGGACAACCCGGCGCTGGGCAAGGCCCTGACCGGCGCCTGGTTCGAGACCGTCGCGCTGATGCAGGGCGACAGCGCCGACACCCGCGCCGCGCTGGAACACATGGCCAAGGCCTCGGGCACCGACCTCGCCGGCTACCAGAGCCAGCTCGCCACCACCAAGCTGTTTGCCACGCCGCAGGAGGCGCTGGCCTTTGCCACCAGCCCGAAACTGCCGGCGACCATGGACAAGGTCGCGGCCTTCTCCTTCGCCCACGGCCTGCTCGGCGAAGGCGCGAAAAGCGCCGACGCGGTGGGCATGAGCTTCGCCGGCGGGATTTCCACCGGCGACGCGAAGAATCTCAAGCTGCGCTTCGACCCGACCTACGTGCAGATGGCGGCTGAGGGAAAGCTCTGACACCGGAGCCTGCAAGAGCCCCTCACCCTAACCCTCTCCCAGAGGGAGAGGGAACTGGTTGGTGCAGGTTGAAACCCTGGCATCCGCCGGCACGGACAACCCCCTCTCCCTCCGGGAGAGGGCTGGGGTGAGGGAAAAGCATCGGCACGAACTCACGCAAAGCAGTAAACGGCCCCAAAGGCCCGCAATAAACAGGTACGACGCATGCGCCTGATCAACCGAACCCCCGACCGCAGCGGCCGTCTGTTCCTGGTGCTGCTGCCCTTCGCCCTGCTGCTGTTCGCCTACTTCGCGGGCTCCACCTCGCGGCTGGCGGAGAACCCCAACGACAAGCTGCTGCCCAGCGCCGCGCAGATGGCCGACGCGGTGAACCGCCTGGCTTTCAGCGAAGACAAGCGCACCGGCGACGTGCTGTTCTGGCAGGACACCGGCGCCAGCCTGCAACGCCTCGGCATGGGACTGGGCATCGCCGCCCTGCTCGGCCTGGTGCTGGGCATTGCCGCCGGCAGCGTGCCGCTGTTCGGTGCGCCGCTATCGCCGCTGCTCACCGTGCTGTCGATGATCCCGCCGCTGGCGATCCTGCCGGTGCTGTTCATCGTCTTCGGCCTCGGCGAGCTGTCCAAGGTGGTGCTGATCGTCATCGGCGTCGCCCCCTGCATCGCCCGTGACATCGAACAGCGCGCGAGGGAAATCCCCCGCGAACTGCTGATCAAGGCGCAGACCCTGGGCGCCAGCACCTGGACGCTGATCCTGCGCGTGGTGCTGCCGCAACTGATGCCGCGCCTGCTGATTTCCCTGCGCCTGATGCTCGGCTCGGCCTGGCTGTTCCTCATCGCCGCCGAAGCCATCGCCTCCACCGACGGCCTGGGCTACCGCATCTTCCTCGTGCGCCGCTACCTGGCCATGGACGTGATCCTGCCCTACGTGGTGTGGATCACTGCGCTGGCCTGGCTGATGGACTACGGCCTGCGCCTGCTCACCCGGCGCGCCTTCCCCTGGTACGAAGGAGGCAAGGCATGAGCGATAGACAGACAAGCAGCGTAGCGAGCGCTACGAGTGCCAGTTGCCCGGAGCGCAGCAACCGGAGTGGACACATAGTCCATGAGGATTGCGATCACCGCGCAACACAGCAATCGCAACGCGCAGTAGCTGCCACTCCTTTCATCAACGTGAAGAACGTCTGGCAGGAGTATGCCGGCAACGTGGTGCTGGAGCGCCTCAACCTGGCGGTAAAGGAAGGCGAGTTCTGCACCCTGGTCGGCGCCTCCGGCTGCGGCAAGTCCACCTTCCTGCGCCTGCTGCTCGGCCAGGAGCGCCCCAGCCGTGGCGAACTGCTGCTCGAAGGCCAGCCCCTACCGGGCGAGCCCGATCCGAGCCGTGGCGTGGTGTTCCAGCGCTACTCGGTGTTCCCGCATCTGTCCGTGCTCGACAACGTCGCCCTTGGCCTGGAGTTGCCGCGCTCGCCGTTGCTCGGCCGGCTGCTGGGCAACGCCAAGCGCGAGGCCCGCGAGCAGGCCGCCGCCCTGCTCGAACGGGTCGGCCTCGGCCATGCGCTGCAGCAATATCCGACCGCCCTCTCCGGCGGCATGCAGCAACGTCTGGCGATTGCCCAGGCGCTGATCATGAAGCCCCGCGTGCTGCTGCTCGACGAACCCTTCGGCGCACTCGACCCCGGCATCCGCAAGGACATGCACACCCTGCTGCTGGAGCTGTGGCAGGAAACCCGGCTCACCGTGTTCATGGTCACCCACGACCTCGCCGAGGGCTTCAGCCTGGGCACCCGCCTGCTGGTCTTCGACAAGGTCCGCCACGACCCGCAGGCGCCCACCGCCTACGGCGCCCGCATCACCTACGATATCCCGCTCAACGCCGACCGCAAGGCCGCCCGCGCCGCCCTGCCCGAACCGCTCGCCGCGCGCCTGGAAACGGCCGCCGCCCCGCTGATCACGCCGGCCTACTAAGGAGCCCGCCATGAACGAATTGCGCACCACCCTCTACGAAGAAACCGTCCCCGGCGGCGGCCATACCTCCTTCGTCCTCAAGCGCGGCCAGGTGCTGCGCCTGACCGACATCGAAGGCGGCGGCAACGTCAGCCTGCTGCTGTTCAACGCCGCCGAGAAAAGCGAGCGGCTGAACCTGCCCGACAGCCTCAAATGCCAGCACACCGCCAAGCTCACCGCCGGCCACTGCCTGTACTCGGACATGGGCCGCGTGCTGGCCGCCATCACCGCCGACAGCTGCGGCTGGCACGACAGCTTCGGCGGCGTGCTGAACGCCGCCGAAGTGCTGGAGAAATACGGCCAGGGGCGCTACCAGGAACTGCGCAACGGCTTCCACCGCAACGGCGTGGACAACCTGCTGGTGGAGATGGGCAAGTGGGACATGCGCCTGCAGGACCTGCTGATGTGCCTGAACCTGTTCAGCCGCGTGGACGTCGATGCCGACGGCTGCTTGCGCTTCGCCCAGGGCAACTCCAAGGCCGGCGACTACGTCGAGCTCTACGCACCGATGGACACGCTGGTGGTGCTAACCGCCCTGCAACACCCCCTGGACCCGAACCCGCAGTACGCACCCAAGCCCATCGGCCTGACCTGGCAGCAGGTCGCCGCCGATGGCATCAGCGTGCTCTGCCGCACGTCCCGCCCGGAGAATGGCCGCGGCTTCCACAACACCGAACGCCAGTACCTGTAAGGAGCGCGAGCATGCCCATCGTCCCCAGCGCCAAACACCCCGAAGCCTGCGTCTCGCGCACCCTGATCCCGGCCGGCGAACCCAGCCTCACCGAACTCAAGGCCGGGCAGACCCTGCGCATCCTCGACCTGGAAGGCAACCAGGCGGTGGACACCCTGTTCTTCAGCGCCGCCAATCCGCGCGAGCGCTACGACGTACAGCGCACCCTGCGCAAACAGGGGCAGGTCTACCTCAGCGCCGGCAGCGTGCTCTGGTCCAACCTCGGCAACCCGATGCTGACCATCACCGCCGACACCTGCGGCCGCCACGACACCCTCGGCGGTGCCTGCGCCCAGGAGAGCAACACCGTGCGCTACGCCCTGGACAAGCGCTACATGCACAGCTGTCGCGACAACTTCCTGCGCGCCAGCCTGCACGACGGCCGCCTGAGCAAGGCCGACATCAGCCACAACATCAACTTCTTCATGAACGTGCCGGTCACCACCGAAGGCGGCCTGACCTTCGAGGACGGCATCTCCGCTGCCGGCAAGTACGTCGAGCTGCTCGCACACATGGATGTCATCGTCCTGATCTCCAACTGCCCACAGCTCAACAACCCCTGCAACGGCTGGAACCCGACGCCGGCGGAGCTGCTGGTATGGAACTGACCGCGCGCCTGCGCCAGTGGCTGTTCGCGCTCTGCCAGAGCCGCAGCGCCCAGTGCAGCGCGACGCTGCGCCAGCCCGCGAACCGGGACGAATCCGCCCCGTAGAACCACTCCAGCACCACGGACGACCGTGGCGCACACCGAATCATGGCGGGACGGCCCGCCACCCCATGGGGATGCCCTCATGTTCGACAAGCTCCTGATCGCCAACCGCGGCGCCATTGCCTGCCGCATCCTGCGCACGCTCAATGAACTGAACGTGGGCGGCGTCGCCGTGTACTCCGAAGCCGACGCCGCCAGCCTGCACATCCAGCAGGCCGCCCAGGCCATCAGCCTCGGCGAAGGCCCGGCCTCCAGCACCTATCTGGTCGTGGAGAAAATCCTCGCCGCCGCCCGCGCCAGCGGCGCCCAGGCGATCCACCCCGGCTACGGCTTCCTCTCGGAAAACGCTGCCTTCGCCGAAGCCTGCGAAGCCGCCGGCATCGCCTTCGTCGGCCCGACGCCGGAGCAACTGCGCGTATTCGGCCTCAAGCACACCGCCCGAGCACTGGC
The DNA here is from genome assembly GCF_010994165.1 of Pseudomonas nitroreducens. NCBI lineage: Bacteria > Pseudomonadati > Pseudomonadota > Gammaproteobacteria > Pseudomonadales > Pseudomonadaceae > Pseudomonas > Pseudomonas nitroreducens. The sequence goes on along the minus strand of NZ_WMBX01000003.1, from coordinate 705,891 downwards.
CCGCGAACAGGACGTGCCAATGCTCGAAGGCACCGACCTGCTGCCCGACCTCGAAGCCGCGTTGCTCGCCGGTGAAGAAGTCGGCTACCCGGTGATGCTGAAAAGCACCGCCGGCGGTGGCGGCATCGGCATGCGCGTGTGCCGCTCGGCGGACGAACTGCGCGATGCCTTCGATGCGGTGAAGCGCCTGGGGCAGAACAACTTCAGCGACTCGGGCGTGTTCATCGAGAAGTACATCCAGCGCGCCCGCCACCTGGAAGTGCAGGTGTTCGGCGACGGCCAGGGCGAAGTGATCGCCCTCGGCGTGCGCGACTGCTCGGTGCAGCGGCGCAACCAGAAAGTGCTGGAGGAAACCCCGGCGCCCAACCTGCCTGCCGGCATGGCCGAAGCCCTGTGCGCAGCGGCGATCCAGTTGGCGAAAGCCGTCAGCTACCGCAGCGCCGGCACCGTGGAGTTCGTCTACGACAGCGAGGCGCAACGCTTCTACTTCCTCGAAGTGAACACCCGCCTGCAAGTCGAGCATGGCGTCACCGAACAGGTCTGGGGCGTCGACCTCGTGCGCTGGATGATCGAACTCGCCGCCGGCGACTTGCCGCCGCTGGCCGAACTGGCGACCACGCTGAAACCCTCCGGCCACGCCATCCAGGCAAGGTTGTACGCGGAAGACCCCGGCCGCGATTTCCAGCCCTGCCCCGGCCTGCTCACCGCCGTGCAGTTCCCGCCGGCGGACGGCAAGGCGCTGCGCATCGACACCTGGGTCGAGGCCGGCTGCGAGATTCCGCCTTACTTCGACCCGATGATCGCCAAACTCATCGCCTGGGCGCCGACCCGCGAGCAGGCCAGCGCCGGCCTCGACCGCGCGCTGGCCGAGAGCGTGCTCTATGGCGTGGAATGCAATCGCGACTACCTGCGGCAGATCATCAAGGACGCGCCCTTTGCCAGCGGTTCGCCCTGGACACGCTGCCTGGAAGGTCTGCAATACCGCGCGCAGACCTTCGAAGTGATCAGCGCCGGCACCCAGACCAGCGTGCAGGACTACCCCGGTCGCCTCGGCTACTGGGCCGTGGGCGTGCCACCGTCCGGGCCGATGGACGACCGCGCACTGCGCCTGGGCAATCAATTGCTGGGCAACCCCGAAGGCGCCGCTGCGCTGGAAATCACCATGAGCGGCCCGACCCTGCGCTTCAACACCGATGCCGTCGTGGCCATCACCGGCGCGACATTGCCGATCAGCCTGGATGGCGTCGAGCAGCCGATGGACACGTCGCTGTTCGTCGCCGCCGGCTCCACGCTCAGCCTCGGCACGGTCGGCGGCGCCGGCGCACGCAGCTACCTGTGCCTGCGCGGCGGCCTGCAAGTGCCGGATTATCTGGGCAGCAAGAGCACCTTCACCCTCGGCCAGTTCGGCGGCCACGGCGGCCGCGCGCTGCGCGCCGGCGACGTGCTGCACCTGGCAGAGCTGGCCGACAACAGCCACGGCACCAGCCTGCCGCCGGAACTGCGCACCGACCTCCCGGCCGTGCGCAGCATCCGCGTGATCTACGGTCCCCACGGCGCGCCGGAATACTTCACCCCGGCCTACATCCAGACCTTCTTCGCCACCGACTGGGAAGTGCACTTCAACTCCAGCCGCACCGGCGTACGCCTGATCGGCCCGAAGCCGGAATGGGTGCGCGAGAGCGGCGGCGAGGCCGGCCTGCACCCGTCGAACATCCACGACAACCCCTACGCCATCGGCGCGGTGGACTTCACCGGCGACATGCCGGTGATCCTCGGCCCGGACGGCCCGAGCCTGGGCGGCTTCGTCTGCCCGGTGACGGTGATCGAGGCAGACCTGTGGCAGCTTGGGCAGCTCAAGGCGGGGGACAGGGTGCGTTTTGTGCCGGTGGATATCGCCAGCGCGCGCTCGCTGGCTGCACTTCGTAGGAGTGAGTTACCTGGCGCCTGCGCCGCCGGCCTTCCCTCACCCCAACCCTCTCCCAGAGGGAGAGGGGGCTATTCGGAGCAGCCGGAAAGTACGGCACCTATCGACCGCTCGGACAGCCCCCTCTCCCGCTTGCGGGAGAGGGCGGGGGGTGAGGGCAGTCCAAGCATCGCGCTCACCTCCCCCATCGTCCTCGACCTCGGCCAGGACGATACCCGCCTGGTCGCCCGCCTCTCCGGCGACACCCACCTGCTGCTGGAAATCGGCCAGCCCGAACTGGACCTCGTGCTGCGCTTCCGCGGTCACGCACTGATGCAGGCGCTGGAAGCGAAGAATCTCGACGGAGTGATCGATCTCACCCCCGGCATCCGCTCACTGCAGGTGCACTACCAGCCGGAAACCCTGCCGCTGCAAAGCCTGCTGGAAACCGTCGCCGGACTCTGGGACGCCGTCTGCGCCGCGCAGGACCTCAAGGTACCGTCGCGCATCGTGCACCTGCCGCTGTCCTGGGACGACCCGGCCTGCCAGCTGGCCATCGAGAAATACATGACCACGGTGCGCAAGGACGCGCCCTGGTGCCCGAGCAACCTGGAGTTCATCCGCCGCATCAACGAGCTGCCGGACCTGGAGGCGGTGTACCGCACCGTGTTCGAGGCCAGCTACCTGGTGATGGGCCTGGGCGACGTCTACCTCGGCGCACCGGTGGCCACGCCGCTGGACCCGCGCCACCGCCTGGTGACCACCAAGTACAACCCGGCACGCACCTGGACCGCGGAAAACTCCGTGGGCATCGGCGGCGCCTATCTGTGCGTCTACGGCATGGAAGGCCCCGGCGGCTACCAGTTCGTCGGCCGCACCCTGCAGATGTGGAACCGCTACCGCGAGGTCGCGGCGTTCGACGGCAAGCCCTGGCTGCTGCGCTTCTTCGACCAGATCCGCTTCTACCCGGTGTCGGCGGACGAACTGCTGCGCATCCGCCGCGACTTCCCGTTGGGCCGCTACCCGCTGCGCATCGAAGAAAGCGAACTGCGCCTGGCCGACTACCAGGCCTTCCTCGCCGAGGAAGCCGACAGCATCGATGCCTTCCGCCGCCACCAGCGCGCTGCCTTCGATGCCGAGCGCGAACGCTGGATCGCCTCCGGTCAGGCCCACTTCGAGAGCGACGAAGCCGCCATCGACACCGGCGACGAAGCCCCGCTCGGCGCCGGCCAGCATGCCGTCGAAAGCCACATCGCCGGCAACCTCTGGCAGGTTCAGGTGGAAGCCGGCGCCAGCGTGAAGGCCGGCGACATCCTGGTGATCCTCGAATCCATGAAGATGGAAATCCCCCTCACCGCTCCGCGCGACGGCGTAGTGCGCGAGGTCCGTGTGCAGCCCGGTTCGCCGGTGCGCGCCGGGCAGCGGGTGGTGGTGATGGAGGAGGCTTGAGCTGACGTTATCGATCTGGCCAGGAGCCCCTCCCCCTAACCCTCTCCCAGAGGGAGAGGGAACTGTTCGGAGTGGGCCTCAGCGCTGGATCCAACCTGAACCACAGTTCGCGCCACCAGGCCGACCATGGTTCGAACCCAACACCGAGCCGGACTGCTCTTCCCCCCCCCTCTCCGGGAGAGGACCGGGGTGAGGGCAGCCCAGCCAGAGAACTGATCGGCCCAAGGAAACACGACCATGCCCACCACCTTCGACCTCCGCCTTGCCACCCTGCGCGCCGCCTACCGTGAAGGCCGCGCCACGCCGCGCCAACTGATCGCCGAACTGCGCGACAAGGCCGCCGCGCTGACCCCGGACTACCACCTGTTCATCCACCTGCTGACGCTGGAGGAACTGGAGCCCTACCTGGCCGCGCTGGATGAGAAATCGCCGGACAGCCTGCCGCTCTACGGCATCCCCTTCGCCATCAAGGACAACATCGACCTCGCCGGTATCCCCACCACCGCCGCCTGCCCGGCGTTCGCCTACACGCCGGAAACATCCGCGACGCTGGTGCAGCAACTGATCGAGCTGGGCGCCATCCCGCTGGGCAAGACCAACCTCGACCAGTTCGCCACCGGCCTCAATGGCACCCGCTCGCCCTATGGCGAATGCCGCAACAGCGTGCTGCCCGAGTACCCGTCGGGCGGCTCCAGCGCCGGCTCCTCGCTGGCCGTGGCGCTGGGCGTGGCGAGCTTCGCCCTGGGCACCGACACCGCTGGCTCCGGTCGCGTGCCGGCGGCGCTCAACGGCCTGCTGGGGCTGAAACCGAGCAAGGGGCTGCTGTCCAACCACGGCCTGGTGCCGGCCTGCCGCACCCTGGACTGCATCACCTACTTCACCGCCAGTGCCGCCGAAGCCAGCGAGCTGCTCGCTCTCACGGCAAAGCTCGATCCACGGGACGGCTACAGCCGCACCAATCCGGCGTGGAACGACGCCAGCGCCTTCGGTGCACCCAAGCCTTTCCGCTTCGGTGTTCCCCGCGCCGATCAACTGGAATTCTTCGGCTGCCACGAAGGCCCGGTGCTGTTCACCGACGCCCTGGACCAGCTCAAGGCCATGGGCGGCGAGGCGCAGGAAATCGACTTCGCGCCCTTCCTCGAAGCCGCGCGCCTGCTCTACGAAGGCCCCTGGATCGCCGAGCGCTACAGCGTGGCAGGCGAGCTGATCGAGCGTGACCCGCAAGCGGTGCTGCCAGTGATCCGCGACGTACTGGCGAAGGCTCCCGACGCAACCGCCGTGCAGACGTTCCGCGCGCAATACCGCCTGCAGGAACTCAAGGCACAGTGCGATGCGATCCTCGCCGACCTCGACTGCGTGCTCACCCCCACCATCGGCCGCCCGGTGACGCTGGACGAGCTGCACGCCGAACCGGTCAAGCGCAATTCCGACCTGGGCTACTACACCAACTTCATGAACCTGCTGGACTACGCCGCCGTCGCCGTGCCCAGTGCAATCATGGGCAACGGCCTGCCCTGGGGTGTGACCCTGTTCGGCCGCGCCTTCACCGACCAGTACCTGCTCAGCGTGGCCGACGCCCTGCAACGCCAGCACAACCTGCCGCTCGCCGGCGGCAACGCCATCGCCCCGACCGCTTCGGCCACCGCCGCGCGCAACGACCGCGCGCGCCTGGTGGTCTGCGGCGCGCACCTCGACGGCCTGGCGCTGAACGGGCAACTGCGCCAGCGCGGCGCCCACCTGCTGCGCGCCACCTGGAGTGCCCCGACCTACAAGCTCTACGCCCTGGCTGGCGGCCCGCCGCTGCGACCCGGCATGCTGCGCGTGGCCGAAGGCGGCGTGGCCATCGAGGTGGAAGTCTGGGAACTGCCCAGTGCCGAACTGGGCTCCTTCCTTACCGGCATCCCGGCACCGCTGGGGCTGGGCAAGGTGCAACTGGAGGATGGCAGTTGGGAGACCGGTTTCATCTGCGACGCCTGGGGCCTGGACGGCGCCGAGGACATCAGCCGCTTCGGCGGCTGGCGGGCGTGGCTGGCCAGCCGCGCCTGACTCGCCCTTACGCTCAGGGCTGCATCATCGGCATTCTGCCGAAGCTCCCTGCGAGAGCGGACCACGCCCGCAATGGCTTAGAGCGCGATGCGCTCTAAGCCTCTCCCACGCAGCGATGGAACCCCTTCGCGCCACCAGCTAGAGTCGAGGTATCACCCGCCGCAAGGACCGGCCATGCCCGACCTCAGCCACCAGCAGGCGCAGCAGCGCGTCAACGATATCCAGGCCTTCGACCGCGAACTGCGTCGCCTGCGCGAGGAAGGCGCCCTCATTCTCGACAACACCCAGCACGAACGCCTGCACGAACACCAGCAACGCCTGCTCACCGACTACCGCGCACGTTTCGACATCGACCGCGACAGCCAGGACCATCGCCTGTCGCTGGGCATGCGCATCGCCTCCTTCCTCGGCGCGCTGGCCCTGGCCGCCAGCCTGTTCTTCCTCTTCTACCAGTTCTGGGGTCTGTTCGGAGAAAGCGTGCAGGTCATCATCCTCATCGCGGCCTCGCTGATCAGCCTGCTGCTGACCCTCGTACTGCAACGCCGCGACGCCTCCGGCTACTTCGCCAAGCTCGGCGCCATGCTGGCCTTCGCCTGCTTCGTGCTGAACGTCGTGATGCTCGGGCAGATATTCAATATCACCCCGTCCGACAAGGCCCTGCTGCCCTGGGCCGCCTATGCGCTGCTGCTGGCCTACACCTGCAACACACGCCTGCTGCTGGCCGCCGCGCTGATCTGCGTGATGGGTTACGTCGCCGCGCGGGTCGGCACCTGGAGCGGTGCCTACTGGCTGGACGTCGGCGAACGCCCGGAAAACTTCTTCCCCGCCGCGTGGCTGATCTTCCTCGTGCCGTCGTTCATTTCCCAGCATCGTTTCGACGGTTTCGCCACGATCTACCGGGTATTCGGTCTGCTCGGGCTGTTCCTGCCCATGCTGGTACTGGCCAATTGGGGCGGCAGCAGTTACCTGCCACTGCGTTATGCGACGGTGGAAAGCCTCTACCAGGTGCTCGGCTTCGTCGCCTCTGCACTGGTGATCTGGCTCGGCGCGCGACGCGAGTGGCCGGAAGTGGTCAATACCGGGCTGACCTTCTTCGTGATCTTCCTCTACACCAAGTTCTTCGACTGGTGGTGGGAGGTCATGCCCAAGTACCTGTTCTTCCTCGTGCTGGGTCTGTGCGCGGTGCTGATCCTGCTGGTCCTGCGCCGCCTGCGCCGCGCCCATGGCCTGCTGGGAGCCCGCCCATGAACTGGACACGTACTCACGCACTGGCCAGCGGCGTCGGCCTCATCCTGCTGGTGAACGCCGTCGCCCTGGGTGGCGTTGCCTGGAACCGCTCCGGCGAGCCGGACAGCGTGCTGTCGCTCAGCCAGCGCGAGCTGCTGCGCAACAACGACTGGTACAAGGAGAACAGCGGCCTGAGCCTGCGCCTGCACTGGCGCACGCCCAGCCGCGACGATGAGGCACGGCAACACAACCGGGGCTGGCAGCCCGCCCTCGACGGCCAGAAGATGGCCGAACTCGGCTTCGCCATGCCCGAGCAGGTCGACGACGACAGCGCCCGGCGCTTCGGCCGCCAGCAATCGCGCGCAGCCCTGCTGGTGCTGGAGCTCAACGGCCCGCTTCACGAGCGCGAAGTGCAGCTGACCCGCAAGCGTCTCGACGAAGCCCGCCAGGCCGCCGATGCCGCACCGCAGAATGCCCGCCTGGCGGACGAGCGCGACTTCATCCGCCGCGAACTGGATAGCGTGGAAAAGACCGACACCCGCCTGCTGCTCAAGGACGTCGGCCTGGACCTGCAGGCGTTGCGGGCCCGTTACCCCGATCGCCGGCGCTACCTGATCGTCCACGGCCAGGTACGCCCCGTTTCCAACTACTACCAGCACATCTGGACCCTCGGCGGCACCGCCAGCTCCATCGGCACCGACAGCCTCAACGTGCCGTACCAGTGGCGCGAGCGGCTGGACCAGATCACCGCGCAGCCTCACCGGGCAGCGGACGGCCGCGCCCAGCCCTTCGTCGCCGAAGTCGCCTTCGGCCAGCGCCTGGAACCCTGGATCCAGCGCATCGACATGCCCTGACCGGCACCCGCCGCGCCGATCCGAATCCGCTTGCGCGATGCGGGTCGGCGCTGCAACCTGTGCCCCCGCCTCACCGCCATTTCCTGCCCTGACCGGCCATGAACGACGTCACTCCCGATCCCAGCCGCTGCCCGCTCTGCGGCCAGTCCAACCGCTGCAACCAGGCCGACCCGGCGCTGGAAGGCCAGCCGTGCTGGTGCTTCAGCACGCGCATCGACCGCAACGCACTGGAGCGCATCCCGCCCGAGCTGGTCGACCGTGCCTGCCTTTGCCCGCGCTGCGCGGCCGGGCTGAAGGACGATGAGACCGCCTGATGCGTCTGGACCGTTTCATCGCCAACCTGCCCCACCTGAACCGCCAGCAAGCCCGCCAATTGCTCGCCGAAGGCCGCCTGCGCGTCGACGGCCTGGTGGTGCGCGATGGTCGCCATGAAGTGCGCGAATTCTCCCGCGTGGAGCTGGACGATGACCTGCTGCAGGCCGGCAAGCCAGCGCGCTACTTCATGCTGCACAAGCCCGCCGGCTGCGTCAGCGCCACCCGCGATGCCGAGCACCGCACCGTGCTCGACCTGCTCGACGAACCGGACAAACATGAACTGCATATCGGCGGCCGCCTGGACTACAACACCACCGGCCTGCTGCTCATCACCAACGACGGGCAATGGTCGCGGCGCATGACGCTGCCGGGGCGCAAGCTGCCCAAGGTCTATTACGTCGAGACCGAGGACCCGATCGAGGAACGCTACATCGAGACCTTCGAGCGGGGCCTGTACTTCGCCTTCGAAGACCTCACCACCCTGCCCGCCCAGTTGGAAATCCTCGACACTCGCACTGCGCGCCTGACCCTGCACGAAGGCCGCTACCACCAGGTCAAGCGCATGTTCGGCCATTTCCAGAACAAGGTGACGCGCCTGCACCGCGAGCGCATGGGCAGCCTGGCGCTGGACCCGGCCTTGCAACCCGGGGAATACCGCGCGCTGACTGTGCAGGAAGTCGCCGAATTGGATCGGTAGCGGACTCCGTCAGCTCCTACAGATCATGTCCCTCTAAACATTCAGAAGAGTCCCACGCAAACCATTCAGCCCGGCAGTTTGCAGCCTTCGCCGCCGCTTGGCTAAGCTCCCTGCCATGCCCGCGCCGTAAGGAAAGGTGATGAAGAAACTGTCGGTTGCCCTGCTGATCGCCCTGAGCGCCAGCGTCGCCTTCGCCAATCCGAGCAAGCCCTCGCCGCTTTCGGACCTGCAGGCAGCGCTGAAGACGCTCAAGCCCGGCCAATTCCTCTGGTACCCGGAGATATCGCCGGCCGGTCCGGTCACCCTGGTGGTCAGCCTCACCGAGCAGCGCGCCTACGTGTACCGCAATGGCATCGCCATTGGCGTAGCCACCGTCAGCACCGGCAAGAAGGGCAAGGAGACCCCTACCGGCGTGTTCTCCATCCTGCAGAAGAAGGTCGAGTACCACTCCGACCTCTACAACAGTGCACCGATGCCCTACATGCAGCGCCTGACCTGGGACGGTATCGCCCTGCACGCCGGCAACCTGCCGGGCTACCCGGCCTCCCACGGCTGCATCCGCCTGCCGATGGCGTTCGCCAAGAAGCTGTACGAAGTCACCGGCTTCACCTCCACCACCGTGATCATCTCCGACGCCAAGAGCTCGCCCGTGGAGGTTTACCACCCCGGCCTGCTCGCGCCCATCGTCAGTGATGGCCGCGCCGCCGGCCCGCACGACGACAGTGGCATGGTGGTGCCGTTCTGGAGCGATCCCGGCGCGGAGAAGGGGCCGGTCTCCGTGCTGGTCAGCCGCGCCGACCGCCGCCTCTACGTCTACCGCGGGGGCCTGCAGATCGGCACCGCACCGGTAGCCTTCGAGCACCCGGAAGAACGGACCGGCGTCGCCGCCTTCTCCCTCATGGAAAAGCCCTCGCAAACCGAAATCGACAGCGAGAACCCCAACCTGCGCTGGACCAGCGTGCAGGTCAGCGACCCGCAGCGAGGCCTGTCGCCTGCCGAGCAACTGGGCAAGTTCAGCCTCGACCGCGAATTCCTGCGCAACCTGCTGGCCAGCATGGACGTGGGCAGCACCCTGGTAATCACTGACCTGCCTTCCACCCGCGACATGCGCAGCAACCCGGACTTCACCGTGATCACCACCAACGACCGCAAGGCCGAGCAGAAACCGATCAAGAACCAGAGCGTGGAGTAGCAGCATGAACCGGAGCGACGTCGAAGCGCTCCGGATTTCTCCTACAACCTCTTCATCGTTTCCCTGCCCCCATTGCCAACCGCCCACGCCAAACTGCCAGCCCTCACCTGCGGACAGACGGCCTCAAGTCGGCCGTGCAAGCAGCCGAAGAATCTCGAAACACAAAGAGTCAAGGCGCCTGTCCGAGGTGGGTTCCTTTCGTCTTACGTCCCGCATACCGGCGCTCCGCGGCGATTTCTTGCCCTGGAAAGTTCGTAATTACCGACGGGCGGAACCATACTTGATTAAAAAACAAACACATCACTGGTCAAAAATCACGCACAATGCGGCGTTTCCCAGAAAAAACCATATCGATTCAACGGGAATGTTGTATTCATGCTGACTTTCTTGAAGTTACGGGGGTTCTTCCGGATTTCGCTCGCCAGTGCCGCGCTCTTCGCGATCGGTAGCTGGCAGACCGCGTCCGCTGCTGCCCTGCCCACGGCCGAGGACCTGCACCGCCTCGCGCCGGCGACCAATACCGAGACCCTGCGCCTGGCGCTCAGTGCGCTGCAGTGCGCCAGTACCCAGTTGGGCGGCCAGAACCGCCTGCTGACGGTGATCGATTACTCCAAGCCATCCCGCGACAAGCGCCTCTGGGTCTTCGACCTGAAGCAGCGCAAACTGCTCTTCGAGGAGTGGGTCGCCCATGGCAAGAAGAGTGGCGACGACATGGCCACCTCCTTCTCCAATCGCCCGGAGAGCTTCCAGTCCTCCATCGGCCTGTACCAGACCGGTCAGACCTACAGCGGCAAACACGGTCGATCCTTGCGCCTGCTGGGCCTGGAGCCGGGCTTCAACGACAACAGCGAAGAACGCGCCATCGTCATGCATGCCGCCGCCTACGCCGACCCGAAGGTCGTCCCCGGCCTCGGCCGCCTGGGCCGCAGCCTCGGCTGCCCGGCGGTGCGCCCGCAGGTGGCGCAGCAGCTCATCGATACGGTGAAGAACGGCAGCTACGTGTTCGCCTACTACCCGCAGCAGCAATACCTGAAAACCTCGCAGTTCCTCGCCGGGCAGAGCTGCACCGTGGCGAAGAACCCGCAGATCAATCGCTACGCCACCAACCTCGCCCGGCGTTGATCGCTGCCTGCCCCTGAAACGAAAACCGCCGGCTGATGCCGGCGGTTTGCATTTGGATTGCCACCTTCCAGTCTCTGGGCTAGCATCGCACCAGGTTAGTTCACCAAGTTGGCTAACCTGACGATCATCGAGGCTAAGCCATGACTACCGATATTGATATCGTGAACATTCACGATGCCAAGACCAACCTTTCTCGCTTGGTCGACCTTGCCAGCAAGGGGCACCCCTTCATCATCGCTAAAGCTGGCAAACCATTGGTGAAAGTCGAGGCCATCGGCGACAAACCGAAAAAAGTCATCGGCGCGCTCAAGGGCATCTACCCCGCCGTAGATGACATCGACGCCTCTTTTGCTGACGACATCGCCAACCTATTCAGCGGCGACTCCTGTTGATGCGCCTGTTGCTGGATACCCACATCCTGCTCTGGGTACTGACCGATGACCCGCGGCTGCCCGCCGAGGTCAGATCGCTCATCCTTTCTGAAACAGCCGATCTGTTCTTCAGCGCCGCCAGCATCTGGGAAATATCGATCAAGAGCACGCTGAAACGCGCGGACTTTCCCTACGATCCCAGCATCGTGCGCAAAGCACTGCTGGATAATGGTTACGCCGAGCTACCGATCACCGGAGAGCATTCGATCTTCGTCGGTTCGCTGCCCATGCTGCATGCCGATCCTTTCGATCGCATGCTGGTCGCTCAGGCCAACGTGGAGGGCATGCTGCTGATCACCCACGACAGCAAGCTCATCGCCTATCCGGGGCCGATCCGCAAGATCTGACTTCCAACCCACTAAGCCTTCACCCCCTCCAGGATTTCCAGGATCGCGCGCACGTCCACGGCATCCATCTGCTCGGGCTGGAGGAAGCGCTCGCCGTACTCCCGGTAGACCCCCTGGCTGATGAACAGGCGGAACAGGTCGGCGTCGATGTGCTGGTCGCGGGCCATGAAGGCGAGGATCTTCAGTGACTCGGACAATGTCTTCGGCGCCTTGTAGGGACGGTCGGCGGCAGTCAGCGCCTCGAAGATATCGGCAATCGCCATCACCCGCTCCGGAATGCTCATCTGCTCCCGGGACAGTTTGCGCGGATAGCCGGTGCCATCCATCTTCTCGTGGTGGTTGGCGGCAATGGTCGGCACACGGCGCAAATGACGCGGCAGCGGCAGGGTGGTGAGCATCATCAGGGTCTGGACGATGTGTTCGTTGATCTTGAAACGCTCCTCCTCGGTCAGCGTGCCACGGCGAATACCCAGGTTGTACAGCTCACCGTAGTTGCTCGCGTAAGGCGGCAGGCGCATGTCGAAGCCCCAGATATTTCGCGGGTCGTCCTTCACCACCGGCGGCTTGCGCTCGCCCCAGGGCACGCGGTGTTCGGGCTTGTCGGCGAGGAGGAACTCCTCCGCCGGCAGCGGCCGTTCGGGCCGCCCCTGCAGCCGCTCGGCCTCGTCGTGGGAGATGCCCAGGCGGTCATCGAAGTAGCGCAACCAACGACGCTCGCCGATCTGCCTGAGCCGCTCGATATCCTCGTCCTTCATGAACTCGCCGCCGACGTTGGCCTGGGCGACGAAGGCGTAGTCCTCGCGCAAGGCCTCATGCAGCGCGTCGCGGCGCGCTGCCAGCAGACCAATGTCGTTGCCTGCGGCTATGCCACGCCAGTAGTCCAGCTCGATGTCGCGCCAGACCACTTCGAAACGCGTGCGCACCTCGTGCAGGCGGTTGTACAGCGTTTCCAGCTTGGTCGCCTTGTCCACCACATATTCGGGACTGGTGACCTTGCCGCAGTCGTGCAGCCAGGCGGCGATCTGGAATTCATAGCGTTCCGCATCGCTCATGGTGAAGCCGGCATACTCGCCATCGTGCGAGTCGATGACCTTCTGCAGCAGCAGGTCGGCCAACTGCGGTACGCGCTCGCAGTGGCCGCCGGTATAGGGGCTCTTGGCGTCGATGGCGTCGGCGAGGAGCTTGATGATCGCATCCAGCAGGCGCTGTTGGGCCTCGATCAATTGGCGGGTCTCGATGGCCACGGCGGCAGCGCCGGAAAGCTCCTCGACGAAGCGTTTGAATGGTTTGCGTGGCTGCAGGCTGTGGGCGCCCTCCTCCGCCAGCTGCAGGACCAGGATACCCAGCAGCTCGTCCGAACGATTGCGCAGCGAAACCTCGAGGAACTGCCCGCGATTGGCCAATGCCAGGTCCACCCGCTGGGCCAGCTCCGCCTCGGTAAAGCCCTCGATCAGCATGGACTGCGGATACTGCTCGCCATTGACCGTGCAGGCCAGCCGCAGGCGACACTCTTCGTCCTCCAGCAGGTAGACAGCGCCTCCCATCACGCCGGTGGCCTCCACCAGGCGCGAGAGCACGCCCTCGAGCATGCTTTCCAGACGTGTCTCGCGGCTCAAGGTCAGGGTGATGGCCTGGAAGTTGTGGATGGTGCGCGACATGCTGCCCATGACGCTGCTCAAGTCGCGGACCTCGGCGATCTTTGACTCCACCCCCACCGGCCGGGCGAAATCGAACGCCGCCAAAGCGCCGACCTGATCAGCCAATGCCGTCAGCGGCCGGGCGATACGCCGGCCGATGTACCAGCCGATCAGCAGCAGAACCAGCAGCAAGGTGCCGCTCCACAACGCCTGGTTGAACAGCAACTGGCGGGCGCCGGCCAGCAACTCCACGGCGGGAATCGCGATGAGCACCCGCACTTCGTTGCTGGTGAAGTTCGACAGCGGCACCCAGATGCCATACCAGTCCTCGCCGTTCACCTTGTACGACTGCGGTGTACCGGAGGGCACGGAATTGGCGTTCAGTTCGCTCAGGCTGGGCACCTTCAGCTCGTCCAGCGTGGCCAGGCGCAGTTGGTCGCCTTCACGGACCATCAGCTTGGAGAGGTCCGGATAGGCGATCACCGTGCCCTTGCCGTCCACGACCGCCAACTCGGTGTGGGCAGTCTGGCGCAGGTCGCCCATCTCGCCGCCCAGATCGTTCACCGAAGCGTCCATGCCGATCACTGCCGCGCCGTCGACGCTGCGGTGGGCCAGGGTCAGGCCGATCTCGCGAGTGGTGAAGAAGACGTAGGGCTGGGTGAGTACGGTCTTGCTCGTCGCACGCGCCTCCGTGTACCAGGGGCGTTGTCGAGGGTCGTACTGGTAATCCGGCCGCTCCTGTACACGCAGCAGCCGCAGCTCGCTGTCGTAGAAACGCCACTCGCCGAGCAGCCCGCCCTGGCCGTTGAGCGTCTGGCTCTGTACCAGGTACTTGGCCGCGTCGGGTGCCTGGAGTGCACGGCGCACCTCGGGTACGCGCAAGGCGCGGATCAGCAGGAACTCGCCATTCGGGTAACCGATGTACACCGCGCTCAGGGTGCGGTTGGCACGCAGGTTCTCCACCAGCATCGGCAGGCGATCGAGGCGCGCCGGCAGGTTGTCCGTCTGTGAGATGGGGTCGTGGGTGAGCAGCCGCAGTGCGCTTTCCGCCGGGTCGATCAGGCGCCGGATACGCTCGTTGATGGTCGCGCCCAGCTGGCTGGCCGACTCCCCGGCCGCCGTCACCAGCGCGCCTTCTACCCCTCGGTAGCCCTGGATCAGCAGAGCCCCCGCCAGCACCAGCATGCTGGCGATGATGGCGCCAGCCACCAGCAGCTGCAGCGGAATACCCCGTTCGAATGCCTTCATCCTTTACCAGCCTCTGTCCGTGGAGCTGTAGCGATAGCCACTGTCGAGCAGTTCTTCCGCCACGGGTGGCGGCGCATTGTTACGCATGATCCGGGCCAGAGTTCCGTCCAGCCACAGTGTTTCCATCAAGCGCATCCATTCGGCGCTTTGCGCCGGCGTGAAGCGCTTGCGCGAAAGCATCAGGTTATGGGGAGTCGCCGGCCCTGGGATCACATCTACCACATGGAATCGCTCCCGTTGGCGACGGTCCTTCACCGCGCCTTCGAGGTTCATCTCATGGCCTATCACGCCTTCCACATTGCCGTTGAGCAACGCGGTGAAGCGGCTGGCGTCGTCCTTGTATTCCACTACCCGACCTTCCGAGCGGAGGATACGCAGCATACCGTCGATGTAAGGCCCATGGCGGTAGCCGGCAATTACTCCCAGGCGCGCACCGGGCATGTCATGGAAGGCGTCCAGGCTGTTCATGTCCCCCAGATCGTCGCGCACGATCAACTTGTTGCGCATATAGAGATACGGCAGCAGGTAGGTGTAGGCGCGCCGCTGCGGCGTGGCAACGCCACTGGTGCCCATCTGCAGGTCGCCACTCTCCAGCAATCGCCAGATTTCATCGCGCGGGCGAATCGAGGTCTCGAACTGGCAGCCGGTGCGCCGGGACAGCTCGGCGATCAGGTCGGGATCGATGCCGACATCGTCATGGAAGAACACCACGTTGCGGGTATAAGCGATGGCGATCGGCTGCTCACAGCCGTAGCGATCCTCGGCCACGGCTTCCGCACACAGCCATGCGGCCGGGGCCAGGACCAGCAGTTTGCGCAACCGTGGATGAAGTGCCATTGAACCGCTCCGCACGCGGTATCGGCCTCAGGGGGGAGCACGGCGAGATCGCTCGTCTTCGGCGAGGGAGTTACAGCCACCACATGAGTGTAATCCGGCTTCACCAAAGCGCTGGAGAATCGCGCAGAGAAATGTCATTTAGTCGGATTTCGGCAGAACGATGTGACTCAGCCGCCCACTGGCAGTTGCAGGCGCCGGACCACCCTGCTTAACTCTGGCCCAAGCGTGACCAATGAGTCACGCAGCGCAACCAACAATGATTCCCGCGGCAGCTGTTCCCCGAGCCGCACCTTCCCCCGCCTGATCAGAAGCCAATCTTCCGCGCCCCCACGGGCTTCGGAACGCTGTCTTTTGGTGTCGTAAGTATTTGAAAATCAAGAGATTGTTAACTTTCGTCGAGTGACATGAAGCTGTCACGTCAAGACGCTTTCCTCTGCCTGGGTACTTTCTTCGCATCCGATGGTGGATGCGCACCATGACCTGCGTCTGGAGGAATACGACATGAGGCCGGAAACCGCCGTCGTCGAGATTCAGCAACACCGGGTACACACGGAGTTTCACGCCAACAGGGAAGCGCGGCAGACCATCATCCTGGTCAACGGCTCGCTGGCAACCACCGCCTCCTTCGCGCAAACGGTGAAATACCTGCAACCCCACTTCAACGTCGTCTGCTACGACCAGCCGTACGCGGGCCGTTCGCGGGCCCACAACGACTGCCGCGAGCTCATCACCAAGGAGTACGAGGCGCAGCTGCTGCTCGGCCTGATCGAGCACTACCACGCGGACGTCGTCATGTCCTTCTCCTGGGGCGGCGTCGCCACCCTGCTGGCCCTGGCCGAACGCCCCGCGCGAATCCAGAAGGCGGTGATCAATTCCTTCTCGCCGCTGCTCAACGCCTCGATGCTCGACTACCTGCACCGCGGCCTGGACTACCTCTCCGCGTGCGATCGCACCAACCTCGGCAACCTGGTCAACGACACCATCGGTCGCTACCTGCCGCAACTGTTCAAGCGCTACAACTTCCGCCACGTCGCCGGTCTCGACGAGCACGAATACCAGCAGATGCACTTCCACGTCTGCCAGGTACTCAAGCTCAGTGCCGAGAGCTACATGGAGAAGTTTGCCGCCATCGACATCCCGCTGCTGTTCATGAACGGCGAGCTGGACATCTACACCACCCCGGCCGAGGCCAAGCTGTTCCAGCAACTGATCCGCGACTGCGAGTTCCGCACCATCCGCAACGCCGGCCACTTCATCGACGTGGAACACAAGAAGGCCTGGCAGGAAACCCAGGACGCTCTCCTGACCTTCCTCCAGCCGCAGCGCCACCCGGTCCTGGCCAACCCCTACCTGCCCAGCAGCCAGGGCGTGCCAATCGCCGCCATGGTGGGCTGATGCAGCCAGCGCACACAGCCGGGGGCCGGCCCCAGACCTTCCGCCTCCGGTTTTTCATTGCGCCACCGTGTTCACGAATGCCATCCACTCGGCACGCCCGACCGCCCAAGGCTTCACTAAGCCTCGCCCTTCTGGTAAAAAGGCACCCCCAAGCGGGCGTCGTATAATGGCATTACCTGAGCTTCCCAAGCTCATGACGAGGGTTCGATTCCCTTCGCCCGCTCCAGAATCCCCAGCAAAAGCCCCCGGCAGCGTGAGTTGCCGGGGGCTTTTGTGCTTTTGGCGCCGCCAAACCGGCTCTTGTAGAATCCTCGGCATCCCTACAGCCCGGATCCTGCCGTATGCCCGCCTCCGCCCCGCACCGGCAATCGCTGTCCTGGCTCCTGCTCACCCTACTCCTTCTATTGGTCCATCCCGCCTGGGCTGCCCAGGTGGTCGATGCCGCGAGCGTCACCACCCGGCCCCTGACGCTGACCGCCTATGTCTCCGTCCTCGAAGACCCGAGCCGCAGTCTGACGCTGGAGGACGTGCAATCCTCTGCGCAGCAAGCCCTTTTCAAGGCCGATCAGCCACCCGGCAGTGCGCTGGCGATGGGTTTTACCCGCTCGGCCTTCTGGCTGAAGTTGCAGTTGAGCAATCCCGGCGATGCCCCGTTGCAGCGCCTGCTGGTGGTGGAGAACCCGCGTATCTCCCATGTGCAGATGAACATCCCGCAGACAGATGGCAGCGTCAGGACGATCAACACCGGCAGCGACGTCCCGCAGAGCAACAAGGTCTACCCGAACCGCAACTTCGTCTTTCCGCTGAACCTGCCCGCGCACTCCGAACAGGTGCTGTACCTGCGGGTCGAGTCGAGCATCGGCCTGCTGGTGCCGCTGCAGTTGTGGCCGGTGAAGACGTTCTCCATCTACGAACGCGACGACTACACGGGCAAGGCCTGGTACTTCGGCATCGCGGTGGCAATGATCCTGTTCAACCTGATGCTGCTGTTCGCCCTGCGCGACCCGATCTACCTGCTGTACGTGGTCTTCGTGAGCTGCACGGCCGGGGCGCTGGCGATTAAGAACGGCCTCGCCCCGGACTGGTCGATCTTCGGCGAGCCGCTCAACTCCAACGTGGTCTACTACTCCGGCGTGTCGATGGCCCTGGCCGCGCTGCTGCTGTTCGCCCGCCGGATGATGCAGTTCGAGCGGATACTGCCGCGCCTGGACCGGGTACTGCGCGGGATGATCCTGGCCTATCTGCTCAGCCCCGTCGCCTATGCGCTGGCGCTGCCGTATTTCTCCCGCGCCGGCATCCTGCTGAACTTCGCCACGGCGGTGATCCTGCTCATCGGTGCCGGCGTTGCCGCCTTCAAGCGCCAGCGCAGCGCGTTCTTCTTCCTCGCGGCCTTCGCGCTGCTGATGCTGGGCGGGGCGATGACCTCGCTGCGCGCCATGGGCATCGTGCCGACCAACCTGTTTACCGTGGACGGCCTGCAACTGGGCTCGGCGATGGAGATGATCGTGCTGGCCTTCGCCCTCGCCGACCGCTTCAACGTCATGCGCCGGGAGAAGGCCAGGGTGCAGGAGGAATTGATCCGTACCCAGCAACAGCTTGTGGATAACCTGCGCAGCTCCGAGCACGAGCTGGAACTGCGCGTCGCCGAGCGCACCGATGAACTGCGCGAGCTGAACAACCAGCTGGAGGCCATGAGCCTGACCGATGCCCTCACCGGCATTGCCAACCGGCGCCGCTTCGACCAGCTACTGGAGCATGAATGGGACCACGCACGTCGCTCCGGTGAGGCTCTGGCCCTGGCGATCATCGATGTGGACTGGTTCAAGCGCTACAACGACCACTACGGCCACCCTGCCGGCGACGCCTGCCTGCGCGACATTGCCCGGACGCTGGCGGCCACGGTCAACCGCTCCACCGACCTGGTGGCACGCTATGGCGGCGAGGAGTTCGTTTTCCTCGCGCCGATGACCGACCTCGCCGGCGTGCGCGGCATGGCGAACAAGTTGCTGCAAGCGGTGGAAGCACTCGCCCTGCCCCACGAGCTGTCGCCGTTGGGGCGGGTGAGCGTGAGCATCGGCGTCGTAGCTGCGGTACCGAGTTCGGAATACTCCGCCGAGATGCTGGTGCAGCAGGCGGATGCGGCGTTGTATGAGGCGAAGAAGCAGGGGCGCAATCAGGTAGAGGGCTGACAGGCAGTCGATCGCTCCGCCGTCCTACACGCGGCTCAGCACCTTCATGGTGGTCGGCGAATATTTCAGGTGCGGGCTCGCTGGCACACCTGTATCCTACTGGATACAGGTGCAGCATGACCTATCAGCTAACGCAAACTGCCCAGTTTGATCACTGGCTTTCTGAGCTCCGCGCCCCCCGCGGGAGAGTCGCAATCCTGCGTCGGCTGGACCGTATCCGGTCCGGTCATTTCGGCGACATCCGCTCGGTGGGCATCGGTGTCTCGGAAATCCGACTGGATGTCGGCCCTGGCTATCGCGTCTACTTCACGCGCCGTGGCGACGTGCTGATCCTGTTGCTGTGTGGCGGCGACAAAACATCCCAGCAGCGCGATATCAAGCTGGCGCAGCAACTGGCGGGAGCAATTGAATGGCCATTGAACTGAGCGACTTCGACACTAGCCACCACCTCGACAATGAGGAGGTCATTGCCGAATACCTGTCCCAGGTCCTGTCTGACGGCGATACCGATGAGCTGCTACTCGCCATCGGCAACATTGCCAAGGCGCGCGGCATGACCAAGATCGCCAATGACTCGGGACTGGGCCGGGAGAGCCTGTACAAGGTCTTTGCGCCCGGAGCCAAGCCGCGCTTCGAGACGGTCATGAAGGTCATGCGCGCGCTGGGTGTCGAGTTGCAGGCAATTCCCGCCAGCAGCGGGAAATGAGGGACAGTCCCGCCCCCGCCCCGTCACTTGCTCATGCCCCCGCCTTCACTCTATCCCTCTCCTTCAGCAACGCCTGAATCACCTGCTCCTGTTCCTCGTACCCACCCTCCCCGATCGACAGATGGCGCACGCGTCCCTGGGCATCGATGAAATAGTGCGCCGGCCAGTACTGGTTGGCGAAGGCGTTCCAGATCCGGTACTGGTTATCCAGCGCCACGGGGTAGTGGATATCGTGCTGTTTCACCGCTTCGCGAACGTTGGCGGGTACGCGTTCGAAGGGGTACTCCGGGGTATGCACGCCGATCACCACCAGGCCCTGGTCGGCGTACTTCTTCGCCCAGGCGTTCACATACGGCAGGCTGTGCTGGCAGTTGATGCAGTCGTAGGTCCAGAAGTCGATCAGCACCACCTTGCCGCGCAGGTCGCGCAGGCTCAGTTCGGGGCTGTTGATCCACTCCACCGCGCCTTGCAGTTCGGGAGCCGGGCCGAGGTCGGGCAGGCGTTCGGCGCCGTGGGCCAGGTCGCCGGGCATCAGTTGGCTGATCAGCGCGGGCACGCCGTCGATGACCTTGCGTTCCAGGCTGTTCACCAGCCTGGACGAACCGCCGGAAGCCAGTTGTGCGCTGGTGCCGCTGGCGATGCCGACCACGGCCAGCAGGGCGAGTACACCAGTGGCGCGGCGCAGACCCTCGATGACGCCCATGCGCGGCCGCAGCTGCTGCATCAGCCGGCGCCCGGCGAAAAGCACGATACCGAGCACCGTGGCACTGCCCAGACCGTAGGCAAACAGCAGCAAACTGGTCTGCGCGCTCGGGCCTTGCAGCATGGCGCCGGAGAGAATCAGCCCCAGCACCGGGCCGGCGCAGGGCGCCCACAGCAGGCCGGCGGCAAAGCCCATCACCCACGCGGAGAACGTCGGCGGCATGCGCCGGGCTTCACCGTGCAGACGATCGCCGATCCAGGCCCAGGGGCGCGCCAGCCAATCGCTGAAGCGCGGCCAGAGCAGCGCCAGTGCAGAGACCGAGAGCAGCACCAGCGCAAACCACCGGCCCCATTCGCTGGCGGCAATCACCCAGTTGCTGGAGACGGTCGCCAGGCTCGCCAGCACCGCGAAGCCGCTGGCCAGGCCGAGCAGCGTGACCCACGGCGACCACGCCGGGCCGCCGGCACGCTGCAACAACAATGGAAGCACGGGAAGGATGCAGGGGCTGAGCAGGGTCAGCGCCCCGCCGAGAAAGGCGATGAGCAGCATGGAAACCTCGATGGGCCGCCGGCCCGTGGGCTTTTTCTGGAGTGAACAGCGGGAAAAAACGCCGCGGCCATCCGTGGCTGCGGCTCGGGGGAATCAGCCGCCTTCGTTGCAGTCGGTGGCGAACTTGCGATAGGCCAGGCTGTGCGGCTGGCCGTGGGAATCCAGGTAATCCATGCGGGCGTTGACGATGCCGCAGTCAAAGGGCGACGCCGCCTCTTCCTGGATAGCAACGACCTTCTTCACGTCCAGTTTCTGGCCGTAGTGATACTGCTCAACGGGCTGCGTGTCGGCAGCCTGGGCGCCGAAGCTGGCGAAAGCGGCGAGGGAAGCGAAGAGGCAAGCGTTGGCGAGCTGGATGGCTTTCATGGGGGTTCTCCTGTCCTGTGTCGGGTTTGGCCGGCGAGGGCTGTGTGCCTCGCCGTTGGTGCCCATTTCACGTTCAGGAGGTATCGGGCTTGTGTCGCGCAGGCCCTTGGTTTGCTGCGCCGGGTATCGGAGGCCGGCCTGGATACAGTGGAATACAAAGCACGGCAGGCAAGCGTGGCGCTGCGCTATAAACTCGCCTCAACCCACTGTGAATGAGGCACCGGCATGGACCATGTCGATCACGTACTGATCGTCGACGACGACCGCGAGATCCGCGAGTTGGTCGGCAACTACCTGAAGAAGAACGGCCTGCGCGTGAGCCTGGCGGCGGATGGCCGGCAGATGCGCGCCTTCCTCGACGCCAACTCGGTCGACCTGATCGTGCTCGACATCATGATGCCCGGCGACGACGGCCTGAAGCTGTGCCGCGAGCTGCGCGTGGGCAAGCACAAGTCCACACCGGTGCTGATGCTCACCGCGCGCAACGACGAGACCGACCGCATCATCGGCCTGGAGATGGGCGCCGACGACTACCTCACCAAGCCCTTCTCCGCTCGTGAACTGCTGGCACGAATCAACGCCGTGCTGCGCCGCACGCGCATGCTGCCGCCGAACCTGCAGGTCAGCGAGGCGAGCCGGCTGATCGGCTTCGGCCGCTGGAAGCTGGACACCACCGCGCGCCACCTGCTCGATGAAGACGGCACCCTGGTCGCCCTGAGCGGCGCCGAGTACCGCCTGCTGCGCGTGTTCGTCGATCATCCGCAGCGTGTGCTCAGCCGCGAGCAATTGCTGAACCTCACGCAAGGCCGCGAGGCGGACATCTTCGATCGCTCCATCGACCTGCTGGTCAGCCGCCTGCGCCAGCGCCTGCTGGATGACGCCCGCGAACCCGCCTACATCAAGACGGTGCGCAGCGAAGGCTACGTCTTCGCCCTGGCCGTCGAACTGCTCGAGCCCAACGCATGAAATCCGTCCTGCACTGGCCACGCACGCTGGCCGCGCGCCTGGCGCTGATCTTCCTCGCCGGGCTGGTGTTCGCCTACAGCCTGTCGTTCTGCTCGCAGTTCTACGAGCGCTACCAGAGCGCGCGCAGCATGATGCTGGGCAACCTGGAAACCGACGTCAGCACCGCCGTCGCCCTGCTCGATCGCCTGCCGCTGGACGAGCGCGAGCGCTGGCTGCCCATGGTGCAGCGGCCCAACTACCGCTACCGCCTGGATGGCGGCCAGCCCGGCGAGCCGATGAACATGGCGCAGGCGCCCATGGCGGCGACCTCCATCGCCGACGCCATTGGCCCACGCTACGGGCTGCGCTTCGAGAACATCCCCGGCTCGATCCCGCACTTCCAGGTACACCTGAAACTGGCCGACGGCATGCCGCTGACCATCGACGTGACGCCCAAGGGCGTGCCCGTGGCGCAATGGCTGCCCTGGGTACTGATCGTCCAGCTGGCATTGCTGCTGTTCTGCACCTGGCTTGCCGTGCGCCTGGCGATTCGCCCGCTGACGCGGCTGGCCCAGGCCGTGGACCACCTCGATCCGGACGCCCCCGCGCCCGAACTGGACGAGCGCGGTCCCAGCGAAGTCGCCTACGCCGCCCGCGCCTTCAACGCGCTGCAAGGTCGTATCAGCGCGTACCTCAAGGAGCGCATGCAACTGCTGGCGGCCATTTCCCATGACCTGCAGACGCCCATCACGCGGATGAAGCTGCGCGTCGAGCAGATGGACGACTCGCCCGAGCGCGAGCGCCTGTGGAGCGACCTCGAAGAGATGCAGCACCTGGTCCGCGAAGGCGTGGCCTACGCACGCAGCATGGACGGCGCCAGCGAGGCGGCGGTCAAGGTCGACTTCGATTCATTCCTCGACAGCCTCGTCCTCGACTACCAGGACAGCGGCCAGGCCGTGGAGCTTCAAGGCAGCAGCAACGTCGTGCTGGAAACCCGCCCCCACGCGCTGCGCCGGGTGCTCACCAACCTGGTGGACAACGCACTGAAGTTCGGCGGCGCCGCCCAGGTGCAAGTCGAACGCGATGCCCAGGGTGTCGTGTGTATCCGTGTGCTCGACGACGGCCCCGGCATCCCCGAGGAGGAACTCGCCGAGGTGTTGAACCCCTTCTACCGGGTGGAAAGCTCGCGCAACCGCGGCACCGGCGGCACCGGCCTGGGGCTGGCGATTGCCCAGCAACTGAGCCAGGCCCTGGGCGGCACGCTGAGCCTGTCCAACCGCGCCACGGGCGGGCTGTGCGCGCAGCTGGAGTTGCGCCCCGCCAGCTGAGGCTGCGCTTGAGCGAGGTGTACACAGAGATACAAGACGGCCTTCCCCGGACACATCCGGTATAAGGCCCGTCGCCAAGATGGCTCCACGAACAGCGGCGGCAACCCGCCCGCCGCGTTCCCCAAAGGAGCCTGCCATGATCCGTCCCGCCGAAAACGCCAGCCTGCATGGCTGGCGCCTGTTCTCCCTGCTGTCCGCCCTGGTGCTGCTCGCCACCGCATTGGCCCTGTGGAGCCAACCGCAATGGGTCGAAGCCCTGCGCAGCGCGATCCGTGTCACCGCCCGCACGTCCTTCGCGCTCTTCCTCGCCACCTTTCTCGCCTCGTCCCTGATGGCAGTGGTACCGAGCGGGTTCACCCGGGGCCTGCTGCGTGAGCGACGCTTCCTCGGGCTGGCCTTCGCCTTCTCCCACGCCGTGCACGCGGTGCTGATCATCCTCTATGTGAAATTCTTCCCCGAGACCTTCTGGCACGGCCGCAGCGCCGCCGCGAACATCCCCGGCTCCGTCGGCTATGTCTTCATCATCCTGCTGACCCTCACGTCTTTCCCCTACGCAGTGAGACTGCTCGGCGCCCGTGCCTGGAAACTGCTGCACAGCACCGGCACCTGGGTGATCGCCGGGGTCTTCCTGCTCTCCTTCTACAAGCGCCTGCCGATGGGCTCCTGGTACCCGCTGGGCTTCGGCCTGATCTTCAGCGCCATCGCCTTCAAGCTCGTCGCCAAGCTGGCCGTGCACCTGCGCCGTAGCGCGCGCCCCGCGCTGCCGAACGCCTGAGCTTCGACTTCATCGACGACCGGGCTATTGCCGCCCGCCCAAGCCTTGCCCACGACCTTGCCCAAGAGGTGCACCATGACCCTGCTGACCCTGAACCCGATCAAGACCGTCCTCGACCAACTCGACCGCCTCGCCGCCTGGGGCTGGGACATTCCCCTGCGGCTGTTCCTGGCCTGGGAGTTCTTCGAATCAGGCCTGGAGAAATGGCATGGCGACAACTGGTTCGAACAGATCCACGCCAGCTTCCCCTTCCCCTTCAACCACTTCTCCGCCGGCTTCGACTGGCAGGTATCGATGTGGGCCGAACTGATCGCGCCGATCCTGCTCCTGCTCGGCGTGGCCACGCGCTTCGCTTCCGCGTCGCTGATCGTCGTCACCATCGTCGCCATCGCCGCGGTGCACTGGCCGGCGCAGTGGTCGACCTTGTCCGAGCTCGCCCAGGGCTATTCGATCACCGACCACGGCTTCGGCAACTACAAGCTGCCGCTGATCTACCTGGTCGCACTGCTGCCGCTGCTGTTGAAAGGTGCGGGAGCGCTGAGTGTGGATGGAATGATCCGCCGGCTGTATCGCTCGCACAGCTGACCCTGGCTTCGGACAAGGGAAAGGCAGGTTTGCCTTTCCCTTGTCGCTTCCGCAGCAGACGCCCCCATTACTTGCGCGCAAACAGCGACGCCAGAGGCAACTTGGTGATGGCAAAACCCAGCAATAACAGCAGCGAATAGAGCGCCAGGCTGGTGGAAATCGCTTGCCCCTCGTACCAAGCCCCGATGATCACCGCAAAAACAGGGAAAATGATGAACACAAAGGACAGGACCACGGGGCTCAGTCGTTTCAACAAGAAGAAGTAGACGAGGAAACCACCCACCGAGGCGCACAGCCCGAGGTATGTCAGCGCCCACCAGGACCTGGCGGATATCTGCGAAAACGACGGCTGCTCCACCAGCAATCCGAGGACGAACAGCGCCAACCCGGCAATGCCGATGGGCAGAGTGTTGTAGGTAACGACGCTGATCGCCGAGCCTCTCTGCTTGGTCACCACATAACACAGGGCATGCATCAGCGCGGCGGCAAGGATGGCCAGCACACCAATGAAACCCTGGTGTTCGAAACCCAGGCCCTGCTCACGAAGAATCATGTACAGGCTGGCAAAGCCGATGGCGATGCCGATCACCTGGAGTGTCTGAATCCTTTCTCGCAGGAATATCGCCGAGAAGATCAGGATGAAGACGGGCATGCAACTGAACAGCAGCGCTGTCAGCCCTGAGGAAACCAGGGTCTCGCCGTAGTTGAGGAGGAAGTACGGCACACCGAAGTAGCAAAGCGTGACGAAAATGAAGAAGCCCCGGCTTTGTCGAGGGAAGACAATCGCATCACCGCGCATCCGGGCGAATGCCAGGAACAATGGAAAGGCAATCAGGAAGCGCAGACCGGATGCCGTCAGCGGTGGCACCGTTTCAACGGCGATGCGGATACCCAGCCAGGTCGTGCCCCAACTGAGGCAGACAGTCAGGAACAGCGCGGCCGTCACCGCACCTGCCAGCCAACTCTTCCGGGCAATAGGAGTGAGTTCCTGGGAAGCGGAAATGGTCATGACAGCAGCTCCAGATAGCGCTATGGATGGGTTCTTGTTACTACAATGAACCCGTTCAATCCGAAGCTATTGGCCTGTGAAATGACTGTCAAACCCTGTATTGACACCGTGTCAATTCTCCGCCACGCACTGGAATCGGGGCGCGGCACAAAATACAAACGCCTCGCGTCAGCCTTGGAGTTATGCATTCTCGATGGCTCCCTCGCAGCCGGCAGCAAGCTCACTCCCCAACGCATTCTGGCCTACAAACTCAATGTCACCGTGGGCACCGTGAGCCGCGCCTACGCCGAACTCGAGCGCATGGGCCTGGTAGTGCCAAGGGTGGGCGATGGGACTTTCGTTCGCCAGCGTGGTCTGGAGCGCAAGCGAGATGAGGGTTACCGCAATGTCGCTGAGTCCCCGGCGTTCTACGACATGAGCCGCAACCTGCACATCCCTGGGGCCGAGACCAGCCTGCTGGCACAGAGCCTGATGGTCCTTGCACAGGATGTGAGCACGCTGGGAGAGCTGATGACCTACACGCCGGAGGTCGGCCTGCCGCGCTTCCGTGCTGCCGGGGCGAAGTGGCTTTCCAGCCATGGTTTCCGCGCTCACCCTGAGCAGGTGCTGTGCACCAACGGCAGCCAGCACGCCTTGCTTTGTACGCTGATGGCGCTGCTGCGGCCCGGCGACACCCTGGTGACCGAACCTCTCACCTACCCTGGCCTGATCAGTGCGGCGCGGCTGCTGGGTATTCGTCTACTGGCGGCGACGATGGACGACGACGGATTGCTCCCTCAGTCGCTGGACGAACTCTGCCGACTGCACCGAGTTACTGCCCTGTATTGCACCCCCACTCTGCAGAATCCCACGACCTCCATCCTGCCCACGGAACGTCGGCAGGCCATCGCGACGATTTGCCGGGAGCACAACCTGCTGATCATCGAGGACGAGACCCATGCGGTCCTGCTGGAAGATCGGCCCGCGCCCTTGAGTCACTTCGTCCCCGAGCGAAGCATTCTGATTGGCGGCATGAGCAAGGCAGTCGCCGCCGGCCTTCGCGTTGGCTACCTGCACGCCCCCGTAGCGATGGTGAGCCGGCTGGCAGCAGCGCTGCGAGGCTCCTGCTGGATGGCAACTCCCCTCCCCCTGGAGTTGGCCACCCGCTGGATCGATGACGGCACCGCGCAGATTCTGCTGCAGCAGCAAGCCGCCGAGATCGCTCGCCGCAAGGCACTGGTGACGCAGTTGCTGGAAGGATTGAACTACCGAACTCACTCCAGGAGCCCGCATTTCTGGATCCAGGTGCCCGAGCCATGGCGCGCCTCGGACGTGGAAAGCGACTTGGCGGCCAAGCACTACCGCATCGCGACCGCGGAATCCTTTGCTGTCGGTCACGCTGCAGTTCCGCAGTTCGTCAGGGTCAGCATCTGCGACGGAGCGCTGGATGACGTGCAGTTGTGTTTGGGATTCCAGGCGCTCTCGGTCGCTCTGGACAGTGATACCGCGTCCACGGAACGCTCATAGGCGAGAGGGTGCTCGCGAACGGATTTCCCCGGCTGGTCTGCAGCCAGGCCGGTTCGCGAGCAAGCTCGCTCCTAAAGAAAAGAAAAAAGCCCGCGCACCGATGACGGTACGCGGGCTGGGCTGTGGATAACAAGCAGATCAGGGAATCACGAACCCAACCTCGATATTGCCGCGAGTCGCCTTGGAGTACGGACAGATCTGGTGAGCCTCATCGACCAGCTTCGCCTTGTCCTCGGCCTGCAGCCCCGGCAGGTGCACGGTGAGCTGGGCAGCCAGGGCGAAACCGCCGTCGGCGGTGTTGCCCAGGGAGACTTCGGCGTCCACCGCCACATCGGCTGGCAGGCGCACGTTCAGTTTCTGCCCGGCGCGGCGCAGGGCACCGATGAAGCAGGCGGACCAGCCAATGGCGAACAGTTGCTCGGGGTTGGTGCCGGGGCGGCCGGAACCAGGCGGGCTCAGGGGCAGATCCAGGTCAGCGTCGACAGTCTGGCCGCGACCATCGCGACCTCCGGTAGTGTGGGTGTGGGCGGTGTAGATCACGCTTGCCAGGGTATCGGTCATGACGCTTCTCCTTCAGGGCGGGCCAAGGGGGGACGACGCGGTGTGGTGCAGTTGGGGCGGGTGCCGATCACCACGCCTTGCTCTTTCAGGCTGCGCAGCAGGGCGATGCCCTGCTCTTCGATGGCGGCCAGTTCGATGCCGGCGATTTCCGCCAGCGCCTTCAGGTGTTCGCGACCGGTCAGTTGCCATTGCTGCAGCGACACCAGCAGCGCATGGGCCAGCGGGGCCAGGCGCGAGAAGTGCACCTTCAGGTCCGCGCCGCGGCGTGCCAGCAGCAGTGTCGGCTCGGTCGGGGCTTGCAGCGGGATATGCTCCGGGCCGATGTGGCTGACCGGCCAGACGTAGGCCAGCGGCAGCGCGAGGCTGGAGAGCTGCGGTACGCCGTCGAGCAGGTCGCCGTCCGGATCGTGGGCCGGTTCGGCCTTGTCGCTGAGCAGCAGCGCGGTCTCGATCCATTCGTAGTGGGCCAGCTCGGCCACCCAGCCGGGCTGCTCGCCGCGGCTTTCGAGGTAGTCGACGAACTCGCCGGCAACCTCCGTGAAGAGCGGCGTCTGGCAACGGAAGCCGGCGTAGAAATCCTCGGTCAGCGCTTGCCAATGCTCGTGCGCGAGGCTGGCCTGCAGCACCGGGAAATTGCCGGCCAGCAGCGATTGCAGGTTGCCGAAGAACAGTTGCCGGTACACCGCCAGGCGCCGCGCCTCGATGCCGGGCGGCGGTTCATTGGCCTGCGGGTCGCGGATGAAGCGGGTCATGCGCAACTGCTGTTCGCGCAGGGACTCAGCCATGGCGCACCTCCGGCTGGCGAAAGGTGCTTTGCAGGCGGCGGATGTAGTCCACCTCGCCGAGCAATTCGGCGAGCGGCGGCAGGTTGAAGTCGCGTTCCAGCAGGGTCGGGACGGTGCCCAAATGCTGGTAGGCGCTGGCCAGCAAGGTCCAGACATCATCCTTCACCGCTGCGCCGTGGGTGTCGACCTTCAGGTCCGGCGCCTCGTCGTAATGCCCGGCGACGTGTAGGCAGACGACACGATCCGCCGGCACGCGGGCCAGGAAGCTGGCGGCGTCGTAGCCGTGGTTGTGGGCATTGACGTAGAGATTGTTGACGTCCAGCAGCAGGTCGCAGTCGGCCTCGCTCAGCACGGCGCGCAGGAAGTCGATTTCGCTCAGCGCCTGGTAGGGCGCGGCGTAGTAGGAGATGTTTTCCACGGCGATGCGGCGGCCAAGGATGTCCTGCACTTCACGGATGCGCCCGGCGATGTGCTGCACCGCTTCGTCGGTGAAGGGCATCGGAATCAGGTCGTAGAGGTGGCCGTCGTCGGAGCAGTAGCTCAGGTGTTCGCTGAACAGCGGCACATGGTGCTGGTCGAGGAACTCGCGGACACGGTGCAGGAACACGTGGTCCAGAGGCTCCGGGCCGCCGAGGGACAGCGACAGGCCGTGGCAGGACAGCGGGAAGCGTTCGGCCAGGCGCACCAGGCCTTCGCCATAGATGCCGCCGACACCGATCCAGTTGTCCGGGGCGACTTCGAGGAAATCCACGGCGCGGTCGTCCATTGTCAGCAGGTCGGGCAGCAGGGCGCGGCGCAGGCCGAGGCCGGCTCCATTGAGAGAAGTGGTCATGGCGGTCTCCTGGGCGAAGTGCCCTCCCCGGCCTGGGGCGCGGGGAGGTCTGCGGGAATGTCAGTTCCTGGCCTGGCTCAGCTTGCTGTAAAGGTCGGCCGGGAACGGCTTGCCGTTGGAGTCGAACTGGTTCTTGCGGAACTGGTAGACCTCGGCTTCGGAGAGGTAGCCGTCGTGGTTGGCATCGATGGCATCGAACTCGGCGTTGGCCTTGGGCGCCACGGCCAGCAATTCGGCGCGGGAGACGCGGCCGTCGTGGTCGGCATCGGTGCGGGCGAACGAAGCATCACCACACTTGCCCTCACCGCACTTGCCTTCGGCGCCAGTAGCCTTGGCCTGGGCGCCGTCGGCACCGCATTTGCCTTCGCCGCACTTGCCTTCAGTCTGGCTGGCCTTGGTTTGCTTGGCGGCGCCGCACTTGCCCTCGCCACACTTGCCCTCCCCGGCCTTGGCGGCGGAGGCCAGCTGGTAGCCCTGCGGCAGGGCTTCGACGGCGAAGGCGGAGGACGCCATGTTCAGGCCGCCGGCCAGGGCAACGGCGATCAGGCCAAGCTGGGATTTCGAGAGTCGAGTCATGGTGCTTCTCCAGATGCAATGGCGCGCTGGGCGCCGGGTCATGCCGCAAGGGCGAATCCCTGGAACGATGCTCTGGAGGGTTTTCCCTGCCGTCGCGGTGTGTCGTTCGGGTAGGGCTATTTCGCCGCAACGATGTATCGCGGGCGTATCGGCGACTGGAGGCTTTTGTATGCGTGTGTCCGCTCAGAGAGCGGCAGATACAAAGCAATACAAGCAGCGGGGATCTGGAGCGGGGAACGCTGCCGATGTCACAGCGGGGGAAAGGGAAAGGGCCGCAAGGCGGCCCATGCCTGGAGAGGCAGGACGATCAGCCCGCGCGCTTTGCAGCGATGGCGGTAACCTCGACCTTCATGCCCTCCACTGCCAGTTCGGCGATACCCACGGCGGCGCGCACCGGGTAGGGTTTGGCGAAGAAGCTGCAGTACACCTCGTTGAACGCGGCGCGATCGGCCATGCTGGTGAGGTAGATGGTCAGGTGCAGTACGTGGTCCAGGCCGCTGCCGGCCTTTTCCAGGGCGAGTTGCAGGCTGCGCAGGGTAGCTTCGCTCTGGGCCTTGATGTCGCCCAGCTCCAGGCTGCCGTCCTCAAGGGTGGGAATCTGCGTGGAAACCAGCAGGCCGCCGAAGCCGGCGACGTCGGAGGAAATGGATTCGGGGTCCGCGTCGGGGATGAAGGTAGGCGTCATGGGACAAATCTCTGCTGTCGATGAATGGGGCACGTCGCCGCACCAGGTGTGGCGGCCGGGTCGCGCAGCTTAGCCGTATCGCCCCGCCACGCGCCATGTCACCGTGCCCGCAGCCCCCGGAAACAGTGAAATGCCCAGTCCCGATAAAACTTGCGAAGCTGTTGTGTCAACTCGACAAAAGTCCTGATTATTACAATTCAGGATATAGACCTTCTCATAATCCGTGATTTAAACGGCGAACTCTTTGGGCATTATGACGTCGGCTCTTCCGCGTCTGGAGCAATTCGCGGGGGAATTAAAAGCCAGTTAACTGCAACAATGCCAACGCAACTTCCTGCGATTTTCCGCCGTGGTTAATCCATGTTCGGACTCATTGTGCCTGCCTATAAAAACGTCCGGCTCTCACGCTCTTAATCGAGCCGGTCCTCCAAGACTCTAGGGGCAATATCCATGAAGCACCTTAAACACAGCGCCATCGTGCTCGCTGTTTCCGCCGCCGCCAGCCAGTTCGCCGCTGCCGAGCCCTTCGTCACCGATCAGGCCGATGCCAAGGGCCTCGTCGAGGACGCCAAGCTCGACGTCCTGCTGCGCAACCAGTACTACGACCACGACGGCAAGAACGGCTTCGCCGACAACCGCGACTGGACCCAGGGCTTCCTGGCCAACTTCTCCTCCGGCTACACCCAGGGTACCGTCGGCTTCGGCGTGGATGCCTTCGGCTACCTGGGCATCAAGCTCGACGCCGGCCGCGGCCGCGCGGGCACCGGTAACCTGCCGGTAGGCAACGACGGCAAGCCGGACGACGACTACGGCAAGGCCGGCGGCGCGCTGAAGGTGCGCATCTCCAAGACCGAGCTGAAATTCGGTGACATGCAGCCGACCGCTCCGGTGTTCGCCGCCGGCGGCACCCGCCTGATCCCGCAGACCGCTTCGGGCTTCAACCTGCTGAGCAGCGAGATCGAAGGCCTGGACCTGGAAGCCGGGCACTTCACCTCTGGCACCAGCCCGGTCACCACTGCCCGCGACGGAGGCCTGTGGGCGGCCTACGCGGTACGTGAAACCAGCGACGTCGACTTCCTCGGCGGCAAGTACGCGATCAACGACAACCTGAGCGTTTCGCTGTACGGCTCCGAGTTCAAGGACATCTGGCGCCAGTACTACGGCAACCTGAACTGGGTGCTGCCGGTCGCCGATGACCAGTCGCTGGCCTTCGACTTCAACATCTACCGCACCAACGACGAAGGCCGGGCAGAGGCCGGCGAGATCAGCAACACCACCTGGTCGCTGGCAGCCGCCTACTCCTTCCTGCAGGCACACACTGTCACCCTGGCCTACCAGAAGGTGCACGGCGATACGCCGTTCGACTACGTGGGCTTCGGCGACGACGGCGCCGGCGCCACCGGTGACTCGGTATTTCTCGCCAACTCCGTGCAGTACTCCGACTTCAACGGTCCGGGCGAGCGCTCCTGGCAGGTTCGCTACGACCTGGCGATGGACACCTACGGCGTGCCGGGCCTGAGCTTCATGGCCCGCTACATCAACGGCACCGGCATCGACGGCAGCCACGCCGACGCGGATGGCGCCTACGCCGGTCTGTACGGTGAGGACGGCAGCCACCACGAGACCGACCTGGAAGCCAAGTACGTGGTCCAGGGCGGCCCGGCGAAGGACCTGTCCTTCCGCCTGCGCCAGGCGTTCCACCGCGCCAATGCCGACCAGGGCGAGGCGGACAACAACGAGATGCGCCTGATCGTCGAATATCCGCTGTCGATCCTGTAATCGACCCGGATATTTGCCACGATAATTGCGCGGGGCAACTTTCGGATTCGTCTGAATGTTCGCCCCGCGTTCGGGTGAGATTATTACGCCCGGACAGAAAGTCTCTTCCCGGAATGACGGTTTATCCCGCGGCTGCAACTTTCTAGAATGACCCCATCTTCCCGCTTCCGCACTTTCCCTGCGGAAGACAACTCCTGACGTTGATATTGTGATTGCTCCTTCGACGTCCTTCGAGCCGCTCCTCTGGAGCGGCTTTTTTTATGCCCGTTACTATCGCTCGGCAAACCGCCTGAACAAAAAGTGATCGAATCCAACGGTGCGGCGGTCCAACTCTCCGACAGCGTGGTAATCCTCACGCGCCCCCCGGAGGCACCTCACCATGAGCGCAATGACCCTCGAAGGCTGGTGCAAGACCACCGCCGAGCAGAAACCCACGCCGCTGGAAGACATCCGCTTCTACCTGACCGACCAGGACCGCCTGCACCTCGAACAGGCCGAGGTCTACCTGCAGGAGAACGGCCAGCGGGAAATGATGGTCGATGCCGACCTCGACACCCTCGATCTGCACATGCCCGAAGGCTACGGGCCGCTCGCCGACTGCATGTTCCGCGTGTACCTGGGCGGAGTGGAACACCGTGGGCAATTCCACCTGGTGGGCCACCGGGCCAGTGATGGCAGCCTGATCTACACCAACGCCGTGCTGATCGACCAGTTGATCAACTGACACCGCCCCTCGCCCGCCGCAGGCCCGGCGGGCGAGCGCGTTCGTCGCTCTTGTCGCCAGCGGACATTGTGGCCGCTCAACTGCCGTGATTTCATAAAGCCACCTGCGTCCGTGTGCCGCATGTCCGGCACGCGACTCAATCCAGAACCACGCCCATCCTCCGTTGAAGAAGCTGCTATCGGATGCGAACTTCCAGTAAACCTGGGGTAAAGGAGCACGGGCGATACGACGGTCTGCTACGTCTCGCCCGCCACGCGGGTGGCGATTGCGCCGTCCTGCTCATCGACATGCACGGCCAGTTGCTCGGCCACCTCGGCATCGAGAGCGCCGTTGCCCTCTCCCTGACCACCCTGCTTTCCCTCGATGCCGCCGCCACGCCCCTGCACCAGCACGGCCGCGAGCTGCACCTGCTCTCCAGCGAAACACTGCGCGACGAGGAAGGCTTTCCACGGGCCCGACTGCTGCTGCTTGGCAATGGCGACAGAGCGCTCAGCCAGGACCAGCAAGCCCTGCTGGCGGACGTGCTGGATCTGGGCGAAGCCCTGCTCGGACGTGCCGGCGCGCCGCAGCGGGAAAGCGAGCGGCGCATGGCCCTGGCGGTTGACGGCAGCGGCACCGGGATCTGGGACCGCCACGTAACCACCGGCCAGATACATTACTCCAGCGCCTGGAAATCACTGCTGGGCTACGCCGACGACGAAATCGGCAGTTGCATAGAGGATGCCTATACCCGCATCCACCCGGACGACCTCGACTATGTGCAAAGCGCCATGCGCGACCACTTCGAGGGCCGTACCGAATCCTATGAAGTGGAACACCGGCTGCAGCACAAGGACGGCCACTACCTCTGGGTCTGCAGCCGCGGCAAGGTGGTGGAGCGCGATGCCGCCGGCAATGCCCTGCGCATGCTCGGCACCACCACCGACATCACCGCCCTGCGCGAGGTCGCCGAACAACTGCGCGAAAGCGTGCAATTGCTCACCGACCTGACCAACGAAATCCCCGGCATGGTCTTCCAGTTCCGTCGTTTGCCTGACGGCACCGGCACCTTCCCCTACGTCAGCGCCGGCGTGCTGGACATCTATGGTGTATTGCCCGAAGAGGTTCGCAGTGACTCCAGCTTCCTGCGCCAGGTGATCCACCCGGAAGACCTGGACGCCTGCCTGGCATCCCTGGAGACCTCCGCCCTCCAGATGCAGCCCTGGCGCCACGAGTACCGCGTGATGATTCCCGAACGCGGAGTGTTCTGGCGGCAAGGCAATGCACACCCCAAGCGGATAGAGGATGGCAGCCTGATCTGGCACGGCTTCATCACCGACATCACCGAACGCAAGCGCATCGAAGCCGAGCTGCAACTGCTGGCGACGACCGACTACCTCACCCAGTTGCCCAACCGTGGCCACTTCATGCACCTGATCGAGGCCGAACTGGGCCGCGTGCAGCGAAGCGTGGAACGCAGCGCGGCGATCCTGATGTGCGACATCGACCACTTCAAGGCGATCAACGACCGTTGGGGCCATGCCGTGGGTGATGAAGCGCTGCGCCACTTCGCCGGCATCCTGGCCCGGGCCATCCGTCGCGTCGACTTCGCCGGCCGCATGGGCGGAGAAGAATTCGCCGTGGTGCTGGGCGACGCCGACCTCGGCAGTGCCGAGGTGTTCGCCCAGCGCCTGCAGCAGCAACTCGCCGACCAGCCGCTGATGCACGCAGGCCAGCGCATACCGCTGACCATCAGCATCGGCGTCGCCGTCCTGGAATCCGGCGACAGTTCCGCCGAGGTCGCCCTCTCCCGCAGTGACAGCGCCTTGTACCGGGCCAAGCAGAACGGCCGTAACCGCGTCGAATGCCACTGACGGCAAACCCGCGAGGCAGAGCGCGCCGCCCGGCGCGCCTGTGGATGATCCCGCACAGCGCCATGAAAAAATGTGCAGAATTTTTCACCATTAGCGCCGAACGTTTTAAATAATGGACTTTTCAGCACGCACAGCTATTTGAAAATATCCTTCAAATACAATCACTTAAAATAATTGTCAGACAAGATATCGGCCATTATTTTTGACGCCCTCCGTCGAATTCGTTTGACATATTTAACGGCTCTGGCAGGCTGGTAGGCAGGTTTCGACCGGGAAACTTCGCCTTCTGTGCGCTCCCGGCAGTGCTCGAGGCCTCAGGTAGCGCGCCTTTCCGCTGCGCGCCTGCACAAAAACGATGGGCTGCAGCCCGTCCAAAGGTGACATATGTCCAACAGCAACATTGGCAACAAGAAACAGACCCTCCGAAAACCCGTCGTCCTGATGTCCATGGGCAGCCAAGAGCGCAAAGGCCACGACTATCAGGTAATGACCCACAAATACATCGTGCCCCTGGTCGAACAGTCCGATTGCGTGCCGGTGCTGGTACCGACCTGCTGCGGCATCGAAGACCTCGAGCAATACCTGGACATGGCTGACGGCGTGTACCTGACCGGTGCCGGCAGCAACATCGATCCGACCCTGTATGGCCAGGAGAACGAGACTCCCGGCAAGGGCCAGGACAAGGACCGCGACAACTTCGACATCCCCCTGATCAAGGCCGCCATCGCGCGTGGCCTGCCGATCTTCGGCATCTGCCGCGGCATGCAGGAAATCAACGTGGCCCTGGGCGGCGATATCTACCAGAAGGTCTACGCAGAACCCGGCTTCAATGACCATCGCGAGAATCCCGAAGACCCGGTCGACGTGCAGTACAGCCCGGCCCACGGCGTTCGCCCGAAAGCGGGCAGCTGGTTGCAGCAGCTGCTGGGTGACGAGATCCGCGTCAACTCGCTGCATGGCCAGGGCCTGAAGAACCTCGGCAAGGGCATCGAAGCCATCGCCCACGCCGAAGACGGCCTGGTCGAGGCGATCCATGCGCCGACCCTTTCCTCCTTCCTCTTCGCGGTGCAGTGGCACCCGGAATGGCAGGCGGCGAAGAACCCCGACTCGGTGAAGATCTTCCAGGCTTTCGGCGATGCTTGCCGTCAGCAGGTGAAGAAGAAGCAGGCGCGCCAGCTGGCTGCCTGATTCGCTTTCCGCGTCATGAAAAAGCCCGGCCTTGTGCCGGGCTTTTTCTTTGGCGATCCCGACTGCGACATACCCGCTCATCGATGGGTATCGCGTCGCTCCACAGCATCCTGCGTCCGGTTCCACCGGCCATGATGGAGCGAGGTCGCAGGATGGGTGGAGCCTGGGCGATACCCATGCGGAAAACGTCATCAGCCGCGCGAATGGCGCACCCTGCACGCCCTTGAGGGCGCATCGGGCTAACCTTGGCGGTCAGCGATTACGCTTGATCGACCAAGGAACTGCCATGAGCAACGATCTTTTCTCCCTCGCCGGCAAGACCGTGCTGGTCACCGGCGCCTCCAGCGGTATCGGCGCCCATCTGGCCCGCGTGGCTGCACAGGCTGGCGCCCGCGTAGTGCTCGCGGCGCGGCGCACCGAGCGGTTGGCGCAGCTTGCACAAGCCATTCAAGCCGAGGGCGGCGAGGCACACGCCGTGGTACTGGACGTGACCGATCGTGCCAGTGTCGAGGCCGCGTTCGACAGCGCCGAGGCGCAGTTCGGCGTGGTCGACGTGGTGCTGAACAATGCCGGCATCGGCAACGGCCAACGCGCTCTGGAAGTCAGCGAGGAAGACTGGCGCGCCATGCTCTCCACCAACCTCGACGGCGTCTGGCGCGTCGCCCAGTGCGCAGCGCAACGCCTGGCCAAGGCCGGGCGCGGCGGCAGCATCGTCAACATCGCCTCGATCCTCGGCCTGCGCGTGGGCGGCGGCTACAGCCACTACTGTGCGGCCAAGGCCGGCGTGGTGCAGCTGAGCAAATCCCTGGCGCTGGAACTGGCGCGCTTCAACGTGCGGGTCAACGCCATCGCACCGGGTTACTTCAAGACCGAGATGAACGACGCCTACTTCGACAGCGACAAGGGCCAGGCGTATATCCGCGACACCGTCCCGATGCGCCGCCTGGGCCAGCTCAAGGAACTGGAAGGCCCCTTCCTGCTGCTGGCCAGCGAGGCCGGCGCGTTCATGACCGGTGCCGTGCTGGCGGTGGACGGCGGGCACCTGGTGAGCAGCCTCTAGCTACTCGCCCAACTCGAGAATCCGCTGTTCGAGGAAGCGCCGTTCCGGCTCCAGCCTGGCCAGCGCCAGTGCGCGCTGATAGGCCTCGCGCGCCTCGGCGCGCCGCTCGAGCCGGCGACAGAAGTCAGCGCGGGCGGCGTAGGCCAGGTGGTAATCCTGCAAATCGCCACGGGCGAGGATCGCATCCACCTGCGCCAGCCCGGCTGCCGGCCCGTCACGCATGGAAAGCGCCACAGCGCGGTTGAGCTCGATCACCGGCGAGGGTTGCATCGCCAACAGGATGTCATAGAGGCCGACGATTTCCGCCCAGTCGGTACTGGCCATGTCCGGCGCGGCGGCATGTACCGCCGAGATCGCCGCCTGCAAGGTGTATGGGCCGGCGCGCCGGGTCGCCAACGCCGAGCTGATGAGCTGCTGGCCCTCGGCAATCAGCGCACGGTTCCACCCCGTGCGGTCCTGGTTTTCCAGGAGCACCAGCTCACCCTCATCCCCCGTGCGCGTTTCGCGTCGCGATTCATGCAGCAGCATCAGCGCCAGCAAGCCCATCACTTCGGCTTCGGGTAGCAGTTCGAGCAGTTGCCGGCCAAGACGTATGGCTTCAGCCGACAAGTCGGTACGGGTCAACGAGTCGCCGGCGGAGGCCGAGTAACCCTCGTTGAACACCAGGTAAATGACCCGAAGCACGCTGGCAAGACGCTCGGGCAGCTCCGCCGCTTCCGGAACCTGATAAGGAATCTGCGCATCGCGAATCTTCGCCTTGGCGCGCACGATGCGCTGGGCGATGGTCGAGGGCGTCGCGAGGTACGCGCGGGCGATCTCTTCGGTCTTCAGGTCGCAGACCTCGCGCAGGGTCAACGGCACCTGGGCGTCTGCCGGCAAGGCCGGGTGGCAGCAGGTGAAGATCAGGCGCAGACGATCATCCTGAACGCTCTCGTCCGCCAGCTCCTCCACCGATTGAGCGTCGACTTCCAACTGCTCGGCGATCTGCACCAGGGAGGCATCGAAACGCGAGCGCCGACGCAAGCCGTCGATGGCCTTGAAACGCCCGGCGGAGACCAGCCAGGCGCGCGGGTTGGCCGGCACACCGTCGCGCCGCCACTGGTCCACGGCGGCGACGAAGGCTTCATGCAGCGCTTCTTCGGCCAGGTCGAAATCCCCCAGCAGACGGATCAGCGTCGCTAGCACGCGGCGGGATTCGCGGCGGTAGATATCGTCGACGACATCGCGCAAGGCCTGAGGGGCGTATTCATGCATGGGAAGCGTCGGTCCGTGGGCAGCAAAGGTACGCCTATCCTGCACGGATTTTCGGCCAATCAGGAACAGATCGGACAGAGAGCTCGTTGCATGGCGTTGGGCCGGACATTGTGCGTTTCACCTTCCCAGGTTCCATTCACCACACCGCAAGGAGAACGCGACGTAGCGTGGCGAATGGCGAGTTTCAGAAACGTCTTAACGCGTGGACCGACAGACGGCGGCTCTAATAACCGAAAGCTCCAGTTCGAGAGCTTTTCGAGATCCAGCGAGTAACGTGCCTTGGCCATCTTTGGAAAACTAGCAGACTTCTCTGTCAGGGAAATCCTCTCCGTCATCGGTGGGCGGTCCGGCAATCTCTTGATCGAAAACGACGGGGGCCATCGCCTGCGCGTGCACCTGTCCGGTGGACGCATCACCCATGTCAGCTTTGAGCGCACGCTCGAGTCTTCCCACGAAATCTCACTGCTGCTCAAGCGCCTGGGCGAAGCACAGGGCTCCTTCCACTTCGACAACCATCCGGACGATTCCGCCCCCTGCGGTTCGCTGTCACTTAACTGGGAAGAACTGCTGCTGCCCGCGGAAAGCGAGCGGCCGACCGACGAGCTGCCGCATCCGCAGACCCGCTTCATGCTGATCAAGGGGCGAAACGTGAAACTGCCCCACGCCCTCAACGAGTTCCTCGTGCGCAGCAGTCACTTGCTGGAGCGCGGCACCAGCGCCGAGCATCTGAGCGGCAAGCTGGGCATGCCGCTGGAAACCGTGCAGCTGCACCTCAAGCAGTTGCGCGAGGTGAAGAAGATCTGGCCCGTCCGCGCTTACTCGGAACACCAGCATGCCCCTCACACCCAAGAAAAAAACTCCCTCGCCAAACGCCTGCTGGGACGCTTTCTGAAATGAAATCGATCGTGAAAATCCTGGTTTCGGGCCCGGTTGGCGCCGGGAAAACCACCCTGATCCGCACCCTCTCGACCATCCCTGTGGTCAACACCGACGAGCTCAGCAGCGAGCAGATCGGCAAGAGCCAGACGACCGTGGCCCTGGACTTCGGCCAGATGGACCTGGGTGACATCAGCCTGCACCTGTTCGGCACGCCCGGCCAAAGCCGCTTCGACTTCATGTGGGAAGTCCTCAGCGAAGGCGCATTCGGCATGCTCCTGCTGGTCGCCTGCAACCGCCCGGGAGACTTCCCCAACGCCCGGCGCATTCTCGAATTCGTCACCAGCCGCCACCCCATTCCCTTCCTCATTGCCCTGACACACGGCGATGTCGCCACCGACGCATGGATGCCGGAAGACATCGCCGCCTACTTCGGCATACCCGCCGGGCAGGTCGTCTCGATCAATCCCGAAGTCCGGGAGAGTGCCGAACTTGCCCTCATTCAGCTGGTACGCCAGCTGTGCATCTAACGACAGAAAACGCTTCTCGGGAGGAGGTTTCACCATGAGTAAACAATCGGAGTTACTGGCGGCGCTCGATCGCCTGAACAAAGCGATTCCCTCGATCAAGGGCAG
This sequence comes from Pseudomonas nitroreducens, assembly GCF_010994165.1. Classification (NCBI taxonomy): domain Bacteria; kingdom Pseudomonadati; phylum Pseudomonadota; class Gammaproteobacteria; order Pseudomonadales; family Pseudomonadaceae; genus Pseudomonas; species Pseudomonas nitroreducens. The sequence goes on along the minus strand of NZ_WMBX01000003.1, from coordinate 665,722 downwards.
CCTGCTGAGCACGCTGGATGGCATTTCCATCGTTCAGGTCATCAATGATCAGGCAGTCGACCCCGCTCGCGTCGCAGCCATGTCCGCCACCGCCATCGGCGTCGGCAAGCGCATCAGCGAATCGCTGAAAGTCGGCAGCACCCGGGAGATCAGCCTGCAGGCCAGCGAAGGCCGAGTGTTCATCTACCTGGTGGGCAACAAGGCCTGCCTGTCGCTGGTCACGCTGCCCGACAGCAATACCGGCCTCATTCAGCTCGAAGTGTCCGACACCATCGAGCAACTGAACGCAATTCTTTAAAAAGAGCAGACCATGAGCGAAGACCGCAAGAGCTGGGAGACCAAGAACGAGTTCATCGTCAAGGAGCTTCTGCAACTGATCGATATCTCACCGGAAGAGTGCGCCGTGCTGGCCAGCCTGCAGCCGCAGGCGAAAGCAGCTGCCGAGCAGTTGGTGGTGGATTTCTATGACCGCCTGCTCAAGCACGAGGCGACCCGCGAGTTCATCACCGACAGCAAACGACTGGGCACGACGCTGGCGGCCTGGTTCACCGAACTGTTCGGCGGCCAGTACGACGACGCCTACGCACTCAAGCGCCTGAACATCGGCATGGTCCATGTCCGGATCGGCCTGCCGGTGCGCTACCCGCTGGCGATGCTCGACGTCATCGCGCTGCATGGCGAAAAGGTTGCCGCCAGCAAGGGGCCGGGGGCCATCGCCGCCTTCCGCAAGATCCTGGCACTGGACGTGGCCACCTTCAACCAGTCCTACGAAAGCAACCAGCTCAGCCACCTGGCGGAACTGACCGGCAGCGAGCGCCTGGCCCGCCGCCTGCTCGCCGGCATGTAACGAGCCGAGCCGGCCAGCCTCGCCGGCGAGGCGGTCGAAGCGATGGATCGCTTCACCCGCAGGAAGAGGAGACCGGGCCAGCACCGCCTCAACCGGCTTGCTCCAAGCCCTCCCCGGGAAGGAGAGGGCTACGGAGAAGGCGCGTTTTTGCAGGAACGCGCCGGCTCCTGCCGATACCGGTTCGGCCAACCTCAAGGCTTGGCATCGAACAACAGTTTCCCCGTCGCTGGGTCGAACGGAATGGAGAAGTGCTCGTGGGCGATCTTCCACTGCCCCGCCTCGCGCCGCAGGCCCACCGTCACCCGCGCCCAGGAGGCGTTGTGCTGGCCCTTGTCGTCGGTGCCGCCACAGTAGGCGAGGTAATGCCCGAAGGCCGTCTCGCTACCCCTCTCGAAGCTCAGCTGGTGAATCTCGAAGGTGGTTTCCTTGCACATCTGCGTGCAGTCGCGCCAGTGGCTGGCATAGGCCTCGACGCCCTGGAATTGCAGTTGCTTCACCGCATCGAAGGCGAGGATGTCACGGGTGTAATGGCGGGTGATGCCTTCCACGTCGCAGGCGCGCACGGCTTTCAGCCAGCTCTCCAGCAGCGCGTGAAGTTCGGCGTGGCCAGCGTTCATTTCAGCGGCAGTCATGGGATCTCTCCTGCTCAGGCTTCAGGAACCGCAGCAGTTGGGCGACTGCGGGGCTTCGTCGTATTCGTCATGGAAGCGCGTCCAGTTCATGCCCTTGCCCTGGTAGTCGGGCATGCCGCCCCAGCCTTCGCCACGCCCCAGCGGGGTGAGGTCGAGCAGGTGGTAGGTGAGCAGCGGCGCTTCCAGCCCGCGACCGTAGGTCGAGTAGCTGTGGAAAACCTGGTCGCCGTCGCGCAGGAACACGCTCATGCCTGGCTGCTCGCCGCGCACATGGTAATCCTGGCCCAGGCTCTCCAGCTCCGCCTTGTCGCGATAGTTGTATTCGACCGGCGCGACGGACTCGTCGACGCTGACGTGGAAGTCATAGTTGAAGTCGCTGCCAAAGGACGAATACCAGGGGAACTGCCAACCCATGCGGGCACGGAATGGCGCTATCTCTTCCAGCGGTGCGCGGGACACCATGGCGAAGGTGGTGCCACGGGCGTGCAGGTGCTCCAGGCGGCCAAGATTGTCGATCAGGTAGGAGCAGCCCTCGCAGCCCAGTCCCGTGTCGCGATGGAACATGAAGTGATAGACGATCAGCTGCGGCCTGCCCTCGAACAGGTCGAGCAGGCGCAGCGGGCCGTGTGCGCCTTCGAAGCGGTAGTCCCTGTCGATACGCACCACCGGCAGCTCGCGGCGCTGAGCGTTGAGCGCGTCGCGGGCCTGAGTGGCGGCCTTTTCCTGCTCCAGCAGACGTATCCGCGCCTGGCGCCAGGCAGCCTGGGAAACAACGCGGGGAAAATCTTGATTGGCCAGTTTCATGTTGCACGCTCCTGGGGACGCTCCTGAGAAAGCCCCCGTTGCTCGTTGGGCCGGGCGCGGCGCTTGCCGCGCAGACGGGTGACGGCGAAGGCACTGACGCCGCCGGCGGAAAGGACACTGGTCACGGCCAGCGTCAGGGTCGATACGCACAGAGGGCACATGGCTCGCCTCCTTCAGGTTGCCGCTTGCATCAGCCCTTCTCGGCCAGCACCTTGAGGTTGGCCAGGCCCGCCTCGAAGTCCTTGCCGACCATGCGGTCCACATCGATGAACAGGTGCATGATCTTCGCCACGAAGGGCACCGGGCCGAACATCGCCCAGGTCACCTCGGTGCCGCCCTCGCGCGCTACCAGGGTGAACTCGGCGGTGTTGCTGGCCTTGAATGGTTTGAGGAAATCCAGGGCGATGGTGGTGCGGCGGCCAGGGGCGTTCTCGACGATCTCCATCCGCCCTGAGCCGGCCTTGCCGTTGCCGTCCCAGGCATAGACCGCGCCGCGGCCTTTCTCGGCGCCGGAAAGGGTGCGCTGCATACCCGGATCGAGTGCTTCGTAGGGCGACCATTGCCGCCACCGGTGGAAGTCCTCGATATAACCCTGGACCTTTTCCGGCGGCGCCTGGATGCGCAGGCTGCGCTCCACGCGGAAGGTGTCCGGGCGATTCGCCGCCAGCACCAGGACCGCCGACACGGCCAGTACCACCACCAACGCCATCCACTTGAGCATTCCATTCTCCCGCTGTTGCTTTCATAGGAAACGCCGGGCCTCAGCGCCCGGCGAAGTGACGGTCCCAGTCGCGCACCGGGCGGATTTCCACGGCGCCGAGGCGGCCGCTGGGAATCCTCTGCGCGACCTGCAACGCCTCGTTGAGGTCGCGGGCATCGATCAGCACGAAGCCACCGAGGTACTCGCGGGTCTCGGCGAACGGTCCGTCGGTGATCGACAGCCCCTGATCCCCGTGGCGCAACGTGGTCGCGCGCGCCACCGTCTCCAGCGCCTCGGAGGCGAGCACCCGGCCGGCACGACGCTGGTATTCGTCATTGGCGAAACACTCGTCCATCAACCGCCGGTATTCGGGGCCGGACAGGCTGGAGAGGCGCTGGTCGTCCACGTAGATCAGGCAGAGGTACTTCATGGTCGTCTCCCCACGCAGTGCGCTGGCTGTTACCCCATAGTCGAAGCGCGCAGGCGGGAATCGACAAGCGGGAAAAAGTTTTTTCGTGCGACAGGTGACCATGCTCCGCTGAACCGCACCCAAGCGCTCTGCCTCGGGCTTGAGCACCGCTCGTCAGGCAACGGACCCGCGCCTGCTTGCGCTTTCAGATTCGTCTCAGAGCGTTTCTGACACCGCACAGGGAAGATTGACGCGGGAAAAACCTGACCATGGAGCTCAAGAGAATGAAACTTCACGCAACCGCCCTGGCTATCGCAGCGACCCTCGCTGTGCCGGGCTTTGCCTTTGCCGCCAACACCATCAACTTCAGCGGTGAAGTCACCGACCAGACCTGTTCGGCTGTCGTCGACGGCAACACCGACCCGACCGTGATCCTCGACAGCGTGCCGGTCAGCGCCCTGAACGGTGCCGTCGGCCAGACCACCGGCGAGACCAGCTTCACCCTGCAACTGACCGGTTGCGCCGCCCCCAGCGGCGCCGACGAGCACTTCACCACCCTGTTCCAGGCCACCAACGCCACCGCCTCGGGCAACCTGACCAACACCGCTTCCAGCGGTGCGACCGGTGTAGCCCTGCAACTGCTCGACGGCCCGGCCGGCACTCCGGTGAACCTGGCGGGCGGCGCTGCCGTGGCAGCCGGTGACATCGTCCTGGCCGACGGTGAAACCAGCGCCAGCTACGACTATGCGGTGCAGTACATCTCCGAAGCGACCACTGTGACCCCTGGTCCGGTACTCGGCTCGGTGACCTACACCCTGCGCTACGAGTGATACCCCGCGGCACCGCCCCCCGGTGCCGCTTCCCCCCATTGCGCCGCGTCGTTCAGGGGTGACCGCCCGCGGAACGATCCGGCAAGACAGGTGAACCGGATGAACGCCCTCCCACTTCGCGCGGCGACGCTCGCCCTCGCCCTGCTGGCATCCTTCACCGCCACGCTCGCCCAGGCCAGCGTGGTGATCACCGGCACCCGTGTCATCTACCCCGGCGACGCTCGGGAAAAGACCGTGCAGATGACCAACAAGGATGGTTTCCCCAACGTCATCCAGGCCTGGATCGACGTCAACGATCCCGCCTCCACGCCGGACACTGCCAAGGCACCATTCGTGGTGAACCCCTCGGTGTCGCGCCTGGCGCCCGGCAGCGGCCAGTCCCTGCGCATCCTCTACACCGGCTCCGGTCTGCCCCAGGACCGCGAATCGCTGTTCCACCTCAACGTGCTGCAGATTCCGCCGCGCAACGCCGCCAAGGCCGACCAGAACCAGATGCTGCTGATGCTGCGCAACCGCCTGAAACTGTTCTATCGCCCGGCGGGTATCGCCGGCAGCCCGGAGCAGTTGCCCGAGAAGCTGCGATTTTCGCTGGTGCAGAACGCTGGCAACTGGAGCGTGAAGGTCGAGAACCCCACCGGCTACCACGCCTCCTTCGGCGGCGCGACGCTCAGCGTCGGCGAGCGCCAATGGCAGCTGCAACCGAGCATGATCGCTCCCATGGGCCAGGCCCAATGGCAGGCGCAGAAGCCCTCGGCATTGCCCGCCGGCCCTGCTCGACTGTCCGCCCTGCTGATCAACGATTACGGCGCAAGAGTGGAACTTCGCCATGATCTGCCGCGTTGACCTCGGCCTTGGACCGCGGCTGCCCTTCGCCCTCGGATCACTCGCCATGGTGGCCGCAGGCCTGGCCCAGGGCGATGCGGACTACCGCTTCGACGACAACCTGCTGATGGGCTCGGGCCTCGCCGGCGGCAGCCTCGAGCGCTTCAACCGCGCCGACCAGGTGGACCCCGGCACCTATCACGTCGATCTCTACCTCAATGGCCAGTACGCCACCCGTGCCGAAGTGGAAATGCGCCAGCGCGGCGAGCGGACCGAGCCCTGCTTCAGCGAACGCTTCCTGCGCCAGAGCCTGGGTACGCGTCCCGACCCGAAGGCCGGCAAGGACGACCAGGGCATCTGCCTCTGGCTCACCGAGCGCCTGCCCGACTCGACCTGGAACCTCGACACCGCGCGCCTGCGCCTGGACCTCTCGGTGCCCCAGGCGCTGCTCGACATCAAGCCGCGCGGCTACGTCAGCCCGGACGAGTGGGACGCCGGCAGCACCATGGGCTTCGTCAACTACGACGCCAACCTCTACCGTTCGAGCTTCGAAGGCTCCAGCAGCGGCGGCGATTCGGACTACGGCTACCTCGGCCTGAACGGCGGTGTGAACCTCGGCCTGTGGCGCCTGCGCCACCAGTCCAACTACACCTACTCCAGCTACGCGGGGAATACCCGCAGCGACTGGAACAGCATTCGCACCTACGCTCAGCGCGCGCTCCCCGGCCTGCGCAGCGAACTGACCCTGGGCGACAGCTACACCGAGGGCAATCTGTTTGGCAGCCTGGGCTACCGCGGCGTACGCGTGGCCACCGACGACCGCATGCTGCCCGACTCGCAGCGCCAGTACGCGCCCCAGGTGCGCGGCACCGCGAACAGCAATGCGCGGGTGGTCATCAGCCAGAACGGCCGGAAGATCCACGAAACCACCGTGGCGCCGGGCCCCTTCGTCATCGACGACCTCTACGGCACCGCCTACGACGGTGATCTGGACGTACAGGTGATCGAGGCCGACGGCAGCGTCTCGCGCTTCTCCGTGCCCTTCTCCGCCGTGCCAGAATCCATGCGCCCCGGCCTCTCGCGCTACAGCGCCACGGTCGGGCAGGCGCGCCAGTATGGCGACGGCAACGACCTGTTCGGCGACCTGACCTACCAGCGCGGCCTGACCAACGCCCTCACCGCCAACCTCGGCGCGCGCGTCGCCGAGGACTACCTGGCGCTGCTCGGCGGCGGCGTGCTGGCGACGCCCTACGGCGCCTTCGGCATGAACACCACCTTCTCCAGCGCCACCGTGGAGAACAACCAGCGCAAGCAGGGCTGGCGCGTCGGCCTGAACTACAGCCGGACCTTCCAGCCGACCCAGACCACCCTGACCCTGGCCGGCTACCGCTACTCCACCGAAGGCTACCGCGACCTCGGCGATGCCCTCTCGGCACGCGATGCCAGCGACCATGGCGACACCTGGGACTCGAGCAGCTACAAGCAGCGCAACCAGTTCACCCTGCTGGTCAACCAGGGCCTGGGGCAGTACGGCAACCTCTACCTGTCCGGCTCCACCGCCGACTACTACGACGGCAAGAGCCGCGACAGCCAGCTGCAGGTCGGCTACTCCAACACCTGGCGGCAGCTCAGCTACAACCTCTCCTATTCGCGCCAGCAGACCACCTGGTACCGCGACGTGAATGACGACTACGACCCGTCGCAGCCGCCGCAGTACAACCTGCAGCACGGCAGCAACCGCAACAACACCCTGACCCTGAGCGTATCGATGCCGCTGGGCTCCACCAGCCGCGCGCCGAACCTCAGCGCCATGGCCTCGCGGCGCTCCGGCGACACCAGCGGCAGCACCTACCAGACCGGCCTCAACGGCACCCTGGGCGAAGACCGTACGCTGAGCTATTCGCTCTCCGCCGGGCGCGACAGCGAAGGCCAGGGCACCGACTTCAACGGCAGCCTGCAGCAGCAGACCTCGGTCGCCACGCTCAACGCCGGCTATGCCGAAAGCGCCAGCTACCGCCAGGTCAACGGCGGCATGCGCGGCGCGGCGGTGCTGCATAGCGGCGGCCTGACCCTGGGCCCCTACGTCGGCGATACCTTCGCCCTGGTGGAAGCCAAGGGCGCCAACGGTGCCGGTGTGCGCGGCGGCCAGGGCGCACGGGTCGACAGCAACGGCTACGCCGTGGTGCCCTCGCTCTCGCCCTATCGCTACAACCCCATCAGCCTCGACCCGCAAGGCATCGACGAGAACGCCGAGCTGGTGGAGACCGAACGCAAGATCGCGCCCTACGCCGGCGCTGCCGTGCGCGTCGAGTTCAAGACCCTGACCGGCCACCCGCTGCTGATCCAGGCCAGGCTGCCCGATGGCCAGCCGCTGCCGCTGGGCGCCGACGTGCTCGACGGCAATGGCGTGAACATCGGCATGGTCGGCCAGGGCGGGCAGGTTTATGCCCGTGCCGAAGGCGAACAGGGCCGGCTGCGCGTGCAATGGGGCGAGCGGGCGGAAGACAGCTGCTTGCTCCCGTACGACTTGAAAGGCGCCAACCTCGACCAGGTGCTGGTGCGCCTGCAGGCAACCTGCCTACCGGAGGCTTCATGAATCCCATGCTGCGCAGCCTGCCGCTGCTCGCCCTGCTGCTTGCGCCAACGGCCTGGGCCACCTGCTACAAGGTCACCAGCGTGGGCACAGCCACTACCACGCTGACCTACCAGATCCGCCCAGGCGAAGGCGTCGCCGGTGCCTGGCCGGGCGACGGCGCCTGCGATACCTGCAATGGCTCCCTCGGCCTGCCCAGCGTGATCAACGTCAGCGATGCCAGCTTCCAGCCCGACGGCACCCTGATCGCCAGCGCCGTGTCACCCATCACCCAGTACGGCAACTCCGCCGGCTACGACGCCGAGCGCGTGTTTTTCCGCTGCGCACCGGGAGACGCGGTCTACGAGATGTTCTCCACCAATGCCGACGACCTCTACAGCGGTTGGTACCAGGGCGGCGACAGCGTGGGCAACTCCATCGGCCTGCAATCCGCCTACCGCACCGCGTGGCCCAATGTGCTGCTGCGCCTGACCCACGTGGAAACCGGCCAGTACTTCACCGATGTCTGGCGCGAGCGTCAGCTCAGCGGGCTGGACATCGACTCGCGCGGTTTCCAGCTGGTCAAGGCGAAGAACCTCAGTGCAGTGCGCGCCGAACTCTTCAGGGCGCCGCTGGAGACCACCCAGGGTTATTCGCCGAATACGAAATCGCAGCTGTATGGCCGCACCCAGCCCGCCGGCTACATCGCCATCAAGGGGCCGGGTCTGAACTACCCCAACGTCGGCCAGACCCACTACGCCAACTACAGCGGCTGGCATTACAACTGGCCGGGGGCCATCGGCCTGTACGGTGACGTGACACTCAAGCGCTACCCGACCTGCGCCGTCACCAATGTCACGCCGCACGTGGTGTTTCCATCGATCTCCATCGGCGAGATCAACGCCGGAGCCAACCGCGAAATGCCCTTCCAGGTCGACTTCAAATGCCAGAGCGGCGTGCTCAGCAGCACCACCCCCAGCACCAGCCAATCGGGCACCAGTGGCACCGCGCTGGGCATCAAGGTCTCCGCCGGCGCGCTGGCCGCCTCCTCCGGGCTCGGGTTGGTCAATGCCAGCGGCGGACTGTCCTATCTGGTTTCCGACCGCTACGGCGAACCGGGCATGGCCCAGGGCGTCGGCATCCGCCTGCTGCGCAACGGCAGCGCGATGAACCTGCTGGCCAGCGAGGATTCCGCCAACGGCAGCAACGCCGAAGCGCGTGGCTGGTACCCGGTAATCGGCAACGCCTCGAACAAGACCGGCGAAGTGGGCGGCATCTCCCAGTACAGCGAGACGTTCCGCGCCCGCCTGGAAAAGCTCAGCCTCGGCAGCAAGCCCACCGTCACCCCTGGCCGCGTGGAGGCCACCGCGCAGGTGGTGATCCGTGTCCAGTAGCTGGCTGCGCGCCGCCCTGCTCGGCCTGGCGATAGTGGCAGGGACCAGTGCCCATGCCGGCGTCACCGCCGAACGCACGCGGGTCATCTTCGAGCAAGGCAAGCGCGAGACCTCGCTGGCACTGGTGAACCAGAACAGCTACCCGGTCATCGTGCAGACCTGGATCGACGACGGCGACCTCGACAGTGCACCGCAGACCGCCCAGGCGCCGATCATGCCGCTGCCGCCGGTGTTCCGCCTGAACCCCGGCCAGCAGCGCAGCCTGCGCCTGCTCCATACCGGGGAAAAACTGCCCACTGACCGCGAATCGCTGTACTGGCTCAACCTCTACGAGATTCCACCGCAGTCCAACGAGCCCCTGGCCGAAGGGCAGTCGCGCCTGACCGTCACGCTGCGCACCCAGATGAAGGTCATCTCCCGGCCAAACTCGCTGGCGAAAGACGCTGAAGAGGCTCCGCGCCAGCTGGTTTTCCGGCGGGCCGGCAATTCCGTGCAGGTGGAAAATCCCACCGCCTACTTCATCACCCTCGCCGGCGCCGAAGTGCGCCAGGGCAACACAGGTTCACTGCTGCCGGCCGAACTGCTCCCGCCGTTTTCGCAGCGCATGTTGACGCCCGCGCAGGGCTTGCCGGCGAACGCTGGAGAGGTGCGTTACCTGTGGATCGACGATGGCGGGAACAGCCAGCAGGGCGAGGCCGAGCTGCGCTGAGAGAGGCACCCGCCCGTACCGGCTGACGCCATCGTTTGTTTCTGCACCGAACAGTCCCCTCTCCCGCTTGCGGGAGAGGGTTAGGGTGAGGGGCTCTTGATCTGGCAGGTGTGGTGCCTCAGGAAGAGGGCAGTTGGCCTACCATGGAATTCAGCATCGGGGCAGTTCGCGAGCAAGCTCGCTCCTACAGGCGCATCCTGGGCCCGGGTTACTGGAACAGATTGGCCATCACGCAGAACGTCAGCAGTGCCTGGTCGGTGTCCACGTCCAGCTTGCGCATGGCGGAGATCTTCTGCGCGCTCACGGTCTTCACGCTGCGGTTGAGGAGCAGGGCGATATCGCGCACGCTCATCCCCGATACGAAATGGCGCAGCACCTCGTACTCCTTCACCGACAGGCTGGCGATGCGTCCCTCCACGTCGTCCCCGCTGGCCATCACGCTGTTCGAGGACTGCATGCCCGGCCCACGATAGATGCGGTCCTGGGTTAACGCCTTGAGCGCCACCAGGATCTCGTTGAGGTCACCGTTCTTCAGGATCACCCCCGAGACCCCCAGGTCGTAGAGGCTGGAGAGGATCAGCGGGTTGGACAGCATGGTGAGAATCAGGATGCGCGTGTCGGGGAAGTTGCGCAGCAGGTACTCGATCAGCTTGATCCCGTCGCCATAGGTCTGGTCGCCCGGCATGTTGTAGTCGGTGATGACGATGGCCGGGCGCTGCTCGCGGTACAGGGCCACCAGCTCGCTGGAGTTGTGCGCCTCGCCGATCACCTCGAAGCGATCGTCCCTCTCGATCACCTCGCGAACGCCCATCAGGACGATGGGATGGTCGTCCGCTAGTGCCACTCTGACTTTTTCCATGAGTTTCTTGAGTCCCAACGTTTGCGATCGTCGGTCGGCCACAGGGCACGACCACTATTCCAGAGTAGCCCCGGTTTCCGGACAGGCTCTCAGAGGCTGGCCAGGGCCGCCTCGATTCGTCCCAACAGTATGGTCACCGCCGCGGACAGTTCCGGCCCGGCGGGCTGCGCAATCAGCGCCTCCTCCACCGCACCGCAGGCATCACTGAGACCATGGGCCTGGACCACAGCCAGCGCGCCGCGCAGGCGGTGCACCTGCTGACGGACGGTGGCCAGGTCACCGGCCTGCAAGGCATCGGTTACGCCCTGCATATCCTGGCGCATGGTACGCAGGAACAGCTCGCGCATCTTTGCCGAGACCTGAATGCGGTCCTGTGCCGGCGCCACGGGCGTCTCTTGGCTTTCCGGCGGTTCGACCGCAGCATGGCCGCAAACCTTGAGCAGCCCGTCATGCAGCGTACGCAGGCTCATCGGCTTGACCAGCCAGGCATTCATGCCCACCGCCATGCAGCGCTCGCCCTCCTCGCGCAGGGCGTTGGCAGTGACGCCGATGATCGGCAGCCAGCTATCTTGCCGGCGCAGTTCCCCCACCAGTTCATAGCCATTCATCACCGGCATGTTCACATCGGTCAGCAGCGCATCAAAGGCGCCCGGCGCCCAGCGCTGCAAGGCCTCGCGGCCGTTGCTGGTGAGCGTGACGCGGCACCCCAGCTCTTCCAGCTGTTCCTTGAGCAGCGCCTGGTTGATCGGGTTGTCCTCGGCCACCAGTACCCGCAGGCCCAGCTTGCCCAGCCGGGCAACGCGCGGCGTCTGTCGGACCTCGCCATCCCCTCCCTGTTGCGCCAGGCGCAAGGCCTGGGCAATGCCGGCGAGGTGATAGAGACTGACCTCCCAGCCCTGCGCCGAGGCCTGTGGCTGCGCACCGGCCTCGGTCAGTGCGCAGACCCGCGCCCCGTTCCATAGTGGCTCATCTTCGGCACTCAGCAGGTCCAGCAGCACCGCGCCGGGCGGAACGGCCGGCGGCAGTTCGTCCTGAACCAGCGCCGAGCCTCCCCAGCACTCGATCCACGCCGCCAGACTCTGTGCCAGCTCCTTCACCGGTGCCCGCACGTAGATCGGTTGCGGCAACAGGGATGAGCCATCGACCAGCGGTTGCACGCGCTCCAGAGTCGGCAGTGCGAGGGTGAAGGTGAAGCTGCTGCCCAGCCCGGTTTCGCTCACCACACGCAGTTGGCCGCCCATCAACTGGCTGAGCCGCGCGCAGATCGACAGCCCCAGGCCGGTGCCGCTGACAGTGTGCTCATGACCATGGGCCTGGTAGAAGGGCTCGAACAGACGCTGCTGCTGGGCGTCGGACATGCCGATGCCGGTATCCGTCACCTGCCACTGCAGGCTTGTTTCGCCAGCCTCACCGATGACGGTACGCAAACGCAGCACCACACGGCCGATGTCGGTGAACTTCAGCGCATTGCTCAGCAGGTTGGCGAGAATCTGCCGGATGCGCACCGCATCGCCGCGCACCAGCCCCGGGACGTTCGCATCGATGCAGGCGTAGAGCTGCAACTGCTTGCCCTCGGCCACTCCAGCGTACCCGGCGACCACTTCCTCGGCCAGCTCCAGCGGGTTGAACTCCACTGCCTCCAGCGCCATCTGTCCGGCCTCGATCTTGGACACGTCGAGGATGTCGCTGATCAACTGCAAGAGGGTCGAGGACGAGCGCTGGATGGTGGCAAGGTAGTCGCGCTGCTGGTGAGTCAACTCGGTCAGCCCGAGCAGTTCCAGCGTGCCCAGCACGCCGTACAGCGGCGTGCGGATTTCATGGCTCATGGTGGCGAGGAACACCGATTTCGCCTCGCTGGCGGCATCCGCCGAGAGCTTGGCATCGGCCAGCATCTGCTGTGCCTGCTTGTGCGCGCTGATGTCGTTGAACGCGCAGAGCACCACGTTCTCGCCGCGATAGCGGGTCGGTGCGAAACTGGCATGCAATGCGCGCCCTTCCACCTCGAAGACCACTTCGCCGCTCATCTCGCCGCTGCGATCATCCAGGTCCCACTCCCGGCTGACGCGGGTAATGGCCTCGGCATCGCCCAGCCAGAGCTTGGCCAGCCGGTTCTGCATCACCACCTCGTGGCTGCCGTGGCGCAGCACGCACAGCGCCACCGGCGCGGTCTGGATCACCGCGCGGCTGAAAGCGTCGCTCTCGACGATTTCCAGGTGCGCGCGGCGCGCCGGCCTGATCACCCGTCGCGAATACCAGCGGATGGCAAACCAGCCGCCGGCCAGGCTGCCGAGAACCAGCAGCAGGCCGCCAAGGAACTGCCACTTGGCGTAGCGGAAGAAACTGGCGTAGCTCAGGCGATAGAGTGCGGTCCAGCCGCCGTCTGCACCGCTGTGCACCTTGAACACCATGCCCCCGGCACTCAGGTTCAAGCCCTCGTCGTAATCCCCCGCCGAGCCCACAGAGTCGATCAATACCCGCCCATTGGGCGAAATCAGCTCCAGTTGGTCGAACACCGGGCGGTCGAGAATCTGCTCGAAGTCGTTGATCCGCTCCAGGTCGAGCAGGGACACCGCCACCACCTGGCGATCCAGGTCCGAATCCCACCAGAGCTTGTCCGGCAGATCGACGCTGACGAACCCGAGCAGCTCACGCCCTGGCCCGCCGGTGTAGGACTCCGCCTGGGCCCAGTGCACTTGCGTGTCGCCGCGCTCCGGCTGGCGGATTTCCAGGCGATGGCGTACCTGGTCGACCACCGTCAGGTAGCTGCGCCGGGTCAGCGGGCGCTGGCCGCGGAAGTTGCCGATGGACGGCACCGCCAGGCTGGTCGGTCCGCGCAGATCGATCACCAGCACCTGCGGAGACGGGAATACCGACGTGCTCCAGTAGCTGCTGTAGAAGTTCGCCAGCATCACACCGAAGGAGAACGGCCCCGGCTTTTCCTGCGGGCCGATGTGGCGCACCTGCTGCGCCAGGGTGAAGGGCATGGCGAAAGAGAATTCGCGTCCCTCATGGATTTCCATGCCCTTCTCTCGGACCAGCATGCGGCGCTGCAGAGGGATGACGTTCAGGTCTTCGCGCTGGGTCGACTCATCGCTCTGCTGGGCGATGCGCGCCAGGAAAGCCTCGTGTTCATGGATATCACCCACCAGGCGGGTGAAATGGAAGTGCACCTTGTCACGCTCTTCCTGCACGACCCGGCCAAGCGCCCAGTAACAGGCGCCCACCAGCATCAGGGCGAGGGAAACGGCACAAAGCAGCACGACATTCAGGCGCAGCGAGGAGCTGGCCAGTTTACGAATCGAGCCGTGGTCATGTTCCTTCATGCAAAGCGTCCGGTATCGCGGAAAGTGGCGGCGGAGGGCCCGCCGGATACCAGCAGACTGTAGATGTGAGTACGGGATAAGGCGACCCGACAGCGCTCGGAAGGCCGACGATCGTTCTTGCATCTGCGATGTATCTGCCGTGGATCAATGAGCCATGGCGGAGCGCTCCTGGAGCAACTGACGGGTGAATACCGCCGGCGGCACTGCTTCGGAGAACAGGAAGCCCTGGGCGCAATCACAGCGCAGCCGGCGCAGCAGCGCCAGCTCGTCGGGGTGTTCGACGCCCTCTGCGATCACCTCCAGCCCCAACTGCCGCCCGAGCTTGACGATGCTTTCCAGCGCCGCTGCCAGTCCGTCGTCATCCAGGCAACCATGGACCAGCGCGCGGTCGATCTTCAGCTCCGTGAACGGCGTCGAGACCAGATTGTACAGCGAGCTGTAGCCCTGGCCGAAATCATCCTGCGCCAGGCCGAAACCCTTCATGCGCAGGCGGCAGGTGCCGGCGTAGTAGTTGGCCGGGGTCGCCGTGCTGCTGCACTCGAGCAGCTCGAAGACGATGTGTGCCGGTACCCCGCCACGGGCGGCAACGAAGGCGGCGAGGCGATCGGGCAGCTCGGGATCGTCCAGCAGATGAGTGGGCAGATTCACCGCCACCGAGAGGTGAAAACCCTGCCGGCCCCAGTCGGCCTGCGCCTGCAACGCCTGTTCGAGCACCGTCCAGAGTAACGGCTCGTCGAGCCCCGCTGCGGTCAGTGCAGCCATGAAGCTGCCCGGCTGCAACACGCCATGGAGCGGATGCTCCCAGCGCACCAGCGCTTCCGCCGCGACGATGCGGCCATCGATCAACGAGGCCTTGGGCTGGAACCAGGCGCAGAACTGCCGTTGTGCCAGGGCCTGCTCCAGCTCGCCGCGGGTCGGCGCAGCGATCACCGGCGCACGGTGTTGCTCCGCGCGCACCTGCCGCGAGACGAGCTTCTCCAGCAGCCGGCGAATCACCGGCGCGCGGGCCGGCTTGGCGATCTGCTCGAGCACGGTGATGCCGTGGGCGCGGGCGACCATGCAGGCACTGCCCATCAGCGAACGCGACGCCGAGCTCATGATCGCCAGCAGCGGGGGATGTCTCAGCGCAGCGAGCCGCTGGATCAGTTGCACGCCATCAAGACCGGGCATCATCAGGTCGCTGACCACCAGATCGAAGCCCTCCTGCTCCAGCCAGCGCAGCGCCTCGGCGCCATCCTCCGCAGCGCGCAGCTCCACGACGCCCTGCTCGCGGAACAGGTTGAGCAGGTACTCGCGCTGGAAGGGTTGGTCTTCGACGATCAGGATTCGCTGATGTCGCATGGCGGCACCTCCGCGGGCAGGCTGGTGAGGCATTGGCGCAAGGTGCGCAGGTCCACCGGCTTGAGCAGGCAGAGGTTCATGCCAGCGGCGAGGCAACGTTCGTTCTCCTCGTGCATGGCGTTGGCAGTGGCGCCGATGATCGGCCCGCGATAGCCGCGCTGACGCAGCGCCCGGGCCAGCTCGTAACCATTGAGATGGGGCATGTTGACGTCGGTGAGCACCACATCGAAGGCATCCGGCTGCCAGCGCGTGAGCGCCTGCCGGCCGTCGACGGCGAGTTCCACCGTACAGCCGAGGGTTTCCAACTGATCACGCAGGATCAGTTGGTTGATCGGGTTGTCCTCCACCAGTAGCACGCGCAGGCCCAGGCCGATATCCGGCAGGGCTTCAGCCAGGCGCGCGGCCTCGCCGCCCAGGCAGCCCTGCGCCACCGCCAGGGCCCGGCGCAGCCCTTCGAAGTTGTAGCGGCCGACATGCCAGTCGCAGCCTTCCTGGCGCGGCTGCTCGCCGCCCAGGTCGGTCACCAGCACCCGGCAGCCCCGCCAGGTGGGCAGCGGCTTGCGGTCATGGGGATTGAAGCGCAGGTCCACCAGTACGCTGGAGGCTTCTTCCTCGACCGGCTGGTCGCAGGCCACCACCTGGGCCCGCGCGCCCCAGCGGGCAATCCAGCCACAGAGGCTTTCGGCCAGCTCGCGGGTCGGCGCATGCACCCACACCATCGAGTTGTGCAGCCGGGGTTCGCTGAAAAGCTGCCGGTCAACGCATTGCAGGGGCAGGCTGAGGGAAAAGCTGCTGCCCAGCCCGACGTCGCTGACGACCCGCAATTGCCCACCCATCAATTCGGTAAGCCGCTTGCAGATCGACAGGCCCAGGCCGGTACCACCGGCCACGCGGGCGTTGCCGGACACCTGGTAGAAGGCGTCGAAGAGGTGCGTCTGCTGGTCCTCCGGGATGCCGATGCCGGTATCGGCCACTTGCCAGTGCAGCGTGTCATGCCACCCCTCGCCCGGCTCCGAACGCACACGCAGGACGATGCGCCCGCTGTCGGTGAACTTCACCGCGTTGCTCAGCAGGTTGTTGAGGATCTGGCGGATGCGCGTCGCGTCGCCCAGCATTCTTTCCGGCATCTGCGGGTCGCAGCAGGCATAGATCTGCAGGCCCTTGGCGCGGGCGGCGGCGGCGTAGGACTGGACGCTGTCGAGGGTCAGCTCCAGCGGCGAGAACTCCACCGGTTCCAGGCCCAGCTGGCCGACTTCGATCTTCGAGACATCGAGCACATCGCTGATCAGTTGCAGCAAGGTCGAAGACGAGCGCTGGATGGCACGCAGGTAGCCGGACTGCTGGTGGTCCAGCGCCGTACGGCCGAGCAGTTCCAGGGTGCCGAGCACGCCGTAGAGCGGTGTGCGGATTTCGTGGCTCATGGTCGCCAGGAACAGCGTCTTGGCTTCGTTGGCAGTGTCGGACAGGTGCTTGGCTTCGGCCAGCGCAGCTTCGGTCTGCTTGCGCGCACTGATGTCGCTGAAGGCACAGCACAGCACCTCCTCGCCTTTGTAGCGAGTCGGCGTATAGCTCAGGTAAAGATGCCGTCCGGTGTGGGTTTCCACCTCCTCCGAACCGCCTTCCTCGCCACTGTTGAACCCCCGTTCCAGCCAGCCGTGACTCCAGTAACGGCGCTCATCCCCAGTGCCCAGCCACTGCTGGGCGAGGCGATTCTCCAGCACGACCTCGGCATCGTTGCGGCGCAGCACGCAGAGCGCGACAGGGGCGGTCTGGATCATCGCGCGGGAGAAGCTTTCGTTCTCCACCAGAGCATTGAGACGGTGCTGCGCCGGGCCGATCAGGCGACGGTTGATGCGCCGGCACATGGCCCAGATCAGCACCGAGCAGCCCAGCAGGAAAGCCAGCGAGCCGAACAGGCGCGGCCAGAGCGGCACCAGCAGGTCGGACAGGTTGAAGTAGTAGATCAGCGACCAGTCGGAACTGCCCAGGTGCTTGAGCAGCGCCAGATGGCTGGGAATCAGCCCGGGCCCGCTGAAGGCGAAGTTGTCTCCGACCCAGAGGTCGCTGAACTGCAGGCCGAGCTGCGGCGCCACGGCGCTACCGAGGATCGCCCGGTGATCGCGGTCCAGCAGCAGGAAGCGTCCGGCCTCGGGAACACCGAGCGCGGCGGCGAGATCGGCACCGAACAGTTCCAGCCCCAGCCAGCCGTTGTCGCTTTCGCTGGTCACGCGGGTGAACAGGTACTGCCGGGACTGCGGGTCGGTCGGATCGGCGAGCCAACGCACCTGCTGCTCCTCCTTCGGAGTACCGGGCTGGCCCAGCGCTTCCAGCACCGAAGGCGGCACCACGGCATTGAGCGCAGGCGCACCGTACAGGCGCGTGACGGCCCGCTCCGGGCCTGGCGAGACATAGATCAGGTTCAGCCGCTTGGCTTCCATCTCCGACAGATCGCGGCCGGACAGTGCCAGGCTCCAGTCAGAGCGCGGTTCGCCCAGCGTAACGAACACCTGCTCGTGAGGTGCCACCGGCACGTTCAGCTGGCGCCACTGGACCACGGGCTCGCGAGCCTTCCAGGTCACGCCCCGGCTGATGTGCTCCAGCAGCGACTCGCGCTGACCGAGGTAGTCCTGGGCCTCGTACATGGCTGCATTCATCTGCCGGCGCAGCTGCGAGACCTCGGTATTGAAGCTCGCCGCGAGGAACAGGCTGAGGGTGAAGAACAGGCAGGCGATCACCACCCAGGCCAGCAGACGAAGGAGCTTTCGGGCCGCCTTCGGGGTGGAAAAGGACGAATCCTGAGGACGAAGGAACTGCTTGAGTTTCATGGCCGCCAGCCTGGCGAAAAGCGGGCCACACGAACATCAGACAAATCTAAAAAGTGTGGAAACGCGGCTTGGCACCCAACCTTTCGGATTCAGGCATATGCCTGACATATGCCAAGCTATGAGCAACCGTTCAATGCTCTCTGATCTGGAGGCGCCCATGCCCACGACGACCGTTTCCTTGTTCCGCAACGGCAAGAATCAGGCAGTCCGAATCCCTCGGGATATGGAATTCAAGGGAGTAACGGAACTGGTGATGACTCGCGAAGGCGATACGCTCATCCTGCGTCCGTCGCGGCCCACCTGGAGCAGCCTCGCCGAGCTGGAACCTGTCGATGCCGATTTTCTGGGAGATCGGCCCGACGTGATTGCCCCCGGCCGGTTGGGCTTCGGCGATGACGAGGGTTGACCCGGTGGCCACGCCCGTCACCTATATGCTGGATACCAACATCTGCTCCTTCATCATGCGCCAGAACCCACCCCAGGTTTTGCAGCGTCTGCAAAAGGCCGCGGAGGCCGGCAACAGGCTGGTGATTTCGGCTATCACTCATGCGGAGCTTCGTTACGGCGCAGCGTCACCGAAAGCCCCGAAGGCGGTGGCAGCATGGATCGACGCATTGGTGCAACGCCTGGACGATGTGCTGCCCTGGGATATCGACGCGGTGGATAGCTCCGCGAAGCTCATGAGGCTCCTGCTCGACTCAGGAACGCCCATTGGGCCGAACGATACGGGCATTGCCGGCCATGCCTTGGCAACCGATTGCGTCATCGTGACCAACAACACCCGCGAATTTCGGCGAGTACCGGGGCTTGTCGTCGAAGACTGGTGCAACAGCGAACCGGCCTGACGGTACACCAGCCCAGTCCCCGGCACGCTTCATCCGGTCAAATGCCACTCAGTAACCCACTCGCCCGCTGTACTCGCCGCTCCGTGGCCGCCTCCAGCACCTGCCAGCCGCGCCCGGCGCTGGCCAGGGTGAACCATTGGCGCGCGCGGGTAATGCCGGTGTAGACCAGCTCGCGGGTGAGGATGGGGTTGAGGCTGTCGGGCAACAACAGCGCGGCGTGGGTGAACTCCGAACCCTGGGACTTGTGCACGGTCATGGCGAACACCGTTTCCACCGCCTGCAGGCGGCTCGGCAGGATCCAGCGGATGGCGTCGGTGCCATCGCCCGCCGGGAAAGCCACGCGTGCCACCCAGCGCACCGAACCATCGTCAGCCGTCTGCGGCAACGCCAGGGTGATGCCGATATCGCCATTCATCAGGCCCAGGCCGTAATCGTTGCGGGTGACCAGCACCGGGCGGCCGGCGAACCAGCCGTTCGCCATGGGAATCAACCCTTCGCGTTGCAGCAGCTCGCCGATCAGCGTGTTCAATCCTTCCACGCCCCAGGGTCCGCGACGCAAGGCGCAGAGCAACTGGAACTGGCCGTGGGCTCCGAGCACCTGCCTTGCCCAGGCATCCAGTGCGTCCTGAGTGGCGTTGTCCGCCGGGCGCGAGCCGCTGACCACGCGCAGGTAGTGGGCGTAGCCGACCGGGCCGAAAAGGTCACCGCCTCGCCCGCCGTCGATCACCAGATCGCGCAGGCTGCGGGTTTCCTGGGCATCCACGGCGATACGGGCGAGGTCTTCGTGCTGCGCTTTCCACACCTGGCGCAACGCCGGGATATCGCCGGCATTGACCGCTTCGGCCAACTGGCCGATGCCACTGTCGGCGCTGAAGCGATGACTGTGACGGAGCATGGCCACGGCCTGGTCGAGGTCGCTGCCGGCGCTGTCGATCAGCACGTCGTCGATGGCGTCGCCGGTCACGGCTTGCAGCCAGTCGCGGGTGGCCGGGCGGTAATGGCCCTCACGGGCGCGGCTGCACAACTCGCCCAGCACCGCGCCGGCTTCCACCGAGGCCAACTGGTCCTTGTCGCCCAGCAGGATCAATCGTGCGCGCGGCGGCAGAGCGGCAAGCAGCGAGGCCATCATTTCCAGGTCGACCATCGACGCTTCGTCCACCACCAGCAGCTCCAGCGCCAGCGGGTTGCCGGCGTGGTGGCGGAACTGGCGGCTGTCCGGGCGGCTGCCGAGCAGGCGATGCAGCGTGGTGACTTCGGTGGGGATCGCCTCACGCGCCGCTTCGCCATTGGCCAGGCCGGAGAGGTCGAGGCGCTGCACGGCGCCAGCGATGGATTCGTTCAGGCGCGCAGCGGCCTTGCCGGTGGGCGCGGCGAGGCGAATGCGCAGCGCTCTTCCGCCCTCCCCCAGCGCCAGGCTTTGCAGCAGGGCGAGCAGCTTCACCACGGTGGTCGTCTTGCCGGTGCCGGGGCCGCCGGTGACGATGCCGAAGGCGTTGCCGGCAACCAGTGCGCAGGCGAGTTTCTGCCAGTCCGCCCCCTGGCTCGTCTGAACATTGCCGGGCTTCTTCGGGAACAACGCATCCAGCGCCCGGCGCAGCTGGGCGGCGGGCAAGGCGGCCCGCAGCGCCTCACCCTGCTTCAGGCGCTGGTCGATGCCGGCGCGTACGTCCCGTTCGTACTGCCAGTAGCGGCGCAGATACAAGCGGCGCCCGGACAACACCAGCGGCGTCTCGCCCGGCCCGTCACCGACCAGGCGCGGATCGTTCAGCACGGCGCGCCAGCCATCGAGACTGAAGCCATCGAGCAGCACACCGGGCAGCTCCGGCGCGTCCTTGGCGGAGTCGCCCTCGGGCGGCAGCGACAGGGCGAAGCGGCTGTCGGCCAGGGTCGCATCCAGGTCGAGGCAGACGTGCCCACGGCCGAGCTGGTGGCTGGCCAGGGCGGCGGCGAGAATCAGCAGCGGGTGGGCATCCGGCGCGCGCTCGACGAGGAAGGTCGCGAAGGCACGGTCCAGCTCGCGCAGCCAGCCGCGCTCAGCCCAGCGGCCGATCAGTTCGAGCATTTCAGTGGTGCTCTTCATGCCGGCACCTCCGCGCGGAACAGGCGGTCCAGCTCATCCATCAGCGCCTTCGGCGGGCGTTCCAGGTACATGCCCTGGGTCGCCGAGGAACTGCCGCGCAGGAACAGGTACATCGCGCCTCCGATGTGGCGGTCGTAGTCGTAGTCGGGCAGGCGCGCCTGCAGCAGCCGGTGCAGGGCGAACAGGTAGAGCGCGTACTGCAGGTCGTAACGGTGCTCCAGCAAGGCTTCGCGCAACGCCTCCTGCGTGTAGGCCTCATCGTCGGCGCCCAGCCAGTTGGATTTGTAGTCGGCCACGTAGTAGCGGCCTTCGTGTTCGAACACCAGGTCGATGAAGCCCTTGAGCATGCCGTTAAGCAGGTTCGCCTGCAGCGTCGGCCGCGCCACGCCGCCCAGGGTATGGCGGATCACGGCGGCATCCAGGCGCTGGCTGTCGACGTTGCGGGTGGCGAACCAGAACTCCATTTCCTTCTGGAACGTCACCAGGCCGGCGAGGCTGACCGGCGTCGCATCGGGCACGCGGAAAGCCGTGCGCAGGTATTGCCCGAGCCAGCCGGTGAGCGGTCCGATCCACTCCTCCCAGCCGCGCAGGGCGCAGCGCCGGGCGATCTGGTCACGCAGCTGTTCTTCATCGACGTCGAAGTTTTCGTCGGCGGCCCATTCCAGCAGGCCATGGAGGAAGCTGCCGGGGTTCGCGCCGCGGGGGAAGGCGTGCAGGCTGAAAGGTGCCGGGACGACTTCCACCTCGCGCAGGTCTTCCAGGCTGCTTTCGCGCAACAGGTCTTCACTGGCGCTGATCGGCTCATCGGCAGCCGGCGCGGGAGCGATGTCGCTGTCGTCCTCGGTGGCCAGCGTCGCCAGGGCGGAGTAGCTGGCGATCCACCATTTCTCCGCCACCCGGCGGCGCGGCTCACGGGCAGCGCCCAGCTCACCGGCCTGTGCGCCGACGAAGAGTTCCGTGCCGATCTCCGGCGCCGGCTCCAGCGCGATCTCCAGCGCTCCTGCCTGCAAATCGCCCAGACGCGTGGTCACCTCCTCGACGCTCAGCGCGTTGCCGCCACCGAGCAGGTAACCCATGGCGCCCTTGTGCAGCTCCGGGCTCTTGCTGTTGCTCATCACCAGCGGCGCCATACCCAGCCACACGGCGTGGCGTGCGCGGGTCAGTGCCACGTAGAGCAGGCGCATGTCCTCGCTCAGGCGCTCGTCGTTGGCCTGCTGGAAGGCCGCCTTGGCCTGCTCCTTGTCGCGGGACAACTCGACGACCCGCGATTCGCCGGACTGGAAGCTCGGCGGCGTGCCGCTCTTGCCGTCCAGCTCGCGCCAGGTGCAGATGAAGGGCAGCAGCACCAGCGGGTATTCCAGGCCCTTGGACTTGTGGATGGTCACCACCTTGATCAGGTCGGCGTCGCTTTCCAGGCGCAGGATTTCTTCGCTCGTCGGGCTCTCCAGCTGTTCGGCGAGCACCCGCAGCAGCGCATGTTCACCGTCCACTTCCACGGCCTCGCGCTGCAGCCATTCGGCCAGGTGCAGCAGGTTGGTCAGGCTGCGCTCGCCATCGGTCTCGCGCAGCAGTCGCGCCGGCAGGGCGAAGTCGGCGAGCAGGCGGCGCAGCATCGGCAGCACGCCCTGCTGTTGCCAGAGCAGGCGATAGTCACGGAAGCGCAGCACCATGGCTTCCCAGAAGCGCTCGTCCTGGTTCAGCCGCTCCAGGGTCGCCCAGTCCAGCGCCAGGCTGCGGGTGGCCAGGGCGATGCGCAGGGCGCCATCGTCGCCGGGGTCAGCGCAGGCGCGCAGCCAGTGCAGCAGGTCGACGGCCTCGGGGCTGTCGAACACCGAGTCACGGTCGGACAGGTAGACGCTGGCGAGCCGGCGCCTGGCCAGTTCGCCGCGGATGGCCTCGGCCTCGCTGCGGCCGCGCACGAGGATGGCGATGTCCGCCGGGCGCAGCGCGCGCCATTGCCCCTCGGCATCGCGGAAGCCGCTCTGTGCGGAGCTCAGCCAGCGCTGGATGGCGCTGGCGCTGCGCGCGGCCATCTCCTGGCGATACAGCGTGGAGCCACAGACCTGGCCGTCGTTGTCCAATTGCCAGAAGGTCATGGCCGATGCTTCGGCGCCTTCGAGCAACAGCGTCTCGTCACGCCCGCGCGCGCCGACTTCGAGGAAGGGCACGGGGTTCTCCTGCCCTTCCACCGCGAAGCGGAACGCCGCGCGCGGATGACTTTCGGCGAAGAGGAAACAGCGGTTGGCTGCATTGACCATCGCCAACGTGGAGCGATAGTTGGTGCCCAGCGTGTAGTGGCGCCCGGCGGTGGCGGCGCGGGCGCGCAGATAGGTGTGGATGTCGGCGCCACGGAAGGCATAGATCGCCTGTTTGGGGTCGCCGATCATGAACAGACCGAGGCTCCGAGGGTTCTCGGCGATGCGGTAGACGCGCTCGAAGATGCGGTACTGCAGCGGGTCGGTGTCCTGGAATTCGTCGATCAGCGCCACCGGGAACTGCTCGCGGATACGCTCGGCCAGGCGCTCGCCGCCACTGCCGGCGAGGGCACGGTCGAGGCGAACCAGCAGGTCGTCGAAGCCCAGCTCGGCGCGTTTCTGCTTTTCCGCTTCGAGGTTCTGCCGTACTTCATTCAGCGCATGCAGCAGCAGTTGCGGGGCGATCTCCGGGCGTTGCTCGGCGCGCTCGACCCAGGCGTCGATGGCCAGCAACGCAGGGTGTTCCGGCACCAAGGCCTTGGCCTTCACCTTGATCCGCGTCTGGCCGAACTTGGCCAGATTGTCCGGCGCATCGGCGCCCTCGCTCCAGGCATCGAGCGCTTCGATCCAGCCGGCAAAGACGCTGTCGTCATCCTTGCCGCGATAACTGTTGCCGTTGAGGTCGCCACGCAGGTTGCGCAGCAGCTCGGCGACGCCGGCGCGGTCCGCCGCCCAGGCTTCGCGGGCGCGTGTCTCGGCGGCATCGAGTTCGTCGTAGAACTGACCAGTGGTCTCCAGCAGCTCGCTGAGGGAGGCCGGGGCGGTCAGCGGTTGATCGGCATAGCGGAACCCGGCTTCCTGCGCCGCCAGCAGCGGTTGCAGGGCGCGGGCCAGCGCTTCGGGGCCGGCGTAGCAATGGCGTACGGCGTTGGCCGCCGCCACATCCAGCGGGTAGAAGTTGCGCCGCCAGTAGTCACGCACCGCTTCGGCGAGCAGTTCGCTCTGGTCGGCAGCGAGGTCCTGGGTGAACAGGCTGCCGCTGTCGAAGGCGTGCTCGCGCAGCATGCGGTAGCACCAGCTGTGGATGGTCGAGACAGCAGCCTCATCCATCCATTCGGCAGCCAGGCGCAGCAGGCGTGCGCAGCCGGGCCAGCGCTCGGGCGCATAGCTGTCGCGCAGCTTCACCAGCAGGCCGTCGTGCTTCTGCTCGGGCTCGGCGAAGCAGCGCGCGGCCTCGCCCAGGCGCGCGCGGATGCGTTCGCGCAATTCCTGGGTCGCGGCTTCGGTGAAGGTCACCACAAGGATTTCCGGTGGGCTCAATGGTCGGCCAAAGGCAGCCTGTTCGCCACCATGGTCGAGGACCAGGCGCACGTAGAGCAGCGCAATGGTGAAGGTCTTGCCGGTGCCGGCGCTGGCCTCGATCAGCCGGCTGCCATGCAGCGGGAATTCGAGAGGGTTGAGCTCGACTGCGCTCATGCTTGCGCCTCCTTGCGCTGCAGAATCGCGAACAGCGGCCCGTACAAGGCTTCGGCCCAGGCGGCGAATTCCTCGCTCGCATTGAGCGTGGCGAAATCCGGGTAGACCCGCGCCAGCGCTGCCGACGAAGCAGCCTCGCCACTCAGGTTGAAGCCGCCGTCATAGCGTTTGGCGGCTTCGCGGGCGGCACGTTCCTCATCTTCTCCGGCGGCCAGCCAGGCGAAGGCGGCCTTGCACGCCACCGGCAGCGGGCGACTCATGCCCTGGAACCACGCGTCCAGCAGCGCGTCCAGCTCGGCGCGCGCTTCCTGCGCCGGCAGCGGCGGGAACTCCAGGGTGCCGGTCAGGCCGACCAGCACGCTGGTCACCGGCTCGCCGCACAGCTGCAGCGCGAGATGGCGTACCCAGGGACGCACCAGCCCGTGCCATTTGTAACCTTTGCCCTCGTGAAGCTTGCCGCTGACCAGTTGCAGGCTGGCGAGCTGGCCATCGGCGTTGCGGCGCAGGCCACCGAGCCAGTCGGCCAGTTCGATGCCGGCATGCTCGTGGTTGAGTTCGCGCTGCTCCTCTTCCACCTGCGACCAGTGCTCCAGCTGTTCGCGGTAGCGGGCCAGCAGGTCATGCAGCGGCGCCACCAGCGCCTGGGCGGAGAAGTCGCCGAAGGCTGCCAGCGGCAGCCGTCCCTCGCGGCGCAGGCGTTCGACCTGGCCGGTGAGTTGCACGGCCAGTTGATCGGCCTGCCAGTGCTGCTCGACCCACGGGCGCAGGCGCTCGCAGAGTTCGAATTGCAGCTGCCAGACGTCCAGCCCGTTCAGCTCGAAGGGCTCTTCGTCCTGGCCGGTCAGTTGCTCCTCGGCAAAGCGCACCTTGAGGCGCTGCAGGAAGAAGGCGCCGACCGGGTTGGCGAGGAAATCGGCAAGCACACGCAAGCCGATGGGCGCATCCAGCGCGAGCGGCGGCAGCGGCGCTGCATCGGTTTCGCCGTGGTGTTCGCGGTGCACGTCACGCCACTCGCGGGCGTAGGTGTAGAGGCCATCGACACCGTGCGCGGATGGCGCATCGAAATAGGCGCGGCTGAAAGGCTGCAGTGGATGCTCCAGGGTCAGGCCGTGCAGCAGGTCGCCGCCCTCGGCGTTGTGCCAGCCCGCGGCGAGGTGGTCGCGCAACTGGCCGACCAGCACCGACGGCGGCCGTTCGCTGTTGTCACGGATGCTTCGGCCGACCCAGCTGACGTAGAGCTGGCGGCGTGCCGAGAGCAGCGCTTCGAGCAGCAGGTAACGGTCGTCCTCGCGGCGCGAGCGGTCGCCGGGGCGGTAGTCGTTGCGCATCAGGTCGAAATCCAGCGGCGACTGCGGGCGCGGGTAGTCGCCGTCGTTCATGCCGAGCAGGCAGACCAGTTGGAAGGGAATCGCGCGCATCGGCATCAGGGTGCAGAAGCTCACCGCGCCGGCGAGGAAGCGCTGGTTCAGGCCGCCTGCGTCCAGGCCACCGAGCCAGGCCTCGCGCACCACCGAAAGCGGCAGCGGATCGTTGAAGCCGGCGTGGCCGCAGGTTTCCAGCCAGCCCTCCAGCAGTTGCAGGAGTTGCTGGCGCAGCAGTTCATCGTGGTCATCGGTGACCTGGAAGAAGTCTTCCAGCAGGGTGCGCAGGCGCTGTACCCAGATAGTGGGGGCCGCTTCCTCGGCGAGCAGGTCGCAGGCCCCTTCCAGCGCGCCGAGCAACCCGGCCAAGGGACCGAGCGCGGCGGCGTCGAGCCCGCCGATTTCCGCGTAGGGCTGGATGCCCTGGAAGGCCTCGCCCTCGCCCACCGCAAAGCCCAGCAGCATGCGCCGCAGGCCGAAGCGCCAGCTGTTGGCCTCGGCGGCGGAGGGCAGGCCAAGGCGTTCGCGCTGCTGGCCGTCGAGGCCCCAGCGCACCCCGGCGCCGTCGATCCAGCGGCGCAGCAGCGGCAGGTCGGCGTCGGCCAGGCCGAAGCGCGCGCGCACGGCGGCGACGTCCAGCAGGTCGAGGATTTCACTCACGGCAAAGCGGCTGTCGGGCAACCGCAGCAGATGTTCCAGCGCCACCAGCAGCGGCTCGCGGCCGCGCTGGCCCTGGTCGGCTAGGGTGTAGGGGATGAAGCGCCTGTCGTCGCGCGGCAACTGGCCGAACACCGCTTCGATGTGCGGTGCGTAGGGGTTGATGTCCGGGACCATGACGATCACGTCGCGCGGGCGCAATGTCGGATCGGCGTCGAAGCGGGCGAGCAGTTGGTCGTGGAGGATTTCCACTTCGCGCTGGGCGCTGTGGGCGACGTGGAAGCGCACGGAATCGTCGGCCTGCGGATCGACCGCCGGCCAGTGTTCGCGGGTCTCGTTGATCGGCCGCAGTTCGAGGATGTCGTCCTGCAGCTGGCCGAGCAGGTTCGTCGGCTCGACCTCGCTGAACAGGTCGATACGCCCATTGCTCACCGCGCCCAGGCGCGCGCGGTAGGTTTCCGGATCGTCGTACTGGTCGAGCAGGTTGATGTAGTCGCGCCCCTGCTTGCCCCAGGCGGCCAGCAACGGCTGGGCGTACTGGTGCTGCTGGTCGTCGGAGAGCAGTTCCGGGGTGCCGGCGCGGCGGCGCTGGCGGCGGTATTCGTGGCGCAGCAGGTCCTTGTCGGCGACGATATCGGCCCAGTGGTGGCGGCAGGGGTTGTGCACGCAGAGCAGTACCTGGGCGTGGCGCGCCAGCACGGCAAGCGCCTCGACGGTCTGCGCGGGCATCGCGGAGATACCGAACACCACCACGCGGCGCGGCAATCCCGGCAGCGGGTTCTCGGCGGACTTGAGCTTCTGGATGAAGCGGCCATGCACGCCGGCACGGCTGGTAGCCAGGCCCTCGGCGCCGACGTCGTCGAGCAGCGCGCGCCACAGGGCGGCCTGCCAGCGGTTGTCAGCGTCCAGTTCCTTCACGGTACCGTTGGCCAGGCGCAGCTGGTCGACGCCGCGGCTCCAGTCCTCCAGCCAGTCGGCGCGGTACACCTGGTACTGGTCGAACAGGTCGGCCAGGCGCTCGGCCAACTGGTGGCGCTTGCGCAGGTCGGCATCGTCGGCGAGGAAACGCTGCAGGGTGGCGAACTCGCCCTGCTCCAGCAGGGTCGGCAGCAGGCGCATCAGGCGCCAGGTCAGCGGGCCCTTGTCGAGTACCGAGACTTCGGGGATTTCGTCGCGGCCCAGCGCACCGCGATAGGCGCGCCAGAGGAACTGCGCCGGCAGTTGCACGTCGAGCGCGGCGGTGACGCCACAACCGCCCTCCTCCACGTCACGCCCCAGCGCCAGCTTCAGCCACTGGGCGATGCCGTTGCTCTGCACCAGGATGACTTCGTTCTCCAGCGGCGCCAGCGGATGCAGGCTCATCCACTGCACCAGCAGGTCGCGCAGCGCTTCCGGATGGTTGCCGTGGATCACCATCAGGCCGGGGGTCAGTCGCTGCTCGCTCATCGGATCTCCTGGGTCGGGCGGGCACTTCGCATACGCCGCATGGGATGAGCGGCATTTGACCAAAAAGTCCGGCTGCGAGCAGCCTTTTTCCCATTCCTGCCGGCGGAATCTCCGCCGCATGGAAAGAGCCGACGCGGAACCTGACAAAGGCCTGCAGGCTCTCGGCAACCTCCCACATTTACGAAACTGACTGCATGACAGCCCGTCCGTGCGGCCAGCGGCTATGCTCATCCCACGGCCGTTCCAGGCCCGCCATGGAGGAAAAAATGGGCAAGAAGAGCAAAGCGAAGAACCCGGCTCCCGAACAGGCCGGGAAGATGAAGAACAAGGATTACGAAGAGCACCTGCGCAAGCTGTCGGTGGAGCTGGTCAAGCTGCAGCAATGGGTGGTGCAGAAGGGCCTGAAGGTCTGCATCATCTTCGAGGGCCGCGATGGCGCCGGCAAAGGCGGCACCATCAAGGCGCTCACCGAGCGCGTCAGCCCGCGGGTGTTCCGCGTGGTGGCGCTGCCCACGCCCACCGAAAGGGAGAAATCCCAGCTCTACGCCCAGCGCTACATCCGCCACCTGCCGTCGGCCGGTGAAGTGGTGATCTTCGACCGCAGCTGGTACAACCGCGCCGGCGTCGAGCGGGTGATGGGCTTCTGCACTGAAGAACAGGCGGACAAGTTCCTGGCCGTGACCCCGCTGTTCGAGCGCATGCTCACCGAGTCGGGGATCATCCTGCTGAAGTTCTGGCTGGAGGTCAGCCCCGAGGAGCAGGAGCGCCGCCTCAAGGACCGCATCACCGACGGTCGCAAGATCTGGAAGCTCTCGCCCATGGACGTGAAGTCCTTCACCCGCTGGGACGAATACACCCGCGCCCGCGACCTGATGTTCGCCGCCACCGACTCGCCCTGGGCGCCCTGGATCGTGGCCCCTTCCGAGGACAAGAAGCGCGTGCGCCTGAACGTCATCAGCCACGTCCTCAAGCACGTGCCATACAAGGAAATCCCGCGTGAGGAAGTGAAGCTGCCCAAGCGCGGCAAGATCGGCAAGTACAAGAGCCCCGACTATCCGATCCACTACATCGAAGAGAAATTCTGAGGCCAACCGGAGTCGGCACACGCCGGCCCCGGATCATCTGTCCACGGAAGCTGCAGTTGCTCGGGAGCGGTTCACGCAATGCTTTGGAGATAGGCCTCCACTTCGCCGGAAAGCCACCCGGCGAATGCCGCCACCTTGGCCCGGGCCGCGTCGCGCTCGGGCCACACCAGCCAGTAGGGAAAGCCGTAGGGCACGCGCAGATCGCTCAGCGCCACCAGTTCGCCACTTTCCAGCGCAGCGGCCACCAGGCTGCGACGCTCGAGGCCGATGCCCTGGCCCATGCGTACTGCCTCGATGCTCAGGTTGGAATCGTTCACCACGAACTCCGCAGGCTGCTGGGGCACTGCCACTCCCGCCGCCTGGCACCAGCCCAGCCAGGACTCGAACCCCGTGACGCGCGGGCAACGAAGAATCGCTTCCGGCGTTGTCGGCAGGTGCCCTCCGTTGAAGTCCGGCGAAGCGACGAGCACCACTTCGTCCTCGAACAGGCGCTGCCGTGCCAGCCCCTCCCAGTGTCCCTGGCCGATGCGAATGGCCACATCGGCCAATCCCTGGCGCAGGTCCATCACTTCCAGACTGGCCAGCAGGCGCAGGCGGTACTGTGGATAAGCCGCACGGAATCCGGGCAAACGTGGCAACAGCCATTTCTGGCCGAAGGACGGCGTGAGCGCCACCACCAGCTCGTCCTCCCCCGGGCGGGCCTTCGCCAGACGAGTGGCCTCGGCGATATCGCGCAGCGCGCCGCGAATCTGCAGGGCATACAGACGGCCCTCTTCGCTCAACCGCAGCCCCCGGCCTTCGCGCTGCAGCAGGGTGATGCCCAACAGGCCCTCCAGTTGACGCACCTGCTGGCTGATGGCCGAGTGGGTGACGTGCAGCTCACCGGCGGCGAGGGTCACGCTGCCAAGCCTGGCGACGGCTTCGAAGCTGCGCAGGGCGGAAAGCGGTGGAAATGCGCTCATGTAAGTTTCCCTAACTTAATCGGTCACTAATCGTCGCTATTACCCAGGGGTCAAAGCCGCTAGATTCATGGCCATTACGCGGATGACCGCGTCAGCCACCATGCAATTTCCACTAACAGGATGTACCCATGCAACAGAAGCTTCCGCACCTGATCGGCATGCTCGATTCGCCCTATGTGCGCCGTGTCGCCATTACCCTGCGCCTGCTCGGCATCGAGTTCAGCCACCAGTCGCTGTCGGTATTCCGCACCTACGAGGAATTCCGCGGCATCAACCCGGTAGTCAAGGCACCGACCCTGGTACTGGGCGATGGCCAGGTGCTGATGGACTCGACCCTGATCATCGACTGCCTCGAACATCTGGCCGGCCGCAGCCTGATGCCAGCCGAACCGGCCGCACGGGTGCGCGCCACGCGTCTGCTGGGCCTCGCGCTGGCGGTCATGGAGAAGGCGGTGCAGCGCTACTACGAGCAACAGCGGCCGGATGACAAGCAGCTGGCCAGTTGGCAGGAGCGGGTCGACCAGCAACTGCATGCCGCCCTGGCACAACTGGAGAGCGAACTGCGCGAAATGTCGCTGGACGCCGCCGCGCCGCTGGACCAGGCCGGCCTGAGCATCGCGGTGGCCTGGACTTTCGTGCAGCTGCTGCACTCGGAAGACATCCCGGCGGATAGCTATCCGGCGGTGGGCGACTGGGCGCAGCAGGCCGAGGCGCTGGAAGTGTTCAAGGCCTTCCCGCCGGTGTGATCTTTCACCGAGCGCAGGAGCGCGCTCCGTCCGCGAGCGGCTGAACCCCACGCCAGGCCCATTGACGGAGCGACCGGCAAGACATCGCCAACAGAGCCCGCTCCTCCCCCCTGAGACCTAGTCCTTCGGCAGTTCCTCGTGCTGTTGGCGAGTGAAGCGCAGCAGCACGAAGCAGATGACGAAGCCGCAGAGCGCCAGCCCGGCGGCGACAAGGAAGATCGACGCATAGCCATGACGGGCAGCGACCAACCCCATCAATGGGCCGGCGACGCCCATCGCCAGGTCGAAGAACAGTGCGTAGGCGCCCAGCCCCGCGCTGCGGCTGCTGGCCGGGATGCGCAGCACCGCCTCCACACCCAGTGACGGATAGACCAGCGACAGGCCACAGCCGGTCAGCGCCGCGCCCAGCAGCGCGAAGCCCGGCCCCGGCGCCTGCCAGAGCAGCAGCAGGCCGAAAACTTCCACACCCAGGCAGACCACCGCGACGGCAAAGCCGCCGAAGCGATTGACCATGCCCGAGAAGACCAGCCGCGCGCCGACGAAGCAGACGCCAAAGGCAGTCAGGCACCAGGCCGGATTGGCCCAGCCCTGGCTGCCGTAATAAAGGGTGATGAAGGTCGCCAGGGTGCCGAAGCCGATGGAGCCAAGCATCACGCACATCCCGTAGGGCAGCACGCGCCCCAGCACCGCGTGGAAGGCCATGCGCGCACCGGAAATGGTCGGCACTTCCGCGCGGTTTCGGGCCGCCAGCCAGCCCAGCGCGGTCAGCACCAGGACACTCACACCCAGGCTCCACAGCCCCAGCGAGGCCGACATGGTCACCCCCAGCGGAGCACCGATGGCAATGCCGCCGTAGCTGACGATGCCGTTCCAGGAAATCACCTTGGCGGTGTTCTGCGTCCCCACCAGGGCAATGCCCCAGCTTGCCGTGCCGATCCCCAGCAGTCCCTGCGCCAGGCCGAACAGCAGACGGCTGCCGAGCAGCAGCGTCAGGCTCAGCCAGTTCACCGATTCGAGGCTGGTGGAAGCCAGCACCAGGGCTCCGCCGATGCCCAGCACACCCAGGCCATAGAGCACGGCGCGCTTGGCGCCGTGGGTGTCCGCGATGTGGCCCGCCAACGGCCGGGATACCAGGGTGGCAATGTACTGCAGGCCGATGACCGCGCCGGCGATCACCGTCGAGTAGCCCAGGCCTTCATGGACGAAACCGGGCAGCACCGGCAGCAGCAGTCCGATGCTCAGGAACAGGACGAAGGTGAAGACGACGGTCGCGAGGATGCGCAGGGTGACGGAGGCGGTTCGCTGCTCGGACGAGCTCATGGACGGGCCTGACGGTGGGTGGCGGAGCGTGTGCGGGGACGATTGAAAGCAGGCTATCTATTTCCGCCCCGATTGCCAATCCGAACCTCGCGCGCCGTTCGATGCTCCTATAGTTGTTCCATTGCCGCGCGCCGCAGCGGTGCGCTCCACCTGCAGCAAGGAGATCGTCATGGATACCAGCCAGCACAGCCTGGGCGCCCTGTTCAAGCAACTGGGCCTGCCCGACGGGCGCAAGGAGATCGATGCCTTCCTCGGCAGCCACCGCCTCGCCGAAGGCCAGAAACTGCCGGACGCGCCGTTCTGGAACGAGGCCCAGTCGCAGTTCCTGCGCGAGGCGCTGCAACAGGACTCGGACTGGACCGAGGAAGCCGACGAACTGGCGGTTCGGCTGTCCAACTGATCCGCCGCTACCTCACTTGAGATAGGAGCGCAGCACGCCCATGACCTGTTCCAGGTCTTCGTGGCGCTGCGCCGCGGTACGGTCCTCGGCGCCCAGATGGTCGCGCAGGTGGCCTTCGAGCACCTCGGCCATCAGGCCATTCACCGCGCCGCGGATGGCGGCGATCTGCTGCAGGATCGCCGCGCATTCGCTGCCCGCCTCCAGCGCCCGTTCCAGCGCCTCGCTCTGGCCCTTGATGCGGCGCACCCGGGTCAACAGCTTCTTCTGGTCCTTGATGGTATGTCCCACGTCAAAAGCTCCAAAGGTATACTGGGGTATAGTATCCAGACTGATCCTACGGACCATCATTATGCAGCCTGCCGCCCCCTCGCAAGACGGTCGCCACGACCACCAGTTCCACGAAGGCAACCCCCTGGCCGAGCGCAACACCCTGCGCGCCGCGCTGCTGACCGTCGTGATGATGGTGGTGGAGATCGCCGGCGGCTGGGTGTTCAACTCCATGGCGCTGCTCGCCGACGGCTGGCACATGAGTTCCCACGCCCTGGCGCTGGGCCTGGCGTTCTTCGCCTACGTGGCGGCGCGGCGCTTCAAGGGCGACGCACGCTTCGCCTTCGGCACCTTCAAGATCGAGGTCCTCGCCAGCTACACCAGCGCCATCCTGCTGCTGGGCGTGGCGGCGCTGATGATGTTCGAGTCCGTCGCCCGACTGCTCTCCCCTTCGCCGATCCATTATCAGCAAGCCATCGCCATCGCGGTCATCGGCCTGCTGGTGAACCTGGCCTGCGCCTGGTTGCTGCGCGGCGAGCAGCACCACCATGGCCACGATCACCATCACGGTCATGACCATCCCCACGACCATGAACATCATGACCATGGGCACGACCTGAACCTGCGCGCCGCCTACCTGCACGTGCTGGCCGACGCCGCCACCTCGGTAGCGGCGATCATCGCGCTGATCGGCGGCCTGATCTGGGGCGCCGCCTGGCTCGACCCGCTGATGGGCATGGTCGGCGCCGTACTGGTGGCCGTCTGGTCGATCGGCCTGCTCAAGCAGAGCGGCCGGGTGCTGCTGGATGCCGAAATGAACGACCCGGTAGTGGAGGAAATCCGCGAGGTGGTCGCCGGCTTGCCGCAACCGGCGCGGATCACCGACCTGCACCTGTGGCGCGTGGGCAAGTCGCGCTATGCCTGCATCCTCAGCCTCGCCAGCAGCGGGAACCTGACGCCGGAGCTGGTGCGCCAGCGCCTGCAGGTCCACGAGGAACTGGCGCACATCACGGTGGAGATCAACACCCTCCCCGCGTGAACGACCGGAAGTCGTGGCGGCTTTGACGTCCGCTACGCCGCTGCGGCCTAATGCGCAGCCTGTCGAACCCCGGTCGCGCCCGAAGATGCCCAGCTCCCGTTTCTCCGCTGCCCAGCAACGCGCCAGTACCCTGCACCTGCCCGCCGGGCCCTGGGCGACGGTGCTGGACTGCCTGTGTGCGCGCTTCCCGGCGATCAGCCGCGATACCTGGCTGGAGCGCATGGAGCGCGGCAAGGTGCTCAACAGCGATGGCCACCCCATCGGCCCCGAGCACCCGTACCGCGAAGCGTTGCGTATCCACTACTTCCGCGAGGTGCCACAGGAAACGCCGATTCCCTTCCAGGAAAGCGTCCTGTATGCCGACGAACACCTGGTGGTGGCGGACAAGCCGCACTTCCTGCCGGTGACGCCCGCCGGTCAGTACGTCGAGGAAACCCTCCTCGCCCGTCTCGCCCGACGCCTGGACAACCCGCTGCTGGTGCCGCTGCACCGCATCGACCGGCTAACCGCCGGGCTGGTGCTGTTCTCCGCCAATCCGGACAACCGCGATGCCTACCAGGCGCTGTTCCGCGAGCGGCGCATCGACAAGATGTACGAAGCCATCGCGCCAGCGCTGCCGGAACGGGAGTTTCCCCTTGTGCACCGTTCGCGAATGGTCGAGGGCGATCCCTTCATCCGCATGCAGGAAGTGGACGGCACGCCCAACAGCGAAACCCGCATCGAGGTGCTCGAACAGCGCGGCGACCTGTGGCGCTATGGATTGCACCCGGTCTCCGGCAAGCGTCACCAACTGCGCGTGCACATGTCGGGCCTGGGTGCGGCGCTGTGCTTCGATCCCCTGTACCCGACGCTGCCACCACGCGGCGAACGTCCGCCGGAGGACTTCGACAAGCCGCTGAAGCTGCTGGCCCGGCAACTGGAGTTCATCGACCCGGTCACCGGTGAGGCGCGGCATTTCAGGAGCCAGCTGGAGCTCTCCTGGCCTTCCATCAATTTCATCGATGGTCACCCTTAAGACGATCCATTTCCGTCGATAGTGGCCCCGGTGTTTTCATAGCTCCACCCCAAGGAGAGAAAGCATCGGGAGCCGACCATGAGCTACAGCGCCAAGTCCTTTTCCGCCCTCGTCAACGCCCTGCGTGCCGACGGCATCACCCGTCCCGAACAGATGGCCCGCCAGCCCTTCCGCAATGCCCAGGGTTTCTGGTCCGCGGTGGCCAAGAAATGAATCTGGTGCGGCGACTCCCGCCTGCGCTGCGCATGGATGCGGTGATCGTCCTCTACGCACTGGCTGCGGCCTGGCTGGTGTTCTCCGGCCTATAACGCGGGGGCCAATATCGCCCGCCGGCACTCGTTATCGACAGGATGCTCGGGAGCTTGCTCGCGAGCCCTTCACAAACGACAAGGGCAGCCGAAGCTGCCCTTGTCGTCACGCGCGGCCCTGCCGCGCCCCATCCTCACTTCTTCAGACAGGTGCTCATGAACGCCTTGCGTTCGTCGCCCTTGAGTGCCTTGCTGGTGGCGTCGGCATTGCAGGACTTCATCTTCTCCTGCTGCGGGGTCATCTTCTTGGCGTCGCTGCCCGCCTTCAGGCAGGTGCTCATGTACGCCTTGCGCTCGTCGCCCTTGAGCGCCTTGGTGGTGGCATCGGCGTTACAGGTTTTCATCTTCTCCTGCTGCGCGGTCTGCGCGGCGGTGGCCGCGAAGCCTTGCGCCGAGAAAAGCAGAGCCAGGACGAGCAGCGGAATCCGAACGGTGGTCATGGAGTGGTCTCCCAGGATGGAATTGCCACTCTGAGCGTAGCTCGCAGCCCAGCATTCGCGAGGCCTGCGACGCGATCCGGGAGCTTCTGGCGCAATCCGCGTGACGTTTGCCACGGCATAAAAAATAAAATGGTTATATATAAATTCTAATTGATAATTTTTTGAAATAACAAAAATGCCGCAGTATGGCGCTGCCACCCATCCGGTACGCCAGGAACCTGCCATGTCGCTGTTGACCCTTCCCAATGCCCGCGAGCAAACCAAGTCGGTCCGCGCCACGGTGCTGGTGTTCAAGGACCCACGCTCGCAGGAGCTGCTCAACCGCATCGAGCGCCTGGCGCCCAGCGAGGCCAACGCGCTGATCATCGGCGAGACCGGCACCGGCAAGGAACTGGTCGCCCGGCATATCCACAAGCTCAGCCGACGCAGCACGGCCCCCTTCGTGGCGGTGAACTGCGGCGCGTTCTCCGAGACATTGGTGGAAAGCGAGCTGTTCGGCCACGAGAAAGGCGCCTACACCGGCGCCACCAGCAGCAAGGCCGGCTGGTTCGAATCGGCCAACGGCGGCACCCTGTTCCTCGACGAGATCGGCGACCTGCCGCTGAACATGCAGGTGAAGCTGCTGCGCGTGCTGCAGGAGCGCGAAGTCGTGCGCCTGGGTTCGCGCACGCCGGTACCGATCAACGTGCGGGTGGTTGCCGCGACCAACGTCAACCTGGCCGACGCCGTGGTAGCCGGGCATTTCCGCGAGGACCTGTTCTACCGCCTGCACGTCGCCACCATTCGCCTGCCGCCACTGCGCGAGCGCCCCGGCGACATCCTGCCGCTGGCCGAGTTCTTCCTCGAGGAACATTGCCAGCGCCTGGGCTACAACCGTGCCTCGCTGAGCCCCGAGGCCGAACGCAAGCTGCTGGGCCACACCTGGCCGGGCAACATCCGCGAGCTGGAGAACGCGATCCACCACGCCCTGCTGGTGTGCCGCAACCAGCAGGTGCAGCCGGGCGATCTGCAACTGGCCGAGCTGCCCTCCGCTCCGCGCCACGACCTGCTGCGCCAGGACCACCTCCCCCATGCCCTCGCCCCGCGAGTCGAGGCGACGCTGGAGCAGGCGCTGCTGGAGTTGTTCGAAAGCAACAAGCCCGACCTCTACGAGCATGTCGAAGAGGTCCTGTTCCGCACCGCCTACCACTTCTGCCACGGCAACCAGCTGCAGACCGGCCGTCTGCTGGGCATCAGCCGCAACATCGTCCGGGCGCGCCTGGAGAAGATTGGCGAGCTGAACCTCAGCCGCACCGGCTGAGGTGGTTTCAGCCCGCGCCGGCGCTGGGCTGAAACCGTCCGTCGGCGCTTCTCGCCCGGTCGCCCCCCGGCAAAGGTTATAATCCGCGCCGTTTTCCGGCCGGCACGCCAGCGCCCCCTGAACGTCTACACTGCCAGGACGACACCCCGGCTCGGTGTGGATTGCCCGTGCGAGGCCCATCTTCAAAGCTTCAAGTCATCAGCTATTCATCAGGAATGATCGTGACCAAAGACGAACTGCGCGCGGAACTGGAGCGCCAGGAGCAACGTTTCAAGGATGAACAGGGCGGCGAAGTGACCCTTTATGCCGCTCAGCCCGAACCCGGCAAGAAACCCTGGCGCAAGCGACCCAGCGTGCAGGACAAGGCCTTCGACCGGGAGCTGGAAAGAATCGAAGAAGAACGACTGAAAAAGGATCTGGAAGCCCCGTCCCTTTAATCGCAGGTACGGCCCCAGGCCAAGAGACTCCCCCCGGAATCCGTTGGGGAAAATCTCGAGGCGATGGGCGAGCAGTGCTCCGTGGGGGAGCCCGCCAGTTGGCCTGCAAACACTCATCCGATGGGCCGGCGGCCCGCGTGGAAGCATTGCAAACTTTTTCCACCCTGCCTGAAAGCGCCGTGCGACGTGGCGTCGCGCAAATTGGAGAAACCGTTTCAGGCTGAATACGGTGCTCCAAGCTTCTGGCATAATCGCCGCCCCGTCTCCGACCGGTCATAGAATTTTCATGTTCGATCTCTTCAGCGGACTCGATGTCTGGGTGGGTATCAGCCTGGTGCTGGCACTCACATTCGTCCTGGCCTTCGAGTTCATCAACGGCTTCCACGACACCGCCAACGCGGTGGCCACGGTCATCTATACCAAGGCCATGTCCCCGTACCGCGCGGTGATCCTCTCCGGCATCTTCAACTTCCTCGGCGTATTGCTCGGCGGCGTTGGCGTCGCCTACGCAATCGTCCACCTGCTGCCGGTGGAACTGCTGATCAACGTGAATACCGGCCACGGCCTGGCCATGGTGTTCTCATTGCTTGCCGCGGCCATCACCTGGAACCTGGGCACCTGGTACTTCGGCATCCCGGCCTCCAGCTCGCACACCCTGATCGGCTCGATCCTCGGCGTGGGCCTGGCGAATGCTCTGATCACCGGCGTGCCGGTGGCCGACGGGATCAACTGGGGCAAGGCCATCGACATCGGCCTGTCGCTGATCTTCTCGCCACTGGCCGGCTTCCTGGTCGCCGGCGCCCTGCTGATCGGCCTGAAGTGGCTGTATCCGCTGTCGAAGATGCACAAGACGCCGGAAACCCGCCGCGACGTCGACGAGAAGAAGCACCCGCCGTTCTGGAACCGCCTGGTACTGGTGATCTCGGCCATGACCGTGAGCTTCGTGCACGGCTCCAACGACGGCCAGAAAGGCATCGGCCTGATCATGCTGGTGCTGATCGGCATCGTCCCGGCGAAGTTCGTCCTCGACCTGAACAGCACCACCTACCAGATCGAGCGCACCCGCGACGCCGCCATCCACCTGCAGCAGTTCTACAACCGCCATTCCGACACCCTCGGCGAGATGCTCGCCCTGGGCAAGGCCAGCGAAGCGGACCTGCCCGATCTGTACCGCTGCGAGCCGAAGCAGACCGAGGCGACCCTCAAGGGTCTGCTGAGCGACCTGCACGGCGTTTCCAGCTACACCGACCTGAACGACGATGAGCGCGTGCAGGTGCGCCGCTATCTGCTGTGCCTGGACGACACCGCGAAGAAGGTCGGCAAGCTGTCCGAGCTGCCATCCCGCGAAAAGGCGGACCTGGAGAAGCTGCGCAAGGACCTGACCAGCACCACCGAGTACGCACCTTTCTGGGTGATCATCGCCGTGGCCCTGGCCCTGGGCATCGGCACCATGGTCGGCTGGAAGCGCGTGGTGCTCACCGTCGGCGAGAAGATCGGCAAGCAGGGCATGACCTATGCCCAGGGCATCGCCGCCCAGCTCACCGCGACCGCCGCCATCGGCATGGCCAACATCTACAGCCTGCCGGTCTCCACGACGCACGTGCTGTCCTCGGGCGTGGCGGGCACCATGGTGGCCAACCGCAGCGGCCTGCAAGGTAGCACGATCCGCAACATCCTCATGGCCTGGGTACTGACCCTGCCCGTGTCGATCGCGCTGGCTGCGGGCCTGTTCTGGCTGTCCTCGCGCTTCATCGGCTGACTCCGCGACACGCCCCCCCGAAAAACGCCTGCATCCGCAGGCGTTTTTCATTTCCGATCCCTCACAGACTCACGACCTGCCGCGGCAGGCGGATGATGAAGCGAGCACCGCCCTTGTAGTTATCCACAGACAGGCTGCCGCCCATGTTGCGAATCAGGTCGTGGCTCACCGACAAGCCCAGGCCGGTGCCCTTGCCGATAGGCTTGGTGGTGAAGAAGGCCTCGAAGATGCGCTCCATCACCGCCGGGTCGATACCGCCAGCGTTGTCGCGCACGTGCAATTCCACCCAATCGGTGTCGGTGCACGGCTCCTGCGCCACGCCGACCCAGCGGGCGCCCTCCTCGCCGCGCCCGAGCAGCGCGTCGCGCGCGTTGGCCAGCAGGTTGATCAGCACCTGCTCGAGCTGGTCGGAGTAGCCGCGCACCACCACCCGCTGCGCCGGTGGCCGGCACTCCAGGCTGATGCCCTGCTGCGTCAGGCTTTCGCCCAGCAGCGCAATGGCGCCTTCGCAGGCGTCGTAGGGATCGAACGGCGCGGCTTCCAGCTCCGATTTACGGCTGAACACGCCCATATGGCTGATCACCCGTGACAGGCGGTCTATCTGTGCGTCGGCACGTTCCAGTTTTTCCTTCAGGTATTCCGGTTCGCCCAGCTTCTGCCGGGCGTTGTAGAGGGACATGCGCAAGACGTGCAGCGGCTGCTTCATCTCGTGGGCCATGCCGCTGACCATCTCGCCCAGGCTGGCCATCTTCGCGCCCTGGGCCAACTGTTGCTGTGCATGGCGCACGGCCGTGTTATCGCGGCCTACGGCCTGGACTTCCACCAGCCGGCCATCGGCATCCAGCAGCGGCCGGTCCGACCAGATCAGCCAGAGATTGCGCTGGCCTGGCAGGCAGAAACGCAGCTCCCAGGAATCGTCGGCCGCGCCCTGGCCACCGCCCACCAGGCGCGCTCGCAAGGCGCTGCAATCCTGTTGCGACAGCCACTCGTCCAGCCGCCGACCGAGCAATGCTTCCACCGGCTCGCCCAGCACCTGGGCGAAGGTGCGGTTGATGAAGGTCAGCCTCAGGTCCGGGTCGTAGCGGCAGATCAGCGCCGGCGAATCCTCCACCAATACGCGGTAGCGCTCCTCGCTTTCGGCGATCTGCATGGCCGCAAGACGCTGTTCGGTGACATCCAGCCAGAGGCCGACAGCCTCCTGCGGAATGCCCTGGATATCCCGCAGCAGCTTGGCCTCGTCATACAGCCAGTGCCATTCGCCGCTACTGTCGCACAGGCGGTACTCGGTGCGGACGCGGCCTTCGCGCAGCAGTTCGCGGCCACGGTCGAGGAAGGCCTCCAGATCGTCGGGATGCACCCGTTCAGCCAGCGCCTGCCAGCTCTGCCCCTGCAGGTCCAGGCCGAGAATGTTGCCCGCGCTCTCGCTGTAGAACTCGGGGATCAGGTGCCCCTCCTCCACTCGCTGCACATAGATCACCACCGGCGCGCTGTCGATCAGGTTGCGCAGCCGGGCATGGGCCGCCAGCGCCTGTTCTTCCTGCAACTTGCCCTCGCTGATGTCCAACAGCACGCCGTCCATCAGCTGGTCCCCGACGCGGGCCTGTCGTCGTCCCTGCAGGCGCAGCCATCGGCGCGTCTGGGTCGACGCTGCACTGCGCAGGCGCAGATCCTGGACCAGCCGCCCGCCCGGTTGCAGGTTGCGAAGGCGCAGGCTGAGTTCGTCGGCATCGGCCGGGTGCAGCAGGGCCAACAGGTCGGCCAGTGCCAGCTGCAATTGCCCTTCCGCCAGGCCGAGGCTCGCTGCGACGGCCGGCGACAGTTCGAACAGGCTTTCGTCGACCCGTAACCGCCACCAGCCACCACCGACCATGTCCTGCAACAGGCTCAGGCGTCGGCTGCTATCGCGCAGA
Organism: Pseudomonas nitroreducens; assembly: GCF_010994165.1. Classification (NCBI taxonomy): domain Bacteria; kingdom Pseudomonadati; phylum Pseudomonadota; class Gammaproteobacteria; order Pseudomonadales; family Pseudomonadaceae; genus Pseudomonas; species Pseudomonas nitroreducens. The sequence continues at coordinate 624,607 of NZ_WMBX01000003.1, read as the reverse complement.
CTGTGCAGTTCGGTGCGCTCGTGGACGAGGTTGGTGAGGATTTCCGCCAGGTACTGCCAGTCGCTCGGGGCCAGCCCTGGCCAGGTGCCGCCGTGCTCCATGGGTTCGGCCAGCAGGCCGGCGAGGCGCCCGCCCCGTACGGGCGCCGGAATCAGGTAGAGCTGGGCGCAGCACAGGGTACGCAGCAGCTCCGATGGCCTGTCATCCGCCCCCAGCAGGCAGGCACCGCTGGCCGCGCGCAGCTCGTCGCCGGGCAGCGCAAGGTTTTCCCGCAGCAGGCTGTCGAATCCGGGCTGCACATAGCAGGCGAAGACCCTCAGGCTCTGGTCCGGAGCTTCCAGCAAGAGTGCCATGCTGCGCATGTGGAAGTTGCTGCAGAAGGCCTCCAGTACCTCACCGACCGCCTCGCTGAGGCGACGCTGCGAGCTATGACGCAGGCGCGCCAGCAGGAGCTTGCTGAGGCTCAGGCACTGCAACTTGTGCTGCTGGTTGTCGGATTGCCAGTTCAGGTCGGAGATGTCCGTACCCAGCAACAGGCAATGCTCGTTGGCCTGCAGGATGGCGCGGAAGCGGCAGACCAGCGGCAGGTCGCCGGTGCTGCGCAGCACCAGGTCGAGGCGCTCGCCGCCGCGCAGGCTGGAGACCTGCATGCCGCCGGGAATTCGGCGGTCCAGGTAATCGCCGAGGCCTGGCAGATCCCCATTGCCCGACACCGGCGGCAGCAACCTGTGCGCCTGGCTGCCGCCACGGGCGATAACGCGGTCACGACTGTCCAGCTCCAGCCACAGGTCGCAGTGGCCGGTCACCACGGGCTCCGCCAGCTCTTCCGCCGGCAGAGCCGGGCGCCGCCGTGCGGCCAGGGGCCGGCTTGGCAGCGGGTTTTCGTTCATCTCATGCTGGCCACGGGGCCTGGAGCGCCAGAAATCGAACATCCAGCGCCTCAGAGCAGGACGCTGGCCGTGCCGCTGAGCACGTCCGGCAAGCGCGGCACGGTGCCGATCCCTGGCAGGGTCAGCAGCGGCACGATGGGCGAGGTGGCATAGGGATAGCTGATGCAAACCTGCACACGGGTGTACTGGCGGCCCGACACCGTTTGCGTCACCGGGGTATCCATGAACTGCCCGCCGTAACAGCCATTGCGCCAGCTCGTCGGCATCCAGCTCAGGCGTTGGGTCACGGCGCTGTCCACGGCAGCCTTGAGCGCGGCGTTATAACCGCCCGCCGCCTGTGGATTCACCGAAACGGCCACCCGCGCGCCGGCCGCCGCCGCATCGTTGAAGGACTGCAGCATCAGCAGGGGTACGCAATAACCCAGCAGCCCGTAAAGAACCGCGAAGAACAGAACGAACACCGCGGCGAACTCGATAGCTACCGCGCCCCGCTGCGTGCTGCGACCGCCGACTCCGTTCATGCGCAATACTCCCGGACCAACATGCAACTTGAATGATCGTTCAACTTATCGGCACGGCTAAACTTTGCTGAAGATACGCGCCGTCGGATAATTACCGCTACCCAGCAATACTAGGCGGTCTTCCGGGATTCGCCGGATGTCCTGTCGGAATAACGTTGCGAGCCAAATTCGAATTTATCTGGCTTGAATTGCAATATAGCGCTGCAATAGCGAATACCTTAAGACTCCTCGTATCTGCTTCGACAACGCCGCCTCCGGGATGAGGATATTCTCGATGCTGTTCAAACTCTGCCTTCTGGCCTGGTTCGCGGTCTGTGCCTACCAGGATCTCACCCGGCTGCGGGTCAGCAACTGGCTGACCCTGGGCGGCGCCCTGCTCGCCCTGCTGTTCCTGCTGGCCACCGGTCACACGCTGACCGGACACACCCCGCAGACCGCGGCACTGGCGGCGTTGCTGGCGGCAGCGCTCACCGTACCGGGCTACTGGCTGGGGAAGCTGGGCGCGGCCGACGTGAAGCTGCTGGTCGCTCTGGGCCTGGCCAGCGACCCGCTGACGGTGCTCTATACCCTGGCCCTGGCCAGCCTGTTCTGCGTACTGCTGATGCTCGCCAGCAAACTTTTGATTGATTCGGACAGCGTGGCGATTAATTGCAAAAAGAAATTAGCCAGACTGCAACCGTCAAAGTTCAAGTCATTCCCTTTCATATTCACGCTATTCGTCGGTCTTCTGACGGCCTTTTCCTTGCCTTACTGATGCCTCGCCTTTTATTGGCGCGATGCAAACTTAACGACTATATGCTAAGGGTTAATACCACCCATCGCCTGATGGAACGATCCGGCTGCGGTTATCGAACAACCGGACGATAAAAATAATGGATATGTATTTTCAAGGAGCGTGCAGTCATGGACAAAACGGCCAATCGCCGTTTCAGCGTGCTGGTCATCGATGACGAGCCGCAGGTCACTTCCGAGCTTTCCGAGTTGCTGGAAAACAGCGGCTACCACTGCGTGGTCAGCGACAGCAAGGACAGCGCCCTGCAGAAATTCCGCGACGATCCCTCGATCGGCCTGGTGATCTGCGACCTGGGCCTGGGGCGCGACAACGGCATCCGAGTGGTCGAGGCGCTGAAGGAGGCGGCCGGCACGGCGCGGTTCTTCGAAACCATCATCCTCACCGGCCAGCAGGGCAGCCAGGAAGTGATAGAGGCCATGCGCGTGGGCGTTGCCGACTACTACCAGAAGCCGGTGGCGCCGATGGACCTGCTCAAGGGCCTGGAGCGCCTGGAGGCGCGCCTGCACGAGCGCATCCGTAGCCAGCTGAGCCTGAGCCACGTGAACCAGCGCCTGGAATACCTCGCCGAATCGCTCAATTCGATTTCGCGGGATATCCACAAGATCAAGTACGAGGTTCACGGTGGCGGCCAGCCCGCCGGCGGCGGCGCGCTCAAGCAGGAGCAAACCGAGCCTGCGGCCAGCGCCGCGCCGAACAACGCCGAGCAGATCGCACCGGTGGTCAACAACCCGCTGTTCAACAAGCTCTCGCCGCGCCAGCAGGCGGTGGCGCGCCTGGTGAGCAAGGGGTTGACCAACTACCAGATCGCCTATGACCTGGGGATCACCGAAAACACCGTGAAGCTCTATGTCTCCCAGGTGCTGCGGCTGATGCACATGCACAACCGCACGCAGCTCGCCCTCGCCATCTCCCCCAGCGCCTCCCAGAGCAGCGCGGTGCACTGAGCACCGCGCCGCTCCTGACGACCTTCAGATCAGTAGCTCGGCGCCGCCGGTCTGGAGGTCGATCAGGCGTACGTCGAGGATGCCGGTCTGGATGCCGAGCAGCGACAGCAGCGGGTCGATCAGTTGCTGGCCGAGGGCACTGACGAGCGTTCCCAACCCCGATGTCAGGTTGAGCATCAGGTCAGCGAGCGAGTTGACGATACTGCTCAGCGCACAGAGCAACCAGCTGACGAGAATAATGGCATTGCAATTACCCCCCGCAGTGACCTTGATGCTCAGCGAGTTTCCAAGACTGGCCAGCCCCGCCCCAAGCGAAGAGCCCAGCGGACTCTGCACCCGCGTCACCGCGCTGGGCAGATCCGACGGACCGTTCACCGTAAAGCTCAGCGACTGCTCGCCAGGAATGGCGAACTGCGTGCCGGCCGAGGCGCTGCTGCCGCTCGCCCCAGTCGCGGTATTGGTGATCGTCACCCCCAGCAAACTGCCACTGGCGCCGGACAGCAGGCTGACATTGGCATCAATATTGGCGCTCGCCACCCCCGGCCGCGCCTTGACGTTGACCGTCGTCGACTGGCCGACGCCGCCGCACTGGATGCTATCCAGCGCCGCATAGCCCTCCGCCACGCCCACCCTCAGGTTCAGTGCCAGATTCACCAGGTTCAGCCCCAGCAGGTTGGCGTTGGCGCCGACGATCAGCTGCACCTGGGCATTCTTGGCGACGGTCCGCCAATTCCCCGCGCTGTCCTTGCCGGGATAGCCGATGGCGATGGTCGGCGGCGAGATGACCTGCAGTTTCACCGTCGGCACCACGCCGGCGATGTTCTTGCCTTTGAGGTCGACGTTCACCGCGTTGTTCTTGTTCGCCACCATTGCAGTCGCCATCAGCAGGTCCAGCAGATTGACCCCCGCGCTCAACGCCGTGTCGCGCACGCTGTCCGGTGCCACCACGCTGAGGATCTGCCCGAGGGTCAGGTTGGCCGTCGGCACGTTGATGGTCGCCAGCGCGGTGCGCAGCAGGGAGGTATTCACGTTGGCCAGCTGCGAGGCGTCCGCCGCGTTGACCATCGCCTGGAGCAACTGCGCGGCGGTGACGTTGGCGCCCAGCAGGCTGTCGATCTTGCCCAGTTCCAGGTTCACACCAGCCGCCTTGAGTTGCTGGCTGAGGGCAAGCAGCGAGACGTTGGCCCCGGCAATGCCCTGGTAGGTCACCAGGTCGAGGTTGATCGTGGTGCCGAGCAGACCGCCAAGCAGCGCGTTGAGCAGCGGCGAGTTGGTCGAGTCCAGGCTCAGCACGCCGCTGCCGGCGGAAATCCCCGCCATCGCCGTGCGCCGGCCCACCGCCTGGGCGCTGAGCACGGTATTGCTGCTCGCGCCGCTGAACAGGCTGGCGACATTGAGCAGCAAGCTGGAGGGCACCGTGTGGGTCGCCTGCACGCGCACGGAGTCCGCAGGGTCGCCACCGGCGATGAACGTCCGCCGCGACGACGCCGAGCCATAGCCGCCATCGAAGGTCACACTGCCCAGCGTCGCCACCAGGGAATCGCCGGTGGCCGGGACGAACCCGTTCCGGGCCGCGCTGGTCGTGACGTACCCCTGCACGCCCGACGGCAATCCACACAACCCGCCCTGGGACGCCGCCTCCAGGGCCGCCATGTCGACGACCCGCTGCAACTTGCGCTGCTCGTAGTACAAACGCCCGGTGTCGATCACCAGCGCCAGGCAGATCAGCGCCAGCAACAAGGTGCCGGCCGCCATGACTCCAATCGCGCCCCGCTGCCGTTCGCGTCCCATGGCACGCTCCCGAAGGATTACTTCTTGTCGGTGCTGAAGCTGTTGTCGTCGAGCAGATACTCGGGGATTTCGCGGGTATAGCTCTTCAGGTAGCGCTGGTAGGCGCGGTCACGCTCGGCTGGCGTCGCACTCTGGTGATTGGCCGAGGCGGCGCGCCCACTGGACTGCAACTCCAGCCAGCTGAGAACTTCCTGCTGATCGCGGGCCGTAGTGCCCGCCTTGGTGGGTACCGCTGCGCGTTCGGCGGCCAGCGTCATCATCGGCGCAGCCAGCAGGGCGCCGACCAGAATCCATGCCTTCATCGCATCCTCCCTGCTCGCCTCAGCGAGCCTTGAACAGCAACTTCGCATCGTGCGCCACGGCGGGCGTAGAGTCGGCCAGCGCCGGATGCGCATCGACGACGGGCTCGTCCACGTAACTGACGGTGTCCGCCTCCACCCTGGGTTGGCTTGCCGGGCTGCCATGTCCCAGGTCGTGCGCCTGGTCCTGCGCTTCACGCACCTGCTCGGCCGACAGGCCGACGCTCTGGATCAGGCGAGTCGCCTCGGGAGTCTCGCCCTGCATGAACATCAGGCTCAGCAGGTTGGTCGCCGGCAGCTTGTCGTGCTCGTCCAGTTCCATAGCGGTGATGAATTCGAAACGCGCCTTCTCCAGCTCGCCACGGCGCAGCAGGACGTAACCCAGGTCATTGCGCAGAGCGCTGTCGGTAGGCTGCAGGCGTGCCGCTTCGCGCAACTCGCGCTCGGCCTCCACGGTATTGCCGGCACGCATGGCGATCTGCCCCAGGCCATGGTGGGCCTCGGCGGTTTTGCAGGTACCGAGCAGGCCTTCATAGACGATCCGCGCCTTGGGGTCGCCGATACGACGCAGGGCCAGGGCCTTGCTTTCGCGCACTTCCAGCGAGTTCGGCGGCAGGGTTTCGAGGTTGGCCAGCGCAGCGTGGGCGCGGCCGTTGTCGAGCATTTCGCGAGCCAGATTGAGCTGCAGTTCCACCGACTGGCCCAGGTTCTCGTCGCAACGCTGGCCGACGGTCGGGCCGCCCAGCGTGTCGAAGTTGGCGCAACCGCCGAGCGCCAGGCTCAACAGTCCGATCGCGCAGGCATTTCTCATCCCATACCCCCCATGGCCTTGGTAATGGCGAGGAACCCGGGCCCGGCGAGGATGATCAGCAGTGCCGGGAACAACAGCACCATCATCACCAGGCTCATCTTCGCCGACAGCTTGCTGACCTTTTCCTGCAGGGCAGTCAGACGGCGGTCCTCGAACAATTGCTTGAGCGTGAGCAACGAGCTGCGCGCGCTGCCACCCTGGCGCACCATCTGCCGCAGGACGTTGCAGCAGTCGGTCAGCTCACCGACCATCAGGCGGCGGCTCAGTTGCTCCAGCTCTTCGGCCAGCTCCAGGCCGCTGTCGGTGTGGGCCAGCACGGTTTCCAGCTCCGAGGCCAGCACCGGGACGATGTTCCTTCCTTCGCGGCAGACCACCCGCAGGCTCTGCTCGACGGTCAGGCCGGAGTCGAAGAGGATGCGGATCAGCTGGATGAACAGGATCACTTCGCCAGCCAGGCGCGTCCGGCGCTTCTCGGCGAGATAGGCCAGCACCCGCTTGGGCAGCAGGAAGCCGATGCCCGCGGCGAACAGCAGCGGCACCACCGGCGAGGTAGCGGCGTGGCCCTGCATGGCGAGGTAGACGATGGTGATCCCCATCAGCACGAACGGGCAGGCGATCAGGGTCATCAGGTAGACGCTGCGCGGCGTGCTGCCGCTCCAGCCGGCCTGGTGCAGCAGCACGCGGACTTCCTCGTCGCGCAGGTGCAGGCGCTTGCCCAGCCCGCTGCTGCCGAGGCGGTCGAACAGGTCCGCCACGCGATTGCCGGAACGCGGCAGCGGCTGGCCGCCCAGGCGTTGCTCGATCAGTCGTTGCTCGCGCCCCGCCGCACGGCTCTGCGAGAGCATCAGCAGGACCGCCGCCAGCAGCAGGATCAGCGCCATCAGGCCGTACATCAGTGGCATGGCGAACTCCTCATATGCTCTTGAGCATGCGCCAGAGCATGTAGACGCCCAGCACCTGCAGGCCGAGGGACGTCAGCAGCATCCAGCGGCCGCCGCTGTCGAGCCACATGTTCATCAGGTAGCCCGGGTTGGTGAACAGGATGTAGCCGCCCAGGCTGATCGGCAGCACCGCCAGCACGAAGGCGCTAAGGCGCGTTTCGCCGGTCATGGCACGCAACTGGCGGCTGAGCTTCTCGCGCTCGTGGATGACCTTGATGATGTTTTCCAGCAGGTCAGTGGTGTTGCCGCCGTAGCGGTGGTTCACCGCGACGCCGAGGGAAAACACATGCAACTCCTCCACGTCGTAGAGCTCGGCGACTTCCTGCAGCGCCTCGGGCAGGCTGATGCCCAACTGAACGTGATGGGTGACCAGCGAGAAGATTTCCCGCAGCGGATCGTCGGCGGCACTGACCGCCTGGGAGATGGCATCGCCCAGGGTGCGGCCCGAGTGCAGGCTGCGCACCACCTGGTCGAGAAAATTGGGCATCTGCCGGATCATCTTCTGCAACCTGCGCTGGTAGAGCGCGTTGAGCAGGATGTGGAAACCCGCCAGGGCCAGGCCGACGCCGCACAGGAGGCCGACGGGCCCGAGGATGCGCTCGCACAGCACCCCCAGCAGGAACGCCGCCAGGGCCGCGCCCAGCAGCCAGATACGCATGTCGGCGATGCCTGCGCGGCGCATGCGTCGCGCCAGCCAGTGGCTGCTGCGGCCACGTCCGCTCTGCACGATGGGCTCGCCGCTCAAGCGACGCATCACCTGCTCGTTGTGCCGCGCGCGCCAGCTCATGCCACTGAGCACGACGCCGATCGCCGCCAGCGCCAGGCTGGCGAGAATCAGCCAGAGCGCGCCGTTCACAACAGCACCTGGCGGAATTTCAGCCCGCTCGGCTGGGCGGTGCGGACGAACTGCCCGGTGCCGCGCCGATCCAGGCTGAACAGCGAGTTGGTGACGTAGACGCCATCGCGCACTTCCAGCACTTCGAGTATCTCGCTGATGCAGCGGCGGCCGTTGGACAGGCGGGTGATCTGCACGACGACATCCAGCGCCGAGCAGAGCATCTGCCGCAGGGTCTGCTCCGGCACGCGCTGGCCAGTGAGGCCGACGAGCATTTCCAGGCGCAGCAGCGAATCCATGGCCGAGTTGGCGTGCACCGTACTCATCGAACCGTCGTGGCCGGTGTTCATCGCCTGCAGCACGTCAAGTACTTCCACGCCGCGGATTTCGCCGAGGATGATGCGGTCCGGGCGCATCCGCAGGGCGTTGCGGATGAGGTCGCGGGCGGTGACTTCGCCGAAACCCTCGGCATTCGGCGGGCGGGTTTCCAGGCGTACCACGTGGTCGTGGCCCAGTTGCAGCTCGGCGGTGTCTTCGATGGTGACGATGCGCTCACGCTCGTCGATGAAGCTGCTCATGACGTTGAGCAGCGTGGTCTTGCCGGTGCCGGTGCCGCCGCTGATGAGGATGTTGCAACGGCTCGCCACGGCCTGGCGGAGGAACGCCAGCATCTCCTCGTTGACGCTCTGGTAGCCCAGCAGGTCGGCACTCTTGAGCAGGTCCTTGCTGAACTTGCGGATCGACAGGCACGGACCGTCCAGCGCCACCGGCGGGATGATGGCGTTGACCCGGCTGCCATCGGGCAGGCGCGCGTCCACCATCGGGCTGGACTCGTCCAGGCGCCGGCCCAGCGGCGCGAGGATGCGCTGGATCACGCGCTGCACGTGGTGGTCGTCGATGAAGCGCAGGTCGCTCTGGTACAGCCGGCCTTCGTGCTCGATGAACACGCGGTCGGGGCCGTTGACCAGAATTTCCGAGATGCCCGGATCGCGCAGGAGGATTTCCAGCGGGCCGAAGCCGGTCAACTCATCCACCACCTCTTCGGCGAGGCGGTCCAGTTCATAGCGGGAAATCGCCAACTGGCGGCGCGCAGCATATTCGCTGACCTTCTCGGAGACGTACTGCGCCACCGCCGGCCGCGCGCCCTCCAGCAGGTTCATGCCGTCTTCGTCGATCTCGTCGATGATGTAGCGGTGCAGGCGCATCTTCAGCGCCTGCAGATCCCGGTCGTGGTTTGCGCCGTGGCCGCTGCCGCCGTAATGCTGGGTCATGGGCGCACGGCCCTGGCGCGACCGATCCAGCCGAACAGGCCGCGTTTCTCCACGACGCCGGCGCCCAGTCCCTCGGCGAGGTCACGCAGCTTGACCGTCAGCGGATCGCGCGGCGACAGCTCGAACAGGCTCTGGCCGACATTCTTCGAACGCAGGCGCGCTTCGGGGGATGCCGGCAGCACACCGAACAGTTCCAGCCCGAACATCTTGCCCAGCGCCGGCGCATCCGGCGGCACCGAGGGCCAGTAGCGTTCGATCAGCAGCTCCATGCGTGGCAGCATCGGGCTGCGCTCACGCAAGCGACGAAGGCGCTCCAGCCCCTTCTTGCAGGACGGCACGCTCTGGTCCACCAGCCACAGCACGCGGTTGGCCTGGCCAAGCAACTGCGAGCTCAACTCGCCCTCGGCAACGCCCGTCAGGTTGACCAGAATGTGGCTGAACGCGCTGCGCAGGTTGCCCAGCAGCAGGTACAACTCGGCCGTGGTGACGCGCTCCAGCACGCCGGGCTCGTCGGACAGGCTCAGCACCCGCAGCCCTGATTCGTGGCGGGTGAAGGCGCTGTCGATCAGCGTCTGGTCGAGGCGCCGCAGGTTGCGCATGGCGTCGGCGAAGGTGAAGGCCGGCTCCATGCCGAGGATGGCCAGCGCTTCTCCGGTAGGCTGGCCGATGTCCACCAGCAGCACACGGTGCTCGGGCTGGCGTTGCAGCGCCAGCGCCAGGTGCAGGGCGACGAAGGCGCCGTCGGCGTCGGGCCGGGCGCTGACCAGGCTGATCAGCTCGCCCTGCTGGGTGGCACTCACCGGTACCGTGGGCAGGCGCCCACCAAGACGCCGGACCAGCCCGCTCAGCTCGCTGGCGCGGGCACCGTAGGTGACGAAATCCCTTGCGCCAGCGCGCATGGCGGCGAGCACCAGCTGGTTGTCCAGGCCATCGCCGACGGCCACGACCGACAGCAGCGGACGCGCGGAAACCAGCCCCTCGATCAACGAACCCTGGGCAACCAGATTGGCCTTGTTCAGGCTGGTGAAGAGCACCGTCGCGCCGGTGACGTCCAGCAGCGACAACAACTCTTCCAGGGTTCCACTGTTGGCCAGAACCACCTGCCCGCACCCGGCCAGGCTGCTCTGCAACCATTCCTGCTCGCCAGGATGCTGGATCAGTGCCACGAACGTCTGACTCATGCCCATGCTCCCTTGCTTTGCCTTGCCTCCCGCTCTGTGGCGGGTCAGCGCTTCGTAGGTATCCATCAGCGCGACATCCCGCTGTTGGCCTTGCGCCGGTCGAACCGGCCGTCTTCGAGGAAGTAGAACTCCGCGAAGCCCGGGTCATAGTTGCGCAGGCCCTCGCCTGGCAGGGTCGGCAGTGCAGCATTGGCGGCCAGCGGCTGGACCAGGTGCGGGGTGACGATCATCAGCAGTTCGCGGTCGTCCTTGTCCAGGTTCGAGGAACGGAACAGCGCGCCGATCACCGGGATGCTGCCCAGGAACGGAAACTTGTCGATGTTGCTGATGGTGTTGCTGCTGATCAGGCCGCTGATCACGAAGCTCTCGCCGTCGGCGAGCATCACGCTGGTGTCGGTGCGGCGGACGTTGAGTGCCGGCACGGTGATGTCGGCGGTGCGGATGCCGTTGGAGAAGTCCAGCTCGCTGACCTCGGGGGCGACCTTCAGGGCGATGCGCTTGTCGTTCATCACCGTGGGCGTCAGCGTCAGGCGCACGCCGAATTCCTTGTACTCGATGGTGATGTTGTTGTTATCGCCATTGGGCACCGGGATCGGGAACTCGCCCCCGGCCAGGAACGATGCGCTCTGTCCGCTGGTGGCGACCAGGCTGGGGCGCGCCAGGGTGTAGGCGAAGCCGCTGCCTTCCAGGGCATTGATGAAGCCCAGCCACTTGCTGCTGCCACCGCCCCAGATGATGTTGAAGCCGCTCTGGTTGGTGCCGAAGTTGCCGCCCAGGCCGCCGTCGACGCCAACCTCGAGGTTTCCCAGGCTGCCCGGCGCACCGAGCACAAAGGTGTTGGAACCGCGCCGCACCAGCGAGGTACTGGCCTGCTTGAGCTTGCTGCGGCTGACTTCGACGAAGCGGATGTCGGTCTGCACCTGGTTGGGCAGGCTGCCGGCGGCCATGCCCGCTGCACCGGCGACATCGCCGACGGCACGGCCGCCCACGCGCACCACGCTGCGCAGCGGCTGGTCGCCGCAGGTAGTCCAGATCAGCAGGCTGGTGAGGCCTTCGGCCTTGCCGGTGATGAGGAAGTCACGCTTGTCCAGCACCTGCACATCGGCGATGTTCGGGTCGCCGATGGCCAGGCGCTTGATCGGTACCGGGAGCTGCTGGTCGCGCTGGGCGCCCTGCTCCACATCGAGATTCAGCTGCTGGCCGGCAAGCCCGGCGCAGGCGCTGGGCACGGCCTGCGCAGTGGAGTGAGCGGCGCAGGCCAGCAGGGCGGCGAGGGACAGAATGAAGCGCTTGGACATCGATGCACTCCTTGCTCAATGTGCTTCACGGGTGACTTCGGTACCGCGATAGACCACCACGCCCTGGCTCACCGCCGGCGCGGAAATCTGGCGAGTGGCAGGCGCCGTGGTCGGCCGCGGCTTGCCGATCAGTTGTTCGAGGGTGATCGGCTGGCTGCTGCCCGTTCCCAGGGAGGCCTGGAGGTAGCGGCCCTCCTGTTCCTTCTCGTAGAGCTTTTCGTCCTTGCTGCGCACTGCCAGGCGCAATGAGCCGGCCTGGCTGGCCAGCATCAGCCGAGAGGTGGCCTCGGCCGGCACGGCCAGCACGGCAGTGCGCGGCGGGCGCGGAGTCTGGTCCTTGGGGTCGCCGGCGTTGCGCGCCTGGCCATCCTTCGCCACGGCAATCTGCTCGCCGTAGGTGAGCACGCGCACGCCGGGCAGCACCACCTGGGCGCTGACGTTGCGCTCGCCGGTCTGCTGGTCCTGGACGAAGAGCATCACATCGACATAGTCGCCGGGCAGGACAAAGCCGCCGCCGCCGATGACTTCGTCTACCGCGATGGCCATGGCGCGCTCGTCAGGGCGGATAGTCCGCGCCAGCGGCCCGCCCGGTTCGGTGATCGAGGAGGAAATGATGCTGCCGGCCGGCACCGCGACCCAGACGCGCTGGCCGATCAGCGCTTCAGGCTTGGGGAAACTTCCACTGGGCGCGGTGCGCAGCTGCTCGACGGCCAGATCTTCCTTGCCGATGACCGCCAGCGCCGGCAGATCGCGTGCGGCGACGACCACCGGCGTGCGTTGCAGCTTGTCGGCCTCGGCCACTGCCGCGGGCGCCATGTCCTGGACCACACCCACTGCCGGCTGAGCCGGCTTGCCGATCTGTAGCCCGAGGTAACCCACTACCCCTGCGCACACCAACAACAGCCCGGCGAATACCATCAGCACCTTGCTATTCATGAACCCATCCTTGTGCACAAGTGGGAAGTCGTGCCGCCGGCCCGACTCCGCGAAACAAATGCCTGCCGGAGTACATCCTTCAGACCTTTATTGTTATTTCGGCCGAACAGGAAAGTTCGATAAGAACCTTTCCTGATAATCAGGCTCTACTTGTTCCAAAGCAGAATTTAGTAGCTGCGGTAATAGCGTCAAATGCTAACTGCAAATTTCCAATCTCCAGTTAGTTATACTTATCCGTAACTATAACTTTGGTATTAGCGCTATTTGATCAATTGCATTCGGCCACACTGCGCCTAGCCTGACGATGAAGTCAGGGCAACCGCCCTGTTTGTAGTCGGGCGTGCACGGAGCGACGGCCATGAAGATCAAAACCTCAGCAAAACAACTTTCGAAGAATATCCTCAGCAAAGCCAAGTCCTTCCTGCGTGACCGCGAAGGGGCCACCGCGATTGAATACGCGGTAATTGCAGGACTTATTTCCATTGCCCTGCTCACCGCTGCCGGCCCGATCGGAACCCGTATTGGCGCGCTGATGGCAGCCATCAGAACGGCAATTAGCGCCTGAGCCTTCCCCACGATTCAAAGAAGTAAGTGGATGCCCGAAAGCTCCGCGGATTCAGCAGTCACCCACTTGAGGGCTTGTACATGGAACGCGTAACCAACTCGATGAATCGCCTCGGTAAACGGCTGCATGCCTTCCTGTCCGATCGGGAAGGGGCCACAGCAATTGAGTACGCGGTGATCGCCGGTCTGATTTCCATCGCCCTTCTCACCGCCGCCGGCCCTATTGGCGTCCGAGTCGGGGCGCTGATGACGCTGGTGCAGAATGCTCTGACCCCATGAGTTCCTGCCTTTGGCGGGCGCGGTGCAACACCGCGCCCGTTTTCGTATTCCGCCCCTAAAGTCCCGTCCTAGACAGCCGATACATCCTGCCTACCCCTTGTTCCACCTGCAGGATGCTTTCCCCATGCTTCGCTCGCTGTCCTTCTCCAGGAAGATCCTCCTGGCGGCCTCTCTCGTGGTCACCTTCGCCTTCGCCTGCTTCATTCTCTTCAACGATTTCCGCCAGCGCGAGGCGATTCACTCCGACACCGAGTCCTATCTCACCGAAGTCGGCAGCCTGACCGCCAGCAACATCCAGAGCTGGCTGGAAGGCCGCATCCAGTTGGTGGAAGCCGAAGCCGCGCAACTGGCCGATGGCGAGCCGACGCCCGAGCGCATCCAGCATGTGCTGGAGCAGCAGGTGTTCCAGAAGAACTTTGAGTCCGTCTACCTGGGCGAAGCCGCCAGTGGCGTGTTCACCATGCGCCCCTACGCGCCGATGCCCGCTGGCTACGACCCGCGCACCCGCGGCTGGTACAAGGACGCCGTGGCCGCCGGCCGGCTGATCGTCACCGAGCCCTTCCTCGATGCCGGCACCAACGAGCAGATCCTCGCCATGTCCATGCCGGTCATGCGCAACGGCCAACTGGTGGGTGTGGCCGCCGGTGACATGAAGCTGGAAACCATCACCGCGATCATCAACTCGCTGAAATTCGACGGCGACGGCTACGCCTTCCTGGTCAGCGACGCCGGCAAGATTCTCCTGCACCCGGACAGCAGCCTGATTTTCAAATCCCTCGGCGAGGTCTACCCGCAAGGTGCGCCGAAGGTGCAGCCGGGTGTGCAGGAAGTCAGTATCAACGGCGAGGAGCAACTGGTGTCGATGACCCCGGTGAAAGGCCTGCCGGGCGTGACCTGGTACGTTGCGCTGGTGCTTAACAAGGACTCCGCTTACGCAATGCTGAGCGACTTCCGTAACACCGCGATCATCGCCACCGTGATCGCCATCGTCGCCATCCTGTTCCTGCTGGGCATGCTGATCCGCGTGCTGATGGCGCCGCTGACCGACATGGGCCGCGCCATGCAGGACATCGCCCAGGGCGACGGCGACCTGACCAAGCGTCTACAAGTTGCCAGCAATGACGAATTCGGCGTGCTGGCCAACGCCTTCAACCGCTTCGTGGAGCGTATCCACGAGTCGATCCGCGAAGTGGCTTCGACCGCGCGCAGCCTGCACGACGTTTCGCAGCTGGTAGTGAATGCCTCCAACTCCTCCATGAGCAACTCCGACGAGCAATCCAACCGCACCAACAGCGTCGCCGCCGCGATCAACGAGCTGGGCGCCGCCGCCCAGGAAATCGCCCGCAATGCCGCCGACGCCTCGCACCACGCCACCGACGCCTCGCACCAGGCCGGCGACGGCCGCCAGGTAGTCGAACAGACCATCAGCGCGATGAACCTGCTGTCCGACAAGATCAGCTCGGCCTGCGCCAACATCGAGGCGCTGAACAGCCGCACGGTGAACATCGGGCAGATTCTGGAGGTGATCAAAGGCATCTCCGAGCAGACCAACCTGCTGGCTCTCAACGCCGCCATCGAAGCCGCTCGTGCTGGTGAAGCCGGCCGCGGCTTTGCCGTGGTGGCGGATGAAGTGCGCAACCTGGCGCACCGCGCCCAGGAGTCCGCGCAGGAAATCCAGAAGATGATCGAAGAGCTGCAGGTCGGCGCCCGTGAAGCCGTGGACACCATGACCGAAAGCCAGCGCTACAGCCTGGAAAGCGTGGAGATCGCCAATCGCGCCGGCGAGCGTCTGGCCAGCGTGACCCACCGTATCGGCGAGATCGATTCGATGAACCAGTCGGTCGCCACTGCCACCGAGGAACAGACCGCCGTGGTCGACTCGCTGAACATGGACATCACCGAGATCAACACCCTGAACCAGGAAGGCGTTGAAAACCTCCAGGCCACTTTGCGCGCTTGCGCCGACCTGGAGAACCAGGCCGGCCGCCTGCGTCATCTGGTGGACAGCTTCCGCATCTGATTCCGGCGACACGAAAAAGGCGCCTGCGGGCGCCTTTTTTGTTCGCGAGCAAGCTCGCTCCTGCAGGAGGCCTGCCACCACCTGTATCACCACTGAAACACCCGCCACAGAGCCGCATCTACCGTTCGTCCGACTCTTTCAAGCTTCCCCCGACCACGCCGAAATCAAGGGTGAAGGCCTTTGATAGCAACCAACAAACCGGGCCTGTCTTCACTGCCGGGACAAGGGAGTTCCGGCCAAGCCCGCCCGGCTACCCGCCGTGCCGGCGCCGTCCGTTTCACACCACGGGAACGGGCGCCCTGCGGCGACATCGGACCTGTCGCCCCGGACCAACGCCGTTCTGGCATCCCTCTACTTCCGGACTCGACGCAGCATGATCAAGAGCCTGAAATTCAGCCATAAGATCCTCCTGGCCGCTTCTCTTGTGGTTTTCTCGGCATTCGCCCTCTTCACCCTTTACAACGACTACCTGCAGCGCAACGCGATCCGCGAAGACCTCGAGGATTACCTGCGGGAAATGGGTGACGTGAGCGCCAGCAACATCCAGAACTGGCTCAGCGGCCGGATCCTGCTGATCGAGAGCACCGCCCAGACCCTGGCGCGCGACAGCGCGCCGGAGCACCTGGCCGCCCAGCTGGAACAGGACACCCTGCGCAAGACCTTCAACTTCACCTACCTGGGCCAGGAAGACGGCACCTTCACCATGCGCCCCAACAGCGCCATGCCTGACGGTTACGACCCGCGCACCCGTCCCTGGTACAAGGATGCCGTCGCCGCTGGCGGCACCACGTTGACCGAGCCGTACATCGACGCCGCCACCCAGGAACTGATCATGACCGTCGCCACCCCCGCCCGGGCCGGCGGCAAGACCCTGGGAGTGGTCGGTGGTGACCTTGGCCTGCAAACCCTGGTGCAGATCATCAACTCGCTGGACTTCAGCGGCATGGGCTACGCCTTCCTGGTCAGCGGCGACGGCAAGATCCTGGTGCACCCGGACAAGAACTTCATCATGAAGTCCCTGGCCGACATCTACCCGCAGAACACCCCGAAGATCGGCGGCGGCTTCAGCGAGGCCGAGCTCAACGGCCAGACGCGCATCCTCAGCTTCACCCAGGTGAAGGGCCTGCCGTCGGTGAACTGGTATATCGGCCTGTCCATCGACAAAGACGCCGCCTACTCCATGCTGAGCAAGTTCCGCGCCTCGGCCATCGTTGCCGCGGCCATCGCCATCGTCGCCATCCTGCTCCTGCTGGGCATGCTGATCCGCGTGCTGATGCAGCCGCTGACCACCATGGGCCGCGCCATGGAAGACATCGCCCAGGGCGAAGGCGACCTGACCAAACGCCTGAAGGTCGCCAGCAACGACGAGTTCGGCGTACTGGGCAATGCCTTCAACCGCTTCGTCGAACGTATTCACGAATCCATCCGTGAGGTGGCCTCCACCGCGCGCCAGTTGCACGACGTTTCGCAGTTGGTAGTGAATGCCTCCAACTCCTCCATGAGCAACTCCGACGAGCAATCCAACCGCACCAACAGCGTCGCCGCCGCGATCAACGAGCTGGGCGCCGCCGCCCAGGAAATCGCCCGTAACGCCGCCGACGCCTCGCACCACGCCACCGACGCCTCGCACCAGGCCGGCGACGGCCGCCAGGTAGTCGAACAGACCATCAGCGCAATGAACCTGCTGTCCGACAAGATCAGCTCGGCCTGCGCCAACATCGAGGCGCTGAACAGCCGCACGGTGAACATCGGGCAGATTCTGGAGGTGATCAAAGGCATCTCCGAGCAGACCAACCTGCTGGCTCTCAACGCTGCTATCGAAGCCGCTCGTGCCGGTGAAGCCGGTCGTGGTTTCGCGGTAGTGGCGGACGAGGTCCGTAACCTCGCCCACCGCGCCCAGGAATCGGCCCAGCAGATTCAGAAGATGATCGAGGAACTGCAGGTCGGCGCCCGCGAAGCCGTGGACACCATGACCGAAAGTCAGCGCTATAGCCTGGAGAGCGTGGAGATCGCCAACCGCGCCGGCGAGCGCCTGGCCAGCGTCACCCACCGCATCGGCGAGATCGACTCGATGAACCAGTCCGTGGCGACAGCCACCGAAGAGCAGACCGCCGTGGTCGACTCGCTGAACATGGACATCACCGAGATCAACACCCTCAACCAGGAAGGCGTGGAGAACCTGCAGGCCACCCTGCGCGCCTGCGCCGACCTGGAGAACCAGGCCGGCCGCCTGCGCCACCTGGTGGACAGCTTCCGCATCTGACTGCAGCGGAAAACAAGAAAGGCGCCTTCGGGCGCCTTTTGGGTGTGCATCGAAATGAGGTCTACCGCCGCTTGCTACCGCCCAACAGCGCGCCCATCAGCCCTCGCACCAGTTGCCGGCCGATCTGGTTCGCCGCCTGGCGCACCACGGTCTTGCTGACCTGGCTGGCCAGGGAACCGAGGATCTCGCCGGCCATACCGCCGAAGTCGGTGCCCTTCTCTTCCTTCCCCTGGGTCGGCGCCATCTTGTCGTCGGCGCGGCCGGTGAGCTTTTCGTAGGCAGACTCGCGGTCGATCGGCTGGTCATAACGCCCGGCCAGCGGCGAGCGACGGATGACGTCCGCACGCTCGGCATCGGTCAACGGGCCAATGCGCGACTGCGGCGGCGCCACGGCCACGCGCTCGACCATTGCAGGAGTGCCCTTCTCTTCCAGCGTGCCAACCAGCGCCTCGCCGATGCCCAGTTCGGTGAGCACCTTCAGGGTGTCGAACGCCGGGTTCGGGCGGAAGCCATCAGCCACCGCGCGCAGGGATTTCTGCTCCTTGGCCGTGAAGGCACGCAGGCCGTGCTGGATGCGCAGGCCCAGTTGCGCCAGCACGTCGTCCGGCAGGTCACTGGGCGACTGGGTGACGAAGTACACGCCCACGCCCTTGGAGCGGATCAGCCGCACCACCTGCTCCAGGCGGTCCTGCAAAGCCTTGGGCGTGCCGTTGAACAGCAGGTGCGCCTCGTCGAAGAACAGCGCGAGGATCGGCTTGTCCGCATCGCCGCGCTCGGGCAGTTGTTCGAACAGCTCGGCGAGCAGCCAGAGCAGGAAGGTGGCATAAACCTTGGGCGCGTCGTGTACCAGCTTGCTGGCATCCAGCAAGTGGATGCGCCCGCGACCATCGGCCTCGGGGCGCAGCAGATCTTCGAGTTGCAGTGCCGGTTCGCCGAAGAAATCCTCGGCACCCTGCTGCTCCAACAGTGCCAGGCGCCGCAGCAGCGCCTGGGACGAAGCCGCGGTGAACAGCGCTCGGTCTTCGCCGAGCACTTCCGGGTGTTCCTTGAAGTGGTTGAGCAGCGCCTTGAGGTCCTTCAGGTCGAGCAGCAGCAGGCCTTCGCGATCGGCCACCTTGAACGCGGCGAACAGCGCGGCCTGCTGACTCTCGGTCAGTTCCAGCAGGTTGGACAGCAACAGCGGGCCCATCTCCGACAGCGTGGTGCGCAGCGGGTGACCGGTCTTGCCGGCCACGTCCCAGATGCTGACCGGGTAGGCCTGGGGCTTGTAGTTCAGCCACGGCATGCTGGCGATGCGCTCGGCCACCTTGCCCTGGGGATTACCGGCGGCGGCGATACCACACAGGTCACCCTTGATGTCCGCAGCGAACACCGCAATACCCGCATCGCTGAAAGACTCGGCGAGGTGCTGCAGGGTCACCGTCTTGCCGGTGCCGGTGGCGCCGGCGATCAGGCCGTGGCGGTTGGCGAGCTTCCAGGACTGGCCGACCGGCTGCCCGTCGGGACCCGCGCCGATGATGAGTTCGTTCGTGGCTGACATCCGTTGTTCCCCTTCAGTGGGCCTGTCGCGCCAGCAAGCCTGTCGCGATGAGTGCTTGAGCAAGAGTGGCGCGTCCCGGCGCGCCGCGCAATCGGCTACCCCGGTACTTTGAAGACGTGCTTGAGGTAGTGAAGGAAGTTCTCGTCCTTGCACTGGGTCTTGCCTGGCGCGTCTGAGATCTTCGCCACCGGATGGCCATTGCAGGCGGTCATCTTCAGCACGATGTTCATTGGCTGCACGCCCGGCACATCGCAGGTGAAATGCGTGCCGATGCCGAAGCTGACGTCGATGCGCTCGCGTAACGAGCGATAGATTTCCAGGGCACGCGGCAGGTTGAGGCCATCGGAGAACACCAGCGTCTTGGTCTGCGGGTCGATGCCCAGCCGCTCGTAGTGCCGGATAGCCTTTTCCGCCCATTCCAGCGGGTCGCCCGAGTCGTGGCGCAGGCCGTCGAAGAGCTTGGCGAAGTACAGGTCGAAGTCCGCCAGGAAGGCATCCATGGTGATGCAGTCGGTCAGGGCGATGCCCAGTTGTCCACGGTACTCGCGCACCCAGGCGTCCAGCGCGGCGGCCTGGCTGTCGATCAACCGAGGGCCGAGCTGCTGGTGCGCCATCAGCCATTCGTGCGCCATGGTGCCCAGCGGCTTGACGCCCAGCTCGCGCGCCAGGTGAACGTTGCTGGTGCCGACGAAATGCCCCGGGAAGCCGTCGCGCAAGTCCCGCACCACCGCCTTCTGCACCTGGTAGGAGAAGCGTCGGCGAGTGCCGAAGTCGGCCATCTTGAAGCCGGCCAGTTCTTCCGCACCGGCCTCCCCGCGCAACCAGTCGAACTTTTCCTGCAGCCGCTCGCGGACCATCGTCAGCGTGGCGCCCGGATGGCGATGTCGGTTGCGCACTTCGCTGATGATCGCCAGCAGCGGTACTTCAAAGAGGATCACGTGCAGCCATGGGCCCTTGAGCCGCAGGTACAGCTCCTCATTCTCCACACCCAGTCGGACGTAGTTGGGGTTGAAGCGGAAAAGGCCAAGGAAGCGGATGAAGTCCGGCTTGAAGAACGGGATGCGCTCGAGGAAGGCCAGGTCCTGCGGCGCGAAGGAAAGCTCCACCAGGCGCTCGATCTGCTCGCGCAGCGGATCCAGATAGGAGCGCAGATCCTCTTCATTGCGGCAACGGAACTCCCACTCCACCTCGGCGTTGGGGTAGTTGTGCAGCACTGCCTGCATCATGCTCAGCTTGTAGAAATCGGTATCCAGCAGGTTCTGCACGATCCGCCGGGAAAATGCGCTGTCGCTCATGCTCGTCTCATTGCAGGCTTCAAATCGGCAGTCTAAACCGGCCGCCCACAAAAAACCCCGCCGAGGCGGGGTTTTGAGTTCGAATCAGAAATCAGCGTGCTTTGCTCTGCGACATCCCGAAAAGGAAAAGCAGCAGGTCATCGTCCGGGCGGATGTCCTGTTGCTTGGCGCGCAGGTTGGGCGGGATGGGGCAGCTGTCCAAGCCACCTTTTCCGGTGATGACCGAAGGCCCCGGCTCATGCCAGGCCGCCGCCGCCAGGGTTGCCACCCCGAGCGCGCCAACGAGGAGCAAACCTCGCGTAATTTCTAACTTCATGTCTGCAACCCTTTGATGGCGCTGCCAAACGCCGCTTGGTAACCATAGACAAAGGCCTGCCATTGCGCCTCAGTCCACGACGAGCGGCGTTTCACCTGGCGAAGATCATGACGCGCAGCACGCTGAGCGCTGAAGCGCTGGCGAGCTTTTTCCATGTCAATCAGGGCCACTTCGATCTTGTCGCCGTCCACCTTCACGAACACGTGCTTGAGGTAAAGGCAGCCGTGTTGCCAGCGGCCGGCGTTAAGTTTTGCAAGGGTACTGCCGTAATGTTGCAGAATTCTTTGGTGCAGGGCTTCACCCCAGCGATCCTGGTCGCCGCGGGCGTAACAGTCTTCGAGGCTGGTAAAACCATCCAGGGATTCGGTCACCAGCAGCGCCTGCCATTCGCCATCCACCTTGCGGCAACCGGCATAGACCAGGGTCGGCACTTTAACGCCCAGCGCCTCGGCCGCCTTGAGGGCGTTGCGCTCGCGAATGGCGGTCGGGTAGCCGAAGGGATGCAGCAGGTCACGGTAGATATGCCCCATCTGCTGTTTGCGGTAGAGCATACGGCCGTCGGAAGTCAGGACTCGCTGCACGCCACTTTCGCCGCCGCGCCGACGGTTGGGTTCCTCGACCCATTTGCCGGGCACCTGGAGCCAACGGTCGATGGCGTTCTCACCGGAAATTTGCTGCAGAGAAGCCAGATCAACGGCCATCCATCACTCCTTACGCAGAATGTAGACCCGCCACATATGGATGAGCGGGACGAAATCAATGTGATCCTGGACCTTGAAACCGGCCTGGCGGAACTCCGCCTCGATGGTCTTGGCGGGAATCACGAAGCGGTTCTGGTAGGCGTGTTTCTTGCGGGTCGACTCGGCGCGCGCGCGTTTCCAGGACTTGAAGTTGCCATCGACCCACAGCGACAGGATCACCGAATCGCGACTTACGCGGTGAAATTCGCGCAACATCGTCAAACGATCATCAGATTCGCCGATGTGGTGCATCAGACGCATCGAGAAGATGCTATCGACGGCGTTGTCCGGCAGATCAATGGCAAACGCCGAAGTCTGCAAAGGTCGAACGCGTTTTACAACCTCATTCGGTTGACCGGCGCAGGCCACGGCGATCATGTCAGGCGAATTGTCCGCCCCGATGATCACCCGGTTCTCCTTCTCGGCCAGCATCGGCCAGAAGCGTCCGGCGCCACACGGCAGGTCGAGTACCAGGTTGGGCTGGCCGGCAAGCTTGAGTGCCTGGCGAGCTATCTGGACATCGCGCCAATGGGAAAGTTTCCGGGACAGTCCGGCCTGGTGCTTGCGCAGATAACGCTGCGCATGCTGGCGGTCGTACTTCTGGGAGAACTCCAGGTTGACGGGTTTTTCAGTCATCGGATTATTACCTTTCCCGAATTCAGGGCGAACGATACAAATCAGCCTGTCACAGCCGGGTCATGCACTTGTGAAGATTTTGTCAAACTACGGCTAGGCGAACTTCGAAGCGGCAGCCGTGGGGTTCCGCGGGACGCAGCGTGACGTCCCAGCCTTCGGAGGCGCAGATCCGCTTGACCAGCGACAACCCGAGCCCAAGCCCCTCACCACGCGGGTTCTGGCCTCGAACGAACGGTTGGAAGACCCGTTCTCGCTGTTCTTCCGGGATACCGGCGCCGGTGTCTTCGACCCAGAATCCGTTCGGCCCAAGTTGTAAGCGGATGCTGCCGCTTTCGGTGTAATGCATGGCATTGCGCAATAAATTGCTCATCACCGAGCGCAGGAACGGCGCGTTGAATTTCCCGGGCATCTCCTGGTTCGCCTCGTATACCAGCGTCAAACCTTTCGCTTCGATCGGGCCACGCCACTGCGCTACCAATTCATCCCCGATCTGCCGCAGCCCGGCCTGCGAAACGATGGCCATGTCCTTGCGCTGAGCCCTGGCCAGCATGAGGAAGGTCTGCACCAGATCGCGCATTTCCTCGCAGGCACTGTTCATGCGCGCCAGTTGAGCACGAGCCCGCGCGCTGAGCCCCGGCTCCTCTGCCAACAGCTCGCAGCTGGTGGCGATCACCATCAGTGGCGTACGCAATTCATGACTGACATCGCTGGTGAAGAGCTTTTCCCGAGTCAGCACGTCGTGCAGCCGCCCCATGGCGTAATCGAAAGCCGCCGCCAGCTCACCCACTTCGTCGTTGGCGTAATCCGGCGACATGGGCGGCGCCAGCTCGAGCAACTGGTCGCGATGCCGGACCTGCCGCGCCAGGCGTGCAACCGGCTCCATGACCTTGCGCGCCAGCAGCCAGCCCAGGACCCCGGACAAAGCCAGGCTCAGGACATAGCCGGTGACCACGGCCGCGTAGAGAATCTGCTCGCGTGCTTCGAAGTCGCTCTGGT
The DNA here is from genome assembly GCF_010994165.1 of Pseudomonas nitroreducens. Lineage (NCBI taxonomy): Bacteria > Pseudomonadati > Pseudomonadota > Gammaproteobacteria > Pseudomonadales > Pseudomonadaceae > Pseudomonas > Pseudomonas nitroreducens. The sequence continues at coordinate 601,447 of NZ_WMBX01000003.1, read as the reverse complement.
CCTGCAGCAGGACGAAGCGGCGACCATCGACATCGCGCGCCAGCGCATGGAAGGACAACTCCCCATCGAAGACTTCGTGGAACCCCTCATCCAGCCGACGCAGTGCCGGTGGCATGGCGTAGACGCCCACGCCGTCGCTGATGAAGAAACGCATGCCCGGATCGAGCTTGGGAGCCTGGCCGTTGCCCAGGTCCTCATTGATGATGCGATCCAGTTCGCCACCCAGGTCGCGGGAAATCAGGCGCTCCTCGACGATGTGAACGACGCCGACGATTCCCACCGAGAACAGGCCGCCGACGGCGGCGGTCATGAGTACGAAGGCAAAGACAATCCGGCGGGAAAGGCTCTGCTTATACTCCATGCGTTTCCTCTGCCAGCTTGTAGCCGACACCGTGGACCGTATGCAGCAGGGAGGATGCGAAGGGCTTGTCGATCACTTGGCGAAGCTGGTGCACGTGGCTGCGAAGGCTGTCGCTGTCCGGGCAGTCGTCGCCCCAGACGGCTTCCTCGAGCACATCGCGTCGCACGACGTGCGGGCTCTTCTGCATCAGCACCGCCAGCAGCTTGAGACCGATGGGATTGAGTTTCAGCGGTTTGCCGGCACGGTTCACTTCGAGGGTATCGAGGTTGTAGCTCAGATCGGCGACCTGCAACTCGCGACGACCACCACCCTGGCTGCGGCGCAGCACCGCTTCGATGCGAGCGGCCAGCTCGGACAGCGCGAAGGGCTTGAGCAGGTAATCGTCGGCGCCCGAGCGGAAGCCCTGCAGGCGGTCGTCCAACTGGTCACGGGCGGTGAGCATGATCACCGGCGTGTCGCGGCGCGCGTCTTCGCGCAGCCGACGGCACAGTGTGAAACCGTCCAACCCCGGCAGCATGACGTCCAGTACGATCAGGTCGTAATGGGAGGTCGCCGCCAGGTGCAATCCGGACAGGCCGTCCTGGGCGCAATCCACCGTGTAGCCCTTCAGGCCCAGGTAGTCGGCCATATTGGCCAGAATGTCCCGATTGTCTTCAACCAACAGAATGCGCATGTGCTCTCCTTTCGCGAACAGCACTCTAGCCTAACTGGCTTAAATGGAACTTAAGCGCCTTTGACGGTTTTTTCACACTTCATCGCATTCTCAAGATAGCAGCGCACATCCGGAGTCCATCGTGCTCGTAGCGCTGGATTTCCAACAGCCACTGGCGGTCCTTAGGCTGTCGTTGCGATCCTGAAGGGGGAAGCACCGCAACGGGGCCCCGTTCATTCTTGCCGAGGCATCACTATCAGCGGTCGCTTAACGGCCCATCATCCAGTTCACCGACCAGAGCCCGGCCAGGGTCATCAACAGAGAGCCGGCCAGGTGCGTGGCGACTGTACCCATCGCCCAGGCCAGGCGGCCCTGCTGCAGCAACATGACGACTTCGGCGGAGAAGGTCGAGAATGTGGTGAGACCACCGCAGAAGCCGGTGATGATCAGTAACCGCCATTCCGGCGCCACGCCCGGCGTGTTGGCGAAGAAGGCGATGGCCGCGCCGATGATATAGCCGCCAACCAGGTTGGCGACCACCGTGCCCGGTGGCATGGAAGGCAGGAGGGTGTTGAGCTTGAGCCCGAGCACCCAGCGCAGCAGTGCACCGAGGGCGGCTCCGAGAGAGACGGCAAGAATGGATTTCCACATGGTCCTGTCCTGGGAAAAGTGTCTTGGACAGGCTGCAGGCGAACGCCTACGCGCCTTTCCAGGTCAATGCGTAGGCATCATCAGCCACAAGGGCGGTTGAAGGAGGAATGCCATCTCCTGCACCGCAGTCTGGCACAACCCGCGCCCATGAAAAAGCCCCGCCTAGGCGGGGCTTTTTCTTACAGCAGGTGCCGGGTGGCTTACATCATGCCGCCCATGCCACCCATGCCGCCCATGTCCGGCATGGCCGGAGCAGCCTTGTCGTCAGCCACTTCGGCAACCATGGCCTCGGTGGTGACCATCAGGCCGCCGATGGAAGCAGCGGCTTGCAGGGCCGAACGGGTGACTTTGGCCGGATCGAGGATACCCATCTCGATCATGTCGCCGTACACGCCGGTAGCAGCGTTGTAGCCGTAGTTGCCCGAGCCTTGCTTGACCTTGTCGACCACCACGCTCGGCTCGTCACCGGAGTTGGCAACGATCTGGCGCAGCGGAGCTTCGACAGCGCGACGCAGCAGGGCGATACCGACGTTCTGGTCTTCGTTGTCGCCCTTCAGGCCTTCGATGGCTTGCAGAGCACGAACCAGAGCGACGCCGCCGCCAGGAACCACGCCTTCCTCGACCGCAGCACGGGTAGCGTGCAGGGCGTCTTCAACGCGGGCTTTCTTCTCTTTCATCTCGACTTCGGTGGCAGCGCCAACCTTGATCACGGCAACACCGCCGGCCAGCTTGGCCAGACGCTCTTGCAGCTTCTCACGGTCGTAGTCGGAGGAAGTCTCTTCGACCTGCTTGCGGATCTGCAGGACGCGAGCTTCGATGTCGGCCTGAGCGCCAGCGCCATCGATGATGGTGGTGTTTTCCTTGCTCAGTACGACGCGCTTGGCGTTACCCAGGTGCTCCAGGGTGGCGCCTTCCAGGCTCAGACCGACTTCTTCGGAGATGACGGTACCGCCGGTCAGGATGGCGATGTCCTGCAGCATGGCCTTGCGGCGGTCGCCGAAGCCCGGAGCCTTGACGGCTGCGACTTTCACGATGCCACGCATGTTGTTGACGACAAGGGTAGCCAGGGCTTCGCCTTCGACGTCTTCAGCCACGATCAGCAGCGGACGGCCGGCTTTGGCAACGGCTTCCAGGACCGGCAGCATTTCGCGGATGTTCGAGATCTTCTTGTCGACCAGCAGCAGCAGCGGGCCGTCGAGCTCGGCAACCATGGTGTCCGGCTTGTTGATGAAGTAGGGGGACAGGTAGCCACGGTCGAACTGCATGCCTTCTACGACGGACAGTTCGTTTTCCAGGCCCGAGCCTTCTTCAACGGTGATCACGCCTTCTTTGCCGACTTTTTCCATGGCTTCGGCAATGATGTTGCCGATGGAGTCGTCGGAGTTGGCGGAGATGGTGCCGACCTGGGCGATGGCCTTGGTGTCGGCGCACGGCTTGGCCAGGTCCTTGAGCTGAGCAACGATGGCCACGGTGGCCTTGTCGATGCCGCGCTTGAGGTCCATCGGGTTCATGCCGGCAGCGACGGCTTTCAGGCCTTCGTTGACGATGGCCTGGGCCAGAACGGTAGCGGTGGTGGTGCCGTCACCGGCAGCGTCGTTGGCCTTGGAGGCAACGTCTTTCACCAGTTGGGCGCCCATGTTCTCGAACTTGTCTTTGAGTTCGATTTCCTTGGCGACGGAAACGCCGTCCTTGGTGATGGTCGGAGCACCGAAGCTCTTGTCCAGGATGACGTTGCGGCCTTTCGGGCCGAGGGTCGCTTTAACCGCGTCGGCCAGGACGTTTACGCCGACCAGCATTTTCTTGCGAGCGGAATCGCCGAACTTAACTTCTTTGGCAGCCATGTTCTGTTTCCTCTAAATCGAATTCGGTGGGGAGTGGACGGACTGAAATCAGTCTTCCAGGACGGCGAGGATCTCGGACTCGCCCATCACCAGCAGTTCTTCGCCGTCGACCTTGATGGCGTTGCTGCCGGAGTAAGGACCGAACACCACCTTGTCACCGACCTTGACGGCCAGAGCGCGAACTTCGCCGTTGTCCAGGACACGGCCGGCACCAACAGCGACCACTTCACCGCGGTTCGGCTTTTCGGCGGCGGAACCCGGCAGCACGATGCCGCCTGCGGTTTTGGTCTCTTCCTCGCTGCGACGGATGACGACGCGGTCATGCAGAGGACGAAGCTTCATAGTCGTAACTCTCCCAAACTGTGATTTCCAACAGCCAGATCGATGCCCGGCAGGTTTTATTGAATCCGGCGTTGCCGGTTTGCGTCCCGGCTGGCGAGACGCGTAAAGAGCAGCCTGTCCATGCGACAGGGACCTTGCGGTGACCGGTACATAAGGTCGCTACAAGGCATTTCAAGGGTGTGACGAAAAAAATTTTGCAAACGGAGGGTGCTCAGGACGGCCGAAACCGTCCGAGGCTCAGCGCAAGCGGTCGCGATCTTCCTCACGGCGCTGGTACTCGCCTTCGATCACGCTCGGGCCGCCACGTTGCTGAGCGGCCGGATCGTCGGCGAAGGCCCGACGGCGCTCGGCCTGTTCCTGCATGCGCTGGCGCACGCGGCCAAGCATCAGGCGGCGGGTGAAGGGGATCAGGCAGAGCAGGCCGATGGCGTCGCTGATGAAGCCCGGCAGCATCAGCAGGCCACCACCCAGGGCGATGACCAGACCTTCGAGCATTTCCTGTTCGGGTAGCTCGCCACGATTCAGGCGCTCGCGGGCACGCAGAGCGGTCGCCACGCCAGCGACACGCAGAACGGCGGCACCGATGAAGGCACCGGCAATGATCAGCAGCAGGGTCCAGCCCACGCCGATCACGCTGCCGACCTTGATCATCACGGCCAGCTCGATCAGCGGGAAGAGAAGAATCAGGAAAAGAGGAACTCGCATCGATGTTTCCTTGGCGGGGCATTTACCCAGATAACGGGAAAGGTGGCGACGTCCCGCGCCAATTTCAAGGGAATGCCCGGGGATTGTTCAAGCCCGGATAACCTCACTACCCGGCCAGACGTCCGCCCTGGCCAACTGCACCAGCGCCTGGCGCACCGCACCAGGATTACTGCAGGGCGCAGGGAACGGCAGCCAGTGCAGGCCTTGGCCGATGCGCAGGTGGAAACCTTCGGTATCAATTCCCACCAGCTGCGGATCCTTGCCCGCGGGCAGCCCGGCCAGCTCGACGTAGTGTTCGATGGCACTGGCATGGTCGCTGTTCATGTGCTCGACCATGCTCCTTTCCGCCTCGCCGACGAAGGGATTGGCCAGCGGCACGCTGTCGGCGCCCAGCCAGTGGATATCGCCGAAGCCGCCGATGAAGCGCCACTGCACCGGCTCGAGTACCCAGAAATCGAAGTCGTGGACGATGTGGTAGTCCTGCGAACCGGGGAAATAGCGGTAGTAGCGCTCGGCGGCACCCGCGATGGCGTCGACATCCTCGATCATCAGCGCCTCGGCCAGCAGGGTCAGGCGGCCGGCGGCCTGGATGTCGTCGACGCCACGCTCGCCGATGAGCAACGAGCATTTGCCATCCATCTGCAGGTTGTGGGTGTGCTGGGCGATGCGACTGATCAGGATCAGCGGCCGGCCCGCCTCGTCCAGGCAGTAGGGCACCACGGAGCCGAAGGGAAACCCGGACCACTTCTTCGAGTGGGTGGAGAGGACGCCGCGGTATTCCTTGAGCAGCAGTTCTCGGGCATGCTTGGCAGCTTTCACGCTCAACTTATGACTCCTCGCAAAGAATCCGTCGCAAACGGACGGGCAGGACTGACTCTGTGCACAGCTGCCGGCGGGGCCTTTCACCAGAAACTGTTCGTGGGGTTGTTCCGATGCAATTGAAAGACAAGGTCATCATCATCACCGGTGGCTGCCAGGGCCTGGGCCGCGCCATGGGCGAATACCTCTCCGGCAAGGGCGCGCGCGTCGCGCTGGTTGACCTCAACGCCGAAAAACTGGACGAAGCCGTGGCCGCCTGCAAGGCCGCCGGCGGTGACGCCCGCGCCTATCTGTGCAACGTCGCCAATGAAGAACAGGTTACCCATATGGTGGCCCAGGTCGCCAGCGACTTCGGCGCCATCAACGGCCTGGTGAACAACGCCGGCATCCTGCGCGACGGCCTGACCATCAAGGTCAAGGACGGCGAGCTGAGCAAGATGAGTCTGGCCCAATGGCAGGCCGTGATCGACGTCAACCTGACCGGCGTGTTCCTCTGCACTCGTGAAGTGGCGGCGAAGATGATCGAGCTGAAGAACGAAGGCGCGATCGTCAACATCTCCTCCATCTCCCGCGCCGGCAACATGGGCCAGGCCAACTACTCCGCAGCCAAGGCCGGCGTCGCCGCCGACACCGTGGTCTGGGCGAAGGAACTGGCACGCTACGGCATCCGCGTGGCCGGCGTGGCACCTGGATTCATCGAGACCGACATGGTCGCCAGCATGAAACCCGAAGCGCTGGAGAAAATGACCTCCGGCATCCCGCTCAAGCGCCTGGGCAAGCCCCAGGAAATCGCCCACTCGGTGGCCTACATCCTCGAGAACGACTACTACACCGGCCGCGTGCTGGAGCTGGACGGCGGCCTGCGCCTGTAACACTCTCCCCTTGAAAAAGCCCCGCCATGTGCGGGGCTTTTTTATGTGCCTTGCAGGAACGAGCCTGCTCGCTCCTGCCTGAGTCGACGTTACCAGCCGACCCCCAGGCCAACGGTATAGCGACGCTCGTTGACGTCGCCATCGTTGCCACTGAGCTTGTCCCACTCGGCCTTCAGGCTCAGGGACGCCCAGGAGGTCAGCTTGTAGCGGATGCCCGCCTCGCTCTCCAGCTCGTAGTCCACGTTGGACTCCAGTGGCTTGCTGACTTCGCCGTTGGTAAACAGCTCGAACTGCTTGGCCAGCAGGTAACGGTTGTAGTCCCACTTCAGGCTGGTGCTGTAGAAGTGGGACTTCTCGTCGTCGACGAACTCGTAGTCGTTGCGGTTGACCAGAGTCGCCAGGGAGAACGCGCCCAGCTCATTATCCCAGAACTGGTAGCCGGGGCCGGTACCGACAGTGCGCTTCTTCTTCAGGTCCTCGATCCAGTCGCGCTTGTACTGCGCCTGCCCCTGCCAGAACCAGTGCTCATCGAGGAAGCGGTCCAACGCGTACTCGGCAGAATAATTGTTGGTGCTGACCTGGTCGTTCTTCTTCTCGCGGTTGTATTCGCCCTGCAGGTTGTGGCGCCAACGGCCGTGGCGGGCGTTGGTCTTGAAATCGATGTCGTAGTCCTCGACATCGTTCTCGGCCTGCTTGTGGTCCAGGGAGAAGTCGACGTTGCCAGTCCATACCCAGTCTTCGAGGATCGGCTTGGGCGGCATCATCTGCTCGATCTTCGCCAGCTCCACGGTGCGCGGCTGACCGTTGACCAGCGTGACCTTGCCATCGTCCGATGCCTTGATGCCCTTGGAATGCTCGCCGGTTTCCTCGTCGTACTTCACCAGCAGATTCTGGTCGGTCTCGAGGGTCTTGATCTTGTCCCATTTCAGGGTGATCTCCCCGCCATAATCAGTCGCCAGCAACAGCTTGCCGCCGTCGAACAGCTTGATGGTGCCGGTCAGGCGGTCGCCATTCTTCAACCAGACGGTATCGGCGACAGCGGAAAGGGAACAGGAAGCCAGGGCAATGGAGAGCAGGGTTCTAGACAACATGAGCCTGATTCAACTGGACAAGGTGGGCAAAAAGCCGGGCATTATCCAGATACCCGACGCTAGAGCAACGAATGACAGACCTGGCGGTACAGAGTTCATCATTACTGACAGAATGACGGGAAACTTCCTTCATTTAGCCACACGCATTTGCCTACCACAGGCTTCGCTATATCCTGACCTGGCCTCCACTGAAGCGACCATCACCCATGCCCGAGCGCAAAGTCTCCGCCTCCTCCGCGGATCTGACGCAGGAAAGCCTGCAGACTCGCCGCGAGGCCATTTTCCTGGTGATCGCCCAAGTGCCGGAAGGGCACGTGATCACCTACGGCGATGTGGCCAAACTGGCCGGGCTGGGCCGTTCTGCGCGGCTTGTAGGACGCATCCTCAGCCAGTTGCCCGATGGCACCCGCCTGCCCTGGCACCGGGTGATCGCCGCCGGTGGCCGCATCAGCCTGCCCATCGGCACTGTTTCGGGGAACGAACAGCGCGCACGATTGCGTGCAGAGGGTGTCAGAATCCATAACGATCGGGTGGACATACGTCGGCACGGCTGGCCTAGCGGCGAGCAGTCCTAGTAAAGTTCGCGAGAATTTTTGACCTGCTGGAAAACACCCCATGAAAGAGCATTCCTGGCGAGAGGCATGGATTGCCTACAAGTCTCCCGCCAGCCTCGCACTTTTGCTGCTGGGTTTCGCCGCCGGCCTGCCTTACATGCTGGTGCTTTCCACCCTCTCGGTGTGGTTGCGTGAAGCGGGTGTCGCCCGGGAAACCATCGGATTCGCCAGCTGGATCGGGCTCGTCTACGCCTTCAAATGGGTCTGGTCGCCCATGCTCGATCAGTGGCGCCTGCCCTTCATCGGCCGGCTGGGCCGTCGCCGCTCCTGGCTGGTGTTCTCCCAGGGCCTGATCGCCATCGGCCTGCTCGGCATGGCCCTGTGCAACCCGCAGTCGCATCTGAACTGGCTGATCGCCCTGGCGATGGTCGTGGCCTTTGCCTCGGCCACCCAGGACATCGCGATCGACGCCTACCGCCTGGAAATCGCCGAGAACACCCGCCAGGCCGCGCTGGCCGCGTGCTACATGACCGGCTACCGGGTCGCCGTCCTGTTCGCCACCGCCGGCGTGCTGTTCCTCGCCGAATGGGCCGGCTCCAGTGCCCTGCACTACAGCCAGTCGGCCTGGGCGCTGACCTACGCGGTGTGCTCGCTGGCTATCCTGCCCGGCCTGATCACCACCCTGCTGATGAAAGAGCCGCCGGTGAACGTGCAACCACAGGCTGGCAGCTCGGCTTTCGCCTTCAACCACCAGCTACTCTCGGTGCTGACCCTGCTGGTGCTGCTGATCTCCGTGCCGGCCATGCTCACCGCGCTGACCGCACAGGCCTGGCCGCGCGCCGCGCTGTATGGAATCTTCATCGGCATCTGCATGACGCCCCACGGTCGCCGGCAGATCCGCCCGGTCCGCGAGCTGCTGTCGAAGGTGCGCCGCCCGCTGCTGCTGGCCGTACACGGGCGCGGCCTGCCGCAGTTCGACTTCGTCCACCAGGCGGTTTCGGTGATCGTGCTGATCATCCTGCTGGTGACCGGCACCGCATTCATCAACATGACCGAGGCCGGCAAGTGGTGGCTCGCCCTCCTCTACCTGCTGATCGCCCTGAGCTGCATCTCCGCACCGGGTCGGCTGCTGATGGCCCCGGTGCTGACACCCATCACCGAGTTCGTCCGCCGCTACCGCTGGCAGGCCCTGCTGCTGCTCGGGCTGATCTCCACCTACCGCATGTCCGACACCGTCATGGGCACCATGGCCAGCGTGTTCTACATCGACATGGGCTTCACCAAGGACACCATCGCCACCGTCAGCAAGCTGTTCGGCGTGGTCATGACCCTGGTGGGCGCGGCGGCCGGCGGTGTGCTGATCGCCCGCTTCAGCATCCTGCCGATCCTGTTCATCGGTGGCGCGGCCTCGGCGGCGACCAACCTGCTGTTCGCCCTCCTTGCGCAGATGGGCGCGATCGACGATCCGCATCTCATGGGGCAGAACGTCTTTGCCCTGCTCAAGGTGCTGGAGCCCCACGTCACCATGCTGGTGGTGACCATCATGCTCGACAACTTCAGCGGCGGTCTGGCGACCTCGGCCTTCGTCGCCTACCTGTCGAGCCTGACCAACCTGAAGTTCTCCGCGACCCAGTACGCCATGCTCAGCTCCACCATGCTGTTGCTGCCGCGCTTCATCGGCGGCTACTCCGGCGCCATGGTCGAGGGCATGGGCTACGAGCGCTTCTTCTTCTTCACCGCCCTGCTCGGCGTGCCGACGCTGCTGTTGATCGGCTGGCTGTGGCTGCAGCGCAAGAACGACATGACCAACGGCGCCGCCGAGGAAGCCAGCGAAGCCCCAACGCAGCCAGCCAGCGCCGAACGCCCCTGAACTGGCTGATGAAGCAGCGCCCATGAAAAAGGCCGGCAAATGCCGGCCTTTTCCGTTCCGCGTGAGGGATCAGTCCGCCAGGACGGCGTCCTCTTCACCCTTGAGCACACGCACCACCTTGTTCGGCGCAAGGTCGATGCCGTCGTCGCGCAGGCGCTGACGCACCTGCTCGTTGAGCATGAAGGTGACCGCCCAGTAATCGGAGTTGGCGGTCCACAGGCGCAGCGACAGGGTCACCGAGTTCTCCCCCAGGCCCGCGACCACCACCACCGGCGCCGGCGACTTGAGTACGCGCGAATCCTCCGCCAGCTCCTTGAGGATGGCACGAGCACCCTCCAGGTCGGCGTCGAAGGCCAACTTCACATCGAAGGTCACCTGGCGGGTCGTCTGGGTCGAGGTGTTGGTGATGATGCCGTTGGACAGCGCGCCATTGGGTACGATCACCGTACGGTTGTCACCGGTGCGCAGCACGGTGTGGAAGATCATGATGTGGTCCACCGTGCCGGAAACGCCCTGGGCTTCGATCCAGTCGCCGACCTTGAACGGGCGGAACAGCAGGATCAGCACGCCGCCGGCGAAGTTCGACAGGCTGCCCTGCAGCGCCAGGCCGATGGCCAGGCCGGCGGCACCGATGGCAGCGACGAAGCTGGTGGTCTGGATGCCGATCATCGACGCCACGCTGACCATCAGCAGGATCTTCAGGATGATGTTCACCATGCTGCCGATGAAGCCCTGCAGCGTCCTGTCCACATGCTTGGTGGACAGCAACCCGCCGATACGACGGGTGAACAGGTTGATCACCCACCAACCGATCAGCAGGGTCAACAGCGCCAGCACGGCATTGCCCAGGTAAGCCAGGACGACCGGCGTCCAGGCCTCCGCACTGTTCATGATCTGCTCGTAATTCATATCCATGGATGCAGGCCCCTTGTCTGTTGCCATTGCCTAAAACAAAACCGCCATGGCAAGCCATGGCGGTCGGGAGTTCGCCGAGCGACTCTATTACTGCGACGTCGCGCGGGCGCTGAGGTTCCGCAGCGCTTACAGAGCAGCGCGCATCAGTCGCGGAAGTTGTTGAACTGAAGCGGCATACCGAGGGATTCACCACGCAGCAGCGCGATGGCTTCCTGCAGGTCATCGCGCTTCTTGCCGGTGACACGAACCTGCTCACCCTGGATGGCAGCCTGCACCTTGAGCTTCTTGTCCTTGATCAGGGCGACGATCTTCTTCGCCAGATCCTTGTCGATGCCCTCGCGGAAGGTCACTTCCTGCTTGACCACCTTGCCCGACGGGAAGGGGTCCTTGGTTTCGATGCACTGCACATCGATCTTGCGCTTGACCAGGCTGGAGCGAAGAATGTCGAGCATCTGCTCAAGCATGAAATCCGCCTCGGCGGTCAGGGTGACGGACTTGTCCTTGGTCTCGAAGCTGCACTTGCCCTTCAGGTCGAAACGGCGGTCCAGTTCCTTGGCAGCGTTATCCAGGGCGTTGGTCAGTTCGTGTTTGTCCAGTTCGGACACCACGTCGAACGAAGGCATGACATCTCTCCAGATGGACGGCGCGACCCGGTTCACAGACGGGACGACGCCTGGCTTGACGATAAAAATGCGCGGTCATTATAACTGACAGACAAGACCGCGCCCGGCCTCTGACGTCGTTAGCCGGCATTTCCTACCCGTTTCCGAGACATTCCATGCCAACCAACCATCTCAGCATCCTGGTAGTCGACGATGCCAAGTTCTCCAGCGCCATGATCGGCCGCGCGCTGAGCCAGGCCGGCTACCTGAACGTGCGCTTCGCCAGCAGTGCCAGCGAAGCGCTCGACCTGCTGGAAAAGCAGCCGGTGAGCGTCCTCCTCGCCGACTGGCTGATGCCCGAGATGGACGGCCTGGAGCTCACCGCCCGAGTGCGCCAGCTCGACGAGAGCGGCGACCACTACACCTACATCATCCTGCTCACCGGCAAGGAGGGCGACAACGCCCTGGCCGAAGCCTTCGACCGTGGCGTGGACGACTTCGTCAGCAAATCGGCGATGAACGAGCAACTGGTGCCCCGCGTACTGGCCGCCGACCGCCTGAGCAATACCCTGCAGCGCCTGCTGATGGAAAATCGCCTGCTCACCGAGAACATCACCAGCCTGGAAGAACGCAACCTGGTGGACAGTGCCACGGGCCTGGGCAACCAGCGCTACCTCAAGCAGAAGCTGGCCGACAGCATCCGCCAGGTGGAATCCCGTGGTGGTGCCGTGTGCTACATGCTCATCGGCCTGCCGGAGTTGGCCGAACTGGGGCAGAAGCATGGCCAGTCGTTCCAGAACGAACTGCTCCACGGCGTCGCCCGGCGCCTGCAGCAACTGGTACGACCGCTGGACGTCCTGGCGCGCATCGACGGCCAGCACTTCGCCCTGATCACCCTGCTCGAAGACCTGCAGGAATGCTCCCCCAGCAGCTTCCGCCGCCTGCACGAAGGCCTGAACCTCAAGGCGTTCAAGACCAGCGAAGGCTTCATCACCCTCAAGGCCGGCATCAGCCTGGTGGGCCTGGACGCCAAGGCGCTGCCCGTGGAAGTCGAGCAACTGATGCAGCAGGGCCGTGCCCTGCTGCCCGATGCCTTCGCCAGCGGGCGAATCAACGCCAGTCGCCTGACCGGTCTGCGCTAAACTTCGCGGTAAGCCCCCGAACCCGCGAAGTTTCTCCCATGACCTGGTCTATCCTCGGCGCCGGCAGCCTCGGTTGCCTGTGGGCCGCCCGCCTGTCCCGCGCAGGCCTGCCGGTGCGCCTGCTGCTGCGCGACCGCCAGCGCCTCAACGCCTACCGCGCCCTCGGTGGCGTCACCCTGATCGAAGACGGTCGCGAGAGCCTCTACCCGATACCAGCCGAAACCGCTGCGCAAGGCGCGCCGATCCAGCGCCTGCTGCTGGCCTGCAAGGCCTACGACGCCGAGTCTGCCGCCGCCAGCGTGGCGGCGCGCCTGGCCCCCGGAGCCGAACTGATCCTGCTGCAGAACGGTCTGGGCAGCCAGCAGGCGGTCAGCGCCCACCTGCCGCGCGCACGCTGCCTTTATGCTTCCAGCACCGAAGGCGCATTCCGCGAATCCGACTTCCGCGTGGTATTCGCAGGCCATGGCCAGACCTGGCTGGGCGACGAGCACGGCGGGCCCACTCCGGCCTGGCTGACCGAGCTGGAGCAAGCCGGGATTCCCGCCCAGTGGAGCGAGAACATCCTCGAACGCCTGTGGCGCAAGCTGGCCCTGAACTGCGCGATCAACCCGCTGACCGTGCTGCACCAATGCCGCAATGGCGAACTGGCCGGGCACCCCGACGAAGTGGCCGCGCTGTGCGACGAACTGGGCCAACTGCTGCACGCCTGCAACTACCCCGCCGCTGCGCAGGAATTGCAGGGCGACGTGGAGCGCGTGATTGCCGCCACTGCAACGAACTTCTCCTCCATGTACCAGGACGTCGGCCAGGGCCGGCGCAGCGAGATCGCTTACCTGCTCGGCCACGCCTGCCGCGAAGGTGACCGCCTGCACCTCGCCCTGCCGCGACTGCGAGCCGTACACGAGCGCCTGCGCGCCTACCTGGTGGCGCGCGGATTGCCCGACACCTGATCGCGGGCTACCCTGCCCGCCTCTCCTGTTTTTCCAAGAAAGCGCCCATGCCTTCACCCATGAACCTGCGCCAGCGCCTGGAAGACCTGCCGGTCGGCCAGAAAATCCTCGCCGCCCTGCTGGTGCTACTGGCGACCGTGATGCTGGTGGCCAACCTGGCTTTCATCAGCGCGGCCTACTGGATTTCCCAGGACAGCGTCGCGCCCCAGGCGCTGCAGACCATCGGCCGGCTGATCGCCAACCCGGCGCTCAGCGAGCCGGCGTTGTCCTCGCCCACCCAGGCCCAGGTTCTGCTGCGCCAGCTGGACGACTACCAGCCGCTGCGCGCCGCCGCACTGTACGACAGCAACGGCGAACGCATCGCCCAGACGCCGGGCAACGGCCCCATTGCCCTGCCCGAGCGCCTCGATCACCTGGAGCGCTGGCGCCAGCACGAATACCGCCTCAACGCGCTGTTCGAACTGCCCCAGGCCGGCCGCAACAGCGGCTACCTGCTGCTGGTGGCGAGCAGCGAGCTGCCGGGCGCCTTCTACACCGGCACCCTGACTGCCAGCCTGGTGATCCTCGCCGTCTCGGTGCTGCTCTGGCTGCTGATCGCCCAGCAGATCCGCCGCCTGATCACCCGGCCGATCCGCAGCCTGGAGGAGCTCTCGCGCCAGGTCACCCGCGAGGAGAACTACGCCTTGCGCGCCGAGCGCGGCAATGCCGACGAGATCGGCCGGCTGGCCGACGCCTTCAACACCATGCTGACCCGCATCGAAGCCCGCGAACAGCAGCTCAAGCGCGCCCGCGACGACGCCCAGGAAGCCGTGGAGCAGGCTCAGTCGCTGGCCGAGGAAACCCGCCGCTCGAACCGCAAGCTGGAGCTGGAAGTCCAGGTACGCAGCAAGATCGAGAAGAAGCTCACCGGCTTCCAGCACTACCTCAACAGCATCATCGACTCGATGCCCTCGGCACTGATCGCGGTGGACGAGCAGCTCTACGTCACCCAGTGGAACCAGGAAGCCAGCCTGCTCTCCGGCACCAGCCTGGACGACGCGGTGAACCAGCCGGTATTCCTCGCCTTCCCGTCGCTCAAGCCCTTCCTGCCGCAGCTCACCCGCGCCGCCGAGCAGCACAAGGTCGAACGCGTCGAACGCGTCACCTGGGCCCTCACTGACGCGCCGCGCCATTACGCCCTGACCTTCTACCCGCTGATGGGCGGCACCGGCCGTGGCGCGGTGATCCGTATCGACGACATCACCGACCGCCTGGGAATGGAAGAGATGATGGTGCAGTCGGAGAAGATGCTCTCCGTCGGCGGCCTCGCGGCCGGTATGGCTCACGAGATCAACAACCCGCTGGGCGCCATCCTGCACAACGTGCAGAACATCCGCCGGCGACTGTCGCCGGAGTTGCCGAAGAACCTGGAGGTAGCCGGCGAAGTGGGCGTGCGCCTGGACGACCTCAACCACTACCTGGAGGCGCGGGAGATCCCCAAGCTGATGGATGGCATCCAGTACGCCGGCTCCCGCGCCGCGAAGATCGTCACCCACATGCTCTCCTTCAGCCGCCGCAGCCACCGGCAGATGGCCGCCTGCGAGCTGCCAGCGCTGTTGGAGCAAGCCGTGGAGATTGCCGGTAACGACTTCGACCTCACCGGCGGCTTCGACTTCAAGTCGCTGGAGATCGTCCACGAGTACGACCCGCGCCTGGGCCCGGTGCCGGTGATCGCCAACGAAATCGAGCAGGTGCTGCTCAACCTGCTGAAGAACGGCGCCCAGGCCATCCACCTGCGCGACGACGAAGAGGAAGGCGAGTACGGCCGCATCACCCTGCGTACCCGGCTCAATCCGCCCTGGGCGGAAATCCACGTGGAAGACAACGGCTGCGGCATGCCGGAGAACGTGCGCAAGCGCATCTTCGAGCCTTTCTTCACCACCAAGGAAGTCGGCCAGGGCACAGGGCTGGGCCTGTCGGTCTCGTACTTCATCGTCACCAACAACCACAAGGGGCAGATGGAGGTGCAGTCCGAGCTGGGTGTCGGCACCTGCTTCACCATCCGCCTGCCGCTGGCGGCCGAAATTTCCCCGCCGCTGCCGCTGCTGGCGCGCGACGACAAGGAGCATTGAGCATGGGCAACCGCCTGTCGAAGATCTACACCCGCACCGGCGATGCCGGGGAAACTGGCCTGGCCGATGGCCGTCGCGTGCCCAAGCACCACCCCCGCGTGGAAGCCATGGGCGCCGTGGACGAGCTGAACAGCCACCTCGGCCTGCTGCTGGCTGGGCTGCACGAGGCGCGCAGCAGTGCGCTGGAAGAAGTGATCGGGGTGTTGGCGCCGATCCAGCACCGCCTCTTCGACCTCGGCGGTGAGCTGGCAATGCCGGAGTACCGTGCGCTGAACGATGCCGAAGTGGAACGCCTGGAAACGGTGATCGACCGCTGGAATGAAGAACTTGGGCCGCTGAAGAACTTCATCCTGCCCGGCGGTTCGCGCCTGGTCGCTCTCGCCCACCTGTGCCGCGCCCAGGCGCGCAATGCCGAGCGCCGCTGCCAGCAGCTGAATGCCGAGGAGCCGCTGGAAGGCGCAGGCCTGCGCTACCTGAACCGGCTATCCGACCTGCTGTTCGTCGCTGCGCGCTTTATAGCCCGGCGCCAGGGCGTGGAAGAGATTCTCTGGCAAGCCGCTGAGAAGCCCGCCTGATCGGTCGAGAGTCGACTCGTAGGAGCGCGCTGTGCGCGCGATCGCGGGCATGGCCCGCCCCTACTCGATAGTCCTGTGCTCGGATCAGCCCTCACCCTAACCCTCTCCCAGGGGGAGAGGGGACTGTTCGGTGCAGGATGAAACCTTGTCGTTCGCCGGCACGGGCGGCTCCCTCTCCCCCTGGGAGAGGGCTGGGGTGAGGGGAAGGCGCTGGTACGGACTCACCTGAAGCACCCAGTTGCTCCTACAGGGAGCATCGTAGGATGGCGTGGAGCGGAGCGATACCCATCGCCGCCCCACGCAAAATGCCTGTCAGCCTTCGTTCTTCGGCCAGAACGATCGAATACCCGCCACGCCCTGCGCCCCGGTCTGCCAGGCGCGCTCAAGATCCTGCGGGCCGACACCGCCGAGCAGGAACACCGGCTGGTTGAAGCCATCGATCAGCTCCGCTGCCGCTTCCCATCCCAACGCAGGCTCGCCCGGATGGCTCTCGGTGGGCTGCACCGGCGACAGGGTGACGAAATCCACCCCCATGCGCGCCGCCAGCTCCAGTTCCTCGGCGCTGTGGCAGGAAGCCGCGAGCAGACGCTCACGCGGGAACGGGCGACCATTGGGCGCGTATTTGCGCAGTTGCTCGGAGGTCAGGTGCCAGCCGGCCGCCGGAAAGTCTCCCAACCACTCCAGCGGCCCCTTGAGCATCAACTGCGCCTTGCCGGCGCACAGGCCCTGAACATCCACCGCCAGGTCGCGGTACTCGGGGCTGTACATGTTGGGCGCGCGCAACTGGATCAGGCGGATACCACTGGCCACTGCGGCGCGCACGCCCTGCACCAGTTGAGGAATTTCCAGGCCGTCGGGGGTGATCAGGTAGCGATCGGGCAGTCGCGCGGCCTGCACGATGGGCTCATTGGCCGCTGGAAACTCATAGTCCGGCAGATCGCGCGGGGCAACCCAGGCCAGCGGCTGGCCCTCGGCGCCGTGGGGCGCGCCGGAGAAGGCCGAGACTTCCCAGACATCCAGCAGCACGTGCTTGTCGCTATAGTCGTGCTGCACCCGGATCAGCGGGCGCGCCTGCTCGACGTCGATGCCCAGCTCTTCCTTCAGCTCGCGGGCCAAGGCAACCTGTACCGCTTCGCCCTCCTCCACCTTGCCACCGGGAAACTCCCAGAGGCCGCCCTGGTGCTTGTCGTCCGGACGGCGGGCGATCAGCACCCGGCCATCGAGTCCGCGAATCACGGCGGCGGCGACATGTACTCGTTTCACAGTGCTACTCCTCAATCCGATTCAGGCAGGGCCCGCGCAGACGGGCATTCTACCGTCATTGGCGGCCGGGTTCAGGCGCGTTCGACCATCGCCGCGTCCAGCCACGGGCGGAACGCCGGCCAGGCGTAGATGGCGTCGACGTAGTTCTGTGCCTCGATGGGCAGGGTTACGCAGTAGCTGCGCAGGCGCGTGGCGACAGGCGCGTAGAACGCATCGGCGATGCTGGCGTGGCCGAACAGGAACGGGCCGTCCTGGCCGAACTGCTGGCGACACAGCGCCCAGAGCTCGACGATTCGGGCGATATCGGCCGCCACCGCTTCGGGCACTTCGGCCAGCGGCTGGTTGCGCTGGATGTCCATGGGCATGTTCGAGCGCAGCGCCATGAAGCCGCTGTGCATCTCGGCGCAGACCGTACGTGCCAGGGCGCGGGCCGCTTCACCACGGGGCCAGAGATGGGCTTCGGGGAAGCGTTCGGCGAGGTACTCGGCAATCGACAGGGAATCCCAGATCAGCCCGTGCTCGCACTTGAGCGCCGGCACCTTGCCGCTGGGCGAATGCTCGCGGATGCGCCGCGCGGTGTCCTGGCCCCCCAGGGGAATGAGGACTTCCTCGAACTCGGCGCCGGTGAGCTGCATGGCCAGCCAGCCGCGCAGGGACCAGGAGGAGACGTTCTTGCTGCCGATGATCAGGGTGAGGGACATGGACGCGATGCTCTTGAAGGTCAGTCAGGAGACCTTAGAGTGCGGCAGCCATGAAAACAAATTCCCGATTTTCATCGATCCATGAAAATCGGGAATCCGAGTGAAATGACGCGCCGGCACCGGGCCGGCGCCGGATCAGGTGCGGTATTCCGCGTTGATCTTCACGTACTCGTGGGACAGGTCGGTGGTCCAGATGGTCTCGCTGCAGGTGCCGCGGCCGAGATCGATGCGGATGGTGATCTCCTCCTGGGCCATGACTTTCGCGCCCTGGTCCTCGGTGTAGCTGGCAGCACGGCCGCCGCGGCTGGCGATGGCGACGTCGTCCAGGTACACGTCGATCAGGCTGACATCCAGGTCCGGCACACCGGCGCGGCCAACGGCAGCGAGGATGCGACCCCAGTTCGGGTCGGAGGCGAACAGGGCGGTCTTGATCAGTGGCGAGTGGGATACGGCGTAGCCGACGTCCAGGCACTCCTGGTGAGTGGCGCCGCCATTCACCTGCACGGTGACGAACTTGGTGGCGCCTTCGCCGTCGCGAACGATGGCCTGGGCCAGTTCCATGGAGACTTCCAGCACGGCCTGCTTCAGCGCGGCGAACAACGCGCCGGTGGCAGCGGTGATTTCCGGCAGCGCGGCCTGGCCGGTGGCGACCAGCATGCAGCAGTCGTTGGTCGAGGTGTCGCCATCGATGGTGATACGGTTGAACGATTTGTTCGCTGCATCGCGCAACAGATCCTGCAGCACAGCCTGGGCGACCTTGGCATCAGTGGCGATGTAGCCAAGCATGGTGGCCATGTTCGGCTTGATCATGCCCGCGCCCTTGCTGATGCCGGTGACGGTGATGGTCACGCCGTCATGCTCGAACTGGCGGCTGGCGCCCTTGGGCAGGGTGTCGGTGGTCATGATGCCAGCGGCAGCGTCGGCCCAGTTGTCCCCGGAAAGGTTGGCCAGCGCGGCGGGCAGCGCGGCTTCGATCTTCTCGACCGGCAGCGGCTCGCCGATCACACCGGTGGAGT
Organism: Pseudomonas nitroreducens; assembly: GCF_010994165.1. Classification (NCBI taxonomy): domain Bacteria; kingdom Pseudomonadati; phylum Pseudomonadota; class Gammaproteobacteria; order Pseudomonadales; family Pseudomonadaceae; genus Pseudomonas; species Pseudomonas nitroreducens. The sequence goes on along the minus strand of NZ_WMBX01000003.1, from coordinate 582,414 downwards.
ATGGCAGCACGGCGTTTTCCGCAACACCGGCCAGCTCGGCCAGCTTGGCGCAGGTACGGATGGCGTTGGCCAGGCCCGACTCGCCGGTGCCGGCGTTGGCGTTACCGGTATTGGTCAGCAGGTAGCGCACCGGCCCCAGGAAGCGCTTGCGCGCCAGGATCACCGGAGCGGCGCAGAAGGCGTTGGTGGTGAACACACCGGCCACGGTGGAGCCTTCGGCGCAGCGCATCACCACGATGTCCTTGCGGCCGGGTCGCTTGATGCCGGCGGAGGCGATGCCGAGTTCGAAACCGGGGACCGGGTGCAGGGTGGACATGGGGCCGAGACCAACAGCCATGTGGCGCGCTCCTATCTAGTCAGTGAATCTAGTCAGTGAAACGAATCAGCGATTCAGATGAGAAAAACGCCGCGAGCGGCAGGGCCGGTCGCGGCGTCGGTATCAGGGTCGGGAGGCGTTATTCCACCTGACCGTGGCAGTGCTTGTACTTCTTGCCCGAACCGCAGGGGCACGGCTCGTTGCGGCCGATCTTCGGTTCGTTGCGGATGGGCTCCATCGGCACCACGTTGTCAGACGGTACTTCGCCTTCTTCTTCCGGCTCGTCGGTGACCTGGTCCATGGACGGCGCAGCGGCGTGCTGGAACTGCATGCGCTTGGCCATTTCCTCGGCTTCGCGGCGCAGGCGGGCTTCTTCTTCGGCCGGGTCTTCGCGGCGAACCTGGACGAAGGACAGCACGCGGATGGTGTCGCGCTTGATGGAGTTCAGCAGTTCCTGGAACAGGTTGAAGGACTCGCGCTTGTATTCCTGCTTCGGGTTCTTCTGCGCGTAACCACGCAGGTGGATACCGTGGCGCAGGTGATCCATGGTGGACAGGTGGTCCTTCCACAGGTCGTCCAGCACGCGCAGCAGCATCTGCTTCTCGAAGGTACGCAGGGCTTCGGCGCCCGCCATGTCTTCCTTCTCGTTGTAGGCCGCGACCAGCTCGGTGAGGATCTTCTCGCGCAGGGTTTCCTCGTAGAGCTTCTCGTCGTCGTCCAGCCACTGCTGGATCGGCAGCTTCAGACCGAAATCGCTGTACAGCGCGGCTTCCAGACCGGCGACGTCCCACTGTTCGGGCAGCGACTGCGGCGGAATGTGCTCGCTGACGGTGTTGTTCAGGGTCTCTTCGCGGAACTCGACGATGGTCTCGCCGATGTTGTCGGCCGCAAGCAGGGTGTTGCGCATGTGGTAGATCACCTTGCGCTGCTCGTTGGCGACGTCGTCGAACTCCAGCAGTTGCTTGCGGATATCGAAGTTGCGGCCTTCGACCTTGCGCTGGGCCTTTTCGATGGCGTTGGTCACCATGCGGTGCTCGATCGCCTCGCCCGGCTGCATGCCGAGCGCCTTCATGAAGTTCTTCACCCGGTCGGAGGCGAAGATGCGCATCAGGTGGTCTTCCAGCGACAGGTAGAAACGGCTGGAACCCGGGTCACCCTGACGACCGGCACGACCGCGCAACTGGTTGTCGATACGGCGGGACTCGTGGCGCTCGGAGGCGATCACATGCAGGCCGCCCGACTCGATGACCTGCTGGTGACGCTTCTGCCAGTCGGCCTTGATCTGCGCGACCTGCTCATCGGTGGGGTTTTCCAGCGCGGCGACTTCCACTTCCCAGTTGCCGCCCAGCAGGATGTCGGTACCCCGACCGGCCATGTTGGTGGCGATGGTGACCGAGCCCGGACGACCGGCCTGGGCGATGATCTCGGCTTCCTTCTCGTGGTACTTGGCGTTCAGTACCTTGTGCTCGATGCCGGCGTTCTGCAGCAGCTGCGAGACGTACTCGGAGGTCTCGACCGAGGCGGTACCCACGAGGATCGGACGGCCCAGAGCCTGGCACTGCTGCACGTCGGTGATGATGGCGGCGTACTTCTCGTCCTGGGTCAGGTAGACCAGGTCGTTGAAGTCCTTACGGGCGACCGGGCGGTGGGTCGGGATCACCACCACGTCCAGGCCGTAGGTCTGGCGGAATTCGAAGGCCTCGGTGTCGGCGGTACCGGTCATGCCGGCCAGCTTGGTGTAGAGGCGGAAGTAGTTCTGGAAGGTGGTCGAGGCCAGGGTCTGGCTCTCGGCCTGGATCGGCAGGTTTTCCTTCGCCTCGATGGCCTGGTGCAGGCCCTCGGAGAGGCGACGGCCCGGCATGGTACGGCCGGTGTGCTCGTCGATCAGCAGGACCTGGTCGCCCTGGACGATGTATTCCACGTTGCGGTGGAACAGGGTGTGGGCGCGCAGCGCGGCGTAGACGTGGGTCAGCAGGCTGAGGTTGTGAGCGGAGTAGAGGCTCTCACCCTCGGCCAGCAGGCCATTCTGGGTCAGCAGTTCCTCGACGTAGGCATGGCCCTGCTCGTTGAGTTCGACCTGACGGGTCTTCTCGTCGATGCTGTAGTGGCCCTGCTGGGTCACCTGGCCTTCAACTTCCTCGATGTGGCGCTTCAGGCGCGGGATCAGCTTGTTGATCTTGATGTACAGCTCGGAGCTGTCTTCGGCCTGGCCGGAGATGATCAGCGGAGTCCGCGCCTCGTCGATGAGGATGGAGTCCACTTCGTCGACCACGGCGAAGTTCAGCTCACGCTGGAACTTGTCTTCCAGGCTGAACGCCATGTTGTCGCGCAGGTAATCGAAGCCGAATTCGTTGTTGGTGCCGTAGGTAATGTCGGAGGCATACGCGGCACGCTTCTCCTCCGGCGGCTGGAACGGGCTGACGATGCCGACGGAAAGACCGAGGAACTCATACAGCGGGCGCATCCAGTTGGCGTCGCGGCGGGCCAGGTAGTCGTTCACGGTGACCACGTGCACGCCTTTGCCGGACAGGGCGTTCAGGTAGACAGCCAGGGTACCGACGAGGGTCTTGCCCTCACCGGTACGCATCTCGGCGATCTTGCCTTCGTGCAGGGTCATGCCGCCGATCAGCTGGACATCGAAGTGACGCATGCCCATCACGCGCTTGCCGGCCTCGCGGGCGACGGCGAAAGCCTCTGGAAGGATCTGGTCGAGGGTCTCGCCCTTGGCGACGCGTGCCTTGAACTCTTCGGTCTTGGCCTTCAGTTGCTCATCGGAAAGCGGGACCATCTGGGGCTCGAGTGCATTGATGGCCTGGACCTGCTTGGCCATGCGCTTCACTTCGCGCTCGTTCTTGCTTCCAAAGAGTTTTTTCAACAAAGGCGCAAACATATCGACTGGGTCATCCGAACTGGAGAATTGGAGGGCTGCCCGACTGGCTGGCCGCGGCGCGGAACGGCAATGAAGCGGGCATTCTACCCGGAAACTTCCGGGAAAAAAGTGCCGAAGTCATCCTCCGAAGCTTCGCATTCTGCGAGCCTCGGGGCAATGCATGGGCGGACAACTTTGAGTCCGAGTGAGTGATATGGTGACGCAGACAGGCAACTTCAAGGGCGGACAGTGGCATCTGGCCCTGGGGGCATCTGTTACCATCCTTCTTCATTCACTCCCGGTTGCTCTCCATGGCCTTCCGCCCCCTGCCCGCCAAGGCGATGACCAAGTTGCTGCGCGAAGCCAAGCCGCTGCAGTCGCTGTTCGCCGAGGCGCAACGCCTCTCGCGCCTGCAGGAACTGCTCGACTCACAATTGCAACCCGCCGCACGCCCCTATTGCCGCGTCGCCTCCTGGCGTGAAGGCAGCCTGCTATTAGTGGTCACCGATGGTCACTGGGCTACGCGCCTGCGCTACCAGCAGAACCGCCTGCTGCGGCAACTGGCCGCGTTCGAGGAATTCAGGGGCCTGGTGCGCATTCTGTTCAAAGTGCAGCCGACGACCCAGACGCCGACCCGGGTGAACACCAACCGCATCAGCGAGTCCGCCTCTGCCACCCTGCACGAAGCGGCCGAAGGCATCAGCAATCCGCAACTCAAGGCCGCGCTCGAGCGGCTCGCCAGCCGTAGCCGCAAACCACCGGAACCGGGCGAAGAGTAAACAGCGGGGCATAAAAAAAGGCCACCCAAGGGTGGCCTTTAAAAGTTGTAGCTGAAAGGAGGAGGTTCCTTATACGGCCGCAGCGGGTCGCATATAGGAGATCGGCGCGGTCTTGGCGTCCTCGAAGGTCACCACTTCCCAAGCATCCTTGTCTGCGATGAGGGTACGCAGGAGACGGTTGTTCAGGGCGTGACCGGACTTGTAGCCGATGAACTCGCCGATAAGGCTGTTACCCAGCAGGTACAGGTCACCAATGGCGTCCAGGATCTTGTGCTTGACGAACTCGTCCTCGTAACGAAGACCGTCTTCGTTGAGCACTCGATACTCGTCGACCACGATGGCGTTCTCCACGCTGCCACCCAGAGCCAGGTTCTGCGAACGCAGCATCTCGATGTCGCGCATGAACCCGAAGGTACGGGCGCGGCTGACTTCCTTCACGAAGGAAGTGCTGGAGAAATCCACCACGGCTTTCTGGGTGCGACCACGGAAGACCGGGTGATCGAAATCGATCTCGAAGCTCACCTTGAAGCCGTCGAACGGAACGAAGGTGGCGCGCTTGTCGCCCTCTTCCACCGTCACTTCGCGCTTGATGCGGATGAACTTCTTGGCCGCGTCCTGCTCTTGCAGGCCAGCGGACTGGATCAGGAATACGAAGGGACCTGCGCTGCCGTCCATGATCGGTACTTCCGACGCGGACAGCTCGACATAGGCGTTGTCGATACCCAGGCCGGCCATGGCCGAAAGCAGATGCTCCACGGTATCCACTTTGACGTCACCCTTGATCAGGGTGGTCGACATGGTGGTTTCGCCGACGTTCGAGGCCCGGGCAGGAATTTCCACCACAGGGTCGAGGTCAGCCCGGCAGAACACGATGCCAGTATCGACGGGAGCCGGCTTCAGGGTCAGGTAAACCTTCTCCCCGGAGTGCAGGCCGACACCGGTCGCCCGGATGATGTTCTTCAAGGTGCGTTGTCTGATCATGGCTTTGGCCGCTTTCGCGCAAGTTGCGAACTGTTGTCAACAATGGGCGGCGATGATAGCAGAACCGCCCTTTGCTGAACACCAATCACATTGATACTCCTGATAAATCGACTCAATCGGCCTGGCGACGCAGGAAGGCCGGGATGTCCAGGTAGTCCAGATCGTCCTGCGGGTTCAGCTTGGCCGCGGTGGCAGCGCCGCCGTGGTTCTGATTGCGCATGACGGTCGGGCGGTCCAGGTCGCGGTAGTTCACCGACTGCTGCTCACGCTGAACCGGAGCCTGGGCGCTGACGGCCTGGGTCTGGACGGTGTTGTCGACGACCTTGACCGGTTTTTCCAGGCGAGCGCCCAGGCCGGTGGCAACGACGGTGACGTGCAGCTCGTCGCGCATGTCCGGGTCGATCACGGTGCCCACCTTCACGGTGGCGTGCTCGGAAGCGAACTGCTCGATGATGTTACCCACGTCGGAGTACTCGCCCAGGGACAGGTCCGGACCTGCGGTGATGTTCACCAGGATGCCGCGGGCGCCCTGCAGGTTGACGTCTTCCAGCAGCGGGTTGCGGATCGCGGCTTCGGTCGCCTCACGAGCACGGTTCGGGCCGCTGGCGCAGCCGGTGCCCATCATGGCCATGCCCATTTCGCTCATGACGGTTTTCACGTCGGCGAAGTCGACGTTGATCATGCCCGGGCGCTTGATGATGTCGGAGATACCGCGAACGGCACCGGCCAGAACATCGTCAGCCTTGGCAAAGGCGGCCAGCAGGCTCGCGTCCTTGCCCAGGATGGTCAGCAGTTTTTCGTTCGGGATGGTGATCAGCGAGTCGACGCTTTCAGCCAGCGAGCGGATGCCTTCATCGGCGATCTGCATGCGCTTGCGACCCTCGAACGGGAACGGACGGGTCACCACCGCAACGGTGAGGATGCCCATCTCCTTGGCCACTTCGGCGATGATCGGCGCAGCACCGGTACCGGTACCGCCACCCATGCCGGTGGTGATGAAGACCATGTCGGCGCCTTCCAGAACCTCGGCGATACGCTCGCGGTCCTCGATGGCGGCCTGGCGGCCTACTTCAGGGTTGGCGCCAGCGCCCAGGCCCTTGGTCACGCCTGGGCCGAGCTGCAGCACGGTGCGCGCGGCGATGTTCTTCAGCGCCTGCGCATCGGTGTTGGCGCAAATGAATTCGACGCCATCAACGTTGTTCTTGGCCATGTGGTTCACGGCGTTGCCGCCACCACCACCTACGCCGATCACCTTGATGACTGCTGTTTGCGGGACGTTATCTACCAGTTCAAACATTTCCCCTCTCCTTCCTTTCTAGTTGTGTCGCCTACGTTTACCGCGGTGGTAAATCAGAAATTGCCCTGGACCCAGCGTTTAAGCTTTTCCAGTACCGGTGTCTTGGGTTCGTCACTGCTGAAACTGCTGCCGGACATGGAGATGCCGTCGGACTGTTTCTGCAGTCCGTACAGGAGCAGCCCCACACCCGTGGAATAGATGGGATTGCGCACGACGTCGGCCAGTCCCTTGACGCTATGCGGTACGCCCAGGCGTACCGGCATGTGGAAGATCTCTTCGGCCAGTTCGACAGCGCCTTCCATCTTGGCGGTGCCGCCGGTCATGACGATTCCGGCTGGAATCAGGTCTTCGTAACCGCTGCGGCGCAGCTCGGCCTGGACCAGGGTGAACAGCTCGTCGTAACGAGGCTCGACCACTTCGGCAAGCGCCTGGCGCGACAGTTCCCGCGGCGGACGATCACCGACGCTGGGTACCTTGATGGTTTCGCCCGGACCGGCCAATTTGGCCAGCGCGCAGGCGTAGCGAATCTTGATTTCCTCAGCGTACTGAGTCGGGGTGCGCAGCGCCATGGCGATATCGTTGGTGACCTGATCGCCGGCGATCGGGATGACAGCCGTGTGGCGGATGGCGCCTTCGGTGAAGATCGCGATGTCGGTGGTGCCGCCGCCGATGTCCACCAGGCAAACGCCCAGTTCCTTCTCGTCCTCGGTGAGCACGGAGTAGGCCGACGCCAGTTGCTCGAGGATGATGTCGTCGACTTCCAGGCCGCAGCGGCGCACGCACTTCTCGATGTTCTGCGCAGCGTTCACCGCGCAGGTCACCACGTGCACCTTGGCTTCCAGGCGCACGCCGGACATGCCCAGCGGCTCGCGCACGCCTTCCTGGTTATCGATCACGTAGTCCTGGGCCAGGGTGTGCAGCACACGCTGGTCGGCCGGGATGGCCACGGCCTGGGCCGCGTCCAGCACGCGCTCGATGTCCGCGCCGCTGACTTCGCGATCTCGAATCGCCACGATGCCGTGGGAGTTCAGGCTGCGGATATGGTTGCCGGCGATGCCGACGAAGGCCGAGTGGATACGGCAGCCCGCCATCTGCTGGGCTTCATCGATGGCGCGCTGGATCGATTGCACGGTGGACTCGATGTTGACCACCACGCCTTTTTTCAGGCCACGGGACGGGTGCGTCCCGATGCCAACGATTTCCAGCTTGCCATCAGCCGCTACCTCGCCCACCAGCGCCACCACCTTGGAGGTGCCGATGTCCAGGCCAACGACCATTTTGCCGCTCTGCACGCTTGCCATGTTTATAGAAGTCTCCTCAACTCACTGCGCGGCGGTGGTCTGAGCCACCGTCGCTTCCGGCACCGGATCACGCCATGCCACGGCCAGGCCGTTGGGGTAGCGCATGTCGATGCGGGCAATTTTCGTAATCTGTTCTTTCAGCGCCTTGTCGTAGATGGTCACGAGCCGGCGAATCTGTTCTACCGCGTGGTCGCGGCCCAGCATGATCTCCACGCCTTGCGCGGTGCCCAGCGTCCAGGCGCCGCGCGAACTCATGTCCAGGCTGGCGATAGTGAAGCCCAGCGGGCGGAGCATCTGGCTGAGAATCTGGTACTGCTGCATCACTTGCTGCTGAGCGCGCTGCGGGCCGGAAAGGCGCGGCAGGTGCTCGTAGTTGGCCACTTCCCGCGGTGCAAAAGCCTGACCCTGATTGTTCAGCAAGGCTTCGTCACCCCAACGGGCGATGGGCAATTGTTCGTCCAGGCGGATAACCACCTGATCAGGCCATACACGGCGCACCTCGGCATGAGCGATCCAGGGCATCTGTTCCAGCTCCTGGCGCATGCCGGCCAGGTCGATGGTGAAGAAGCTGGCCGACACGTAGGGGCTGATCCGCTGCTGCACTGCCGCCTGGCTGATGTAGCTGAGGTCGCCTTCCACGCTGACCTTGGCGATCGGACGGTCTGCATAAGGCAGCACGTACTGCGCGCCGTAGTAGGCACCAGCGCCGAGCACGCCCAGCACCAGCGGCCACAGCAGCACCTTCAGGAAGCCGAAGCTGGGCTTGGGCATGCGAGCGCTGAGCGGCTCCTTGGCCACCAGACGGCTGGCGCCGCGCGGCACCGGCTTGCGTGCGGGAGCACGGCCGATTCCGGGATTCTGGTGACGAAGCTGCGCGCCGTTCATGACTTACCCCCTTGCCTCGACGCTGTCGGCGAGGATCGCCAGCACCAGCTGCTGGAAATCCAGGCCGGCCGCGCGCGCGGCCATGGGCACCAGGCTGTGGTCGGTCATGCCCGGTGCGGTGTTCACTTCCAACAGCCAGAAGCGCCCTTGGGCGTCCTGCATCACGTCGGTCCGACCCCAGCCCTGGATGCCGAGGGCATCGCAGGCGCGCGCGGTCAGGTCCTTGAGTTCCTGTTCCTTGTCGGCATCCAGGCCGCAGGGAATCTGGTACTGGGTATCGTTGGCCAGGTACTTGGCGTCGTAGTCGTAGAAGGTGTGCGGGGTGCCCAGGCGAATGGGCGGCAGCACCTGGCCACGCAAGATCGCGACGGTAAACTCGGGGCCGCTGATCCATTGCTCGACGAGCACCTGCGGATCGTATTTCGCGGCACCGGCCCAGGCGGCAATCAGCTCTTGCTCGCTGTTCACCTTGGCCATGCCGATGCTCGAACCCTCGCTGGCCGGCTTGACGATCAGCGGGAAGCCCAGTTTCGCCGCAGCCGCGCGGCAATCTTCCTCGCAGGCGAGGACGGCGTGGTCAGGCGTCGGCAGACCGAGGCTCAGCCACACGCGCTTGGTACGCAGCTTGTCCATGGCCAGGGCGGACGCGAGCACGCCGCTGCCGGTGTAGGGGATGCCGGCGATTTCCAGCAGGCCCTGCATGGTCCCGTCTTCACCGCCACGACCGTGCAGGATGACGAAGGCGCGGTCGATCTTCTCGCGGGTCAGTCGCTCCAGCAGATCGTCGCCCACGTCGATGCCGAAGGCATCCACGCCCGCGCCCTGCAGGGCCTGCAGCACCATGGCGCCGGACTTCAGCGACACCTCGCGCTCGGCGCTCTTGCCGCCGTACAGCACGGCGACGCGACCGAAGGCGCGGGGCTCGAGGGCGGATTTGAGGGCGTCACTCATTGCTTCTTCCCCTCGGCGCCCGCAGCAGCGGCGCCGAACATCGGATTCTTGATCAGTGCCGGAGCCAGCCCGCCGATGTCGCCGGCGCCTTGGCAAAGCAGGATGTCGCCCGGACGCAGCAGCGGCTTGAGCAGCGAGGCGAGGTCGCCACCGCGCTCCAGGTAGATCGGATCGAGCTGGCCGCGCTGGCGGATGCTGTGGCACAGGTGACGGCTGTCGGCACCGGGGATCGGCTCTTCGCCGGCCGGGTAGACCTCCATCAGCATCAGCACATTGGCCTCGCCGAGCACCTGCACGAAGTCGTCATACAGATCGCGGGTACGACTGAAGCGGTGCGGCTGGTAGACCATCACCAGGCGACGCTCCGGCCAACCGCCGCGCACGGCCTTGATCACTGCCGCGACTTCGCGCGGGTGGTGGCCGTAGTCGTCGACCAGCATCACGCTGCCGCCTTCCACCTGCAGGTCGCCATAGACCTGGAAGCGCCGGCCCACGCCCTGGAAGCCGGACAGGCCCTGGACGATGGCTTCGTCGGAGATACCTTCGTCGGTAGCGATGACGATGGTCGCCAGGGAGTTCAGCACGTTGTGCAGGCCGGGCATGTTCACCGAGACGTCCAGCGGCTCGCGCTCGGGGCGCAGCACGGTGAAGTAGGTGCGCATGCCTTCCTGGCGGATATTGATGGCGCGGACGTCCGCGTCCTCGCTCAGGCCGTAGGTCACGGTCGGACGCGCCACCTGCGGCAGGATCTCACGCACCACCGGGTCGTCCACGCAGACCACGGCCAGGCCGTAGAACGGCAGGTTGTGCAGGAAGTCGACGAAGGTGCGCTTGAGTTTGTTGAAGTCGCCGCCGTAGGTGCTCATGTGGTCGGCGTCGATATTGGTGACCACCGAGACCATCGGCTGCAGGTGCAGGAAGCTGGCGTCGCTCTCGTCGGCCTCGGCCACCAGGTAGCGGCTGGTGCCCAGCTGCGCATTGGTGCCGGCAGCGTTCAGGCGGCCGCCGATGACGAAGGTCGGGTCCAGGCCGCCGGCGGCGAATACCGAGGCGATCAGGCTGGTGGTGGTGGTCTTGCCATGGGTACCGGCGACGGCGATGCCGTGGCGGTAGCGCATCAGCTCGGCGAGCATCTCGGCGCGCGGCACCACCGGCACGCGGCGATCCAGCGCGGCGGCAACTTCCGGGTTCGACTTGTTCACTGCGCTGGACACCACCAGCACATCAGCGCCGTCGGAGTTTTCCGCGCGGTGACCGATGAAGATTTCCGCGCCGAACTTTTCCAGGCGCTCGGTGACCGGAGAAGCCTTGAGGTCCGAGCCGGAGACTTCGTAGCCGAGGTTGAGCAGCACCTCCGCGATACCGCACATGCCCACGCCGCCGATGCCGACGAAGTGGATGCGACGGATGCGCCGCATGGTACGGGTGACGCCGGTGGGTTCTTTAACCACGGGCCACCTCCAGGCAGGCATCGACTACCGTGCGGGTAGCCTCGGGCTTGGCCAAGCTGCGGGCGCGAGCGGCCATGCGGGTCAGGGAATCGGGATGCATCAATACCTCGGACAACTGCGCGGCCAGTTCGGCAGCGCTGGTAGATTTCTGCGGCAGCAGGTGGGCAGCGCCCTCCCGCACCAGGAATTCGGCGTTCTTGGTCTGGTGGTCGTCGATCGCGTGGGGCAGCGGCACCAGGAAGGACGGCAGGCCCGCGGCGGTCAGCTCGCTCACGGTCAGTGCACCGGCGCGGCAGATGACCAGATCGGCCCAGGCGTAGGCCGCGGCCATGTCGGCGATGAACGGAGCTACGTCCGCTTCGACACCCGCGGCGCGATAACGCTCCGCCGTGATTTCGTCGTGCTGACGACCGGCCTGATGGCGAATGGCCGGGCGAATCTGTGCCTGCACCTGCGCCAGCGCTTCAGGCAACAGCTTGTTCAGCGGCTCGGCGCCCAGGCTGCCGCCCAGCACCAGCAGGTTGACCCGACGACCGGCCAGCGGTGCGCGGGCGCCCTCTTCCAGGAACAATTCAGCGCGCACCGGGTTGCCGGTGGTCAGGCGCTTGGCGCTGCTGTCGAAGGTATCCGGGAAGGCTTCGCAGACGCGCTTGGCCAGCGGCGCGAGGCTGCGGTTGGCGGTGCCGGCGACGGCATTCTGTTCATGGATCACCAGCGGCACGCCGGACAGCTTGGCGGCCAGCCCGCCCGGACCAGTGACGTAGCCACCCAGGCCGAGCACGCACACCGGCTTGAGCTGGCGAACCACGCCGATAGCCTGGAACAGCGACTTGAGCAGGTCGAACGGCGCGCGCAGCAGCGACTTCAGGCCCTTGCCACGCAAGCCGCTGACGTTGATCAGGTGCAGCGGCAGGCCGGCCTTGGGTACCAGGTCGTTCTCGATGCCGCGCGGAGTGCCCAGCCAGTGCACGCTGTAACCGCGCGCCTGGAATTCACGGGCGCAGGCCAGGGCCGGGAACACATGTCCGCCGGTGCCACCCGCCATGATCAGGACGTTACCTTTCATCGGCAAAGTCCTCTTCGCTGAATTCATATTCCTCGCTGCCCATCACGGTGCGGCGTTCCCATTCGATGCGCAGCAGCATTCCCAGCTGGGCGCAGCAGATCACCAGGGACGAACCGCCATAGCTGAGGAACGGCAGGGTCAGGCCCTTGGTCGGCAGCAGGCCGACGTTCACACCCACGTTGATCAGGAACTGGCCGATCCACAGGAAGGCCAGGCCGTAGGCGACGTAAGCGGAGAAGTACTGTTTCGACTGCTCGGCCCAGATGCCGATGTACAGCGCGCGCAGGCTGACGAAGACGAACAGGGCCACGGTGGCCATGGCGCCGACGATGCCCAGCTCTTCGGCGAGCACGGCGAACACGAAGTCGGTGTGCGCTTCGGGCAGGTAGAACTGCTTCTGGATACTGTTGCCCAGGCCCATGCCGGTCCAGCCGCCACGGCCGAAGGCGATCAGCGCCTGGCTGAGCTGGTAGCCCGCACCGAACTGGTCGGCCCAGGGGTCGGTGAAGTTGGTCAGGCGCGCCATCCGGTAGGGCTGGGTCTGGATCAGCAGCACCACGGCACCGACCGCCAGCGCGACCATCAGGCCGAAGCGGAACAGGCCCACGCCACCGAGGAACAGCATCGCGGCAGCGGCACCCATCATCACCACGGTGGCGCCGAAGTCCGGCTCGCGCAGCAGCAGGCCAGCCATGGGCAGCAGCACCACGAACGGCTTGAAGAAGCCCAGCCAGCTTTCGCGCACTTCTTCCTGGCGGCGAACCAGGTAGCCGGCCATGAAGATCACCACGAAGACCTTGGCGATCTCCGAGGGCTGGATGTTGAACAGGCCGAAGCCGATCCAGCGCATGGAGCCGTTCACCTCGCGGCCGATGCCGGGGGTGATCACCATGACCAGCAGCACGAAGGCCACGGCCAGCAGTTTCCAGCCCCAGCGCTGCCAGGTTTCCATCGGCACCATCATGGTCACGCCGCAGGCGACGAAGCCGATGGCCAGGTAGATCAGGTGGCGGACCGAGAAGTACAGCGGGTTGCCGGACTGCGCCGCGGCGACTTCGGAGGATGCCGAAGTGACCATCACCAACCCCAGGCCGAGCAGCGCCAGGCAACCTGCCAGCAACGGGAAATCGATATCGATGCCGTTGCGGCTGATCAGCGGGGACGGGTACGGGCGCAGGAAGGAGAACATCAGGCGAGGTCCTCCACGGCCTTGGCGAACAGCCGTCCGCGTTCTTCGTAGTTCTTGAACATGTCCAGGCTCGCGCAGGCCGGCGACAGCAGCACGGCGTCGCCCGGCAGGGCGAGGTCGGCAGCGTGCTCGACGGCTTCCTCGAGGGTATTCACACGAACCTTGGGTACGGCATTGCCGATGGCGGCACTCACCAGCTCGGCATCGCGGCCCAGCAGCACCACAGCACGGCAGTGCTGGGCAACGGGGCCACGCAGGTCATTGAAGTCGGCGCCCTTGCCGTCGCCTCCGGCGATCAGCACCAGCTTGCCGTCGATATCGGCGCCCAGGCCTTCGATGGCGGCCAGGGCGGCGCCGACATTGGTGGCCTTGGAGTCGTCGTAGTAGTTAACGCCGTTGCGCTCGCGCACCCACTGGCAGCGGTGGGCAAGGCCAGCGAATTCACGCAGGGTCTGCAGCATCGGCTCGAACGGCAGCCCAACGGCATGCCCCAGGGCCAGCGCGGCCAGGGCATTGGACTGGTTGTGCGCGCCGCGAATCTTCAGCTCGCGGGCTGGCATCAACTTGTCGAACTGGAAGGCCAGCCATTTCTCACCGTCTTCTTCGATCAGGCCGAAGGCCTTGAAGTCCGGCTTGTTGGTGCCGAAAGTCCAGCACGGTACGTTGTCGGCGATCAGCGGGCGGCTCAGCGCGTCGGCGCGGTTTACCACGACCTGCTTCGCACCGCGGAAAATGCGGTGCTTGGCCAGGTGGTAATCGGCCATGCCGTCATAGCGGTCCATGTGGTCTTCGCTGACGTTCAGGCAGGTGGCGACTTCGGCGTTCAGGCGCTCGCAGGTTTCCAGCTGGAAGCTGGACAGCTCCACCACGTACAACTCGACGTCATCGGCCAGCAGGTCCAGCGCCGGAGTGCCGAGGTTACCGCCCACGGCGACGCGCTTGCCGGCAGCCTTGGCCATGTCGCCTACCAGGGTGGTGACGGTGCTCTTGGCGTTGGAACCGGTGATGGCGACGATCGGTGCCTTCGCGTGACGCGCGAACAGGTCGACATCGCCGGACAGGCGTACGCCGCGAGCCGCAGCCTCCACCAGCGCAGGCACGCGCAACGACAGGCCGGGGCTCACGTAGAGCTCCTGGGCACGGCAGAGGAAATCGGCGTCGAGGTCGCCGCAGCGCACCTCGACCTGCGGGTACTGCTCGCGCAGGGTCGCCAGCTCCGGCGGATTCGCGCGCGTATCGGCCACGGCAAACGGCACACCCTGGCGCGCCAGGAAGCGCACCAGGGACATGCCGCTCTTGCCGAGGCCGACAACGATGCGGAATTGGTCGGAAGCGATCAGGCTCATGCTCGATCAGTCCTCAACGCAGTTTCAACGTGGCCAGACCGATCAGCACGAGAATTACCGTGATGATCCAGAAACGCACGATCACGCGCGGTTCAGGCCAACCTTTGAGTTCGAAGTGGTGGTGGATCGGCGCCATGCGGAACACGCGCTTGCCGGTCAGCTTGAAGGAGGCGACCTGGATCACCACCGACAGGGTTTCCATGACGAACACGCCGCCCATGATGAACAGCACGATTTCCTGGCGGACGATCACCGCGATGGTGCCCAGCGCGGCGCCGAGGGCCAGCGCGCCGACGTCACCCATGAAGACCTGGGCCGGGTAGGTGTTGAACCAGAGGAAGCCCAGCCCGGCACCGACGATGGCGCCGCAGAAGATGATCAGCTCACCCGCGCCAGGCACGCTCGGGATGAACAGGTATTCGGCGAATTTGATGTTGCCCGACAGGTAGCAGAAGATCCCCAGCGCGCCGCCGACCATCACGGTGGGCATGATGGCCAGGCCGTCGAGGCCATCGGTGAGGTTCACCGCGTTGCTGGAGCCGACGATCACGAGGTAGGTCAGCACCACGAAACCGATCCCCAGCGGGATCTCGACGTTCTTCAGCATCGGCACGATCAGCGTGGTCTCCACCGGCGTCTCGGCGGTCATGAAGAGGAAGATCGCCGCGCACAGGCCGAATACCGACTGCCAGAAATACTTCCAGCGGCTCGGCAGGCCGCGGGAGTTCTTCTCGATCACCTTGCGGTAGTCATCCACCCAGCCGATGGCGCCGAACAGCAGGGTCACTACCAGCACGACCCACACGTAGCGGTTCGACCAGTCGGACCACAGCAGGGTGCTGATGGCGATGGCCGTGAGGATCAGCGCGCCGCCCATGGTCGGCGTGCCTTTCTTGGACAGGTGCGATTGCGGGCCGTCGTTGCGCACGGACTGGCCGATCTGGCGGATCTGCAGGGTGCGGATCATCCACGGCCCCAGCCAGAGCGACAGGACGAGCGCGGTCAACACGCTCAGGATGCCGCGCAGGGTCAGGTACTGGAAAACGCCGAAGCCCTTGTAGAACTGTTGCAGGTACTCGGCGAGCAGCAGCAGCATTTAGTGACTCTCCTCGGAGGAACCACAGAGCGCCGCGACGACCTTGTCCATCGCCGCGCTGCGGGAACCCTTGATCAGAATGGTGGTTGTCGAAGCTTCTTCGGCCAGGGCCTGGATCAGGCTGGCCTGATCGGCGAAGTGCCGGCCCGCGGAACCGAACGCCTGCACGGCGTGGCTCATCAGCGGTCCGACCGCATACAGGGCGGCGACTTTGCCAATGGCATAGGTTCCCACTTCGCGGTGGGAAGATTCCGCCCAGGCACCCAGCTCGCCCATGTCCCCGAGGACCAGGACGGTCCGGCCGGAAAAGCCGGCGAGTATATCAATCGCCGCGCAGATTGAAGCCGGGTTGGCGTTGTAGCTGTCGTCGATCACACGCATGCCGTTCGTCGCCAACTGGGCTACGGCGCGCCCCTTGACCGGCTGCAGGTTGTGCAGCCCGGAAACGATCCCGACCAGCGGCACGCCAAGAGCGTGAGCGGCTGCGGCGGCGGCCAGCGCATTGGTGACGTTGTGCTCACCCAGCAGATTCAGCTGAACGGCAGCCTCGCCGGCAGGGCCCTGCAGGGTGAATCCCGGGCAGCCACGGGCGTCACGCTTGACGTCGCTGGCGTGGAAGTCGGCGCGAACATCGTGCAGGCCGAAACTGGAGACGCGACGGCCGTCAGCACGGGCCTGCCAGGTATCGAAGGCCTTGTCGTCACGATTGAGAATGGCGACCCCATCGGCCGCCAGGCCTTCGAGTATTTCGCCCTTGGCCAGGACGATCTTGTCCTGCCCGCCGAACTCGCCCACATGGGCGGTGCCGGCGTTGGTGATGATCGCCACCTGCGGACGGGTCAGCGCGACGGTATAGGCAATCTCGCCGACACGGTTGGCGCCCAGCTCGATGACTGCGCTCTGGTGCTCGGGGGCCAGCTTCAACAGGGTCAGCGGCGCGCCGAGATCATTGTTCAGGTTGCCGCGGGTCGCCAGGACGTCGCCCTGGGTCCGCAGGATACTGGCG
Organism: Pseudomonas nitroreducens; assembly: GCF_010994165.1. Lineage (NCBI taxonomy): Bacteria > Pseudomonadati > Pseudomonadota > Gammaproteobacteria > Pseudomonadales > Pseudomonadaceae > Pseudomonas > Pseudomonas nitroreducens. The sequence continues at coordinate 565,881 of NZ_WMBX01000003.1, read as the reverse complement.
AGCATTTCCTTCACGGTGGTCTTGCCGCTGGAGCCGGTCACGGCAGCGACGCGGCCGGTGAAGGCAGCACGGTTCAGCGCGCCGAGCTGGCCCAGCGCGATGCGGGTGTCTTTCACGACCAACTGCGACAGCGGCGCACCGGCGACTTCACGCTCGACCAATGCAGCGACAGCGCCCTTGGCGGCGACGTCGGCCAGATAGTCGTGGCCGTCGAAGCGCGGACCGGTCAGGGCAATGAACAGTTGGCCCGGCTCGATGGCGCGGCTGTCGGTGCTCACGGCGGCGAAAGTGACATCGGCACCGACCACCCGGCCTTGCAGTGCGCCAGCGACTTCGTTGAGCGACAGGGGCTTAAGCACGCTTCACCTCCCAGGCAGCCAGCGCCTTGGCGGCTTGATCAAGATCGGAGAACGGATGGCGTACGCCGTCGATCTCCTGGTAATCCTCGTGTCCCTTGCCAGCCAGCAGCACGACATCGTCGACAGCGGCGGAGGCAATCAGGCGGGCGATAGCCTCGCCACGGCCCGGGACGAACTCGACGGCATCGGGCTTGGCGAAACCGGCGCGGATATCCGCGATGATCGCCCCGCTCTGCTCGGTACGCGGATTGTCGTCGGTGACCAGCACGCGGTCGGCGTGCTGCTCGGCAATCTGCGCCATGATCGGACGCTTGCCGCGGTCACGATCACCGCCGCAGCCGAACAAGCACAGCAGTTGGCCGTGCACATGCGGGCGCAGGGCCAGCAGGACCTTTTCCAGCGCATCCGGGGTGTGGGCGTAGTCGACAACCACCAGTGGCTTGTCGCCGCCACCCAGGCGCTGCATGCGGCCGATGGGGCCTTCCAGTTGCGGCAGCACTTTGAGGACGTCGCCCAGCGGGTAGTCCAGGCCTAGCAGCGCACCGACCACGGCCAGCAGGTTGCTCAGGTTGAACTTGCCCAGCAGCGAACTGCGCAGCAGGCCTTCGCCCTGCGGGGTGACGATGTGCGCCTGCACGCCGGCATCGCTGAACTTCGCTTCGCGGCAATAGATATAGGCAGACGAGTCGCTCAGGCTGTAACCCATCAGTCGCGACTCGTGGGACTCGGCAGCCAGCTGGCGACCGAAGTCATCGTCCAGGTTGATCACCCGGCAACGCAGCCCCTGCCAGGCGAACAGCTTGGCCTTGGCGGCGCCGTAGGCTTCCATCGAGCCGTGGTAGTCCAGGTGGTCGCGGGACAGGTTGGTGAATACCGCCACATCGAAACCCAGGGCGGCGACGCGGCCCTGCTCCAGGCCATGGGACGACACCTCCATCGCCACGGCCTTGGCGCCGGCCTGCTTGAGGCGTGCCAGGGTCGCCTGCACGGCGAGCGGATCGGGCGTGGTGTGGCGGCCGCTTTCCAGCGCGCCATAGAAACCGGTGCCGAGGGTTCCGACAATGCCGCAGCGTTCGCCCAGCAGGTCGAGCGCCTGGGCCACCAGTTGGCTGACGCTGGTCTTGCCATTGGTGCCGGTCACGCCGACCAGCTCGACGGCACGGCTAGGCTCGCCATAGAAGCGCCCGGCAATGGCGGAAAGCTGTTTGGCCAGGCCCTTGATGGCGATCATCGGCACATCGCTGGGTGGCAGGTCGACAGCACCTTCCGCTTCGTAGGCAATCGCGGCAGCGCCCAGAGAGAGCGCAGCGGCAATGTGCGCGCGGCCATCCTGACGGCCACCCGGCACGGCCAGGAACAGGTCGCCCGGCTTGACGGTGCGGCTGTCCAGGGTCAGCTCACGGATCAGCTCGCCGCTTTCAGCTTGCGGCAGCAGTTGATTCAGGCTCATCGGCATCAGCCACGCCCTCCCTTGGCAGCGGGCGCAGCATCGGCTTGTTGCTGCGGGGTTGTCGGCAGGTTGTCTGGCGGCACGTTCATCAGGCGCAACGTCCCGGACATCACCTTGCTGAACACCGGCGCGGAAACCAGGCCACCGAAGTAACCGGCCTTGCTGGGTTCATCGATCACCACCACGGCGACATAGCGTGGGTTGTTCATCGGCGCGAACCCGGCGAACAGGGAACGGTAGGAGTTCTCGGCGTAGCCCTTGGTCCCGGTCGCGGTCTTGCGCGCGGTGCCGGACTTGCCGGCCACGTGATAACCCGGCACCTGGGCGCGGTACACGCCGTTCGGCGCCTCGATGACCTGCTGCAGCATGCCCTGCATGGTTTTGGCGACCGGCTCGGGGATGACCTGGACGGCGTCGGCCGGGCGATCGGCACGCACCATGGTCAGCGGCACGCTGCGACCATTGTTGGCCAGCGCCGCATAGGCATGGGCCAACTGGATGGCGGTTACCGACAGGCCATAACCGTAGGACAGGGTCGCGGTCTCGGCCTTGCGCCACTCACGGTAGTTCGGCAGGTTGCCGACGCGCTCGCCCGGGAAGCCCAGGCCGGTGTCCTGCCCCAGGCCGACCTTCTGCATCACGCTGTAGATGGCTTCGCCGCCGATGTCGAAGGCGACCTTGCTCATGCCCACGTTACTGGAGCGGATCAGGATGCCGGTCAGGTCCAGCACCGGGCCCTCGGTACGGGAAACGTCGCGAATGGTGTAGCGGCCGATCTGCAGGGTGCCGGGGTAGACCTCGACCTTGTCGGTGGGCTTCCAGCGGCCGGTTTCCAGCGCCGCGCTCATGGAGAACGGCTTCATGGTCGAGCCGGGCTCGAACACATCGATCATCGCGCGGTTACGCATCATCGCCGGCTGCAGGTTGCGGCGGTTGTTCGGGTTGTAGGTCGGCTGGTTGGCCATGGCCAGTACTTCGCCAGTCTTCACGTCGAGGATCACCAGGCTGCCGGCCTTGGCCCCGTTCTCCACCAGCGCGTTACGCAGTTCGCGGTTGGCCAGGTACTGCAGACGCAGGTCGATGGACAGCGCCAGGGTCTTGCCGGCCTTGGCATTGCGGGTGACCTGCACGTCGCGGATCAGGTGGCCACGGCGATCCTTGAGCACTTGGCGCTTGCCCGGCACGCCGGCCAGCCAGCTGTCGAAGGCGAGCTCGACACCTTCACGGCCGCGGTCGTCGACATCGGTGAAGCCCACGACCTGTGCAGCAACCTCGCCCGACGGATAGAAGCGGCGGAATTCCTCGACCGAATAGACGCCGGGGATGCGATGGGCCTTCACCTGAGCCATCACCGCCTCGCCCTGTTCCGGGGTCAGGCCCCGGACCAGATAGATGAATTCCTTGTCAGCGTTCGCCTCCAGTCGCTCGGACAGCGCGGCCTTGGGCTGGCCAAGCGCGTCGGCGAGGAAATCCCACTTCTCGCGCTCGAGCACCAGTTCCTTGGGGTTGGCCCAGAGGGTGGCGACCGGCGTACTGACGGCCAGCGGCTCACCATTGCGATCGGTGATCAGGCCGCGGTGCGCGGGGATGGTGATGTGACGCACGCTGCGCGCATCGCCCTGCCCCTTGAGGAAGTCATGGTCGATCACGTGCAGGTCGACGATCCGCCAGGCAATCGCCGCGACCATCGCCAGCAGCAGGGCGATGACGACGCGGAAGCGCCAGGGGTAGCGAGCGCCGGCCAGGTCTCTCATGGTGCCACCATGATGATTTCGGTCGGATCGGGCACGCGCATCTTCAACTGGTCGGTCGCCAGGCCTTCGATACGGCTATGGGCCGTCCAGGTGCTCTGCTCGAGGATCAGCCGACCGTACTCGGCCTGCGCCTTGTCGCGCACGTTGAGCTCGGTGTACAGCGAGTTGAGCAACTGGCGATTCCAGTAAGCGCTGTAGGAAACGGAGATGGCCGACAGCAGCACGCCGATGAACAGCAGCAGCATGAAGAAGCTGCCGGTGGGCAGGCGCTTGGAGAAGAGACGGCTCATCTGAGCTTCTCCGCAATGCGCATGACCGCGCTGCGCGAGCGCGGGTTGGCCTTGAGCTCCGCCTCGGAGGCGTAGACAGGCTTGCCGATCAGCTTGAGGCGCGGATCGAACGGCTTGACCTGGATCGGCAGGTTGCGTGGCAGGTTGTCCGCTTCGCCTTTCACCTGCTTGCGCATGAACTGCTTGACGATGCGATCTTCCAGCGAGTGGAAGCTGATCACCACAAGACGACCGCCCACAGCCAGACCTTCCAGCGCGGCCTCGAGACCACGCTCCAGATCGCCCAGCTCGTTGTTGATGAAGATGCGCAGTCCCTGGAAGGCACGGGTAGCCGGGTTCTTGCCCTTTTCCCAGGCCGGGTTGGCCTCGGTGATGACGGCCGCCAGGTCGGCGGTACGCTCGAACGGCGCTTCCGCACGGCGCTGCACGATGGCGCGAGCCATGCGCTTGGCGAAGCGCTCTTCACCGTAATCCTTGAATACACGGGCGATCTCGTCTTCCGCGGCCGTGGCGATCCACTGCGCAGCGCTGACGCCCTGATCCGGGTTCATGCGCATGTCCAGCGGGCCATCATTGAGGAAGCTGAAGCCACGCTCCGGGTCATCCAGCTGCGGCGAGGACACGCCCAGGTCCAGCAGAACGCCGTTCACGCTGCCCTGCAGGCCGCGTGCGGAGAACTCTTCGCCCATCTCGGCGAAGGACCTTTGCACAATGACGAAGCGGCCGTCTTCGGCCGCCAGTGTTTTTCCCGTCGCGATGGCTTGCGGGTCCTTGTCGAACCCGAGCAGTTGACCGCCCGGGCCGAGCTTCCCGAGCAAGGCCCGGCTGTGCCCTCCCCTTCCGAAGGTTCCGTCCACATAGCGGCCGTCCTCCAGGGGGGCCAGCGCTTCGACGGCCTCCTCGAGTAGAACGGTGATGTGTTGGAAGGTACTGGTCACAGGCAGGCTCACAGAATAAGGTCGCGCAATTCATCCGGCAGGCCGCCGGGCTCTTTGATGGCTGCGAGGTCGGCCTCGGCAACCGCATTCCACTTGTCTTCGTCCCACAGCTGGAACTTGTTCAGCTGGCCGACCAGCATCGCCTTCTTGTCCAGGCCGGCGTACTCGCGCAGGCGCGGCGGAACGAGAAAACGCCCGGCGCTATCGAGCTCCAGGTCAACGGCATTACCAATCAGCAAACGCTGCAGACGCCGCGTTTCTTCACGCAGCGAGGGCAGCTCGCGCAGTTTGGCTTCGATGAGTTCCCATTCAGGGAGGGGGTAGACGGTGAGGCAGGTGTCGACGGCATCGATAGTGACGATGAGCTGGCCATTGCAACGCGAAACGAGCTCGTCACGATACCGACTCGGCATCGCGAGGCGCCCTTTGGCGTCGAGACTGATGGCGTTAGCTCCGCGAAACACGTCAGCGCTTCCCCTGTGGTTGGCTATCCATGCCTGTTGATCCCACTTTTACCCACTTCATACCACTTCTGCACACTATAGAAATCCGCGCTCCCCACCGTCAAGGTAAGCCTGAGGGGAAAAATCCTTACAGGACCGAGATTTAGCGTGCTTTTACGAGGTTCTGGGAGGGAATTTGACGCGCTAGAAAAGAGAAAAGCCCAGTGTTTTCAAAACACTGGGCTTTCATACTTAAAGTGATTTCTTAAGTTCTACACTTCTTCCGGTCAGCGACAAATGGTCATGTGGGAAGAAGTGGCGGAAAAGTGGTGAGAGTCGATCTGTAAGCCGGGTTCTGTCGAGGACAGCCATTCCTCTGGGACATACATCACTGCATGCCTCAAGCGATCTACCCGAACCCAACGCGGGCCGCGCCAATGGGTTCCTATTTGATCTTGCTCCGAGTGGGGTTTACCTAGCCACGAACTGTTGCCAGCCGTGCGGTGCGCTCTTACCGCACCTTTTCACCCTTACCGGCGCTTGCGCGCTTAGGCGGTTATTTTCTGTGGCACTTTCCGTAGGCTCACGCCTCCCAGGCGTTACCTGGCACTCTGCCCTGTGGAGCCCGGACTTTCCTCCACCCCGTGATGGAACACCACGAAACAGCGACTGTCCAATCGACTCTCAGGCTGCAAGGTTAGCGGCTGTCAACGCCCAGGACAAGCTCAAGCCTTGCCCTGGCGCTCCAACGCGATCTGATAAAGCTGGTTCTTGCGCGCCCCGGTGATCTCCGCGGCAAGCGCCGCCGCGCGCTTGATCGGCATCTCCGCCAGCAGCAGGTCGAGCACCCGCAGGGTGTGCGCATCGACCGCTTCATCGCCCTCGGGCGCAGGCTTGCCGGCCACCAGCAGCACGCACTCTCCCCGCTGCTGATTGCTGTCCGACGCCACGAATTCACGCAGTTCCCCCAGCGGCAACCCCTTGAGGGTCTCGAAGGCCTTGGTCAGTTCACGGGCCAGCAGCGCCGGCCGTTCGTCGCCGAAGATCGCCACCATATCCTCGATGCACTCCAGCACGCGGTGCGGCGCCTCGTAGAAGATCAGGGTACGCGGCTCATCCACCAGCGCCTCCAGGCGCCCACGACGTCCGGCGGCCTTGGCCGGCAGGAAGCCTTCGAAGACGAAGCGATCCGACGGCAGGCCCGCCGCGGAAAGTGCGGCAATCAGCGCGCAGGCTCCCGGCACCGGCACCACCGGGATGCCCGCGGCGCGCGCCTGGCGCACCAGGTGATAGCCCGGATCAGAGATCAGCGGCGTGCCCGCATCAGAGATCAGCGCGACATCCTCGCCAGCCTGAAGCTTGGTAAGGAAGCGGCCGCCCTGCTCTCGCTCGTTGTGTTCGTGACAAGCCGCCAATGGCGTCTGGATGCCGAAGTGCTGCAGCAGACGCACGGAGTGACGGGTGTCTTCGGCCGCGATCAAGGCCACGTCGGCCAGCACCTTCAGCGCCCGGGCGCTGATGTCGTCCAGGTTGCCAATAGGAGTGGCCACCACATAGAGAGTGCCTAGGGTCACGCGGGAGAACCTCACCGGAAGTGTCGGAAAAGACGCATTGTATCCCGATTCCGCCAGCCGCCATCGCGTCCCCCTTGCCGCTTCGGTACAATCGGCAGTTCTTTGAATGCGTCACGAGAAGCCCGATATGATCGCTCGCCTGCGTCCGCTATCCGCTCTGTTCCTGGCCGGCATGCTCGCCGCCTGTGCGTCCTCCCCGTCGTCCACTCTCGGCGAACTGCCGCGCACCCCGGACGCCAGCATCGAACAGCTGCTGCAGCAGGCCTCCACCGCCAAGCCAGATGAAGCCGCAGTCCTGCGCCTTTTCGCCGCCGATCAGGCCTACAAGCAGAAAGATCTTGGCCGCTCGACGCAGATCCTCGACCAGATTCCGCTGGAAAGCCTGAAGCCCGCCCAGCAGGTCTTCGCCAGCACCCTGCGTGCCCAGCTCGAACTGGCGCGCAACAAGACCAAGGCCGCCCTGAAGGCTTTCGACCATCCCAGCTTCCAGCGCCTGGGCGAAATGCCCGTGGACCTGCAGGCGCGCGCCGGCATGGTCAAGTCACTCGCCCTGGCCGCCGACGGTCAGGCCCTGAGCGCCGCCCGCGAACGCGTCTTCATCGACCCACTGCTCAATGCAGAGGCGAGCAAGGCCAACCACGAGGAGATCTGGAAACTGGTTTCCAGCCTCCCACTCGAGCAGATGCAGGCCAGCAGCAACGAAGGCGACCTGAACGGCTGGCTGGAACTGGCGCGCATCACCAAATCCTCGTCAACCCTCAAAGAACAGCAGTCGAACATCGACAACTGGGTCGCGCAGAACCCCGACCACCCGGCCGCCAAGCAATTGCCCGACGCGCTGACCAAGCTGAAATCCCTGGCTGCCCAGCCGCTGAACAAGATCGGCCTGCTGCTGCCCCAGCAAGGCCAGCTGGCCTCCGTCGCCCGCGCCCTGCAGGACGGCTTCCTCGCCGCCCACTACCAGGCCCAGCACAACGGCGGCCAGCAGCCGGATATCAAGCTCTACGACAGCACCCAGGTACGCTCGCTGGATGAGTTCTACCGCCAGGCCCAGGCCGACGGCGTGCAACTGGTCGTTGGGCCGTTGGAGAAGAACCTGGTCAAGCAGATGAGCAGTCAACCGCAACTGCCCATCACCACCCTGGCCCTGAACTACGCCGATGGCAATCAGGAAGGCCCTGCCCAGTTGTTCCAGTTCGGCCTGTCCGCCGAGGACGAAGCCCGCGAAGTCGCCAACCGCGCCTGGAACGACGGCATGCGCCGCGCCGTGGCCCTGGTGCCGCGCGGCGAATGGGGCGACCGTGTACTCGCCTCGTTCAGCCGCAACTGGCAGGCCGCCGGCGGCACCCTGATCGCCGCCGAACACGTCGACCAGCCGGTCGAGCTGGCGCGCCAGATCGCCGACCTGCTACAACTGCGCCAGAGCGAAGGCCGCGCCAAGCGCCTGCAGGGCGTGCTTGACAGTAGCGTCGACACCCAGCCGTCGCGCCGCCAGGACATCGACTTCATCTTCCTCGCCGCCACCCCGCAGCAGGCCCGTCAGATCAAACCGACGCTGGCCTTCCAGTACGCTGGCGACCTGCCGGTCTACGCCACCTCCAACCTGTACACCGGCGTAAACAATCCGGCGCAGGACCAGGACCTGAACGGCATTCGCTTCTGCGAAACCCCCTGGCTACTGAACCCCAACAACGCCCTGCGCCAGCAGGTCGCAGCGCAGTGGCCGGCCGCCAACGGCAGCCTCGGCCGCCTGTACGCCATGGGCGCCGACGCCTACCAACTGGCCCCGCGCCTGCCGGAGCTCAAGGCGGTGCCAAGCATGCAGCTAGATGGCCTGACCGGCACCCTGAGCGTCAGCGCCAGCCAGCGCGTAGAGCGCCGCCTGCCCTGGGCAGAGTTCAAGAACGGCCAGGTCCAGCCGCTGGAGAACAGCGGTATTTGATCGGCAACAGCCCTACCCAGAAGGCCGGGCAGCGAGCCGAAGCCGCCGCCCTGGCCCACCTGCAACAGCATGGATTGAGCCTCCTGGCTCAGAACTGGACGTGCCGCCGAGGCGAGCTCGATCTGGTCATGCTGGACGGCGATACAGTAGTATTCGTCGAAGTTCGCTCCCGCCGGCATTCTGCCTGGGGAGGAGCACTGGAGAGCGTGGACATGCGCAAGCGTCAACGCCTGGCCATTTCCGCTGAACTCTTCCTGCAACAGAACGCCCGCTGGAGCAGCCACCCCTGCCGGTTCGACATCGTCGCCATCGACATTCGCACCCCCAGCTCCGCAGGGCACTTGAACTGGATTCCCAACGCTTTTGACACCTGATCAGACGCCCGACGAAAGGTCACACCTGATGGACATGCAATCCCGTATCCGCCAGCTCTTCCATGCCAGCATCGAGACCAAGCAACAGGCTACCGAGGTGCTCATCCCGCATATCGAGCAGGCCAGCATGGTCATGGTCAATGCCCTGCTGAACGAGGGCAAGATTCTCTCCTGCGGCAATGGCGGCTCCGCTGGCGACGCCCAGCACTTCTCCTCCGAACTGCTGAACCGCTTCGAGCGCGAACGCCCGAGCCTGCCGGCGGTCGCCCTGACCACCGACAGCTCGACCATCACCTCGATCGCCAACGACTACAGCTACAACGAAGTCTTCTCCAAGCAGATCCGTGCCCTGGGCCAACCGGGCGACGTGCTGCTGGCGATTTCCACCAGCGGCAACTCGGCCAACGTCATTCAGGCGATCCAGGCCGCACATGATCGCGAAATGGTTGTCGTAGCTCTGACCGGCCGCGACGGCGGCAACATGGCATCATTGCTGCTGCCCGAAGACGTGGAGATCCGCGTTCCGGCCAAGGTCACCGCACGCATCCAGGAAGTCCACCTGCTGGTCATCCATTGCCTCTGCGACCTTATCGACCGTCAACTGTTCGGGAGTGAAGAATGACCCGCACCCCTCTGATCGCAGCCGCACTGGCCGTGACCATGGCACTGGGTGGCTGCAGCAGCTTCGTCAGCGCCACCCGCGACAAGCCGATCGACGATGACAAGGGTACCCGTACCCTGGGCAGCAAGATCGACGACTCACTGATCGAAACCAAGGTGGCGGTGAACGTCGCCAAGGCCGATCCGGACCTCGACCGCAATTCCCACATCGTGGTGATCAGCTATAACGGCGTGGTACTGCTCGCCGGCCAGACTCCGCGAGCCGACCTGAAGAACAAGGCCGAGCAGGCCGCCAAGGAAGTGCAGAAGGTCAAGACCGTGCACAACGAGCTGCAGATCCTGCAGCCCTCTTCCCTGGCCGCGCGCAGCAACGACACCTGGCTGACCACCAAGATCAAGAGCCAGATGCTCGCTGACGCAAACGTGCCGTCCACCCGCATCAAGGTGCTGACCGAGAACGGCATCGTCTATATGCTCGGCCTGGTGACCCGCAAGGAAGGCGACCTGGCCACCCAGGTGGTCCAGGGCGTGGACGGCGTGCAGAAGATCGTCCGCCTGTTCGAGTACATCGACTGACCGGGCCATTTATTGCAGGCATGAAAAAGGCGACCCTCGGGTCGCCTTTTTTTATTACTTCACCACCTTGAGACTCGGGCGGCCACTGGGGCGTGGCGGCTCGTCGGACGGGCCGTCATCCGGCAGCTCCTCGTCATCGGTGGGCACCGGCGGCTCCAGATCGAACACCATGCCTTGGCCGTTCTCCCGCGCATAGATGGCCATTACAGCCTGAGACGGTATGTACAGACCCTGGGCAACACCACCGAAGCGACCCTCGAAGCTGACCGCCTCGTTGTCCATCTGCAGGTGGCGCACAGCGGTCGGGGAGACGTTGAGCACGATCTGCCCGTCGCTGGCATAACCCGGCGGCACCCGCACGCCGGGATACTCGGAATTCACCAGGATATGCGGCGTGCAGCCGTTATCGACGATCCACTCATAGAGGGCTCGCACGAGGTAGGGACGACTGGAGTTCATCATCGGGCTCCTTAGCGCATATCACGTTCGATAGAGGACAGGCTGGCACGGAAAGTTTCCCGTGCAAACTGTCGCTCCATGTAATCCAGCAGGGGCTTTGCCGGCCGCGGCAGCTCGATGCCCAGGATCGGCAGTCGCCAGAGGATCGGCAGCAGGCAGCAATCCACCAGGCTCAGCTCGTCGCTGAGGAAGAACTGCTTGTCGGCGAACAGCGCCGATACACCCGTCAGGCTCTCACGCAATTCCTTGCGCGCCAAGGCGCGTTCGGTGTCCTTGCGGCGGGTATCGAGGATTCTATCCACCAGACTGCACCAGTCGCGCTGGATGCGATGCATCAGCAGACGGCTGTTCGCGCGGGCCACCGGGTAGACCGGAAGCAGCGGCGGGTGCGGATAACGCTCATCGAGGTACTCCATGACCACCGTCGACTCGTAGAGCGCGAGATCGCGATCCACCAGGGTCGGCAAGCTGCCGTAGGGGTTCACTTCAGCGAGTTTGGCCGGGATATTGCCGGCAGGGACGTCGATGATGTCGGCAACGACGCTCTTCTCAGCCAGCACCAGGCGTACGCGATGGCTGTAGTGGCAGGCGGGATCGGAGAAGCAGGTGAGCTTGTTGATAGCGGCCATGCCGCGCGCCTCCTCGCAGGACTTTCTTGTGGGAGGTAGAAAAACGCACGCGCGCCCCGTAGGGCGCGCGCTTGTTACTACGACGGGTGGTGCTTAGTGCACGTCCTTCCAGTATTCGCGCTTGAGCAGGTAGGCGAACACGAAGAAGAAGGCCAGGAACAGCAGGACGTAGGTGCCGATGCGGTGGGAGTCCAGCTTGTTCGGGTCAGCCGAATAAGCCAGGAAGGTCACCAGATTCTTCACCTTCTCGTCGAACTGAGCCTCGGTCAGCTGACCGGTCTTCGGAACGACGGTCAGTTGGTCGCAGGCCTCGTGGGTCAGCGGGGTACCGGTCAGAGGATCGTACTGCTTCTTGCCATCCTCGACGACCTGAACCTGCTTGCAACCGACGACCTGGCGGCCCTGCAGGCTCACCAGCACGTTCGGCATGCCGACGTTCGGGAAGATGGTGTTGTTCACCCCCCAAGGACGCTTGGGATCTTCGTAGAACGAGCGCAGGTAGGTGTACAGCCAGTCGGCGCCACGCACGCGGGCTACCAAGGTCAGGTCCGGCGGAGCAGCACCGAACCATACCTTGGCGTCAGCAGGCTTCATGCCGATGTCCATGTGGTCACCGATCTTCGCACCGGTGAACACCAGGTGGCTCATCATCAGCTCTTCCGGAATACCCAGATCACGACCAACACGCTCATAACGCTGGAACTTGGCGCTGTGGCAGCCCATGCAGTAGTTGGCGAAGGTACGCGCGCCGTCCTGCATGGCGGCCTTGTCAGTCAGGTCGATATCGACGCGATCCAACTCAGGACCGGCCTCAGTGGCGGCAAATCCGAATACCGGCAGGAAAGCCAGAATCAATGCTGCGAATTGCTTTTTCATCAGCCAGTCACCCTTTCCGGAACCGGTTTGGTTTTCTCCATCCGGGTGTAGAACGGCATCAGGATGAAGAAGGCGAAGTACAGAATGGTGCACAGGCGGGACAGGGTAGTCCCCAGCGGCGACGGTGCTTGCGAGCCGTAGTAGCCGAGAACGACGAAGGACACCGCGAAGATCACCAGCCAGATCTTGCTCAGCCAACCCTTGTAGCGGATCGAGCGCACCGGGCTACGATCCAGCCACGGCAGCACGAACAGCACAGCGATGGAGGCGCCCATGGCGACAACGCCCATCAGCTTGTCCGGAACGGCACGCAGAATGGCGTAGAAGGGCGTGAAGTACCACACCGGAGCAATGTGCGGCGGGGTCTTGAACTGGTTCGCCATCTCGAAGTTGGGCTTCTCGAGGAAGAAACCACCCATTTCCGGGAAGAAGAAGATCACGGTGCAGAAGACAAAGAGGAAGACCACGACACCGACAATGTCCTTCACGGTGTAGTACGGGTGGAACGGGATGCCATCCAGCGGGATACCGTTCTCGTCCTTCTTCTTCTTGATGTCCACGCCGTCCGGGTTGTTCGAGCCGACTTCGTGCAGCGCCAGGATGTGCAGCACGACCAGGCCGAGCAGGACGATCGGCAGAGCGATCACGTGCAGGGCGAAGAAGCGGTTCAGGGTGATGCCGGAGATCAGGAAGTCACCGCGGATCCACTGGGCCAGGTCTTCGCCGACCACTGGAATGGCGCCGAACAGCGAGATGATCACCTGGGCACCCCAGTAGGACATCTGGCCCCAGGGCAGCAGATAGCCCATGAAGGCCTCGGCCATCAGGGCGAGGTAGATCAGCATGCCGAAGATCCACACCAGTTCGCGCGGTTTCTGGTAGGAGCCGTACAGCAGGCCACGGAACATGTGCAGGTAGACGACCACGAAGAACGCCGATGCACCGGTAGAGTGCATGTAGCGGATAATCCAGCCGTAATCCACATCTCGCATGATGTACTCGACGGAGGCGAAAGCCTCTTCCGCCGACGGGGTGAAGCTCATGGTCAACCAGATACCGGTGAGGATCTGGTTAACCAGGACCAACAGTGCGAGGGAGCCGAAGAAGTACCAGAAGTTAAAGTTCTTCGGGGCGTAGTACTTGCTCAGATGGTCTTCCCACATCTTGGTCGCGGGGAAGCGGGCATCGACCCAAGCCATGAACTTGTTCATCAGGCTTTCTCCTGGTCCACACCGATGGTCAACTCATCACCATCCAGCGTATAGGGCGGAATCGGCAGGTTCAGAGGCGCAGGCTGCCCCTTGTAAACGCGGCCGGCGAGGTCGTAATGGGAGCCGTGGCAGGGGCAGAAATAGCCACCCTTCCAGTCCGGACCGAGGTCAGCAGGGGCGACTTCCGGGCGGAAAGTCGGCGAGCAGCCCAAGTGGGTGCAGATACCGACGATCACCGCCAGCTCAGGCTTGATCGAGCGAACCTTGGGATCGACGTAAGCGGGCTGCTCCGAAGCCTTCGACTCGGGGTCGGCCAGTTGCCCTTCGAGCGTCGGCAGCGCGTCCAGCATTTCCTTGGTGCGGTGCACCAGGAACACCGGCTTGCCGCGCCATTCGGCCACGACTTGCTGGCCCGGCTCGATCTTCCCTACGTTGACCTTAACCGGCGCGCCAGCGGCCTTCGCCTTGGCACTGGGGAACCATGACCCCACGAACGGGACCGCAGCTCCGACCGCTCCTGCCGCACCTACCACCGAAGTGGCCGCGACAAGGAAGCGACGCCGGCCTGCATTCACGCCGTCATTACTCATTCAGTCGTCTCCCATCAGCTTCAAGCCTGTTCAAATCAGGCTTTTAAGTAAAAATTCGAGCCGCGCAAAAAATTCGCCAAATGGTAAAGAAAAGCCCTTGTGATGACAAGGTAATAGCCTGTCACACAACCCCTGAAACCCTTGAACGACGCGGCCTGCGCGGATGCGACACCTTGCCGCACGAACTTATTGAAGACATAAAAAAACGCCCAGTCCAAAGGATCTGGGCGTTTTTTTCGAAGCGTCGTATTAACGCTTGGAGTACTGCGGACGCTTACGCGCTTTACGCAGACCGACTTTCTTACGTTCAACTTCGCGGGCATCGCGAGTGACGTAGCCGGCTTTACGCAGCGGACTGCGCAGGGTCTCGTCGTACTCGATCAGTGCGCGGGTGATACCGTGGCGGATTGCACCAGCTTGACCGCTTACGCCACCGCCAACGACGGTCACGTAGATATCGAACTTCTCGGTGTTCTCGGTCAGCTCGAGCGGCTGACGAACAACCATGCGAGCGGTCTCACGACCGAAGAACTGCTCGATGGAGCGGTTGTTGATGGAGATCTTGCCAGTGCCCGGACGCAGGAAGACGCGAGCGGTAGCGGTCTTACGACGGCCAGTGCCGTAATTTTGAGTCGCCGACATAATGAGCTATCCCGTTAAATCTTCAGTTCTTGAGGCTGCTGAGCGGTGTGCGGGTGGTTGGCACCCTTGTACACTTTCAGCTTGCGGTACATGTCGCGGCCCAGCGGGTTCTTCGGCAGCATGCCTTTGACGGCAGTCTCGATAACACGCTCAGGAGCCTTGGCGATCAGCTTCTCGAAGTTGATCGACTTGATACCGCCCGGGAAGCCCGAGTGATGGTAGTACATCTTGTCGGTAGCTTTGGCGCCAGTGACACGAACCTGCTCGGCGTTGATCACGACGATGTAGTCGCCGGTGTCAACGTGCGGGGTGTATTCCGGCTTGTGCTTGCCGCGCAGGCGGGTAGCAATCTCGGTAGCCAGACGACCCAGGGTCAGGCCAGCAGCGTCGACGACGAACCAGTCGCGCTTAACAGTTTCTGGTTTCGCGGTATAAGTTTTCATTCGTTATAGCCTCAGGGGCCGCCTGAAAATAAGACGGCGAATCTTACTGGACAGTGGTTGCCTTGACAAGTCAAGGACAGCCGAAGACAGACACGAATTGGGGCTCGGGTCGGTGTGCGTCCGTAACGACTAGATGTATCAATCGGCAGGCTTTGGCATCCCCCACCGATGAAAGGCTGCGGAATTATGCAGATTCCGGCAGAATTTTCAACTGTATGACGCACTTGTTTTCATGAGGAGACCCGCATGGAGTACCGCCCGCTCGGCCGCACCGAATTGAAAGTCAGCGCCCTCTGCCTGGGAACCATGACCTGGGGCGAGCAGAACACGCAGGACGAGGCTTTCGCCCAGATCGAGCGGGCCAAGGCCGCCGGTCTGAATTTCATCGATACCGCCGAGATGTACCCCGTCCCGCCACGTGCGGAAACCTACACCCGCACCGAGCAGATCATCGGCAACTGGTTCGCCCAGCGCGGCGATCGCACCGATTGGGTACTGGCCAGCAAGGTTGCCGGCCCCGGCAACTCCATCAGCCACATCCGGGACGGCCAGCCAAAACTCGATCGCAAGAACATCGTGGCGGCACTGGATGGCAGCCTCAAGCGCCTGCAGACCGACTGGATCGACCTCTACCAACTGCACTGGCCCGAGCGCAGCACCAATTTCTTCGGCCAACTGGGCTACCAGCACAAGGAAGAGAGCTTCACCGCGCTGGAAGACACCCTGGAAGCACTCGACGAGCAGGTCCGCGCCGGCAAGATCCGCCATATCGGCCTGTCCAACGAAACGCCCTGGGGCACCATGCGCTTCCTGCAGATCGCCCAGGAGCGAGGCTGGCCACGCGCAGTGTCGATCCAGAACCCCTACAACCTGCTCAACCGCAGCTTCGAGGTGGGCCTGGCGGAAATCGCCATCCGCGAGCAGATCGGACTGCTGGCGTACTCGCCCCTGGCCTTCGGCATGCTCTCGGGCAAGTACTTCGGCGGCGCGCGCCCGGCCAATGCGCGGATCACCCTGTTCAGCCGCTTCACCCGCTATACCAATCCGCAGACCGCCAGCGCCTGCGACCGCTATGTAACCCTGGCCCGCGAGCATGGCCTGGACCCGGCACAGATGGCCCTGGCCTTCGTCACCAGCCGACCGTTCGTGACCAGCAACATCATTGGCGCGACCAACCTGGAGCAACTGGAGGCCAACCTCGGCAGCTTCGACCTCAAGCTCTCCGACGAGATACTGGCCAGCATCGAGGCGATCCACAAGGATCAGCCGAACCCGGCACCCTGACCGCGCGCAAAGAAAAAAGCCCGGCAATCGCCGGGCTTTTCTCTTGCCGCTGCCGCTTACAGCGCGCGAGCGATGATTTCCTTCATGATCTCGTTGGTGCCCGCATAGATGCGCTGCACGCGCGCATCCGCCCAGGCGCGGGCGATCGGGTATTCCCACATGTAGCCATAACCGCCATGTAGCTGTACGCATTCATCGAGCACCTTGCACTGCAGGTCGGTGGTCCAGTATTTGGCCATGGCCGCTGTCGGCACATCCAGCTTGCCTTCCAGGTGCTGCTCCAGGCAGCGATCGACGAAGACACGCCCCACCTGCACCTCGGTGGCGATCTCGGCCAGCTTGAAACGGGTGTTCTGGAAGTCCGCCACGGACTTGCCGAAAGCCTTGCGCTCGCGGGTGTATTCCAGCGTCCACTTCAACGCTGCCTCGGCCGATGCCAGGGCGCCGAGGGCGACCGTCAGGCGTTCCTGGGGTAGCTCCTGCATCAGGTAGATGAAGCCCTGTCCTTCCTTGCCCAGCAGGTTCTCCTTGGGGATACGCACGTCCTGGAAGAACAGCTCGGAGGTGTCCTGAGCCTTCATGCCCACCTTTTCCAGGCGCTTGCCCTTGCTGAAGCCCGGTGTGCCGGCTTCCACCAGGAACAGGCTGGTGCCCTTGGCGCCGGCCTTCGGATCGGTCTTGGCGACCACGATCACCAGATCGGCCAGCCAGCCGTTGGTGATGAAGGTCTTCGACCCATTGATCACGTACTCGTCGCCGTCCAGTACAGCGGTGGTCTTCACGCCCTGCAGGTCGGAGCCGGCACCCGGCTCGGTCATGGCGATCGCAGAGACCATCTCGCCGGAGATCAGCTTGGGCAGGTAGCGCTGCTTCAATTCCTCGCTGCCGTAATGAAGAATGTACGGAGCGACAATGTCCGAGTGCAACGAGAAGCCAATGCCGGTCAGCCCGAGACGGCCGATCTCCTCGATCACCACCGCGCTGTAGAGGAAGTCCGCCGCCATGCCGCCATACGCCTCGGGCAGGTGCGAGCAGAGCATTCCGGCCTCCCCGGCCTTGTTCCACAGTTGACGGTCGATATGGCCGTCCTTTTCCCACTGGGCGTGAAAGGGCACCGCCTCCTGTTCGAGGAACTTGCGGACGCTGTCGCGGAACAGTTCGTGATCGGAACTGAACAGGGTTCTGGGAATCATGCGGTGCACCTGCGAATCGGTTGTAGGAATTATTGGAAGGCCGACTGTAGGCCAGCCCGAACCGCTCTGCACTGGACACTTTCGCCAAAAAATAAGACGATCCAGCCGCATCATGACCGCTTTAGCGTCATGCAAAGACATCCATAAGAAGTACAAGAATCGATGCCCAATTCAGTTTCCCAGGTGCTGCGCCGCGTCAGCATCCTCGCCACCCATGGCGTCTTCGGCTCCACCCTGATGCAGGCCAAGGACTTCTTCCACATGGCCGCCCTGCGCCACGGCCGCCAACAGGGCCTCGGCCTGCAGCCCAGCTTCGAGACCCGCATCGTCAGCCCCGACGGCCAGCCGGTAATGAGCTTCAGCGGCGACCTGCTACCGGTGCACGGCGCCCTGGACGAGCCGGAACTGATCATCCTCCCCGCCTTCTGGGGCGACTTCGACGAACTGCTGACCCTCTACCCACAGGTAACGGCCTGGCTGCGCGAGCGTCACGCCGCCGGCTGCGTGCTCTGCGGTGAGGTCTCGGGGGTGTTCTGGCTCGCCGAGGCGGGCCTGCTGGACGGCAAGGAAGCCACCACCTACTGGCGCTTCTTCCGCGAGTTCGCCGAGCGCTACCCCAAGGTACTGCTCAACCAGGACAAGCACATCGCCGACGCTGACAACATCTACAGCGCTGGTGGCCTGACGTCGGTGCGCGACCTGTACATCTACCTGATTGAACGCTTCTGCGGCGCCACCGTCGCCCAGGGCGTGGCCCGCGACATCCTCTACGAGGTGCAGCGCAACTACACGCCAGGGCGCCTGGGCTTCGGCGGACAGAAACTGCACCACGACCCGGCGATCCTGCAGATCCAGCACTGGCTGGAGGAGCACTTCTCCGACAAGTTCCGCTTCGAGGATGTGGCCCGCGAGCACGGCATGAGCATCCGCAACTTCATGCGGCGCTTCCAGGCGGCGACCGGCGACAAGCCACTGCACTACCTGCAGCGTCTGCGTATCGAGACCGCGCGCAACCTGCTGTCCACGACCCGCAAGAGCATCAAGACCATCAGTTACGAGGTCGGCTACGACGACGCCAGCTTTTTCGCTCGGCTTTTCCGCCAGCACACCGGGCTGTCGCCGAATCATTACCGGCGCCAGTACGAGCAGAAGGAAGGCTGAAACAGGCCATCCCTAGGATGGGTTCACGGACTCGGGGGCGGCCCTATGATCGGGGCAGCTTCCGACAACAAGAACTTCACGGGATATCGCCATGCGCCGCTTTCTGCTTGCCCTCCTGACCGTATTCAGCCTCAACGCTGTGGCGGACGACACCTGGAAACCCTTCCCCTACGACCAGAAGGCCTTCGACTACAGCGGCGACAAGCTGCGCGAGGCTTGGCCGCGACTGACCCGAGGCTTCGGCGCCAACTACCCGTTCCCGGACGCGGACTGGGTAGTGACCATGGCCACCCGGCATCCCGAAGCCCTGGAGAAGACTGTCGCCGCCGGCACCGGTTTCAGCGGCAAGCCGGAAGAAGCACAGGTCTACGCCGAGAAGCTGCAGGACGTGTGGCGCAAGGTGTTCCGCGGCGACTTCGCCCAGGCCAAGAAGGACGGCCTGGCATTGGGTGTCGGCGGCCAGGTGCCGGGGATGTTCGCCCAGGTGCTCTACGCCATGTTCCTTGCACCGAACCAGGACGATAAGCAACGCCTGCTGGAAGAAGTGATCAGCTACACCGACGAAGCCGGCCCGCTGCTCAACGCCGACCCCATCGCCCAGTTCGGCCGCGCCTACGCCAAGGCTCGCCTGGCAGAGGACCTGCCGGTGCCGGTGGTGCTCAAGCGCGGCTACACCAGCGAGATTCCCAAGGAACTGGACGCCTTGCTGGCGAAGCAGCCGAACCAGCCGTTCGCCCTGGCACTCTACGGTGGCTACGAAGCCGGCGTGATCCGCAAGGTCGGCAAGCTGGTGGGCAAGATGACCTACGGCGTCAGCGCGGACAAAATGGAGCAGTACTTCGCCCGCTCCTTCCGCGCCGCCGACGACCTGCCTATCGGTCACTACGAGTACGCCAACGCGCTGGGTTATGTGTACGGCGAAGATGAACAGGAGAAGGCGCTGGAGCAGCTGAAGAAAGCGGTGGCAATCAAGCCGATCAATGCCATGGAGGCGCTGGAAGTCGCCCACGCCCAGCAACTACTGAAGAAAGCGCAGCAGGAGATGGCCCAGCGCTGACTGGTTTTGTAGAAGCCGGCCTGCTCGCGAACCGTCCAACTCCCGAGCGGGCCGGTGGAATTTTCGCGAGCAAGCTCGCTATTGCGAAGTGCTCAAACGAAAAGGCTGCCCGAAGGCAGCCTTTTTCATTTGCCGAACCATCAGGGACGGTGCGGGCGACTCAGGTACTCGTGGGACTGCATTTCCAGCAGGCGGCTCAGGGTGCGCTGGAACTCGAACTCCAGCCGGCCACCGGTGTACAGGTCCTTGAGCTCCACCTCGGCGGAGAGGATCAGCTTGACGTTGCGGTCGTAGAACTCGTCCACCAGGTTGATGAAGCGGCGCGCCATGTCGTCCTTGGCCACGCCCATCTGCTCGACGTTGGAAATCAGGATCGCGTGGAAGATCTTCGCCAGCTCGATGTAGTCGTTCTGGCTGCGCGGGCCATCGCACAGCTCGCGGAACTCGAACCAGGCCACGTCATCGCAGGTGATGCGCGCGCGGATTTCGCGGTTCTCGATCATCAGCGCGTCATCGCGGGTCGCTGCAGCGCACTCCGGGGTCAGCGCCTTGAAGTCGCGGGTCATGGCCTGGTCGGCCTGTTCGGACAGCGGCCAGTGATACAGCTCGGCCTGTTCCAGGGCGCGCAGGCGGTAGTCCACGCCGCTGTCGACGTTGACCACTTCGGTGTACTTCTTGACCAACGCGATGGCCGGCAGGAAGCGGGCGCGCTGCAGGCCGTCCTTGTAGAGGCCATCCGGCACGATGTTGGAGGTCGCCACCAGGCTGACGCCGTTCTTGAACAGCTCTTCCAGCAGGGTCGCGAGGATCATCGCGTCGGTGATATCGGAGACGAAGAATTCGTCGAAGCAGATCACCCGGGCCTCGTCGGCGAATCGCTTGCCGATGATGGTCAGCGGGTTCTTCTCGCCCTTGAGGGTTTTCATTTCCTCGTGGACGCGCTTCATGAAGCGGTGGAAGTGCGTGCGCATCTTCTGCTTGAAGGGCAGCGCTTCGAAGAAGGTGTCCACCAGGTAGGTCTTGCCGCGGCCGACGCCGCCCCAGAAATACAGGCCCTTCACCGGCTCCTGGGACTTCTTGCCCAGCAGTTTGCCGAACAGCCCGGACTTGCCCTTGTCGGCGGCGACCAGGTCGTCGTAGAGGCGTTGCAGGTGCTTCACGGCGTTCGCTTGCGCGGCGTCGTGGAAGAAATCGGGGCGTTTGAGGTCTTCCTGGTAGCGCTGAAGAGGCGTCATGATCGGTAGCAAGGCAACGAAAACGGGGGCGCACACTTTAGCGGCGCCCCCGTTTCTTGGCAATTGGCCGGTAGTCGGACCGGCCTGCTGCGCCTCACTCCTGCGGAGCGAGAGCCTCGCGCAGACGCTGCATGGCGGTGTCGCGCTCCGCGTCGGTGGAGAACTCCGGGCTATACGCCACGGCTTCGCCATCCAGGCGCACGCTGAAGGCGTTCAGTTCGGCGTGCAGGTCCAGTTCCTCGGACTGCAGGCGCTTGGTCACCTGGCCGGCGGCCTTGCCATCGGTGAAGGCGATGGACAGCAGCAGTTGCTCACCCGCGGCATCCAGCAGGCGGAAGCGGAAGCCGTCGTCCTCGCGGAAGCTGACGAAGCGCGCCGCCTTGGCAGCTTTCTTCTTGCCCTCGGTCGCCACCTGCACCTGCTCGCGGAACGAACGCAAGCCGACCGACTCGCGCAACTCGCCGAGGAACGGCGTCGCAATGCGGCGGGCCTTGGCGGCGCCGGCCAGGAGAATATCTTCCAGGTCGGCCGGGCGGGTGATCAGCGCGTGATAGCGCTCGCGGGCCTCGCCCAGCTCGTTGTCGAGCAGCTCGAACAGGCGCTGTTTGGCCTCGCCCCAGGCCAGGCCGCCGAGCAGTTCGGCGCGAAACGCGGCCTGTTGCTCGTGGGTGGAGAACGCCTGGTACAGGGTGAACAGGTGGGAGTTGTCCGGGTCCTTCGGCTCGCCCGGCGCGCGGGAGTCGGTGACGATGCGCGCCACGGCGTCCTTGAGCTGCTTGGCGCTGCCGAACAGCGGGATGGTGTTGTCGTAGCTCTTGGACATCTTGCGACCGTCCAGGCCCGGCAAGGTCGCCACGTCTTCCTCGATCACCACTTCAGGCAGGGTGAACAGTTCCTTGCCGTTGCCGAACAGGTGGTTGAAGCGCTGGCCGATGTCGCGGGCCATTTCCACGTGCTGGATCTGGTCGCGGCCGACCGGCACCTTGTGCGCGTTGAACATCAGGATGTCCGCGGCCATCAGCACCGGATAGCTGTACAGGCCCATGGTGACGCCGGCGTCCGGGTCTTCGCCGGCCTCGACGTTCTTGTCCACCGAGGCCTTGTAGGCGTGGGCGCGGTTGAGCAGGCCCTTGGCGCTGACGCAGGTGAGCAGCCAGGTCAGTTCGGGGATTTCGGGAATATCGGACTGGCGATAGAAGGTCGCCTTGTCAGCATCCAGGCCGCAGGCCAGCCAGGTGGCGGCGATTTCCAGACGCGAACGCTGGATGCGCGCCGGGTCATCGCACTTGATCAGCGCGTGGTAGTCGGCCAGGAAGTAGAAGGAATCTGCCTGCGGATCGCGGCTGGCGACGATGGCAGGGCGGATGGCGCCGGCGTAGTTGCCCAGGTGCGGAGTACCGGTGGTGGTGATGCCGGTCAGGATACGGGTCGTCATGGGAATCCAGGAATCAACACAAATGAAATGGCGGGCCGGATGGTAACGCGGCTTGGCGGCCTAGGCGAGCCGGGCCTGTATCAGGTCCTTGAGCTCGATCAGCTTGCCGTGGAAGAAATGGCTGCACTCGGGGATGCGGATCAGTTCGTGGGGCTTGGTGAGCTCCGCACTCCAGGCGTACACACGCTCGGGCGTGACTACTTCGTCGGCTTCGGGCTGGATCACCGTCAGCGGGCAGCGCTCGGGCAGGTCGACATCGAAGCGCTCCACCGGCGGCGCCAGCATGAACAGCTGTGCGAGTTCTGCGCCCTGCTCTTCCAGGCGCCCGGCAGCATTGCCGGCCACGCAGGAGCCGAAGGAGAAGCCCATCAGCGTCAGCGGCAGGCCCGGATGCTGCCCGGCCAGCCAGTGCGCGACGGCCAGCACGTCGTCGATTTCACCGCGGCCTTCGGCGTAACTGCCGGCGCTCTGACCCACGCCACGAAAATTGAAACGCAGGGTGGCGTATCCTGCATCCCGTGCGGCGCGTTGCAGGGTGGCGACCACCTTGTTCTGCAGGGTGCCGGCGAACAGCGGGTGCGGATGACAGATCAGCGCGACGCCCTTGGCATCAGGCGTGGCGAGGTGCAGGGCTTCCAGTTGGCCCTCGGGGCCATCGAGGAACAGGGGGATTTCGCGGGTGGTCAAACAACAGCTCCGTGACCCCGTGGCGGGTCGTCTCGTCTAGCTCAATACCTGCGCAGGCGGCGAAGCATTCGCCACGGTATACAAGCACAGGTGCAAGCCGCTAACGTAAAGCAAAGCCGTCTATAGAGGAAGGATTCGCGTGGAACAGTCCCTCACCACCTGGTTGCTGCCGCTACTCGCCCTGATCGTCGGGGTCGGCATCGGCTTTCTGATCGCCCGCCTGCTGCCCAACGCCGCGCCCAACAAGCTGCAGCGTCAGGTGGACGACATGCAGGATCGTTTCGATAGCTACCAGCGCGAAGTGGTGACCCACTTCAGCACCTCCGCCAGCCTGATGAAGAAGCTCACCCAGAGCTATCAGGATGTGCAGGAGCACCTGTCCGAGGGCGCCGAGCGCCTGGCCCTGGACGAACAGACCAAACAGCGCCTGCTGGCCGCCCTGCACGCCGACGAATACCCCGAGCGCCGCGAGCGCCTGACCCCGCCGGCGAACAACGAAGCGCCGCGCGACTATGCGCCCAAGACCGGCGACGGTCCGGGCACCCTGGACGAGACGTACGGGCTGAAAAGCAAGTACTGAGGTCTCCGCGCCAAGGAAAAAGCCCCGCCGATGCGGGGCTTTTTCATTCATGCTGCCAGAACTACCAGCGGAAGGTCACGCTCCCCAGCAGCGAGCGCTCTTCGCCCCAGTAGCAACGCCCGGCGTTGTTGCAGCCGGCGACGTATTCCTTGTCCAGCAGGTTCTTCGCATTCACTTCTGCGGACCAGTGCTCGTCTAGCTGGTAGCCGACCAGGGCGTCCACCAGGGTCACGTCGCCGGTATCCAGCTTGCCGTACAGCGATGCCGGGGTGTAGGCGAAGGTGCTGTCGAAGTGCCTCACGCCGCCACCCACACGAAACCCCTTGAGATAGCCGTCGAGGAAGCGGTAGGTACCCCAGGCCGACGCCTGGTTGCGCGGCACGCCGGTCATCTGGTGGTCCTCCAACAGTGAACCGGGGGCATCCTTGGTAATCCGCGAATCAGTGTAGGTATAGGACGCCGTCAGGCTGAGATTTTCGGTGATGTCGCTGTTGACCTCCAGCTCCAGCCCCTTGGAACGGCTTTCACCCACCTGCCGGTAGTCGCCGACCGTGCTGTCGTAGATCACATCGTCGGTCTTGCGCAGATCGTAGACCGAGGCGGTCATCGAGGTATTCCAGCCCTTGGGCTCGTACTTCACGCCCACCTCGTACTGCTCGCTGGTCGTCGGGTCGAGAGTGCCCGATTTGCTCGACGTCTGCTGGGTCGGAGCGAAGGCGGTGGAGTAGCTGGCATACGGCGACAGGCCATTGTCGAACTGGTACATCAGGCCCGCCTGCCAGGTGAAGTCATGGTCCCAGTTGTCCAGGTCTGCCAGCCCGTTGGTGGTGCCGGCGCGGTTGCGGTACTGGCTGTTGACCTCGTCAAGGCGCCCGCCCAACAGAGCGACCCAGTTGTCGTAGCGGGTCTGCAACTGGCCGTAGAGGCCATACATCTTCTGTTCCAGCAGCGCGTCCTGAACATGGATCGGCGTGCTTGGCTTGACTGTCCACACCGGGTCAAACACGTTCACCGAACCGCCGGCACCGGCGTCCCAGTCCTGGTTGAATGAAGTACGGTCGAAACTTGCGCCCACCAGCACGGTGTTGGCCAGCTCGCCGGACTGGAAGTGCCCCTCGAACTGGTTGTCCAGCGAGTAAGTCATCGACTTGTTGTAGCGGTCGTACGCCGTGTTGTTGACGTTGGTACCGAAGCCAGCGTTGTTCAGGCTCCCCGGCCACATCTCGCGGCGGTCGATACGCGACTGCATGTAGCGTGAGTTCTGGCGGAACTGCCAGGTATCGTCGATCTGGTGGCTGAACTCGTAGCCCAGGGTCCAGGCTTCGCGCTCGAACCTGTCCCAGTCCGGGTTGCCCGACAGCGTGTCCTTGTCGATCTTGCCATTGGGGTTGTGCAGCAGCGTGCCGGCCGCCGGATAGCCCAGTTCCATCAGCGTGCGGTCGCGCTGGTAGGTAGAGAGCAGTGTCAGAGTGGTGGCATCGTCGAAGTTGAAGGTCATCGATGGCGCGATATAGATGCGGTCATCCGGCTGGTGATCGACCTGGGTATCGGCGTCGCGGCCGAGCATCACCACGCGACCGAGAATGTTGCCTTCATCGGTCAGCGGGCCGGAAACGTCCACGCCCAGCTGCTTGCGGTCATGGGACCCGTAGGTGAGTTGGACCTCGCCGCGCGGGTCGGCGGTGGGCCGCTTGCTCACCAGGTTGACGATGCCTCCGGGAGCATTTTCCCCGTAGAGGATCGAGGTCGGCCCACGGAAGACCTCGACGCGCTCCAGGCCATAGGGCTCGCTGGTGGTGTCGTAGCGATTGCCCTGCACCCGCAAGCCATCGCGCAGCAGGCCATAGCCCCAGTCGGTGGCATTGAAGCCGCGGATAAAGAACAGATCGCCGGCCAAGCCATCACCGGCAGCGAACGGCGGGGCGAAGATCCCCGGCACATAGCCCAGCACATCGGTCAGCGTCTGCGATTGCTGATCGACCATGCGCTGGCGGGTCACGACGGAGATCGAGCGAGGTGTCTCCGCCAGGGAAGTGCTGGTCTTGCCCGCCGTGGAGCTGACCTTGGCGTTGTAGCCGTTGTCGTCCAGTTGCTCGGCGCCGGTACCGCTACCGATGATCGAGGTCGAATCCATCTGCAATACGGTACCGTTCGGGTCCGGTTGCAGGACGTAGCCGCCGGACGCCTGCGGCACTGCCTGCAGGCCCGTGCCATCGAGCAGCAACGCCAGGGCGCGCTCGATGCTATAGCGACCATCAAGCCCCTTGCTGGTCTTGCCGGCGGTCAGATCGTTGTGGCCAACCAGGTAGATGCCAGCCTGGCCGCTGAACTGGTTGAGCGAGGCCGCCAGGGCCCCCGGAGCGATGTGGTATTCGCGCAGAACAGCCTGTTCCGTGCCCGGAGCCGCTTGAGCCGACTGAATCGGGTTCAGCGCAACGAGGCTGCACAGCGACAACGAGATGGCCAGCGCCAGCGGCCGCCGGACGAAGGGGCGCGAGGAGGAAATGAGCGAATGCATGGAATTCCCTGGTTCGGTGCAGTGGGTAAAAGTGCGTTTCTGTGGAATGACCGAACGGGAAACTGAAAAAGGGAACCACAGCGGAAATTATTTTCCTGATAAGTCAGACGGACTCGATGCTCACCCACCACGGTGTCAGGCGCTGGACCTTGACCGGCAATGCCGCTGCCAGCAGGCGCAGCGCCTGGTCACTGTCGTCCAGGGGGAAAGCCCCCATCACCGGCAACTGCGCGACTGCCGGATCACAACCCAGGTAGCCGTGGCGATAACGGCCCAGCTCTTCGACCAATTGCCCCAGCGACATGTTCTCGGCGGTGAGCACGTGGCGTACCCAGGAATCCCCTGCCGTCTGTGCCGGCAACACCTCGCCGATGGCGATGCGCGTGAAGTCAGCGCGTTGGCCGGCTTCCAGTACTCGCTTCTCGCCACTCTCCGCGGTGCGGATTTCCACTGCGCCGGTGTAGACGTTGAGGCGCGTAGAGTCGCCCAGTTGCTTGACCGCAAAGCGCGTGCCCAGTGCGCGCAGGCGCCCCTGCTCAGTATCGACAAGGAAGGGCCGGTGCGCGGCATCCCTGGCGGTGTCCACCAGCACTTCGCCGAAACGCAGCCGCAACAGGCGCTGGTCCGGGCCGAAGTCGGCATCCACCGCACTGATCGCCGCCAGCCAGAGATGGGTGCCATCGGCAAGGATAGCCTCGCGAGTCTCGGCAGTACTGGTGCTGTAATCGGCACTCCATCCTTGCACCAACCTCGGCAACGCGTTACTGCGCCAGGAGCCCCAGCCGAGCAGCAGGCCGCCGCTGAGCACCAGCAGTCCCTTGAGGCCCTGGCGACGCGAGAGCTGGCGCTCGCCACTGGCCTTGAGCACCCGCCCCGCCAGCTGTCTTTCCCCCTGTAGCGGTGCGAATCGTTGGCCTATGCGCTCGACGTAGTGCCAGGCGGCCTGGTGCTCGGCGTGCAGGTCGAGCCATTGGCGCCATTGCGCATGGAGTTGCACGCTGGGATTTTCATCCTGCAGCAGCACGTACCAGTTCGCCGCCTGCTGCAGGCTGGCGTGGCTGAGCTTGTCGTCGCGACCGTTCACTCCACCAGCACTCCGTCCAGCTCGGCTTCCAGCACCGCGCAGTGCAGGAACGCCTAGGCGAGATATTTCTTCACCATGCGCTCGGACACCCCCAGCTCCACAGCGATTTCCCGGTACGGCAAGCCATCGATCTGCGCCAGCAGGAAGGCCCGGCGAGCTCTGGCGGGCAGACGCAGAAGCATCGCGTCCACCTGCTGCAATGTTTCCAGGATCAGCGCCAATTGTTCAGGAGACGATTGCACCGCCTCGGGCTGGGCGGCCAAGGACTCCAGCCACGCCTGCTCCAGCTGCAGGCGGCGCCACTGGTCGATCACCAGGCCGCGGGCAATGGTCGCGAGGTAGGTGCGCGGTTGCTCGAGATACACCGCGACGCCCTTGGCACGCACCGTGAGCACGCGCAGGAAAGTGTCCTGGGCGAGGTCGGCGGCACGCTGCGAGCAGCCCGTCTTGCGACGGATCCAGCCTTGCAGCCAGCCATGGTGATCGGCGTAGAGGCGGTGCATGTCGTGATCCGCGAGTTGTGTACGACCCAGTAGCGACACCACCGCACCTGCCATTCAGCAAATAATAATCAGTCGCATTATATGCAGGTATCGATCAACGGCAATAGCCATCTGCCAGCGAAGGCTTTGCGCATGACAATCGACCGGGCCGCCCGCCACAGCGGCTCCCACAAGAACGTCAGGCATGAAAAAGCCCCGCAGGTGCGGGGCTTCTTCAGTTCAGCGCTGTGCGATCAGATCGCGCCGCGCTGGCGCAGCAGGTCGAGGACCGCCTTGACGCCCTCTTCCACCGACTGGCTCTGGGTGTCGATCACCAGATCGGCATCCAGCGGCACATCGTAGGGGAAGGACTCGCCCGGGATGTTGTCCTGGCCGGCGGCGTACAGGCCTTGCGGGTCGCGTTCGCGGCAGACCTGCGGGGAAGCCTGGACGTAGACGGTGATGAAGCGCTCGGCTCCGATCAACGCCTTGGTCTGCGCGCGGCCTTCGGCGCTCGGGGCGACGAAGGCGCACAGGCTGATCAGGCCGGCTTCGTTGAACTGCTTGGCCACATGGGCGGTACGCTGCCAGTTCTCGTTGCGACCGGCGCGGTCCTGCGGCAGGCCCTTGTTGAGGTCGTGGCGCAGGTTCTGGCCGTCCAGCACATAGACCGCGCGACCCATGTCGAACAGCTTGCGCTCCACCGCATAGGCCAGGGTGCTCTTGCCGGCGCCGGAGAGGCCGCTGAACAGCACAGTAGCCGGCTGCTGGCCGAATCGCGCAGCACGCTCTTCACGGGCTACATGGCCGTTGCTGTGGTGGACGGAAGCCCCCTGCCCGGCCTGCGGCGCGGCGATGATCATGCCGGCGCCGACGGTGCCGTTGGTCAGGCGGTCGACCACGATGAAGGCACCGGTGGTGCGATTCTGTTCGTAGCCGTCCAGCGCGATCGGAGCATCCAGGCTGACCTTCACGCGGGCGATCTCGTTGAGCTTGAGTTCGCTGGCGGCGGTCTCTTCCAGGGTGTTCACATCCACCTTGTGGGTGATGCTCGGGATCGAGCCCGGGACATAGCTGGTGGCGCGCTTGATGTCGTACTTCTTGCCCGGCAGCATCGGCTCTTCGGCCATCCACACCAGCATGGCGTCGAAGCCGTCGGTGACCTGCGGACGGTTGTCGGCATGCACCAGCATGTCGCCGCGGGAGACGTCGATCTCGTCTTCCAGGGTCAGGGTGATGGCCTGGCCCGGACCTGCCTGCTCCAGCTCACCTTCGTAGGTGACGATGGACTTGACCTTACTGCCCTTGCCCGACGGCAGGGCAATCACTTCGTCGCCCTTGCGCACGATGCCGCTCGCCAGGGTGCCGGCGAAGCCACGGAAGTTCAGGTTCGGACGGTTGACGTACTGCACCGGGAAGCGCATGTCGTCGAGGTTGCGGTCGCCCGCGACTTCCACGGTCTCGAGGATTTCCATCAGCGACTGGCCGGTGTACCACGGCGAGCGCTCGGACTTGTTGACCACGTTGTCGCCCTTCAGCGCCGACATCGGCACGAAGTGCAGGGAATTGGTCTTGAGGTTGATCTTGTCGGCGAACTGCAGGTAGTCGGCCTTGATCTGCTCGAACACGCCCTGGTCAAAGCCCTTGAGGTCCATCTTGTTGATGGCGACGACGATGTGCTTGATGCCCAGCAGCGAGGCGATGAAGCTGTGCCGGCGGGTCTGGGTCTGCACGCCGTAGCGGGCGTCGATCAGGATGATGGCCAGGTCGCAGGTGGAAGCGCCGGTAGCCATGTTGCGGGTGTACTGCTCATGGCCGGGGGTGTCGGCGATGATGAACTTGCGCTTGGCGGTGCTGAAGTAGCGGTACGCCACGTCGATGGTGATGCCCTGCTCGCGCTCGGCCTGCAGGCCGTCGACCAGCAGCGCCAGGTCGACGTCATCGCCGGTGGTGCCGACTTTCTTCGAGTCGCGGGTGATGGCCTCGAGGTGGTCCTCGTAGATCATCTTGGAGTCGTGCAGCAGGCGCCCGATCAGGGTGCTCTTGCCGTCGTCGACGTTGCCGCAGGTGAGGAAGCGCAGGAGTTCCTTGCGCTCGTGCTGGGCCAGGTAGGCGAGGATGTCCTCGCTGATCAGATCGGATTGATGCGACATGGTGCGAGAACCTTAGAAGTAGCCCTGACGTTTCTTTTCTTCCATAGAGCCGGCGGCATCATGGTCGATGACCCGGCCCTGGCGCTCGGAAGTCCGCGTCAGCAGCATTTCCTGGATGATTTCCGGCAGCGAAGTAGCGGTCGACTCCACCGCGCCGGTCAGCGGGTAGCAGCCCAGGGTGCGGAAACGCACCATCTTCTTCTGGATGCTGGCCTTCTGCTCGGGCGTGAGGTGCTCGAGGATGCGTTCGTCGTCGATCATGATCAGCGAGCCGTTCATCTCGATGACTTCGCGCTCTTCGGCGAAGTACAGCGGAACGATCGGGATCTGCTCAAGGTAGATGTACTGCCAGATGTCCAGCTCGGTCCAGTTGGAGAGCGGGAAGACGCGGATCGACTCGCCCTTTTTCACCTTGCCGTTATAGACGTTCCACAGTTCCGGACGCTGGTTCTTCGGGTCCCAGCGGTGCTTGCTGTCGCGGAACGAGTACACCCGCTCCTTGGCGCGGGATTTCTCCTCGTCGCGGCGGGCACCACCGAAGGCGGCGTCGAAGCCGTACTTGTCGAGCGCCTGCTTGAGGCCCTCGGTCTTCATGATGTCGGTGTGCTTGGCGCTGCCGTGGGTGAACGGGTTGATGTCCTGCGCCACGCCATCGGGATTGATGTGGGTAATCAGGTCCAGGCCGTATTCGCTGACCATCTTCTCGCGGAAGCGGTACATCTCCTGGAATTTCCAGCGGGTGTCGACATGCATCACCGGGAACGGCAGCTTGCCGGGGAAGAAGGCCTTGCGCGCGAGGTGGAGCATCACCGCGCTGTCCTTGCCGATCGAGTACAGCATCACCGGGTTGTCGAATTCGGCGGCGACCTCGCGGATGATGTGGATGCTCTCGGCCTCCAGCTGTTTCAGATGCGTCAGTTTGTCGACCATGGCTACTCACGGAATTGCTTATGGACGGCCGGCGGGCCGTAGACGAGCGCGCACTCTATCACAGCGCAAGGCTCTAACCGGCGGGCGGGTTATACCGAAAAAATATACTTATATAGCCATACGCGCTCAGTCACCCTCAGCGCTTCGCGCCCGCCGACGAGGTGTTTGAGGAAGGCCCTGAACTCCATCTCATCGACGCTTGAGATGCCATCGCCCGACATTGGTGTCGCAAGACTGAAGGACTTTTCCTGCAACAGTCTCGCAATGTCCCGGCTTGTGCCCGCGCGGCACTGCGCTAGCATAGCCGGCACGTTTTCCTGCCCCAGAAGATTCCCCATGCGCCGCATCGCTTTCACCCTGCCTTTACTCGTCCTGGTCTCTGCGTGCAGCAGCAAACCGACTCCCGCACCACAACCGGCCCAGAAGCCCAAGCCCCCCACCCTGATCACGACCAGTGCCCACCCGGCGTTCGGCTCTGTACAACCGATCACCCCGCTGCGCGGTGACTACGCGAATAATGCCAACGCCAATCGCTTCATCGACATGATGGTGAGCAAGCACGGCTTCAACCGGCAGGACCTGCACGACCTGTTTGCCCAAACCCAGGAACTGGACTGGGTGATCCGCCTGATGGACCGCCAGGCCCCGACCTACACCCCGCCCAGCGGCCCGAACGGCGCCTGGTTGCGCTACCGGAAGAAATTCATCACCCCGGATAACGTGCAGAAGGGCGTACTGTTCTGGGACCAGTACGAGGCGGACCTGCAACGCGCCTCGCGCACCTACGGCGTGCCACCGGAAATCATCGTCGGCATCATCGGCGTGGAAACCCGCTGGGGCCGCGTGATGGGCAAGACGCGGATCATCGACGCACTGGCCACCCTGTCGTTCTCCTACCCGCGCCGCGCCGAATTCTTCAGCGGCGAGTTGGAGCAGTTCCTGCTGCAGGCGCGCAAGGAAGGCGACAATCCGCTGGAGCTGCGCGGTTCCTACGCCGGCGCCATGGGCTACGGGCAGTTCATGCCCTCCTCCTTCACCCAGTACGCAGTGGACTTCGACGGCGACGGCCACCGCGACCTGTGGAATCCGCGCGACGCCATCGGCAGCGTGGCCAACTACTTCAAGCAGCACGGCTGGGTCACCGGCGATGCGGTGGCGATCCCGGCCATCGGCCAGGCCCGCTCGCTGGAAGATGGCTTCAAGACTCAGTACTCGATCAGCGCCCTGTCCGCTGCCGGCCTGCGCCCGCAGGGCTCGCTGGGCAATCACCAGACCGCCAGCCTGCTGCGCCTGGACATGGGCAACACCTACCAGTACTGGTACGGCCTGCCGAATTTCTATGTGATCACCCGCTACAACCACAGCACGCACTACGCCATGGCGGTGTGGGAACTGGGCAAGGCGGTGGACCGCCAGCGTCACGGCTACCGCTGAGGCGCCATGAAAAAAGCCGGCTCCTTGAGCCGGCTTTTTTCATGGCGCCGAAGAGTCAGGCAGGGTTCGGGCAATCGATGAACAGGTGCTCGATGGCAAAGCGCTTGGCCAGGTAATCCCCCAGCGCCTGCACACCGTAGCGCTCTGTAGCGTGGTGGCCGGCGGCGATGAAGCTGATGCCATTCTCCCGCGCGCTGTGCACAGTCTGTTCGGAGACTTCGCCGGTCAGATAAGCATCGACGCCCGCGGCGATCACCTGGTCGATGTAGCCCTGGGCGCCACCGGTGCACCAGGCGATGCGACGGATCGGCTGGCCGCCATCCACCAGCAACGGCTCGCGACCCAGCACATCGCGCACATGGAGCGCCAGATCGCTCGGCAGCATGGGTTCGACCAGCGAGCCTACCAGGACGATGGAGCGCGGGTTGCCGGGTTCCAGCGGCCCTTCGATCTCGAAACCGAGTTGACGGCCGAGCTGCACGTTGTTGCCCACCTCGGCATGCAGGTCCAGCGGCAGGTGATAGGCCAGCAGGCTGATGTCATGGTTCAGCAGGGTCTTCAGGCGTCGCTGCTTCATGCCGACCACCCGGGCATCCTCGCCCTTCCAGAAATAGCCGTGGTGGACCAGCACCACATCGGCGTCTGCTTCCACGGCGGCATCCAGCAGCGCCTGGCTGGCGGTGACACCGGAAACGATGCGCCGCACCTGCGGCCGACCCTCGACCTGCAGGCCGTTGGGGCAGTAATCCTGGATCTTCGCGGCCTCCAGGAAACGGTCCGCTTCCTCGACCAGCGTGCTCAGTGCGATAGCCATCGAAATTCCTCCAACATCGGCTGCGAGCGTCTATTTTCTTGGCTCGCCGCCCGTATAATGGCCGCCACCCTATCGGCCATCCCCCGGCCAAGCAACCCCAAGGATTTTCTTCGATGCTGAAGGCCCTGCGTTTTCTCGGCTGGCCCGTGCTGGTTGGCGTCCTGTTGGCGCTGCTGATCATCCAGCATAACCCGCAATGGGTCGGCCTTCCGCAGCAGGAAGTGCACCTGCAACAGGCTCCACTGCTCAGCCGCATCCAGCAAGGCCCGGTCAGCTACGCTGACGCCGTGACCCGCTCCTCGCCTGCAGTGGCCAATCTTTACACCACCAAGATGGTCAGCAAGCCGAACAACTCCATGCTCGACGACCCGCTGTTCCGGCGCTTCTTCGGCGATAACCTGCCGCAACAGAAGCGCATGGAATCGAGCCTGGGTTCGGCAGTGATCATGAGTCCCGAAGGCTATCTGCTGACCAACAACCACGTGACCTCCGGCGCTGACCAGATCGTCGTGGCCCTTCGTGATGGCCGCGAGACCATCGCCCGCCTGGTGGGCAGCGACCCGGAAACCGACCTTGCAGTGTTGAAGATCGACCTCAAGGACCTGCCTTCGATCATGCTCGGCCGCTCCGATGGCATCCGCACCGGCGATGTCTGCCTGGCCATCGGCAACCCGTTCGGCGTCGGCCAGACCGTCACTATGGGCATCATCAGCGCCACCGGCCGCAACCAGCTGGGCCTGAACACCTACGAAGACTTCATCCAGACCGATGCGGCGATCAACCCCGGTAACTCCGGCGGCGCGCTGGTGGACGCCAACGGTAATCTGATCGGCATCAACACCGCGATCTTCTCCAAATCCGGCGGCTCCCAGGGCATCGGCTTCGCCATCCCGACCAAGCTGGCTCTGGAAGTCATGCAGTCGATCATTGAGCACGGCCAGGTGATCCGCGGCTGGCTCGGTGTCGAGGTACAGCCGCTGACCCCGGAACTGGCCGAGTCCTTCGACCTCAAGGACAAGGCCGGCATCGTCGTCGCCGGCGTCTACCGCGACGGCCCCGCCGCCAAGGCCGGCCTGCTGCCGGGCGACATCATCCTGAACATCGATGGCGAGGCCGCCAGCGATGGCCGCCGCTCGATGAACCAGGTGGCGCGCACCAAGCCGGGCGAGAAGATCACCATCGAAGTGCTGCGCAACGGCAAGCCGGTGACACTCAACGCCGAAGTCGGCCTGCGCCCGCCGCCCGCGCCCAACGCCAATTGATACCGGGCTCTTTTCCGGAGCCATGAAAAACGGCGCCCTCGGGCGCCGTTTTCGTTACCAGCGAAAGCCTTACAACTTCAGTCGCAGGGCATCGATCAGAGCCTGGTTCTGCTCCTCGGTGCCGATGCTGATGCGCAGGAACTGGTTGATCCGCTGCTGCTTGAAGTGACGCACGATCACGCCCTCTTCGCGCAGGGCCGCGGCCAGTTCAGCACCGTCACGCTGCGGGTGGCGGGCGAAGATGAAGTTCGCCGCCGACGGCAGCACCTCGAAGCCCAGGGTCTTGAGCTCGGCCACCAGCTTCTCGCGGCTGTGGATAACCGCGCTGCAGGTCTGCTCGAAGTAGGCCTGGTCCTCGAAGGACGCCACCGCACCGGCCAGCGCCAGGCGGTCCAGCGGGTAGGAGTTGAAGCTGTTCTTCACCCGTTCCAGCGCTTCGATCAGGTCTTCATGCCCCACCGCGAAGCCGACCCGCAGGCCCGCCAGCGAACGCGACTTGGACAGGGTCTGCGCCACCAGCAGGTTCGGGTAGCGGTCGACCAGGGAAATCGCGGTCTCGCCGCCGAAGTCGACGTAGGCCTCGTCCACCAGCACCACGCTGTCCGGGCTGGCTTGCAGCAGGCGCTCGATGGCTCCTAGCGGCAGCAGGCAACCGGTGGGCGCGTTGGGGTTGGGGAAGATGATGCCGCCGTTCGGGCGTGCGTAATCCTCGGCGCGTATCTGGAACTGCTCGTCCAGCGGCAGCGCTTCAAACTCGATGCCGTAGAGACCGCAGTAGACCGGATAGAAGCTGTAGGTCACGTCGGGGAACAGCAGCGGCTTGCCGTGCTGGAACAGCGCGTGGAAGGCGTGAGCCAGGACTTCGTCCGAGCCGTTGCCGACGAAGACCTGGGCGGTCTTCACACCGTGGTATTCGGCGATAGTCTGCTTCAGGCGGTCAGCGTTCGGGTCCGGATACAGGCGCAGCGTGTCGTTCAGCTCGGCCTGGATCGCGGCGACCACCTTCGGCGACGGGCCGTAGGGGTTTTCGTTGGTGTTCAGCTTGACCAGCTTGGCCAGCTTTGGCTGCTCGCCAGGAACATAGGGCACCAGTTCCTTGACGAAGGGGCTCCAGAATTTGCTCATGGGTTACTCACTCTTGCCGTCAAGGATGCGGAATTCGGCGCTGCGCGCGTGGGCGGTCAGCGACTCGCCACGGGCCAGGATCGACGCGGTCTTGCCCAGCTCGGAAGCGCCCGGCGCGGAGCAGAAGATGATCGAGGAGCGCTTCTGGAAGTCGTACACGCCCAGCGGCGAAGAGAAACGCGCGGTGCCGGAGGTCGGCAGCACGTGGTTCGGGCCGGCGCAGTAGTCGCCCAGCGCCTCGGCGGTGTAGCGGCCCATGAAGATGGCGCCGGCATGGCGAATCTTCGGCAGCCAGCTTTCCGGGTCGGCCACCGACAGCTCCAGGTGTTCCGGGGCGATGCGGTTGGCAACCTGGCAGGCCTGCTCCTGGTCGGCAACGAGGATCAGCGCGCCACGGTTGGTCAGCGAGGTACGGATGATCTCGGCGCGTTCCATGGTCGGCAGCAACTTCTCGATGCTGGCGGCGACCTTGTCGAGGAAGGCGGCGTCCGGGCTGACCAGGATCGACTGGGCGTCCTCGTCGTGCTCGGCCTGGGAGAACAGGTCCATGGCGATCCAGTCCGGATCGGTGCCGCCGTCGCAGACCACGAGGATTTCCGACGGGCCGGCGATCATGTCGATGCCGACCTGGCCGAACACGTGGCGCTTGGCGGTGGCGACGTAGATGTTGCCCGGGCCGACGATCTTGTCCACCTGCGGCACGCTCTCCGTGCCGTAGGCCAGCGCGGCCACGGCCTGGGCGCCGCCGATGGTGAAGACGCGGTCGACGCCGGCGATGCAGGCGGCAGCCAGGACGATTTCGTTGATTTCGCCGCGCGGGGTCGGTACCACCATCACCACTTCGGCGACGCCGGCGACCTTGGCCGGAATGGCGTTCATCAGCACGGAAGACGGGTAGGACGCCTTGCCGCCCGGCACGTACAGGCCGGCGCGATCCAGCGGGGTGACCTGCTGGCCGAGCACGGTGCCATCGGCTTCGGTGTAGCGCCAGGAGTCCTGCTTCTGCTTCTCGTGGTAGCTGCGTACGCGCTCGGCGGCGACTTCCAGAGCTTCGCGCTGAGCCGGGGTGATGCGGGTCAGGGCCAGCTCCAGGCGCTCGCGCGGCAGGATCAGGTCGGCCATGGTCTTGGCGTCGACACCGTCGAAGCGTTGGGTGAATTCCACTACGGCAGCGTCACCGCGCTTGCGCACGTCAGCGATGATGTCCAGCACGCGCTGGTTCACCGCATCGTCGGACACGCTTTCCCAGGAGAGCAGATGGTCCAGATGACGCGCGAAGTCCGGATCGGCGGCGTTGAGTCGACGGATAGCGAAGGGTGCGGTCATAGCTGGCCTCTTTAATTGGCATGATCTCGGGCGCCGCAAGACTATCAAGCCTTCCGTGCGGGCACCCGAGAAAATTTGGCTATGACACGGATAGGGCCGAAAAGCTGCTCCCTGCGTTTTCGGCATTCCCGCCATCCTTGGCGGGCTCTGCCGCGACCGGGGTCGCGGTGGGTATCAGTGACGGTGTCGAGCTTCGACGGCTTCGCGCAGGGTGTCGATCAGCGCCTGGATGCGAGCATGCTGCATCTTCATCGAGGCCTTGTTCACCACCAGGCGCGAGCTGATGTGCGCGATCAGTTCCTGGGGCTCCAGGCCGTTCGCACGCAGGGTGTTACCGGTGTCGACCACGTCGATGATCTTGTCGGCGAGGCCGATCAGCGGTGCCAGCTCCATGGAGCCGTACAGCTTGATCACGTCGACCTGGCGACCCTGCTCGGCGTAGTAGCGCTTGGCGACATTGACGAACTTGGTGGCCACGCGCAGACGCCCCTTGGGCTCCGGCGCACCGACCGCACCGGCGGTCATCAGCTTGCAGTTGGCGATCTTCAGGTCCAGCGGCTCGTACAGGCCCTGGCCACCGTACTCCATGAGCACGTCCTTGCCCGCCACGCCGAGGTCGGCGGCGCCATGCTCGACGTAGGTCGGCACGTCGGTGGCGCGCACGATCAGCAGGCGCACGTCATCGAGGGTGGTGGGGATGATCAGCTTGCGGCTCTTGTCCGGATTCTCGGTCGGCACGATGCCTGCCGCTGCAAGCAGCGGCAGGGTGTCGTCGAGGATACGGCCCTTGGACAGGGCAATCGTCAGCATCGTCTGATTCTGCCCTAGCCCGGCACGCGGCGAATCTTCGCCCCGAGCAGTTGCAGTTTCTCTTCGATGCACTCGTAGCCACGGTCGATGTGGTAGATGCGGTCGATCATGGTGTCGCCTTCGGCCACCAGGGCAGCGATCACCAGGCTGGCGGATGCGCGCAGGTCGGTCGCCATGACCGGTGCGCCCTTGAGCTGCGGAACGCCGGTGACGATGGCAGTGTTGCCTTCGACCAGGATCTGCGCGCCCATGCGGTTCATTTCATAGACGTGCATGAAGCGGTTCTCGAACACGGTCTCGATGACCGCGCCAGTGCCTTCGGCGATGGCGTTCATGGAGATGAACTGGGCCTGCATGTCGGTCGGGAATGCCGGGTACGGCGCAGTGCGGATGTTCACCGCCTTCGGCCGGTTGCCCTTCATGTCCAGCTCGATCCAGTTGCTGCCGGTGGTGATGTGCGCGCCGGCTTCGACCAGCTTGGCCAGCACCGCTTCGAGGATGGTCGGATCGGTATCCTTGAGCTTGACGCGGCCGCCGGTGGCAGCCGCCGCCGCCAGGTAGGTGCCGGTTTCAATGCGGTCGGGCATGACGTTGTACTTGGCACCGCCACCCAGGCTTTTTACACCGTTGATCACGATGGTATCGGTACCGGCACCCTGCACATCACCGCCCATGGCGTTGATGAAGTTGGCCAGATCGACGACCTCAGGCTCGCGCGCAGCGTTTTCCAGCACGGAGCGGCCATTGGCCAGTGCAGCGGCCATCATGATGTTCTCGGTACCGGTCACGCTGACGGTATCGAAGAAGAAGTGCGCACCGCGCAGGCCGCCGGCCGGGGCCTTGGCCTTGATGTAGCCGCCTTCGACGGCGATTTCTGCGCCCATGGCTTCCAGGCCGCGGATGTGCAGGTCAACCGGACGCGAACCGATGGCGCAGCCGCCGGGCAGGGCGACTTCGGCTTCGCCGAAACGGGCGACCATCGGGCCAAGCACGAGGATCGACGCACGCATGGTTTTCACCAGCTCGTACGGTGCCACCAGGGTCTTGATGGTGCTCGCGTCGACTTCGACGTTGAGCTTCTCGTCGATGATCGGCTGCACGCCCATGCGGCCGAACAGCTCGATCATGGTGGTGATGTCGTGCAGGTGCGGCAGGTTGCAGACGGTCACCGGGGTGTCCGCCAGCAGGGTTGCGGCGAGGATCGGCAGCGCAGAGTTCTTCGCGCCGGAGATGCGAATCTCGCCATCGAGACGAGTACCGCCGGTAATGATCAGTTTATCCATTGCTAATTTCCCCGTGGGCTCAGGAACGCTCGGCCCAGGCGGCGCGGCTGAAGAATTTCATGGTGACGGCATGGATGGCGCCGGAGGCGATCCACTCGTTCAGGTGGGCATAGATCTGTTGCTGGCGCTTGACCGGGCTCAGGCCGGCGAGCTCGTCGCTGATAAGGTTCAGCTGGAAATTGCAGCCTTCGCCTTCCACTTCGATCTGGGTACCTGGCAGTTTCGATTCCAGGAAGTTTTTGACTTCTACGGCCTGCATGCTCAACCTCGTTCGGCGCCCTACGCGCGCGGGTCGGCCATGATACAAAAAAGCCCCCCGCCTGCGAACCCCGGCAGGGGAAGTCGCGGACGGAGGGCTTTCTCACTGTTTCAATGCTGTAACGGCAGAATCTCGAGAAGCTCGCCAACCTTGGCGATTTCCTGCATGTCCTTGGGCATCCCAGAGATCTGCAGCGTCTTGCCAGCCTTGCGCGCATCACGGGTGTAGGACAGCAGCAGCGACAATCCGACGCTACTGGAGTGTTCCACCGCCGAGCAGTCCAGGCGCAGCGACGCGGCCTTGCTGGCGGCGATCAGGCTTCTGCCCTGCTCGCGCAGCGCCGGGCCGGTCCTGTAGTCCAGCACGCCGGCGAGGGCCAGGTCGCCCTCACTGCGCTCCGTGATACTGCCCTGAGTCATTCTGCGCTGCCTTCCGGCTGGCCCTTGGCCGCATCCTTGGCCTTGGCGACGACCTGGCCCCAACCGGCGATGGTCTTCTCCAGGTCGTTGCGGTTCTTCTGCATGGAGTCGGCGAACTGGTCACGGAACAGCTTGCCGATGTTGATGCCGTTGATGATCACGTTACGCAGGCGCCAATCGCCACCCTGGTTGACCATGGTGTATTGCACCGGATAGACGGCGCCATTGCTGCCGACCACTTCCATGTTCACCGAAGCGCGATCCTGCTCCTGCTTGCCGCTGTTCAGCACGCGGATGTCCTGGTTGTCGTACTCCAGCAGCGCGTTGCCGTAGAACTGGAACAGGCTGTTCTTGAAGGTTTCCTCGAAGCGCTTGACCTGCTCCGGCGTCGCCTGGCGGGAGTACTTGACGGTCATCACGCCCTTGGCGATGCCCTCGGAATCCACGACCGGGCCGAGGATGCGGTTCAGGGTGTCGTAGAACGCCTGGGGATTGGCCTTGTAGCT
The DNA here is from genome assembly GCF_010994165.1 of Pseudomonas nitroreducens. Lineage (NCBI taxonomy): Bacteria > Pseudomonadati > Pseudomonadota > Gammaproteobacteria > Pseudomonadales > Pseudomonadaceae > Pseudomonas > Pseudomonas nitroreducens. The sequence continues at coordinate 525,673 of NZ_WMBX01000003.1, read as the reverse complement.
GGCCTTGTTGGTCTTCAGGTCCGACAGCAGGCTGTCGACGGTCTGCTGCACGACCTGCTGAGCAGTCTGCTCGGCCTGGGCGAACAGCGGCAGGACCGCGAGCAGGACCAGGAAGCCACGGCGCAAGGTTTTCAACATGGAGTGAGCCCTCATTTCTTCGAGTCGTCTTTGTTGACCGAATTCAGCAGGAATTTGCCGATCAGGTCTTCCAGCACGAGTGCCGACTGGGTGTCCTTGATGGTATCGCCATCCTTCAGCAGCTCTTCGTCGCCACCGACACTGATGCCGATGTACTTCTCGCCCAGCAGGCCAGCAGTGAGGATGGAGGCGGTAGAGTCGTCCGGCAGGTTGTTGACCTGACGATTGATCTCCATGGTCACACGACCACGATAGCTGTCATGGTCCAGGTCCACCGCAGTGACCTTGCCGATGGTGACACCCGCCATGGTGACCTTTCCGCGGACGGTAACGCCGGCGATGTTGTCGAAATAGGCATACAGCTTGTAGGTATCGCCGGAATTGCCGATGGTCAGTCCGCTGACACGCAGGGCCAGCAGCAGCAGGGCCAGCAGGCCGGCCAGAATGAACAGGCCTACACCGATTTCCAGGGTGCGGGTTTGCATCAGAAGTCTCCAAACATCAAGGCGGTCAGGATGAAGTCCAGCCCCAGCACGGCCAGGGAGGCATACACAACGGTACGGGTGGTGGCGCGGCTGATCCCCTCTGAGGTGGGTTCGCAGTCATAACCCTGGAACACGGCGATCCAGGTCACGACGAAAGCGAACACCACGCTCTTGATCACGCCATTGAGAATGTCCTTGGTGAACTGCACGCTGTTCTGCATGTTCGACCAGTACGAACCGTCATACACACCCAGCCAGTCCACGGCGACCAGGGCGCCGCCCCAGATGCCGACCACACTGAAGATAGCTGCCAGCAGCGGCATCGAGATGAAGCCGGCCCAAAGGCGCGGAGCGATGATGTACTTGAGCGGGTCGACGCCGATCATCTCCAGGCTGGACAACTGCTCGGTGGATTTCATGTTGCCGATCTCGGCCGTCAGCGCGGAGCCTGCGCGCCCGGCGAACAGCAGACCGGTGACTACCGGCCCCAGTTCACGCAGCAGCGTCAGCGCAACCATCTGGCCGACCGCCTGTTCCGAACCGTAGCTCGCCAGGATGTTGTAGCCCTGCAGCGCCAGCACCATGCCGATGAACAGGCCGGACACGACGATGATCGCCAGGGACAGCACACCCACCGAATACAGCTGTTTGACCAGCAACTGGAAGGCGCCGCTGTGCACCCGGCGGCCGAAAATGGCGTGGACCAGGAACAGGCTCGAACGGCCCAGCGACTCGAGGACATCGAGGCCCGCGCGCCCGAGCAGGCGAACTCGCTCGAGCGATGAAGTCTTGCGCATCAACGTTCTCCCAGCAGGTCGGCGCGGTAATCGCGAGCAGGATAGTGGAACGGCACCGGCCCATCCGGGATGCCCTTCATGAACTGGCGCACTCGCGGATCATCGAGACCCTGCAGGTCGGCCGGCGTTCCGTGACCGAGCACACGGCCGTCACCGACGATATAGATGTAGTCGGCGATGCTCGCCGTTTCCGCCAGATCGTGGGACACAACGATGGAGGTGATACCCAGGGCATCGTTGAGCAGGCGGATCAGGCGCACCAGCACGCCCATGGCGATCGGGTCCTGACCCACGAAAGGCTCGTCGTACATGAGGATCTGCGGGTCCAGCGCGATGGCGCGGGCCAGCGCCACACGGCGCTTCATACCGCCGGACAGCTCATCGGGCATCAGTTCCACCGCCCCGCGCAGGCCAACGGCCTGGAGCTTCATCAGGACAATGTCACGAATCATGTCCTCGGGCAGCTCGGTGTGCACGCGCAGCGGGAAGGCAACGTTCTCGAAGACATCGAGATCGGTGAACAGCGCACCGCTCTGGAACAACACGCCGAACTGCTTGCGCATGTCGAACAGGTCGCTGCGCCCCAGCGTGGGGAGATTCTGGCCGTTGACCCACACTTCGCCGCTCGCCGGACGCAGTTGGGCGGCGATCAGTCGCAACAGGGTGGTCTTGCCACACCCCGACGGCCCCATGATCCCGGTGACCTTGCCGCGTGGAATGCGGATGTCCACGTTATCGAAAATCTTACGCGTGCCACGCTTGAAGCTCAGGCCCTTCAGCTCGACCGCGTATTGGTCATTGGTGCTCATAGAACTCCTTTCATCACGGCGCTGTCCGTTGCCCCGTCTGTCATACGGCAGAAACACGGCGCGGCAGGCCGAACGGCCGCGAACTATAACACCCCGTGAAGCCGCGCCCCAAGGGCTGCTAAGCCGCTGTTAAGGCCCAGTTCAGCAAAATGCGTTCAACATTGAGTTGCCAGTGATGAAGCCTTTGTCGCTTTCCCGTTATAATCTCGCACTTCATTTTGCCCCGCGCCTTTCGAACATGAGCCAGAAACACGATTTCATCCAGTCGGCACAACGCACCATCCGCCTCGAGCGTGACTCGGTGGACGCCCTGCTGCCGCGCATCGGCACCGATTTTTCGCTGGCCTGCGAACTGTTGCTGAACTGCAAGGGGCGCGTCGTCGTGGTCGGCATGGGCAAGTCCGGCCATATCGCACGCAAGATCGCCGCCACCCTGGCCAGCACCGGCACACCGTCGTTCTTCGTGCACCCGGCCGAGGCCAGCCATGGCGACATGGGCATGATCACCAAGGACGACGTCGTCCTGGCCCTCTCCAACTCCGGCTCCACCGCGGAAATCGTCACTCTGCTGCCGCTGATCAAGCGCCTGGGCATCACCCTGATCAGCATGACCGGCAACGCCGAATCACCGCTGGCCAAGGCTGCTGCGGTGAACCTCGACGCCAGCGTGGAGCACGAAGCCTGCTCGCTGAACCTGGCGCCGACTTCCTCCACCACGGTGTCCCTGGTGATCGGCGACGCGCTCGCCATCGCCCTGCTCGAAGCGCGCGGTTTCACCGCCGAAGACTTCGCCTTCTCGCATCCGGGCGGGGCGCTGGGCCGTCGATTGTTGCTGAAAGTGGAAAACATCATGCACGTGGGTGAAGCATTGCCGCAGGTTTCCCCTGGCACTTCGCTCAGCGGCGCATTGCTGGAAATGACCCGCAAGGGCCTGGGCATGACCGTCATCCTCGGCGAAGACGGCAAGCTCGCCGGGGTCTTCACCGATGGCGACCTGCGCCGCACCCTGGACAAGGGGCTGGACGTGCGCACGGTCACCATCGATCAGGTGATGACCGTGCACGGCAAGACCGCCCGCCCGGATATGCTCGCTGCCGAAGCCCTGAAGATCATGGACGACCACAAGATCAACGTACTCGTGGTTGTCGACGACAAGGACCACCCGGTCGGCGTCCTGCACGTCCACGACCTGACCCGCGCGGGAGTCATCTGAATGACCGCCGACCTGCTGCAACGCGCGAAAGCGGTCCGCCTGGCGGTATTCGACGTCGATGGCGTGCTCACCGACGGCAAGCTCTACTTCCTGCCCGACGGCGGCGAGTTCAAGACCTTCAACACCCTGGACGGCCAGGGCATCAAGATGTTGATGAACTCCGGCGTAAGCACCGCGATCATCACCGGCCGTTCGAGCCCGGTGGTCGAGCGGCGGGCGAAGAACCTGGGCATCAACCATCTGTTCCAGGGCCGCGAGGACAAGCTGGTCGCCCTGGACGAGTTGCTCGCCGAACTGGGTCTAGGCTATGAAGAAGTCGCGTACCTGGGCGACGACCTGCCCGACCTGCCGGCCATCCGCCGCGCCGGCCTGGGCATGGCGGTCGCCAGCGGCGACGCCTTCGTGCGCCAGCATGCCGACGGCGTTACCCAGGCCCGTGGCGGCGAAGGCGCCGCCCGCGAGTTCTGCGAACTGATCCTGCGCGCCCAGGGCAACCTCGAAGCTGCCCAGAACGCGTACCTCTAGAGCCGAACATGCCCAAGACACTCCAACAGAAGCTGTTGCTCGCCCTGATCGCCATCCTGCTGATCGCCCTCGGCTATTACTGGAACGTGCGTCTGGATTTCAACGAGCGGCAACTCAAGTCGCAGACCAGCGACGCCATCGACTTCTACGTGGTCAACGCCAAGAGCGTTCAGTACCGCATCGACGGCTCCCTCGCCTACGAGATGACCGCCGACAAACTCGAACACCTGAAAGCAACCGACGTGACCCTGGTCACTACGCCTGACCTCTACTTCCACCGGGAGAACGAGTCTCAGCCGTGGCATGTCCAGAGCGTTCACGCCGAAGTGGCCCCCGAAGGCAAGCAGGTCGAGCTGATCGACGACGTGCGTGTTGCGCGCACCGACGCACAGCAACGCACGCTCCTGCTCAACACCTCGCGCATGACGGTGTTCCCAGACAAGGACTATGCGCAGACTGACCAGCCCGTGAAGATCACTGAACCCAACGGTGTCACCACGGCAGTTGGCATGAAAGCGTATCTGAAAGACAGCCGGATGCTCCTGCTGTCCAACGTAAGAGGTCAGCATGAGGCTCGTTAACACCCTCCCCCTTCTTTTCAGCCTCGCCGCCGCCATCGGCAGCAGTGCCGCCTGGGCTCTTCCCACCGACCGGGAACAGCCGATCCGGGTTCAGGCCGACAGCGCCGAACTGGACGACAAGCAGGGCGTAGCCGTGTATCGCGGCGACGTGGTGGTAACCCAGGGCAGCATGAAGCTGACTGGCAACACCGTCACGCTCAAGCAGAACAAGAATGGTGACATCGAAGTCGTCACCTCGGTCGGCAAGCCTGCCTACTTCGAGCAGAAGCCGGCGCCGGACAAGCAGATCACTCAGGCCTACGGCCTTACGATCCAGTACTTCGTCACCCAGAACCGCGTCGTATTGATCGACCAGGCCAAGGTGATCCAGGAAGGCAACACCTTCGAAGGCGAGAAGATCGTCTACGACACCCAGCGCCAGATCGTCAACGCAGGCCGCGCCACCGGGTCCCAGGTGACCACGCCGCGCCCGCGTATCGACATGGTCATCCAGCCCAAGAAAAAGCAGGATCAAGCGCAGTAATGGCTACGCTAACCGCCCAGCACCTCGCCAAGAGCTACAAGAGCCGGCAAGTCGTCCGCGATGTCAGCATGAGCATCGAGAGCGGGCAGATCGTCGGCCTGCTCGGCCCCAACGGAGCGGGCAAGACCACCTGCTTCTACATGATCGTCGGCCTGGTTCGCGCCGATCAGGGTGTCGTGCGCATCGACGAGCAGGACGTCACCCACCTGCCCATGCACGGACGCGCCCGCGCCGGCATCGGCTACCTGCCGCAGGAAGCCTCGATCTTCCGCAAGCTGTCGGTGGCGGACAATATCGGCGCCATCCTCGAAACCCGCAGCGACCTGGATCGCGCCGGACGCCAGGAAGCCTTGGAAGGCTTGCTCGAGGAGTTCCACATCCACCACATCCGCGACAACCTCGGCATGAGCCTTTCCGGTGGCGAGCGTCGCCGCGTGGAGATCGCCCGTGCACTGGCCAGTTCGCCGAAGTTCATCCTGCTGGACGAACCTTTCGCCGGTGTCGACCCGATCTCCGTGGGCGACATCAAGCAGATCATCCATCACCTCAAGGCCAAGGGCATCGGTGTCCTGATCACCGATCATAACGTCCGCGAAACCCTGGATATCTGCGAAACGGCGTACATCGTCAACGACGGTCAACTGATCGCCGAAGGCAGCGCCGAGAGCATCCTCGCCAACGACCTGGTGAAGGAAGTCTACCTGGGCCACGAGTTCCGCCTCTAAGGCGCTGCGCCGCGCCCTGCCAGGGCGCGGCCACCCCACCTCCCCCTCTTCGCGCGGCCCGGTTCGCCGGTTGTTCCGCGCCGCATTCGGCCGCCCAATCCCCCCTGGCGCAACCGGGTTGTAACGAAAGGTCGACAGCCCCTAGGCAAAGCGCCCAAACTCAGGCATATAATTTGCTTCCTCGCGGCGCCCCGGCGTCCGTAGTCGTGGATATGGCGCGCTTTGCGCCAGCGAACAAGGTGCCTAGTTCCAGCCATGAAACCATCGCTAGTCCTCAAGATGGGCCAGCAGCTGACGATGACCCCGCAGCTGCAACAGGCCATCCGACTGCTCCAGCTCTCCACGCTGGACCTCCAACAGGAAATCCAGGAAGCCCTGGAGTCCAACCCGATGCTGGAGCGCCAGGAAGAAGGTGAGGACTACGACAACAGCGATCCCATGGCCGACGGCGCCGAATCTGGCGCCAACGGCACCAGCAACAACTCACAGGACAACTTCCAGGAAAGCACCACGCCCAACGCCGACAGCCTCGACGAGGACCAGTGGGCCGAGCGTATTCCCAACGAGCTGCCGGTCGACACCGCCTGGGAAGACATCTACCAGACCAGCGCCAGCAGCCTGCCCAGCAACGATGACGACGAGTGGGACTTCACTTCCCGTACCTCCGCTGGCGAAAGCCTGCAGAGCCATCTGCTCTGGCAACTGAACCTGGCGCCGATGTCCGACACCGATCGCCTGGTCGCCCTGAGCATCATCGACGGCATCAACGACGACGGTTACCTCGAAGAGTCCCTGGACGACATCCTCGCCTCCATTGACCCTGAACTGGGCGTGGAGATGGACGAAGTGGAAGTCGTCCTGCGCCGTGTGCAGCAGCTCGAGCCCGCCGGCGTCGGTGCCCGCAACCTGCGCGAATGCCTGCTCCTGCAGCTGCGCCAGCTGCCCACCAAGACCTACCTGCTGGCCGAGGCCATCCGCCTAGTCAACGACCACCTGGACCTGCTCGGCAGCCGCGACTACAGCCAGCTGATGCGGCGCATGAAGCTCAAGGAAGACGAGCTGCGCGAGACCATCGAACTGATCCAGTCGCTGCACCCGCGCCCCGGTTCGCAGATCGAGTCCGGCGAAGCCGAATACGTGGTTCCGGATGTCATCGTGCGCAAGCACAACGAGCGCTGGCTGGTGGAACTGAACCAGGAAGCGGTACCGCGCCTGCGCGTGAACTCGCAGTATGCGGGCCTGGTGCGCCGCGCCGACTCCAGCGCCGACAACACCTTCATGCGCAACCAGCTGCAGGAAGCGCGCTGGTTCATCAAGAGCCTGCAGAGCCGCAACGAGACATTGATGAAGGTGGCGACCCAGATCGTCGAGCACCAGCGCGGCTTCCTCGAATACGGCGAGGAAGCGATGAAACCACTGGTCCTGCACGACATCGCGGAAGCCGTGGGCATGCACGAATCGACCATCTCCCGCGTCACCACGCAGAAATTCATGCACACGCCGCGTGGCATCTTCGAGCTCAAGTATTTCTTCTCCAGCCACGTCAGCACCTCCGAGGGCGGCGAGTGCTCGTCCACCGCGATCCGCGCCATCATCAAGAAACTGGTCGCGGCGGAAAGTCCGAAAAAGCCATTGAGTGACAGCAAGATCGCTGGTTTACTGGAAGCACAGGGCATTCAAGTGGCACGTCGTACCGTCGCCAAGTACCGGGAGTCCCTAGGAATCTCTCCCTCGAGCGAGCGCAAGCGGCTGGTGTGACGTTGATCCACGCCAAGGTGTTCCGGCGGCAGGCCCCATAACCTGCCACTTACACACGGGCAACAAGGAGAAAGCGGTATGCAAGTCAACATCAGTGGACATCAACTGGATGTGACCGACGCCCTGCGCGACTATGTCGGCGAGAAACTTGGCCGACTGGAGCGCCACTTCGACAAGATCACCAATGTTCAGGTCATCATGGAGGTCGAGAAGCTGAAGCAGAAAATTGAAGCCACCCTCCACATCGCCGGTGGCGAAGTGGTGGCCTGCGCCGAACATGAAGACATGTACGCGGCCATCGACCTGCTCACCGACAAGCTCGACCGCCAACTGATCAAGCACAAGGAAAAATACCTCGAACGCCAGCAAGGTGTTGGCGTCCGTTAACCCCTCCCTATGATCCGACTTGAGCAAATCCTGACCCCCGGCCGTTCCCTCGTGAACGTGCCGGGCGGCAGCAAGAAACGTGTCCTCGAACAAATCGCCAACCTGGTGGCTCGCGAGCTGCCGGGTTTCGATTCCCAAGACATCTTCGACAGCCTGGTGGCCCGGGAACGCCTGGGCTCCACCGGCTTCGGCAATGGCATCGCCATTCCGCACTGCCGCCTCCCCGGCTGCCAGTCGCCGATCAGCGCCATCCTGCACCTGGATCACCCGGTAGATTTCGACGCCCTCGACGGCGCGCCGGTCGACCTGGTGTTCGTGCTGCTGGTGCCGGAAGCCGCCACCGAGGAGCACCTGGAACTGCTGCGGCAGATCGCCTCCATGCTCGACCGCTCCGACGTCCGCGACCGTTTGCGTCACGCCGCCAACGGCGAGGACCTGTACCGGATCGTCGTGGACTTCCAGAACAACGGGCACTGATCATGCGCCTGATCATCGTCAGTGGAAGATCCGGCTCGGGCAAGAGCACAGCGCTCAACGTGCTCGAGGACAACGGCTTCTATTGCATCGACAACCTGCCGGCCAGCCTCCTCCCGGACCTGGCCCAGCGTGCGTTGCTGCACACCGAGCTGCTGCACCCGCAGGTCGCCGTCTCCATCGACGCGCGCAACCTGCCCAGCCAGCTGCAGCGCTTCCCCGAGCTGCTGCAGGAAGCTCGCGACAAGCACATCCAGTGCGACGTGCTGTACCTCGATGCCGATGATGAAACGCTGCTCAAGCGCTTCTCCGAGACGCGCCGGCGCCACCCGCTGACCACCGACAGCCGCTCACTGGCCGAAGCCATCGCCGACGAGACGCACCTGCTGGCACCGATCGCCGACCTGGCGGATCTCAAGCTCAACACCACCAATCTCAACCTGTATCAGCTGCGCGACGTGCTCAAGCTGCGCCTGCTGAACAAGCCCGAACTGGGCACCGCCTTCCTGGTCGAATCCTTCGGCTTCAAGCGCGGCATGCCGGTGGACGCGGACCTGGTGTTCGACGTGCGCTGCCTGCCCAATCCCTACTGGAAACCGGAACTGCGCGAGCACACCGGGCTGGAAGTGGAAGTCCAGGAATACCTGGCGGCGCAACCGGATGTAGAAGAGATGTACCAGGACATCCTCGCCTACCTGAACAAATGGCTGCCGCGCTTCGCCGCGAGCAACCGGGCCTATGTGACCATCGCCATCGGCTGCACCGGTGGCCAGCATCGCTCGACCTATATTGCCGAGCGCATCGGTCAGGCCCTCAAGGAAACCCTCACCAACGTACAGATTCGCCACCGCGACCTGAGCTAAGCAGCGACAGACAACAAAAGGACAGCCCCTCGCGATGCCCGCCCTCGAAATCACCATCATCAACAAGCTTGGCCTGCACGCCCGTGCGGCGGCCAAATTCGTCGGCGTGGCAGGACGTTATCCCTGTCAGGTTCGCGTAGGGCGCAATCCGGAAAGTACGGTAGACGGCAAGAGCATCATGGCGGTGATGATGCTCGCCGCCGGCAAGGGCACCAATCTGCACCTCGCTGCCGAAGGCGAGCAGGAAGACGAGGCGCTCAAGGCGCTGGTCGAACTGATCAACAACTACTTCGACGAAGGCGAGTGACTCGCCGGGCCTTCGATCAGCCCAGCGACGTATCCAGCACCATCATCAGACAGAAGCCGATGATAAGCCCCTGGGTGGCCTGCGCCGCATGGCCGCGCCGCTGTGATTCAGGGATGATCTCGCGCACCACCACGTAGAGCATCGCTCCCGCTGCCGCGGCCAGCCCCCAGGGCAGGAACATCCGCGAGATGCCGATCAGCCAGGCGCAGAGCACCGCGAACAGCGGCTCGACCAGCCCGGACGCCGCGCCCGCCAACGCCGCCTTGCCGCGTGACACGCCTGCCCCGACCAGTACCAGCGCAATCGCCAGCCCTTCCGGCACGTCCTGCAGCGCGATGCCCAGCGCTAATCCGCTGGCGCCTTGCACCTCTCCCCCGGCGGCGACTCCGACGGCCATGCCCTCGGGAATGTTGTGCAGGAAGATGGCAGCAACGAACAGCAGGATGCGCGCAGGAACCTTTCCATCAGAGACGCCCCGGATATTGGCCTGCGCATCTTCCAGTACTCGGCCGAACACCGCGAGACCGAAGGCCCCCAGCGCCAGGCCGAGGCTGACCAGCACCGAGGCCAGCCAGGTGGGCCGGCCCGAGGCTTCAGCCGCCTCCAGCGCGGGAAGCAGTAGCGAGAATGCGGTGGCCGCCAGCATCACGCCGGCGCCGAAGCCGAGCATGGCGTCAGCGATTCGCGCCGGCATGCTGCGCACCAGCAGCACGGGCAGCGCGCCCAGGGCAGTCCCGAGCGCACAGAGCATGCCGCCATGCAAGGCCAGGTACAGCGGCGGGGAAAGCGACAATCGCGCCAACAGCATCAAGTGCTGGACTACCAGCAGACCGCCGCCGAGGACAATGATCAGCCCCAGCAACCAACGCAAATTGCGTCCTCCGCTTTCACGCAGACTCTGCACGATCAGACGCATGGGACGCCCTTCGGTTTCATCCTTGCCCCCGCGCCTGCCGTGCCTCGCGGTAACGTCGGAGCACCTCCGGCCAGGCGACGACGTTGTAAAACGCGGCAATGTATTCCGGCCGGCGATTCTGATAGCGCAGGTAGTACGCGTGCTCCCAGACGTCCAGCCCGAGGATCGGCAAGTTGCCCTGCATCAGCGGGCTGTCTTGGTTGCCGGTGCTTTCCACCACCAGTTGGCCCTGCGGATCGACGCTCAGCCACGCCCAGCCGCTACCAAAGCGAGTCAATGCCGCCTTGGTGAACGCCTGGCAGAAGGCCTCGTAGCCGCCCAGTTGAGCGTCAATGGCCTGGCCCAACTCTTCCTGCGGATGACCACCGCCGTCAGGAGCCATCACGGTCCAGAACAACGAGTGGTTGGCGTGGCCGCCGCCGTTGTTGATCACCGGCGCGCGCAGTGCCTCGGGCAGGCGGTCGAGCTTCTGCAGCAACGTTTCCAGCGGAACTTCGGCGAACTCTGTGCCTTCCAGCGCAGCGTTCAGGTTGTTGATGTAGGTCTGGTGGTGCTTGCTGTGGTGGATTTCCATGGTCTGCGCATCGATGTGCGGTTCCAGGGCGTCGAACGCATAGGGCAAGGCGGGCAGGACGTGAGGCATCTTCGAACCTTCTTCAGTGGTAGCGCATCGATTGAACGGCAGTGAACAGCCCCGGGCGCAACTCGACCGCGCCTTGGCGACGCAGCAGGCGCTGGGTACGCGGATAGGTACCGTGCTCGCCAATGAAGTTGAGCAGTTCGACGTAGGTACGGCGGCTGTGCTGCACCGCGGCCAGGCGTAGATCCGAGCATTTGCGCAGGTCTTCGCCTAATACCAATAGGCGCTCGTGGCAGGCGCACAGGTACTCGGCGGTTTCCTCCGGCTGTCCCAGTTGCAGGTGCAGGTCGCCGAGGTTGTGGTGGGAGATGACAAACGCCATCACGGCTTCCTCCGGGTCGTGCCAGCGGTCCAGCAGGACCTGGGCCAGCGCCAGCGCATGGAGGTAGTGCTCACGGGCATCGATCAACTCGTTGCGAATGAAGCAGCGGTTGCCCAGTTCGATGGTGCGTTGCCAGTGGCGCATGGCGGGTTCCTCCAGCGGGTGGGGCGGACTCAGAGTCCGCCGGCGGTGAGCTTCTCGGGATTGAGCAGTTGCTCGAGGCGGGCACGGTCCAGGTCCGTGTTTTCCAGCGCGACGTCGATGATCGGCCGCCCTTCGCGGTAAGCCTGCTTGGCGATCTCCGCGGCCTTCTGGTAGCCGATGATCGGGTTCAGCGCGGTGACCAGGATCGGGTTGCGCGACAGCGCCTCGCGCAGGCTCGCCTCGTTGACCTTGAAGCTGGCGATGGCCTTGTCCGCCAGCAGACGGCTGACGTTGGCCAGCAGGTGGATGCTGTGCAGCAGGTTGTCGGCGATCACCGGCAGCATCACGTTGAGCTCGAAGTTGCCCGACTGCCCGGCAATGGCGATGGTGGTGTCGTTGCCCATGACCTGGGCGGCGACCATGGCAGTGGCTTCCGGAATCACCGGATTGACCTTGCCCGGCATGATCGAGGAACCCGGCTGCAGCGCCTCCAGCTCGATCTCGGCAAGGCCTGCCAGCGGGCCGGAGTTCATCCAGCGCAGGTCATTGGCGATCTTCATCAGCGCCACGCCTAGCGCCTTGAGCTGGCCGGAGGTGGCCACGGCGATATCCTGAGCACCGATCAACGCGAAGAAATCATCACCGGGGCGGAATGCCAGGCCGGTCAGTCCGTTGAGCTCTTCGCAGAAGCGCGCGGGGAACTGCGGGTGAGCGTTCACGCCGGTTCCGACGGCAGTGCCGCCCTGAGCCAGTTGCTGCAACGCCGGCAGTTGCCCTTCTATGCCCAGAGACGCCTGGCGCACCTGTTGCGCCCACCCGCCAAGCACCTGGCTCAGGCGCACCGGCATGGCATCCATCAGATGAGTGCGCCCGGTCTTCACGTACGAGTGCACGGACTTGGCCTTCTTCTCCAGGGTCGCGTGCAGGTGATCCAGGGCCGGCAGCAGGTGCTGGTGGATCTCTACCGCCGCACTGATGTGGATGGTCGAAGGGATGATGTCGTTGCTGCTCTGCCCGCAATTGACCTGGTCATTGGCGTTGACCGGTTTTCCCAGGCGGCGGCCGGCGAGGGTCGCAACCACCTCGTTGGCGTTCATGTTCGAGCTGGTACCCGAGCCGGTCTGGAACACATCCACCGGGAAGTGTTGCTGCAGGTCGCCCGCCAACAACTCCTCACAGGCAGCGACGATGGCGGCGCCGGTTTCCGCGTCCAGCTGTTCCAGGCTGACATTGGCCCGCGCCGCGGCGGCCTTGGCCAGCAGCAGCGCGCGGATGAACGGACGCGGCATGCGCTGGCCGCTCACCGGGAAGTTGTTCACCGCCCGCTGCGTCTGGGCACCGTAGAGCGCCGCCACCGGCACCTCCAGTTCGCCCATGCTGTCGCGTTCGATACGGCTGTCAGTCATTCTCGATTCCTTCTTGCAGTCTCAGGGAAGGCGCCATCTCCTGCTGTGCCATCCGCCGGCCGAGCAGGCACAGGCGTTGGCGCTGGGCGGTAGAGGTCGCCAGGCGTTGCAGTTCGCGTAGAGGGAGATAGGCGTGATCCAGGCAGAGCACCCGCCAGTGCCAGGGCAGTGCGATGTCGCGGCTGCTGTCGAGCAGCAACTGGAAGCACTTCTCGAAGAGGCGCCAAGCCGGCACCGGTTCCCAGGCCGCCAGGTAACGCGCCTCGCACAGGTACTGCTCGACCAGACGCGGCTCATCCGGCTCCAGGGCGCAGCGGATGCGGGTCCCCAGGCGGTACCAGCGATCGGTGATCGAGCTGTCGATCTCGGCAAGCATGGCAACCTCTCAATCGATAATGAGATTGATTATTGTTTGCGAGAATCAAAAAAACAAGCCGCCCGAACGCAATGCGCTGGACGGCCTGTCTGGAGAACGGCTTTGGGAAGGACTGAAAGCCGCGGCCAGCAAGGCCGCGGTGGGTGGATCAGTTGCCGGCGACCATCATCTTTTCAATGAGGACGGAGCCTGTGTGCAGGTTGCCGCGATACTCCACATCGTTGCCGATGGCGACGATATTGCGGAACAGGTCGCGCAGGTTGGCGGCGATGGTGACTTCCTGCACCGGGAACTGGATTTCGCCGTTTTCCACCCAGTAACCGCCGGCACCACGCGAGTAATCGCCGGTCACCAGGTTGACGCCCTGCCCCATCAGCTCGGTGACCAGCAGGCCACGTCCCATGCGACGGATCAGCGCGGCCTGGTCCTCGTCGCCATGGCTGACGAACAGGTTGTGCACGCCGCCGGAGTTGGCCGTGCTGGGCATGCCCAACTTGCGCCCGGAGTAGGTGCCGAGCACATAGGAGACCAGCTCGCCGCCTTCGACGAAGGGTTTGGCATAGGTCGCCAGGCCGTCGTTGTCGAACGAGGCACTGCCCAGCGCGCCGCGCAGCAGCGGGCGTTCGTCCAGGGTCAGCCATTCCGGGAACAGTCGCTGCCCCAGCGCACCTTCGAGGAAGGAAGACTTGCGGTACAGGCTGCCGCCGGAGATGGCACCGAGGAAGTGGCCGAACAGGCCGACCGCGACTTCCGGGGCAAACAGCACCGGCACCTCGGCGGTCGGCACCGGGCGCGCGCCGAGCCGGCTGGCAGCCCGCTCGGCGGCACGGCGGCCGATGGATTCGGGAGTCGCCAGCAGCTCACCGCGGCGGTTCACGTCATACCAGTAGTCGCGCTGCATCTGCCCTTCGCCTTCGGCGATCATCACGCAACTCAGGCTGTGGCGGGTGCTCGCATAGCCGCCGACAAAGCCATGGCTGTTGCCGTAGACGCGGCAGCCCTGATGAGTGTTCAGCGTGGTGCCGTCGGCCTTGGTGACGCGCTTGTCGGTGGCGAACGCGGCAGCCTCGCAGGCCAGCGCGCGCTCGATGGCCTGGTCGGGGGTGATCGACCAGCCGTGGTAGAGGTTCAGGTCCGGGAGATCCCGCGCCATCAGCGCAGGGTCTGCCAGGCCGGCGCAGTCGTCTTCGGAGGCATGCTTGGCAATCGCCAACGCCGCCGCCACGGTTTCACGGATGGCGTCCGCGCCTGTTGCCGAGGTGCTCGCCGAGCCCTTGCGCTGGCCAACGTAAAGAGTGATGCCGAAGCCCTGGTCGCGATTGAACTCGACGGTCTCGACTTCACCCTGGCGCACCGAGGTGGACAGCCCCTGCTCCACCGACACCGCCACTTCGCAGGCGCTGGCGCCCTGCCGGGAAGCCTCGGCGATGATCCGCTCGACCTGCTCGCGCAGTTCGGGAAGGACCTCCGGGCTCACTGCCGGGTTGTGTTCGCTCATTGCATGCCTCTCCTGTTCATGTTCCGGCCCCGCCATCAGGCGGCGGCAACCGGCGCGGGCCGGACAAGCGGCCCCTGACTCGTTATCATGGCGGCGTTTTCAAAGAGACCCCCGCCATGGCTGAAATTCACGATGACGACTCGTCCTTCGATGAGAAGAGCAAGTCGCAAGTAAAACGCGAAATGCACGCGCTGCAGGAGCTCGGCGAGCGCCTGACGACGCTCAAGGCCGACATGCTCGACCGCATGCCGCTGACCGATCCGCTGCGCCGCGCGCTGGAAGAAGCACCCAAGCACAAGGCCAACGCTGCCAAGAAACGCCATCGGCAGTTCATCGGCAAGCTGATGCGCGACCAGGACGTCGAGGCCATCCTCGCCCTGCTGGAACAGGTAGACACCTCGACCCGCCAGTACAACGAACGCTTCCACGCCCTGGAGCGCTGGCGCGACCACCTGATCACCGGCGGTGACGCAGCGCTGTCCGCGTTCTTCGGCGAATACCCGGAAAGCGACCGCCAGCACCTGCTCCAGCTGATCCGCCACGCCCAGCACGAGGCCGCTCACAACAAGCCTCCGGCCGCGGCGCGGAAGATCTTCAAGTACATCCGCGAGCTGGACGAGCTCAAACGCGGCCTGCGCTGAGCAGCCGCTTCCCTCTCTCCAAGCCTCACGGGCAACGACCTCAGGCGCCCGTGCCGCCAACGGTGATCGCGTCGATCTTCAGGGTCGGCTGGCCGACACCGACCGGCACGGACTGGCCGTCCTTGCCGCAGGTACCCACGCCGCTATCCAGTGCCAGGTCATTGCCGACCATGGACACCCGGCTCATCACTTCCGGGCCGTTGCCGATCAGCGTCGCGCCCTTCACCGGGCGGGTGATCTTGCCGTTCTCGATCAGGTAGGCCTCGCTGGTGGCGAAGACGAACTTGCCGCTGGTGATGTCCACCTGGCCGCCGCCAAGGTTGGCGCAGTAGATGCCACGCTCGACGCTGGCAATGATTTCCTGCGGATCGCTCTCCCCGGCCAGCATGTAGGTGTTGGTCATGCGCGGCATCGGCAGGTGCGCGTAGGACTCGCGACGACCGTTGCCGGTGCGCGCCACGCCCATCAGGCGGGCGTTGAGCTTGTCCTGCATGTAGCCCTTGAGAATGCCGTTCTCGATCAGCACGTTGCAGTGGGTCGGCGTGCCTTCGTCGTCCACCGACAGCGAACCGCGACGGCCGGCGATGGTGCCGTCATCGACGATGGTGCACAGGCTGGAAGCGACCTTCTCGCCGATGCGACCGCTGTAGTTCGAGCTGCCCTTGCGGTTGAAGTCGCCTTCCAGGCCGTGGCCCACGGCCTCGTGCAGCAGCACGCCGGACCAACCGGCGCCCATCACCACCGGCAGACTGCCGGCCGGCGCGGGCACCGCTTCCAGGTTGACCAGCGCCTGGCGCAGCGCCTCGCGCGCGTAGCTCATGGCGCGGTCTTCCTGCAGGAAGTACTTGTAGTCCGTGCGACCGCCGCCGCCATGACCACCGCGCTCACGGCGGCCGTTCTGCTCGACGATGACGCTGACGTTGAAACGCACCAGCGGTCGGATGTCCGCAGCCAGCGAACCATCCGCCGCAGCGATCAGTACCTGGTCCCAGACACCGGCGAGGCTGACGGTGACCTGCTGGATGCGCGGATCAAGGGCGCGGGTGGCGGCGTCGATCTTCTGCAGCAGCTCTACCTTCTCGGCGCGGCTCATCACATCCAGCGGGTTCTCGCCGGCATACAGGCGGGTCGGCACCACGGCCTTGAACGCCTGCACCTTGCCATTCTGCCCGGCTCGGGAGATCGAGCGTGCAGCGCGGGCAGCCTGGATCAGCGCTTCGTGGTTGATCGCGTTGCTGTAGGCGAAGCCGGTCTTCTCACCGGACTGTGCGCGCACGCCGACACCCTGGTCCATGTGGAAGCTGCCTTCCTTGACGATGCCGTCTTCGAGCATCCAGGACTCGGAGACCTGGCTCTGGAAGTACAGGTCGGCGGCGTCGATGCCGGAGCCACTCAGCTCGTGCAGGATCGGCGACAGCTGGTCGATATCCAGACCACCGGGGGCCAGCAGGTGCTGGCTGACGGATGACAACAGTTCGCTCATATTCACTCCGTGCGCGCCGGTCGCGGTTCGACCGACGGGAAAAATCTTCTGTGCCGGACAATCGGCATGCGCTGCCGCACCGCCGCCTGTTCCTCGCTATCGCGCTCGGCCAGCAGCACCGCCTCGCCCTTGGCCTGCTCGGCCAGGATACGCCCCCAGGGGTCGACGATGGCCGACTGGCCCCAGGTTTCCCGTCCGTTGGGGTGGGTCCCGCCCTGTCCAGCCGCCAGCACATAGCACTGGGTTTCGATGGCGCGGGCGCGGATGAGGATTTCCCAGTGCGCAGCGCCAGTCACCGCGGTGAATGCCGAAGGGGCACTGATAAGCTCCGCGCCGGCTTCGCGCAGCGCGGTATACAGTTCGGGGAAGCGCAGGTCGTAGCAGACCGTCAGCCCCAGCCGCCCGACCGGCGTATCCGCCACCACCACGCGCTGGCCGAAGGCGTAGTCGTCCGACTCGCGATAGCGGCCACGGGCATCAGCAACGTCCACATCGAACAGATGCAGCTTGTCGTAGCGCGCCGCCACTTCACCGCGCTCGTCCACCAGCAGCGAGCAGGCATTGACCTTGGCTTCCGGCTGGTTCTCCGGCGGCAACGGCAGGGTGCCGGCGACTATCCACAACCTGAGGTCGCGGGCGGTGCTTTTCAACCAGGGCAGGATCAGGCCTTCGCCAAGGGCTTCGGCGCGGCCGATGTCCGCGAGGTCTCGGCGCCCCATGGCGGCGAAGTTTTCCGGTAGTACGGCAAGGCGCGCGCCTCCGTTGGCGGCCTGCTCCAGCAGGCGACGGGCGGTGGCAAGATTAGCCAGGACATCGTCCTGGCTGACCATCTGGATGACGGCGATGGACATGGTCAGCTCCGGGAATACCTGGCTTTCATGCTAACCGATGCCCGGGCATTGTGCTTGGCCGCCGGTTCAGTGAGGTTTTTCGAAGGGTTTCTCGAAGGTGATGGTCGGGCTCTGCCATTGCCCCTTCACGCTGTACTGCACGCTGGCGAAGCGTGCGACCTTGTCACCCAGCAACTTGTCCACCACGAACAGCGCGCCGCCAATGGCGGGAGCGCCGACGATCAGTGCCGCCAACGGCAGGTTGTTGGTCACCGGCAGCGTCACCAGCAGCTTGGCGTCTATCTCGTCGTGGGCCATGTCCAGGGTGCCGTTGAGTTCCAGGTTGCTCGACGGTCCATCCAGACGCAGCGGCTCGCGGGTGAAGTAGACGCCATCGGTGGCGGTGAGCACGCCCTTGACCCGGTCGTAGCTCAGGCCCTTGCCCAGCAGGTCGGAGAAGTCCAGGCGCAGGCGGCGGTTGATGGCGTTGAAGTTGAGCAGGCCGAACACCCGCAGGGCATTGGCGCCGCCCTCCACTTCGACGAATTGCCCCTTGCGCAGGCTGGCGTCCAGGGTACCGCCGAACCGCCGCAGGTTCAGCGCCGCCGGCGAACCCGGCCAGTTGCCGTTGATGTCCACGTTGAAACGCTCGCTGGTCACGCTGGGCGCGAAGTCCCAGGCCTTCAGCACGTCGCCCAGGTTCTTGCCCTCGAGCTTGCCCTGGAAGGTGCTGCGCGCGCTCGCCTCAAGACCATCCCAGCGCAGGCTGCCCTTCACCGACAGGCCACGCAGGTCCAGATTCACATTGTTGAAGCCAACACCGGTAGGCGTCGGGCGCAGGTTGAAGCTCCAGGCACCGACCGGCTTCCCGGCCTTGAGGACCTGGCGGATGGACACGTCCATCGGCGGCAGGCTGCGCGGGTCGACCTTTGCCAGCGGATCAGGCTGCTCGACTGCCTTCTCGGAATCGATGGCCTCGCCCTTGGGCAGGTCGAGACGGTCCAGGGCGATCTGGATCGGCTTCACCTTGCCGTCGGGCAGGGTGACCTTGCCCGAGACCAGCGAGCTGACCAGTCCAACCTGCCAACTGCTGTCGACACGCAACACATCCAGCGTGAGATTTTCCAGGGTCTGGCCAAAGCCTTTGAAGCGACCGATCTGCAGGTCTGCGCCGCGCAACAGGCCAGCGGCGCCCTCAACCCCGGTATTGGAGTATTTCTTCGCGACCGCCATCCAGGCGTCGGCGTCGACTTCGTCGATCTTGCCGCGTACCTGGACGCCATTCCAGTTGGGCAGCACGGCCGGGTCGCCACCCAGGCGCAGCACGCCACGGCCGGCCAGCGGCTGGTCCGCCGGAGCCGCGTAAGCCAGGCTGGCGCGATCGCCGTAGGTTGCCCAGTAGCGTCGCTCGGCGCCCTCGAGGGTCATGCGCCATTCGCTCTCGCGGGTTTCCTGCGCGGCCTTGCCCAGCGGTGCCGGCAGATCGATGGTGACGCCCTGCAGGTTCGAGGCGACCTGCAGCTGGCTGTCCTTGCCGTCGAACAGCAGGTTGAGCTGGAACGGCACGCGGCCGTCGACCGGCAACTGTTTCTGTACCTTGCCCCAGTCGAGCAGGGTCTTCACCGATACCTGGCCACCCACCAGCACCCGTGTACGCGGAGCGCCGTTGCGGCCTTCGGCGCGAATGCTGCCGGTGATACGGCTACCCAGCACCTGAGCGGAGATGTTCTGCCCGCTGAGGCCGCTGTCGGTGTCGTAGCGGAACTTGCCCTTCACCTGTTCGAGGTTCAGCTCAGGCTTGGCAATCTTCAGCTGCGCCTTGTCGGTGTCGAAATCGACGATCACCCGCGCCTTGCTCGCCTCGCCCTTGGCCAGCGGAATGTCGAGGTTGAGGTGGCCATTGAGGTCGCCCTTGCCTTCCCAGCCGGCGAAGGTGTGCGTCGCACCGATGGGCGAGTCCTGGAGGATCTTCAGGCCATCGACGAGGTTGCTGTCGATATCGCCGTCCACATGCAGATGGGCGACTTCCCCCGGGTTGGAATGGGGAATCTCCACCGAGACATCGCGCACCTGGCTGTTGAGAATCTGCCCGCTGGTTGCGTTGATGCTGACGCCGGTGTCCTCCACGCGCACCTCGCCCTCGGCCTTGCTCAGGCCGGGCCAGCCCGGCTGGTAGTCGAGCACGCCGTCATGGACCTTGAAGTACAGGGTCATGGCATGGGCTTCCGGCGCCGAGCCCTTCTGCAGCGAACCTTGCCAGAGGAAATAGCCCTGTTCGATGCGCCCACTCTTGATTGAACCTTTGAGCCAGGCAGCCAGATCCTTGCTCATCTGCGGGATGACGGTGGGCAGGTATTTACCGGTGTAGCGCGCATCGCCGTTGCTCATCCCCACGCGCAGGTCCATGTAGTCTTCCTGCGCCGGATCGCGCATCAGGCGAATCAGGATGTCGCCGGCGATGGTTCCCTCGTCGCCCTCCACCTGCATCAGGTGGCTGCCGAGGGTGAAGGCCTCGTCGTTGAACTGGAAGAACATCCGCGTGCGCGCGGTGCGGTAGTGCCAGGGCTCGGGGAACAGCGTGGCCAGGTGCAGCATGAAATCCTGGGCGTTGGCGTCCAGCGTGCCGCCGCCAAGGTTGCCGCGGAAGGTGCCGTCGACGTTGGCCACGGCCGGCACATCATGGAAGGCACTGACACCGACCTTCTCCAGGTTGGTGGCATAGGCGACGCGCTCGGCGCCCTCGCGCTGCGGCCAGTAATCGAAATTGACGTTGTGTAACACACCGTGCGGTTTCAGCCCTTCGAGCCACTCAATGGCCTTGTCCGGCAGCGGTGCCAGTGCTGTGATGGTCGGTCCCAGCGGGGTCAGGTCGAGGCGGTCGGCGCGCAGCTGCCAATGCTCCTCGTCCTTCATCCGGCGAGTCAGCTCCAACTCCACCTCGCCCCAACGACTTTCGCCGAAATTCGCTGCCAGATCGGCGATACGCAGATCGAAATCGTCGCCGTTGCGCTGGAAAAACAGGCTGACGCCCAGGTCGCTCAGGCTCACCGGCTTGCGGTCGCCCAGCGCGGCGTCGATCTTCGGGGCATTCAGGCGGGCTGCGGCGGAGACCGGCACGCCCTTGTCGATGGTCGCCCAGAATTCGCCGCCAGCCTTGGCGTGGGACAGCTTCCAGGCGCCAGTGAGACGCTCGGGCAGCCATTTGGCCCAGTCGGCCTGGGGCAGGCTCAGGTACAGCTGGGCCGAACTCTTCGCCCAGTCATCGCGGTTCAGCCGGGCCTCCAGCCGCGCCGCCACCGGTTCGCCGCCGGGCAGGCTGAAGCGTGCCTCCAGGCGCTGGCGGCTGCCGCTACGCAGGGTCATGCCGACATAGTTCAACGACAGCGGGTTGGCCTGTTGCGGCAGTACGGTCAGTTGGCTGTCCATCAGCGACAGGCGATGTGGGGTCAGCAGCAGGTCCATGAGCTTGCGCGGGTCGGTGTCGCCGCCACGGCTGGGCAGACCGTCGGCGTGCCAGTTGCCGTCCTCGTCCTCGCGCAGGGTCAGGTGCAGGCCTTCCAGCTCCAGGCTGTCGATGCGCGGCTGGCGCGCCATCACGCTGCCGAGGATGTCCGGGGTCAGGCGCACGCGCTCCAGGCGCAGCGAATCGGTGCCTTCGCCCAGTTGGATGTCGCGTACCACGATGATCGGGCTGAACCCGCGCCAATGCCCTTCCAGGGCGCCAATAGCCACCGGCAGGCCCAGTTGCTCGCTGGCTTTGCGCGCCAGATCGTCGCGATACTCCGCCACCAACGGCACCAACTGCCGGCCAAGGCTGACGTACAAAGCCAACAGCACCAGCCCCAGCGCCAGGAGGCCCAGGACGATGCGCAGCGAGGTGGCGAACAGGCGGCCGGCGCGATCCATGTCAGGCGGCTGCCTGTGAGGTGAAGCGAAGGGTCATCGAGCGGCCTCCCAGCCATCCAAGGTCGAACCAGGTCTGACAGTGTGCGTCAGGCAAAGCTCCAAAAAACCCCATGGCAAAGCTGCCGGCCGGCGGATCTCCACGATGTGCGAGCCGCCGCTCAAAGCAGGACCACGTCGTACTGCTCCTGGGAATACATGGCCTCGACCTGGAACTTGATCGGGCGACCAATGAACAGCTCCAGGTCCGCGACGTTGCCCGACTCCTCGTCGAGCAGGCGGTCCACCACTTTCTGGTTGGCCAGCACCAGATAGGAATTGGCCTGGTAGGCCCGCGCTTCACGGAGGATTTCCCGGAATATCTCGTAACAGATGGTCTCGGCAGTCTTCAGCATGCCGCGCCCCTGGCAGCTCGGGCAGGGCTCGCAGAGCACCTGCACCAGGCTTTCGCGGGTGCGCTTGCGGGTCATCTGCACCAGGCCCAGCTCGGTGATGCCGATGATGTTGGTCTTGGCATGATCACGTTCGAGCTGCTTCTCCAGGGTCCGCAGGACCTGGCGGCGGTGCTCCTCGTCTTCCATGTCGATGAAATCGATGATGATGATCCCGCCCAGGTTGCGCAGGCGCAGCTGGCGGGCGATGGCGGTCGCCGCCTCGAGGTTGGTCTTGAAGATGGTCTCTTCGAGATTGCGGTGGCCGACGAAGGCGCCGGTGTTCACATCGATGGTGGTCATCGCCTCGGTCGGGTCGATGATCAGGTAGCCGCCGGACTTGAGCAGCACCTTGCGCTCCAGCGCCTTCTGCACCTCGTCCTCGACCCCGTAGAGGTCGAAGATCGGCCGCTCGCCCGGGTAGTGCTCCAGGCGGTCGGCGATTTCCGGCATCAGCTCTTCGACGAACTGCGTGATCTTCTGGAAGTTCTCCCGGGAATCGACGCGAATCTTCTCGATGCGCGGGTTCACCAGGTCGCGCAGGGTGCGCAGGGCCAGGGAGAGGTCTTCGTAGATCATCGTCGGCGCGCCGACAGTCTGGATCTGCGCGTCGATCTGGTCCCAGAGGCG
This sequence comes from Pseudomonas nitroreducens, assembly GCF_010994165.1. Classification (NCBI taxonomy): domain Bacteria; kingdom Pseudomonadati; phylum Pseudomonadota; class Gammaproteobacteria; order Pseudomonadales; family Pseudomonadaceae; genus Pseudomonas; species Pseudomonas nitroreducens. Next base: position 502,868 of record NZ_WMBX01000003.1, on the reverse strand, counting down.
GCGCAGGTAGCGGATATCGGCGAGGATCTCGTCCTCGCCGGCGCCTTCGGCAGCGGTGCGCAGGATAAACCCACCTCGCTCGACGATGCCCTCGGCCTCGACGCACTTGGCGACCACCTGCTTTAGGCGCTCGCGCTCGTGTTCGTCCTCGATCTTCAGGGAAATCCCGACATGACTGGTGCGCGGCATGTAGACCAGGTAGCGCGAAGGGATCGACAGGTGCGTGGTCAGCCGTGCGCCCTTGGTGCCGATGGGGTCCTTGGTGACCTGCACCACCAGGCTCTGCCCTTCGTGGACCAGCGCGCCGATGCTCTCCACCGCACTGCCCTCGCGGTTGGATATCTCCGCGGCGTGGATGAAGGCAGCGCGCTCCAGGCCGACGTCGACGAAGGCCGCCTGCATGCCCGGCAGCACCCGTACGACCTTGCCCTTGTAGATGTTGCCGACGATCCCGCGGCGCAGCGTGCGCTCGACATGGACCTCCTGCAGGACGCCGTTCTCCACCACCGCCACGCGCGATTCCATCGGCGTGATATTGATCAGGATTTCTTCGCTCATGCGCCCTTCCTTATCGCGCCCGGAGTCGTGCCAGCGCTACTTCGTGATCAAGACTGCCAGCTAGGGATGGAGAAGTCAGCCAGCAATGCCGCAGTTTCACACAGGGGCAGGCCGACCACGGCGCTGTAGCTGCCCTCGACGCGGCTGACGAAGACTGCCGCGAGCCCCTGGATAGCATAGCCACCCGCCTTGTCCTGCGGCTCGCCGGTTTCCCAGTAACGCTCGGCCTCCTCGGCGGAAATCTCGCGGAAGGTCACGCGACTGCTGACCACGCGTGCTTCGCAGCGGTCGCGATCGGCCACCGCCACGGCAGTCAGCACCTCATGCTCGCGGCCGGACAGGGCCTGAAGCGTCGCCAGGGCGTCGTCGCGGTCCAGCGGCTTGCCGAGGATGCGACCATCCAGCACCACGGCGGTATCGGCACCGAGCACGCAGACATCGGCGCGCTGGGCGAGGAAGTTCAGCCCGGCCAGGGCCTTGCTGCGCGCCAGGCGCTCGACATAGGCATGCGCCGACTCGCCGGACTCGGGCGTTTCGTCAATCGACGCAGGCACTATGTGGAATGGCAAGCCAATCTGGGTGAGCAGCTCGCGGCGGCGCGGCGAACTGGAGGCGAGGTACAGCTGGGCCATCAGGGACTCCGAAGCGGGCCCGCTCAATGCCGGCCCGGCGATTCCCCCGCAAGGGGGCGATCAATTGATGTTCAGGCGCAACCGCAGGGCCCGCAGCAATGTATAGACCCAGGGCCAGAGCAAGGCGCTGACCAGCGCCGGCAGCAGGAACACCAGGGTCGGCGGGCGATTGCCGGTCAGGGCGCTGATCCACAGCTGGACCAGCTGGGCGAGACCGAAGACCACCAGCAACACCAGGCACTGCTGCCAGATGGGGAACATACGCAGGCGCTGGTGCAGCGACAGCACCAGGCAGATGATCAGGCTCAGGATCAGGGCGTTCTGCCCCAGCAGGCTGCCGTAGAGCACGTCTTCGGCAACGCCCAGCACCCAGGCAGTCAGCATGCCGACCTTGTGCGGCAGGTAGAGCACCCAGTAGGTGAGGAACATCGCCAGCCACAGCGGGCGGCCGATCTCCATGAAACTGGGCATGGGCGCCACCGACAGCAACAGCGCCAGGAGCAGGGTGAGCCAGATGGCCCAGCCATTGTTCGAGCCCTGACCCGCCATCAGCGCCGGGTCCTTGCATCGGGGTGCGACGCCGGCGCACCAGGCGCGGCAGGCGCTGCGCCATTGGCGCCGGCCGGATGGGCAGGCTGTGCGGCGGGAGCGGCAGGCTGCGCACTGTCATGTGGCTGGGCGGCCGGAGCGCCGGGCGCAGGCTGGGCCGGCGCGCCGGACTCGGCCGCCTTGCGGTCGGCTTCAGCCTGGGCTTCGGCGGCATCGGTGGCGCGCTGTTCGGGCGTGCGGCTGTCGCTGAAGACCAGCAGCACATAGCGGCTGCGGTTCATCTTGGCGGTCGGCACGGCACGGATGGTGGCGAAAGGCCCACCGGTGTCGTGGAGTACTTCCTTCACCACCGCCACCGGATAACCGGCCGGGAAGCGCTGCCCCAGGCCGGAACTCACCAGCAGGTCGCCTTCCTTGATGTCGGCGGTATCGGCGACGTAGCGCAGCTCCAGGCGTTCCGGGTTGCCGGTGCCCACGGCGATGGCGCGCAGGCCATTGCGGTTCACCTGCACCGGAATGCTGTGGGTGGTATCGGTCAGCAGCAGGACGCGCGCGGTGTAAGGCATCACCTCGACCACCTGGCCCATCAGGCCGCTGGCATCGAGCACCGGCTGGCCCTGGAACACGCCGTCCTTCTCGCCCTTGTCGATCAGGATGCGCTGGGTGAAGGGGTTCGGGTCGACACCGATCAACTCGCCCACCAGCACCTTGTCGTCGACCAGCGCGGACGAGTTGAGCAACTCGCGCAGGCGCACGTTCTGTTCGGTGAGGGTGGCCAGCTTCTGCAGGCGGCGCTGCATCAGCAGCTGCTCGGCCTTCAGGCGCTCGTTCTCGGCCAGCAGTTCGCTGCGGCTGGTGAACTGGTCGCGCACGCCTTCCCAGGCTCGAACCGGGATGTCGGCGATGCCATAGAAGGGGCTCAGCACGAGGCCCATCTGGCTGCGTACCGGTTTCAGGTAATCAAAGCGGGCATCGACCACCATCAAGGCGACCGACAGGACGGCGAGCACCAGCAGGCGCGCGCCCAGCGAGGGCCCTTTGGAGAATATCGGTTTGATGACCGGCTCCTAGCTGTGCAAGGTCGGTTGAAGATTCACCAGCGTGGGCGAAACGTTAACCGACCTTTACAGAGCTTTCCTACCTTATTCGGTGGAAAGCAGGTCCATCGAATGGCGATCCATCATTTCCAGCGCCTTGCCGCCGCCACGGGCCACGCAGGTCAGCGGGTCTTCGGCAACGATCACCGGCAGGCCGGTTTCCTGGGCCAGGAGCTTGTCCAGGTCGCGCAGCAGCGCGCCACCACCGGTCAGCACCAGGCCACGCTCGGCGATGTCCGAAGCCAGCTCCGGCGGAGACTGTTCCAGGGCGCTCTTCACCGCCTGGACGATGGTCGCCAGGGATTCCTGCAGCGCTTCGAGCACTTCGTTGGAGTTCAGGGTGAAGCTGCGCGGTACGCCTTCGGCCAGGTTGCGGCCACGGACGTCGACTTCGCGGACTTCGCCGCCCGGGAAGGCGGTGCCGATTTCCTGCTTGATGCGCTCGGCGGTGGATTCGCCGATCAGGCTGCCGTAGTTGCGGCGCACGTAGGTGACGATGGCTTCGTCGAAGCGGTCGCCGCCGACGCGGACGGATTCGGCGTAGACCACGCCATTGAGGGAGATCAGGGCGATCTCGGTGGTGCCGCCGCCGATATCGACGACCATCGAACCACGGGCCTCTTCCACCGGCAGGCCGGCACCGATGGCCGCGGCCATCGGCTCTTCGATCAGGTAGACCTCACGGGCGCCAGCGCCCAGGGCCGATTCACGAATCGCGCGGCGTTCCACCTGGGTGGACTTGCACGGCACGCAGATCAGCACGCGAGGGCTGGGCTGCAGGAAGCTGTTCTCGTGAACCTTGTTGATGAAGTACTGCAGCATCTTCTCGCAGACGCTGAAGTCGGCGATCACGCCGTCCTTCATCGGACGAATGGCGGCAATGTTGCCCGGAGTACGGCCCAGCATGCGCTTGGCTTCGGTACCGACGGCAACCACGCTTTTCTGGCTGCCATGGCTACGGATGGCGACCACGGACGGTTCGTTCAGGACGATGCCGCGCTCGCGCACATAAATAAGGGTATTGGCAGTGCCCAGGTCGATCGACAGATCACTGGAGAACATGCCACGCAGTTTTTTAAACATTGGAAAGAAACCCATAGGTGGCGCGTGGGTGAAAAGTGCGCGGGTAAAAAAGTGCGGCAAACTCTAACAATGACGGGGGTTTTGGGCAAGGCGGCAATTTATGCTAGATTCCTCGTTTTTCGGGCCTGCTCGGCCCGTCCCAGCGGCCTTCGACCGTCTGCCGCGGGTTCTGTTCCCCGCCCCCTCATTCCTTCCGGCCAGGTCCAGTTCGAACCGGGCCGCTCTAGCTGGAGATCCCGATGGCGCTTGAACGCTCCGACGTGGAAAAGATCGCCCACCTCGCCCGCCTGGGCCTGGAGGAAGCCGACATTTCGCGTACCACCGACACCCTGAACAACATTCTCGGCCTGATCGACGCCATGCAGGCCGTCGACACCGACGGCGTGGAGCCCCTGGCCCACCCGCTGGAAGCCACGCAGCGCCTGCGTGCCGACGCAGTCACCGAGGAGAACCGCCGCGAAGCCTACCAGGCCATCGCGCCGGCCGTGGAAGACGGCCTTTACCTCGTCCCGAAAGTCATCGAGTAAGCGCTAAGGACACGGACATATGCTGCATCAATTGACCCTCGCCGAAGTCGCCCGCGGACTCGCCGACAAGCAATTCTCTGCCCAGGAACTGGCCACTGCCCTGCTCGCGCGCATCCAGCAGCTCGACCCGCAGCTGAACAGTTTCATCACCGTCACCGAAGAAAGCGCCCTGGCCCAGGCCAAGGCCGCCGACGAGCGGCGTGCCAAAGGTGAAACCGGCGCCCTGCTCGGTGCGCCTATCGCCCACAAGGACCTGTTCTGCACCCAGGGCGTGCGCACCAGCTGCGGCTCGAAGATCCTCGACGCCTTCGTCTCGCCCTACGACGCCACCGTCGTCGAGCGCCTGGCGGATGCCGGCACCGTGAGCCTGGGCAAGCTGAACATGGACGAGTTCGCCATGGGCTCGGCCAACGAATCCAGCCACTACGGCCCGGTGAAGAACCCCTGGGACACCTCCCGCGTGCCGGGCGGCTCCTCCGGCGGCTCCGCCGCCGCGGTGGCCGCGCGCCTGATTCCGGCGGCCACCGGCACCGACACCGGCGGCTCGATTCGCCAGCCGGCTGCGCTGACCAACCTCACCGGCATCAAGCCTACCTATGGACGGGTTTCCCGATGGGGCATGATCGCCTATGCATCCAGCCTCGATCAGGGCGGCCCGCTGGCCCGCACCGCCGAGGACTGCGCACTGATGCTCGGCGCCATGGCAGGCTTCGACCCGAAGGACTCCACCTGCGTCGACCAGCCAGTGGACGACTACCTGGCCGCCCTGGCCAAGCCGCTGACCGGCCTGCGCATCGGCCTGCCGAAGGAATACTTCGGCGCCGGCCTCGACAGCCGCATCGCCGACGCGGTGATGAACGTGGTCGAGCAGCTCAAGCAGCTCGGCGCGGTGGTCAAGGAGATCTCCCTGCCGAACATGCAGCACGCGATCCCTGCCTATTATGTGATCGCGCCCGCAGAAGCCAGCTCCAACCTGTCGCGCTTCGACGGCGTGCGCTACGGCTATCGCTGCGAAAACCCGAAGGACCTGCAGGACCTGTACAAGCGCTCCCGCGCCGAAGGCTTCGGCGCCGAGGTGAAGAACCGCATCATGGTCGGCACCTACGCGCTTTCCGCTGGTTACTACGACGCGTATTACCTGAAAGCTCAGAAAATTCGCCGCCTGATCAAGAACGATTTCACCAGTGCCTTCGCCGAAGTCGACGTGATCCTTGGCCCGACCACGCCGAACCCGGCCTGGAAACTGGGCGAGAAGAACAACGATCCGGTCGCCCAGTACCTGGAAGACATCTACACCATCACCGCCAACCTCGCCGGCATTCCGGGCCTGTCCATGCCTGCCGGCTTCGTCGATGGCCTGCCGGTGGGTGTCCAGTTGCTCGCGCCGTACTTCCAGGAAGGCCGCCTGCTCAACGTCGCGCACCAGTACCAACTGGTCACCGACTGGCACACACAAGCACCGGCTGGGTTCTGAGGAAGGATTACGATATGCAATGGGAAACCGTGATCGGGCTGGAAATCCACGCACAGCTCTCCACCCAATCGAAAATATTCTCCGGTAGCGCCACCACCTTCGGCGCCGCCCCGAACACCCAGGCCAGCCTGATCGACCTGGCGATGCCCGGCACCCTGCCGGTGCTGAACCAGGAAGCCGTGCGCATGGCCTGCCAGTTCGGCCTGGCGATCAACGCCGAGATTGCCGAGCGCAACGTCTTCGCCCGGAAGAACTACTTCTACCCGGACCTGCCCAAGGGCTACCAGACCAGCCAGATGGACCACCCCATCGTCGGCAAGGGCCACCTGGACATCACCCTGGAAGACGGCACCGTCAAGCGCGTCGGCATCACCCGCGCACACCTGGAAGAGGACGCCGGCAAGAGCCTGCACGAAGACTTCCACGGCATGAGCGGCATCGACCTGAACCGCGCCGGCACTCCGCTGCTGGAGATCGTCTCCGAACCGGAAATGCGCAGCGCCAAGGAAGCCGTGGCCTACGCCAAGGCGATCCACGCACTGGTGCGCTATCTGGGCATCTGCGACGGCAACATGGCCGAAGGTTCGCTGCGCTGCGACTGCAACGTGTCGGTACGCCCGAAAGGTCAGGCCGAGTTCGGCACCCGCCGCGAGATCAAGAACGTCAACTCGTTCAAGTTCATCGAGCGCGCCATCAACACCGAGATTGCCTGGCAGATCGACGAGCTGGAATCCGGCCGCAAGATCGTCCAGGAAACCGTCCTGTACGACGTGGCAGCCAACGAAACGCGCTCCATGCGCAGCAAGGAAGAAGCCAACGACTACCGTTACTTCCCCTGCCCGGACCTGCTGCCGGTAGTGATCGAGCGCGCCTTCCTCGACAACCTGCGCGCCCACCTGCCGGAACTGCCGGACCAGAAGCGCGAGCGTTTCGAGAGCCAGTATGGCCTGTCCGCCTATGACGCCAGCGTGCTGTCCGCCAGCCGCGAGATGGCCGACTACTTCGAGAAGGTCCAGACCATCTGCGGCGACGCCAAGCTGGCCGCCAACTGGGTGATGGGTGAGCTCTCCAGCCTGCTCAACAAGGACGGCCTGGAGATCGAGCAGTCCCCGGTCTCCGCCGAGCACCTGGGCCAGATGATCCTGCGCCTGAAGGACGGCACCATCAACGGCAAGGCCGCGAAGACCGTATTCGCCGCCATGGCCGAAGGTGAGGGCTCGCCGGACGAGATCATCAAGGCCAAGGACCTGGTGCAGAACACCGACAGCGGCGCCGTCGAGAAGCTGCTGGACGACGTGCTGGCAGCCAACGCCGAGCAGGTCGAACAGTACCGCGCCAGCGACGAAGCCAAGCGCGGCAAGATGTTCGGCTTCTTCGTCGGCCAGGCCATGAAAGCCGCCAAGGGCAAGGCCAACCCGGCGCAAGTGAACGAACTGCTGAAGAAGAAGCTCGAAGCCTGAGCCCACACTTCAACGACGCCGGGCTTGCCCGGCGTTTTTTCGTCCGGAGGTTCGATGCTGCGACCCATGGCCCTCGTCGGCTGCCTGGCCCTGCTGGCCGGCTGTAGCACCACGTCTTACGACAGCGACTCGGAAGTCTCCGGCCGCGGCTACCGCGCCGAAGGCACCGCGTCCTATTACGGCAAGGCCCACCATGGCAAGCGCACCGCCAGTGGCGAACGCTTCAACCAGAACGCCCTGACTGCCGCGCACCGCACGCTCGCCTTCGGTACGCGGGTGAAAGTCACCAACCTCGACAACGGCCGCAGCGTCGTGGTGCGCATCAACGACCGCGGGCCATTCGGCCGCGGGCGCATCATCGATGTGTCGAAAGCCGCCGCCGAACAACTCAATATGCTGCGCTCCGGTACCGCCCGGGTGCGCCTGGAAGGTCTCTGAAGGAGCCAGAAGTGAGCAACGACAACCGCAAGGCCGGCGAGCAGGTTCGCCGCGAAGTGATGGGCGACGTCTTCGTCGATCGTGCCCTGGGCAATGCCACCGAGTTCACCCAGCCGCTGCAGGACTTCGTCAACGAGCACGCCTGGGGCGGTGTCTGGAACCGCGAAGGCCTGCCGCGCAAGACCCGCAGCCTGATCACCCTGGCCGCGCTGACCGCGCTGAAGTGCCCGCAGGAACTCAAAGGCCACGTGCGCGGCGCGTTGAACAACGGCTGCACCGTGGAAGAGATTCGCGAAGCGCTGCTGCACTGCGCGGTGTACGCCGGCGTCCCGGCGGCCATCGACGCCTTCCGCGCGGCGCAGGAAGTAATCGACGCCTGGCAGGCCGATCAGAAGGCCTGACCGTAACAACTGTAGGAGCGAGCTGGCTCGCGAATGGATCCGCTAGCAAGCAGGGCATTACGGGTAACTGAACCGCTTCACCAGCGTCAGCTCACCGGGCTGGCGCATCGGGATCAGGAAGGACTCCTGCTTCTCGTTCACCGTGCCCTCCTCCGTGACGATGGTCACCTGCGCCGTGGTCAGCGGCTTGGCCGCGTTCACGTCGCCGGAGCTCTCGTCCGAGCTCCAGCCACCGCCGTAGTAATTCACGTAGACCAGATACTGCCCCTTGAGCGGCGTCGGGCTGGCGATGATTTCCGGGCCGTAGCCGGTGGTCACGTCGACGTCCTGGGCCGCGCCGTTGGGCAGTGAGCGATTGCCGTACCAGACATGCCCGCCATCGGGCGTCAGCAGGTGCAGGTCGAGGTCGGTGTTGTCCGAGTCCCACGACAGCATGACCCGCAGCTTGGCCGCCACCTCGCCGCCGCCACCGCCGTGGTAGAACTGCACGCGCTTGTGCTGCTGGCCGTCCGGACTGATGACCTCGACACTGTTGGAGCCCGCGGGGAAAGCGAAGGGACGGTCAAACCTGCCATCGTTTTCGACCCGCATCGGCATGGCCACGCCGTTGACCACCAGGCGCGCCGGCTCCTTGCTGTCCTTGGGCAACCCACGGATTTCGCCACGGATGCGCGCGGTATCGGACTGGTCTTCCCGCGAATTCACCGACGCCGCCGGGTAGTTCACCGTCTGCCGGAAGTCGGCCTTGTCGCCGTCGCCCGCGCGCCAGCCGCCCAGCGGAGTATCCAGGCGGATCGGCGATTCGGCGGCCTGCACGCCCAGCGGTATCAGGCTGGCGAGCAGAGACAGGCGGAGCGCATAGGCAAGTTTCATGTCGATCATTCCAGTATCAGGCGACGGGCCAGGCTTTCCACGTAGCCCTCGTCTTGTCCATTGGGGTGCGCCTGGAATGCCAGGTGCAGGTATTCGTGAGCCAGGTCGAGGCGGTCCTGCTGGGAATACAGGCCACGCACGAAGATGCGCTGGCGTTCGCGGTCGACGTAGGGTCGGCCGCTGCTCAGTCGGCACACGGCGAAGGACTGCAATTCTTCATAACCCGCCTCTGCTTCCAGCCGCGTCCGCCAGTTGCGGCGCTGTGCCTGCAGCCAGCGCTCGGCCTCCGGCAGGGGCTGGCAGGCAGCGGTCGGGTTGCTCCAGCGGCTCAGGCTGGTGCGCGGGAAAGCGCGGGCGAGAATGGCGTCGTAGCGCAGGCCCTTGGCGGCCTGCTCCTGGGCGTCGCGCCAGGAGAGTTTCGACTGCCCCGCCTCGTCCGAATGATAGGTTACGGTGCCACCAGCCAATACCAGATCGGCGGTCCAGGCGGCGATGCCCCGCGCCGCCTCGCTGGCAGGGCGCGGCGCCACGCGCTGGCGTTGACTGCTGTCGTCGATGCTCAGACAGTCACCGCGCGGAGCGCCGTTCTGCAACAGGTAAGTCCGGATGGTCACGGCCAACGCCTTGGCGGCTTCCGGCGGCGTGGCCGACGCCTCACGATCCAGCACTCGTGCAACGTATTCCTCGCGGGAAAGGCGGGCAGTCAGGCGCGGCCCCTGGGGGCCGCGCTCCAGGAACAGATCACCGTTGCTGCCCACGTCGAGGCGAACCCCGTTGGCGAACAGTACGCTCTGCCGGCCTGCCAGCAAGCCCTCGGCAGCCGGTTGATTGCGCGCGTCGTAGACCTCCTTCAGTGGATAGCGACTGAACAGGCTGACCTCCACGCAGCGTCCCGGATCATGCGGCCAGGGCGCCGGCAGTGCAGCGCCGATGGCATTGCCGTACTTCGCCAGCACCGTCTTGCTGGTGCCCGGTCCGCGCGCCCAGAGCGGCGTACCGTCCACCAGCCAACCGGCAAAGCCGCCTTCGCGCTTGCCATTTTCATCCCAGCTCCAGGTCTTCACCCGCAGACGTCCACCCAGTGCGGCCGGGGCACGCCCCTCATCGGCAGCGAGGCTGACGTCCAGCAGCACCTTTTGCGCCTGTTCCTGGGCGGGCAGGTGTTGTAGTTGATCGAGCAGCTCGGCGACCGGCACTTCGGTTTGCGCTGCCAACTTGTCCAGCTGGGCGATCCAGCCCGGCGCATGGCGCGCCTGCCAGTACTGCTGCCAGACCGCGCCGTCGATACCCAACCGCTGCGGCTCGAAGTACAGGCCACAGGACTTCACCAGCGCGGCGTCACGTTCGATGCTCTGCCCGGCCGTGCAGCAATAGACTTCTTCCTTGCTCTCGCCACGGCACTGATAGGCCGGCTCCTGCTGGCCGGTGTCGTTCAGCCAGGCATAGACGAACAGCTTCCACAGGCTGCCCAGCGGCGCCTTCAGCTCAGCCGGCAAGGGCTGGCGATCCAGTACCTGCTGCGGCCCGAGGCGCAACAGCTCATCGCCCTTCGCGCTGCGCCAGGCCAACTGCGCCTGCTCTTGCGAGCCGGGCGCCGCAAGGGCGCTCAGCGGCAACAGCAGGATCAGCCCGGCAAGGCGTGCGCGCATGGATTACTGGACCTTGATCTTCGCCAGGGCCGGCTGCTGCTCCAGCGCCTGTTCCTGCGGCGCATAGAGGCGCTGGTAGCGCGCCGGCGGCAGGACGAACTCGCCCTTCTGCGAGAAGCGGACCAGATGACGGAAGCGCAACTCGCCGCCCAGGGTATCCACCGGCACGCCGTAGAACAGGTCGCCCGGCTCGTTGCGCGCGCGCTCCAGGCTGGTCGCCTCGACGCCGCCCAGGCCGCTGATCTGCAGGCCCCAGGTGGTGCGCTCGACATCCGCACCCGGCGGCAGCGGCACTTCCAGCATGCCGTAGCGCAGGGCCTGCGCCTGATCGGTGGTGAGGGTCACTTCGTCCAGGTACAGCTCGTCGCTGGACAACGGTTTGTCACCCAGCTCCTCGGCCTTGAAGGCGAAGGCGTCTTCGCCCGGAACCAGGCGCAGCAGGCGCCGCTTGATGGTCACCGGCAACTGGCTGGCCGGCGCTTCGGCGCTGCGGAAGGTCACCGAAGCATTGAGCGGACGCGACGGCGCGGCGCTCAGGTCCAGCTGCACTGGCACCTCCTTGCCCTGCCATTGCCAGAAGGCGTCACCCGTGGTGCTGTGGCTTTCCTTCCAGTCCGCCACCGGCTTGGGCAACTCGGCGGCCGGGGCTTCGGCTACGGCGCGCTGCATCCAGGTCAGCGCCAGGGCGCGTTCGACGGTGGACTGCTGCGGCGCCAGGCTCAGCAGCAGTGCGCGAGCACGGCTGGCGTCCACACTACCGCTGTAGAGCTGCACGGCGCGGGCGAACGGCTGGTCACTGGTGTTCAGCTTCAGGCGTGCACCGTCCAGTTGCTTGGCGAAGCCTTGCGGCAGCGCGACCTTGTTCTGCTCGGCCAGGCTGGCGGTCAGCACGCGAGCCACCGCCAGCCCCAGCTCGGAGTCCGGTTGGCTCATGACCAGGCTGTCGTCGCTGTCGACGTCGTTCACCGACTTCGCTGCCTCGCCGTTGCCGGCGTTTTCCAGGTCGGTGAGCAGGCCGCTGACCAGCGTCTGTACCGGCAGTTGCATGTCGCGGGCGAAGGCCAGGATCAGTGCACGCTGCAGCAGCGGCGTGGCGCTGGCACGCGCGGAGTAGAGTTCCAGCACGCGCTGCCAGTGGTCCGGCGGCAGCTGGATTTCCAGTGCGCGGCTGGCATGCCAGTCGGCGTAATAGGCATACGCCGTGAGGAAGGCGTCGTTGTCTTCGCCGCCCCACCAGGTGAAGTAGGCATCCGGGCCAGCCATCTGCACCAGGCGCAGGCGGCTGGTCTGCATGATCAGGCGCAGGCGGTCACGCACCCGCGGCTCGCTATTGGCCAGCATCGGGTAGGCGACGCTCAGCGGCAGCAGTTGGCTGGCAGTCTGCTCGACGCCACCCCACGGATAGTCGAGCAGCGAATCCAGATTGCCACGCAGCAAGGCTTGGGCGCTGTCATCCAGGCGCAACCTCACATCGCGGGCATCCGCCGGAAGCTGCAGCGGCGTGTTCTGCGCATTGACCTGCAACGGCTTGGACTGCAATACCTGCCAGCTATCGGCGACCAGGCTGAAGTGCACGCCGAGACTGTCGCGAACCTGACCGTCCTGGCGCAGTTCCACGCTCCAGTCGCCGTCGCTGAGCGGCTGCTTCGGCAGGGCGATGTAGTTGACGCCGCGCTTGAGCTCCAGCGCCTGGGTCTGCTCCTCGCCATTGGCGCGGATCAGCAGTTCGGCCTTGGTGTCCTGCTCGCCCTGGTTGAAGACGAACAGCCCGAGGTCCGGCGCATCGCCGCTGCGGAAGCGTTTCGGGCCGCTCCACTTCAGGTACAGCGGTTTCTCCGAGCGGATGAACTGCTTCTTCTGGCCAACCTGGCCTTCGTCATCCATGGCGCGGGCAGTGATGCGCCAGCGGGTCAGGGAATCCGGCATGCGGAACTTGAACTGCGCCTTGCCGTTGGCATCGGTAACCAGCTCGGGTTCCCAGGCGGCGGTGTCCACTTCCTCACGGCGCGGGCGCTCCAGCACCTTCACGCCACGCTCGCTGCGGTTGGCGCGGCCGGGCGCGCTGGGCGTGCCCGGCAAGGCGACGTCGTAGCTGATGAACGACAGGCTGGCGCTGGTGCGCACGTTATTGCGGCGCGGGTGGTAGAAGAACTGGTCGATGCCCGGCGCGATCTCCGGCTGCAGCGCGTAGATCATCTCGTCCACCACGCTCACGGTGAGGTGGCTGGAGACGGGCTTGCCGGCGTAGGTGGTGTCGAGATTGACGGTGACCGTCTCGCCCGGCTCGTAGCGTTCCTTGTCGGTGCTGACGGCGATTTCCACCTGCGGCACGGCGACCTTGATGCCGGCGTTCTGGAAGCTGTAGTCGCCGCTGCGGGTGTAGAGCACGGAGAAGGTCAGGTTCGGCGAGAACTCCGGCTTCACCGGGATGCGCGCGCGGTACTGGGTCGGGTTGAGCTTCTCCAGCTTCAGCCAGTCGCCGCCCTTGGACAGCAGTGCGGTGGCCTCGACCTTGTCACGCTCCAGCGACAGCAGCGCGTCATCCACCGGCTCGGGGAAGGTGATCAGCGCCAGCGCCTCGTCACCGGCCTTGTACTCGGCCTTGTCGAGGACGATTTCCACGGTGCCCGGCACGGCCTTCACGCCGTCGCCGCTGACCGAGTGGCCGGTGCCGCCGAGCAGTTGGCCGGCCTTGTCGCGCAGTTCGACGCTGTAGGTACCGGGCTTGTCGAAGGTGATGGCGAACTTGCCGTCGGCCACCGCGCCGTCGCCGCTGCTGCGGTCTTCCAGGCGCAGCCAGCGGTAGGCGGTGGGCTGGATCTGGGTCTGCTGTTCTGCGGCGTAGCTGAACTCGACCTTGTCACCGGCAGCGCTGAAGCGCTGCGGCGCGCTCACGCGGTAGCGGGCGGCGCCGCGCTCGATGAGGATTTCCTTGCTGGTCTTCACGCGGTACGCGGCGCCATCGCTGGCGAACACGGTGAGCATGTAGCGGCTGGGCTTCTCCGCCGCCGGCAGGTCCAGCGCCGCGCGGCCCTGGGCGTCGGTGGTGATCTGCGCGCTGGACAGCTCCACGGGGAACTGGCCGAGGTACTGCAGTTCGTTGTCCACCATGGACAACTGCTGGGCGCGCAGGCTCAGCTCCAGGCGCGCGTTGGCCACCGGCTTGCCGTCGGGGTAGAGCAGGATCAGGTTGCCCTTCACAGGCTCGCCGGTCTTGAAGTCCGGCTTGGCGAGGTCGAGGGAAATCTCGAAGTGCGGCTTGATGTACTCGGCAACACGGAAGGCGCTGCTGTAGGTCTGGTCGCGGTAGTCGAAGCGCAGCTCGTAGCCGCCGGCCACGGCGTTGGCCGGCAGCTGGAAGCGGCCGCTGGTGCCGCTCTTGGCGTCGAACTTGAGATCCAGCGTCTGCAGCGTGGTGCCGGCGGCGTCGATCACCGACAGGCGCAGCGGGGCAGCTTGCGGAGCCTGCGATTCGCGGGAGTTCTTGAACTCGCGGCCGACAATCTTCAGCGATACCCAGTCACCCGGACGGTACAGCGGCCGGTCGGTGAAGGCGTAGAGCTTGGTGTCGTAGATTTCGCTGTCGTAATAGAAGTTCTCGGAGACGAAGACACCGCCCTCCTCATCCTCACCGATCACGAAGGAGCGCTCCGGGCTGACGTGTTGCAGGCGCAGCAAGCCATCGGCGTCGCTGCTGCCGCTGCTCATCACGCCCAGGCCGTCAGTCCACAATACCTTGGCGCCGCCCACCGGCGTGCCTTCATGCTTGCGCGCGGTCCAGACCAGCAGCTCGTTGCCGGCGATCTTGCTCACCGCAACGCTGTTGGAGACGAACACCACGGTGGTGGCGCGGTATTTGCCGACCAGCGCCTCGACCAGATAGAGGCCGGGTTTCAACTTGCCCAGCGGCACATAGACGTTACCCGGCGCGACGTTGATGAATTCGCTGGAGGAGCCGGCCAGGGTGACTTCCTTAGGCGGCTGGATCGGCTTGGCGTCCCACAGCGGATAGCGGAACTGGCTGACCATCGGCAGGCCGGGGATCGGCGCGTATTGCGGCTGGGCGTCATACGGCGTCGGGGCGCGCATGGCATTGCCCATCTTCAGCTCGGGCACCACTTCGGTGACCTGCTGGCGCGACTCGTAGGAGAAGGTCCGCTGCATCACCCGACGCGACTTGCGGTACCAGTTGTCCCACAGGTAAGCCAGCGTGTTGGACAGGCCCTCGCCCTTGAACTGCCCCTCGGACAGCACGCGGTGCAGGTTCTTCTGGCGCTTGAGGAAGTCCAGCGGCTGGTCGATGCGGTAGACGCGGATGTCCGCTCCGCCGTATGGCTCCATGCGGTAGCGACGGTAGTCGCGGCCCGGCGCTTCCAGGCGCACTTTAGCCACTTCGTCGGAAGCGAAGCTGGAGTCGGCCAGCAGGAAGAACGACTCGCCGGCCATGGGCGTGTAGTTGCTCGCCGGAACGTCGTCGTCCGCCCGCGCAAGTGTGGGTGCGGCGGCGATCAGGCCGGCGCAGGCCAGGGCTGCGGCAATGCCGCGCAGCGCGTTCATCGGGTCAGGAAGGACAAGCGATAGACGCCGATAAAGTTGGGATTGGATTCGTCGGGTATCCATCGGGTGTCCTTCCAGGTCATGAGTTGTTGCAGGCTGACCGAGCGCATGCCGTTGTCGGTCGCCGTACGAGTGCCGGTGTGATAAGCGATGTCGCGGCCCATCCAGATCATCAGATGCTGGTCATCGCCCTGGTCGAAGAACATCAGGTCGCCGGGGCGCGCCTGGTTGAGGTCGCGGCCAACCAGCTGGCTGTTGTACTGAATGAGTTTGATCGCATTGACATAGGGGCCGGTCTTGCCACCGCCCTGCTGCCAGCTCTGCGCGAGGTTGCGCTGCGCGTCGGTAAGCTCCAGCTCCGGCGGCAGGTAGCGGTTGGACATGCCGTTGGCGCGCAGCCACTTGGCGTCGTGAACCTTCAGCGCCTCGTTGGCAGCGAAGCGCACCAGGCCCGCGCAGTCCTGCTGGTACCAGCGCGGGTTCGGCCCACGGCGCAGTTGTTCCTCGGCGATGCGCACGAACCAGGCGCGGAACACCTGGGTCTGCTGCGCATCCAGTGCCGGCTCAGCCGCATGCGCCAGCGTGGCGACAAGCAGACCGGCGAGCAGTGTGAGGGGTTTGCGGATCACAGCGCCTTCCAGTCCAGCGGCAGCCACTCCCATTCGCCGCTCGGCTCGCTGCCGGCCGGCAGGGTCAAGGCGTAGGAGCCGTTACCGGCGAGGGTCTTCAGGCGTGGCAGGAGCAGCGTATCGGCGGCGTTACGGAACACCGGTTCGAGGTCCTGCGGCAGGCTGTCGAGGGTTTCGCGCTTGAGCAACTCGGACAGCGTCTTGGGCGCCAGGTAGGCCGGCACCAATGCATCCTTGGGCAGCACGTCGGCCAGCGGCGGGTAGCGTTTGGCCAGAGTATTGCGCGCCTTGTCGAGGAGCTTGTCGTCGATGGAGAACAGCAGGGTGTTGCCATCGCGCAGCAGGCTGACACGGAAGAAGCCGTTGCCGCTGACCTGGTCGGGATTCTCCGCCTCGCTGGCCGGGTACTGGCCGAAGCGCGAGCTGACCTGGCGCTGCCAGAGGCGACCATCGCCTTCGGCACGACTTTCCACCTCGAAGGCGCCCGCCTCCACATTGGCTTCGTAGGCGCCGATCATGCTGCCGAACAGCTTGCCCAGTTGATCGTCCAGCTCGGGGCTGGCGGGTGCGTCGAGCTTCACCGCGAGCAGCGGCGAGTGCAGGCGTGACTCCGGGTACCAGCAGAGGCCGGCGGCACCGGAGAGATGCTCGGAGAAGGCGGCGGCCATCTTCTGCTCGGCGCCCAGCTTGACCAGCATGTTGTCGTACAGCCCCGGCGTGACCGGAAGAGCAACGCAGGCGCTGGCTCCCATGGGCATGGCCTGCCAGACGGGGGTGAAATCCAGGTCCGGCTGACGTGCCACCTCATTGAGCGCCAGGTAGCTGTGCCAACCGTCCTTGCCCTGCTCGAAGCGCACACCGGCGAAGGTCGGGATCAAGCGCTGGTAGCCCATGGCGAGCACGCCGGCGCTCAGGGTAATACGCTGCTTCAGCTCGCCGCGCGGCTCCAGGGCGAAGTCCTTGGCGAACAGCGGCTCGCCCTCCAGCGCACTGCCCAGGTCCTTGGCAACTGCCGCATCGGGCTCACCGAGGTTGTCGTAGTCCGGATTGGGGAATAGCATCTTCGGGTTCGACAGCACCAGCATCTGGTCGCCACGGGAGACGAACAGCAAGGTCTTCTCCGCGCCGTAGCGCAGGCTGTAGACCGGCGTGGCGGCGCCTTTCACCTGGATCTCCGAGACCTTCTTCAGCTGGGTATCGTCGGCAGCCACCTTGGCCAGCGGCTCCAGGACCTTGGCCAGGCCACCGCGCTTGAGGACCACCATGAAGTCGCGCAGGCGGCCATCGGCGCCGCGCCACAGGGCGACCTGGGCCGGCTGGTCGAGCAGTTCCTCGATCACGCTGTCCTTCAGCGTCAGGTCGTGCTCGTAGACGATGCGCCGCAGCGTGCCGGTCAGGCCCAGGCGGTCGGCGTTATTCTCGTAGTAGAAGACGAAATCCTCTGTCAGCACGTCGCGCAGCAACGGCACTTCCAGCACCGCTTTGGGCAACTGGCTGAGGGAGGCGCTTTCGATCAACGCGTCCGGGCGCTTGAGGTCGCGCACCACCTCCGGGCTTTCCGGCGCCTCCAGGGTGCCCACCGGTGCCGAGTGGAAGGCGGGGATCAGGCCGAAGGCCAGGGCCAGGCCGCCGGCGACCAGTGCGGCAGCCACCACACCGATGGCGATCAGCGGCCCATGGCGCGGCGCTTGTGCTGCCGGCGGCGTCGGAGTGCTGTCTTGACTGCTGGAGGGCGTATTGTCGCTCATGGATCGCTTGTCCCGTGTCATCCCTGCGAGGGGCGAATTCAGTAATTGAAGGTCTTCACCAGCACCAGATCACCGATGGTGCGCATGGGCACCACGAAGGTCTCGCGCTTCTCGTTGACGGTATTTTCGTTGAACACCAGGTTGATCTCGGCGGTGATCACGTCCTGCTCATGATTGCCTTCCTGGAAGTTGTATCCCTGGCTGGCGCTGTAGTTGCCCCAGTAGTTCACATAGATCAGGTAGGTGCCGTGCAGCGGCGCGGCCATGATGAACATTTCCGGGCCTGGGCCGTCGACCCCGTCGGGGTCCAGGCCCCCGCCGTTGCTCAGGCGAGGGTTGGCCCAGAACGCATGCTGGCCGTCGGGCGTGACGATATGCAGGTCGAGTTCGGCCTTGGGGTCGTTCCAGCCCAGTGCCAGGCGGATGCGCGGCGGGATGCGAGCGTTGTTGGCTTCATAGAACTGCACGCGCTTGAGGGATTTGCCCTGGTCACTGCTGACCGCGACGCTGTTGCTACCGGCGCCGAAGTTGTAGGGGCGCACGAACTTGCCTTCGGCGTCGGTGTAGAGCGGGAGCGGATTGCCGTTGACCACCAGGCGCTGGGCACGATCGACGCCGGAGACTTCGCGCAGGTGCCCTTCGATCAGGCTGCGGCCACGAACACCGCCACGGTCGATGGGAGGCGTGGGATAGGCCACGCGAGGCACGCTGGGGTCATCGGTCAGGCCGGAATAACGCCAGCCGGCAGTGGGGCTGGAAAGGTCCGCACCCGGCGCGGCAGCGACCGTCGCAGCCAGGAGACTGGCTGACAGAACAAAGACGGCACGAACCATCCGACGCGTGAGCTGCATGAACATTCCTTGATCGTGCATAGCGGGGGAGCCAAATGTAACCGGTCTTGTCGACGTGCGGAACGACCTTCGCATGACCGTGCGACGCAGGACGATCTTTCAGAAATTTCCTACAAACCGATTGGCTTTTGGCGTACCCCGATTGGAAGAGTCTCGACTTCCACCGAGTCACATCCAGCCGCCCCATTGCAGGACGAAGATGCCGACGTTGGTGGTCAGCGCCGCCACCAGGGTGGTGATGACGATGATCGACGCCGCCAGTTCGTGATTGCCATTCGCCGCACGGGCCATGACATAGCTGGCCGCCGCCGTGGGGCTGGCGAAATAGAGGAAGAGTACGCCCAGTTCGGCGCCACGAAAGCCCAGCGACCAGGCGACGGAAGTGCAGATCAGCGGCAGCCAGACCATTTTCATCAGACTCGCGCTGATCGCCAGGGCGCCACTCTCGCGCAGCGAGGCCAGCGACAGGGTACCGCCGATGCACACCAGTGCCAGTGGCAGGGTCATCTGCGCGAAGTAGTCAGCGGAAGTCAGCAGCCACTTCGGCAGGCCGATACCGAACCAGGAAAACGGCAGCGCGGCCAGCACACTGATGATCAGCGGATTACAGATGACGTTGCGGGCGATGCTCAGCGGGTCGGACTTCATGCTCGGGCTGTAGATCGCCAGCACCACTGAGGACAGCGTGTTGTAGCAGAGGATCACCAGGGCTGCGAGGACTGAGCCGAGCGCCAGGCCATGGTCACCATAGAGGCTGGTGGCCAGCGCCAGACCGATGATGCCGTTGTTGCCGCGGAACGAGCCCTGCACGTAGACGCCGCGCTCGGCGCGCGGCACTCGCCAGGCCGCCCAGCCCCAGGCCAGCAGGAAGCCCGCCAGGGTCGCTGCGCAGAAATACAACAGTACCTCGGGGCGCGCTGCGCTATGCAGGTCGGAGTGGTAAATGCCGAGGAACAGCATCGCCGGCATGGTGGCGTTGAACACCAGTGCCGAGGCGGTCTGGATGAATTCCGGATTGATCGCCCCGACGCGGCGCAACAGCACGCCCAGGAACAGCATGGCGAAGACCGGGGCGGTGATGGCGAAGGTCTGGAGCAGCAGGGCAAGCATGGGAAGCAGGCATCAGGGCGACGGGGGCAGAATCATAGCAAGCTATGTACCCGCCCCACAGGATGAATCACACCTGCGCGTCGGTCGCTTCGCCCCAGAGCGGCGCCGGCAGTTCCAGCGGTTTGGGCGACTCGCCTTCGGCCAGGCGAGTCAGCTTGCCGTCCACGGTGGCTCCGTTCTCCATGCTCAACTGGCGATACTGGATATTGCCGACCACGCGTGCATTGGAGTGCAACTCCAGCAGGTGTTCGACATACAGGTCGCCAATGATGGTCCCATCGATCAGCGCGTCGTAACTGCTGACATTCCCCTCGATCCGACCTTCCGCACTGAGCGCCAGCAGGCTGGCGGCGCCGGGCTTGTGGCAGACATTGCCTTTCACGGTACCGAGAATCTTCAGGCCATCCTGGAACTGCATATCGCCGACCAGATCGACGTTGCCCGAGAGCAGGCTGGAGAACTTGTCCACCGACACCTGCGGGCCTTTCTTCTTGCTGTTGCTGAACATCGCAATTCCTCGCGCGTACTACTTGCCAGGTTTCTGCTGGCGGTAGAAGGCCAGCTCAGTCTTGAGTTTCTTGATTTCGGCGGACATCGAATCGATGCGCTGCATCAGCTGTTCTCGATTGGCGCGGTCCTCGTCGCCCTGCAGGCGTTTGTCCTCCAGTTCGGCGGTCAACTGCTCGACCTGCACACGCAGCGCCTGGAGTTCATCAGCCTGTACACGGCCCGCCACCTCACCCTGGTGGCGCATCAACCAGACGCCCGCCAGCGCCGCTGCCAGCAAGAGAACCAGGAGCAAGGCCGCGCGGCCCAACGCCGCGGAACCACGAGGAACATGGGGGCGGTGCTCGGCGCGCAGCAGGTCGCGGGTGGAGGGCTTCCTAGTCCGAGGCCATACCATCGCTATCGATCTCCATGCCTCCCAGAGAGAGGAAGTTCTGTGGGTCGACGAATTCGCCGTGGTAAAGCACTTCGAAATGCAGGTGCGGCCCCGTGGAGCGGCCGGTGGAACCCACCTTGGCAATTTCCTGCCCCGGCAGCACTACGTCGCCCACTTTCACCAGCAGTTTCGAGGCGTGGGCATAGCGCGTGACCAGGCCGTTGCCATGGTCAATCTCCACGCGATTGCCATAGGAGGGATTCGGCCCTGCGACGATGACGCGTCCACCAGCGGCCGCATGGATCGGGCTGCCGGTCGGCGCCGAGAAGTCCTGGCCGGAGTGGAACGCCAGGTGGTGATTGAAGGGGTCGAGCCGGTTGCCGAAAGGCGACCCCAGGCGCGCCTGCTCCATCGGGCGACGGGCGGGAATGGCCATGAAGTCGGCGTTGCGCCGCGCCACCTGGTCCATCAACAGGTCGAATACCCGGCGCAGGCATTTTGCCGAGCGCTCGCTCCGCTCCAGATCGACGTCGGAAGCGGGCAGCGGTTCTGCACAAGGGCGCGGTGGCAGCAGGATGCCGCCTTTGCCCTTGGTGGTCGGCGCCTGGGGCTTTGGCGCGAGCTCAGGGTCGACCTTGGACAGTTTGCGCGCGATTTCCTCGTGGCTGTCGACGGCCTTGAGCAGGTAAGTGGCGTCTTTCTCCAGCACGTGCAGGCGACCGGCCAGCTCCCCTATCCGCTCCGCTGCGAAACGCTCGGCGGAATCATCTTCCGAGGGGGCGGGTACGCTCGCGACGACGGGCATCGGCACCGGCTCGACGTTGGTCCGGCCCACCCAGACACCGACCACGAAGGCCACCACAGCGAATAGCAGCGCCGTGCAGCCGGCCACCAGCAGGAACCGGCGCCGATCGATCAGCTGCAGGTCCGAACGGGTCAATGCCTGCCGAGTTGGTGAAAGGAAGCTCATGGGAGGTACCGTTGAATCTTTCGAAACCCGATCCTGGTCGGACCGGGCTGCACAGGGTACCTGTTATTGAAAGCTTCGCAGCGGCGAAACACTGAAAAATGTAAATAAATAAGAAGAAATCATCCCATCTGAGAAGACTTTCAGATGTTTCCCACTAACACCTTCACAGTATCCCAGTGAATCAAACTGCCACTACACCGGCAGAACAGCCTCGATCTCCTGCAATCGATGGTCTTCCAGGCGCAGCTGGCGCGGGTGGAATCGTTTCAGGCTGAGACGGTGGCCAATGCTGACCAGGGTGACGCCTGGCAATTGGTCCAGCAGCACCTGGTAGAGCGCAGCTTCGTCGGTTTCGTCCAGCGCGGAAGTCGCCTCGTCGAGGAATAACCACTGCGGCGCATAAAGCAGTGCACGGGCGATGGCCAGACGCTGCTGCTCGCCCGGAGACAGCACACGCTGCCAATGGTCGGCTTCACCCAGGCGCGGCACCAGCGAATCCAGGCGGCACAGGTGCAGCACCTGTTTCAGTTGCTCGGGATCGTGACGATCGCCCTGCTCCGGATAGCAGAGCGCCTCGGCGAGGGTGCCGATGGGCAGGTAGGGTTTCTGCGGGACGAACAGACTGCGCGCCTCAGGCATCTGCACAACGCCGCTGCCGTAGCGCCACAGGCCGCTCATGGCGCGCAGCAGGGTGCTCTTGCCACCGCCGGACGGGCCACCGATCAGTACGTGCTCCCCGGTGTTGATCGCCAGGCTGGTGGGCTGCAGCAGCTCGCGACCGTTGCCCAGGCTCAGGGTGAGGTTCTGCAGTTGCAGCAGGTCGCCGGACTTGCGCACATCGATATTGGCCGACTCCTGGGCGATGTCGGCCATGGCTCCGCGGAAGCTCAGCAGACGGTCGCAGGTGGCGCGCCAATTGGCGAGGCTGGCGTACGCATCGATGAACCAGCTCAGGCCGTCCTGCACGTTGCCGAAGGCGGAGTTGATCTGCATGAGCTCGCCGAGTTGGATCTTGCCGGCGAAGTAACGCGGGGCGGCGACCACCAGGGGGAAGATGATGGCGATCTGGGCATAGCCGGAGCTGAAGAAGGTCAGGCGCTTCTGCACCTTCATCAGCTCCCAGAAGTTGCCCCAGACATTGCGGAAGCGCGTCATCAGCCGTTCGTTCTCGTTGGCCTCGCCGTTGTACAGGGCGATGCTCTCGGCATTCTCGCGCACCCGGACCAGGCCGAAACGCAGATCCGCCTCGAAGCGCTGTTGCTGGTTGTTCAGGGTGATCAGGCGGCGCGCGATCAGGTGCGTCAGCCAGCTGCCAACCGCCGCGTAGAGCAGCGCTGCCCAGAACATGTAGCCGGGAATGGTGATGCCGAGGATTTCGATGCTGCCGGAAACGCCCCAGAGGATGACCGAGAAGGACACCAGGCTGACGACGTTGCGGATCAGGCCAAGACCCAGGGTCAGGGTGGTGTCAGTGAAGTTATTGAGGTCTTCGGTCAGGCGCTGGTCAGGGTTGTCCGTATGGCCGCGCTGCTCGAGGCGGTAATAGTTCTTGTCGCCCAGCCAGGCGGCGAAGTGCTTCTCCGTCAGCCAGCGGCGCCAGCGGATGGTCAGCATCTGGGTCAGGTAGAGGCGGTAGACGGCGATCAGGATCGCGGCGGCGGCAATGCCGCAGAAGTACAGGACCAGCCGGATGAAGGAGTCGACATCCTTGTTCTGCAGGGCGTTGTAGAAGTCACGGTACCAGCTGTTGAGCCAGACCGAGACGGCCACACCCACCAGCGAGAGGGCGATGACCACGATCAGCAGCAACCAGGCCATGCCCTTCTCTTCGCTGCGCCAGTAAGGCGCGGTGAGGTGCCAGACTCGGTGGAAGAAGCGGCTGCGAACGGCATCGTTCGCGGCGCGGTACTCGGCGCTGTCGGTCATGGAATGGGCTCGCACGGCTGTACATACAAAAAAGGAGCGCTCATTGGCGCTCCTTTGTGTTATCGATCGCTTAACGCCTCACCGGGCGCTTCTGCAGCTTACGTTGCAATGTGCGCCGGTGCATACCCAGCGCTCGGGCGGTCGCGGAGATGTTGCCGTCATGTTCGGCAAGCACGCGCTGGATATGTTCCCACTGCAGGCGGTCGACCGACATGGGGTTTTCCGGCACCAGGGTCTCCAGGTCGGCGTGCTGCGACAGCAGTGCGGTGAGCACATCGTCGGCGTCGGCCGGTTTGCACAGGTAGTTGGTGGCGCCGCGCTTGATGGCTTCCACCGCGGTGGCGATGCTGGAATAGCCAGTGAGGATCACTACGCGCATCTCGGCGTCGAGCTCAAGCAGCTTAGGCAGCAGCACCAGGCCGGAGTCGCCGTCCATCTTCAGGTCCAGCACGGCGTAGTCGGGCAGATCGTCCTTGGCCATGGCCAGGCCTTCCTCGGCGGAGCCGGCGACCGACACCCGCAACCCGCGACGGGCCATGGCGCGGGCCATGACGCGGGTAAAGGTGGCATCGTCGTCCACCAGCAGCAGGTGGGGCTGCTCTTCGCCTTCGAACAGGATCTCTTCGCTCATGGTACTTCCTCGCGGGCGCGGCGATCAGGCCACGCCATAGCTTCTGGGCAGACGCAACTCGGTCAGAGTGCCGCCATCTTCATGGTTATACAACTTCACCGTTCCACCTGCGCGGGTCACGCTGGCCTGGCTCAGGAACAATCCCAGGCCGAACCCCTTGCCCTTGGTGGTGAAGAACGGCTTGCCGAGCTGTTCGGCAATCGCCAGCGGCACGCCCGGGCCCTGGTCGCGGATGCTCAGGCAGATTTCCCCGGCATCCCAGTCCAGGCGGATATCCAGGTCGTCCGGGCAGGCGTCCGTCGCATTATTGAGCAGGTTCAGCAGCGCCTGGCTCAGGTCGGTCGGCGGAGTCATCCGCGGTGCCTTGCCCTTGCCGAGCGTCTGGTAGCGATAGCTCGCCTCCGGGCGCATCAAATGCCAGCGCCGCAGCACCGCTTCGACCCACTCGTTGGCGCCCTGCTCTTCCACCGCCTGGCGACGATCCGCTTCGGCGGCGCGTACCAGGTGCTGCAGGGTGGTCTTGCAAAGCTTGACCTGCTCCTGCAGCAGGGCGAGATCTTCCTGCAACATCGGCTGGTCCGCATTGGTCTGGCGC
The DNA here is from genome assembly GCF_010994165.1 of Pseudomonas nitroreducens. Taxonomy (NCBI): domain Bacteria; kingdom Pseudomonadati; phylum Pseudomonadota; class Gammaproteobacteria; order Pseudomonadales; family Pseudomonadaceae; genus Pseudomonas; species Pseudomonas nitroreducens. Next base: position 478,227 of record NZ_WMBX01000003.1, on the reverse strand, counting down.
AATTCCTTGAGCAGTACGCTCATGGTCGCCAGCGGCGTGCCCAGTTCATGGGCGGCGCCGGCGGCCTGGGTGGCCACGGCCAGCAGTTGCTGGTCACGCATGCCTTCCTCGCGACGCTGCGCCTGCAACTGCTCCTGGCGGCGCAGCGACTCGGACATGCGGGCGACGAAGAAGGTGATCAGTGCGGCGGCCAGGGCGAAGCTCAGCCACATGCCATAGATAAGGAGGTTGTCGCGTTGTCCCGCAGCCATCTCCAGCGGGTGGAACCACACCAGCAGCACCGTGTAGCTGGCCAGCGCCAAGCCTGCCAGGGCGATGGTGTAGAGCCATGGCAGGGTCGCGGCGGCGATGGTCAGCGGCACCAGGTAATAAGAGACGAAGGGGTTGCTCGAACCACCGGAGTAGTACAGCAGCACACTGTGGATGACCAGGTCGCAGGCGAGCTGGACGGCGTACTCCAGCTCCGTGACCGGCCACGGGCCGCGCAGGCGCAACGCCGTGCCCAGGCAGAGCACAAGGGAGACACCGAGGGTCACGCCCAGCGCAAGCCAGGGCAGTTGAATCAGTTGGGCCTTGTAGGCGAGCCCGACCGAACCGGCCTGGGCGGCAAGCACGAGAATACGGATGAGCGTCAGATGCAGAAGGTTCTGACGACTGGCGGAAAGCTGGAAAACCGGTGGGCGCATGGTGAATTCCGGAATTTGCGCGAGTATAGCCAAGAGCCCCCTCTCCTTTATGCGGCATAGCGCCACAGCATACTCCAGCGCGGCCCGCGTCGGCCGCCTCGCACCGAAACAATTGGTGACATCCGTCAATAACCCGGATCGGAACGAATCCTCGTCAAAGGGTCTGACAGTCCTCGCCACTGGCTCTACTAAGCTGTGGCCGGGACATTTTCTGGAGCAAGGAGTCATCCATGTCTGTACTGAAGAAACCCTTCACCGCCATCGCCGCCGCCATCGCCCTGTGCGCCACCAGCCTGGGAGCCCTGGCAGACGAACCTCGCTACAACCAGGTTTCGCTGCGCGCCGAGGTCAGCCAGGAAGTTGCCCACGACCTGATGCACGTGACCCTGTTCAGCGAAGGCCAGGCCAGCGATCCGGCCAAGCTGGCCAGCGAGACCACCACCGCGCTGAATGCAGCCGTGGAGCAGGCACGCAAGGTGAAAGGCGTGACCGTCAGCCTGGGCAGCCGCAACAGCTACCCGGTGTATGACGACAAGGGCCAGAAGATCACGGCCTGGCGCGAGCGCGCGGAAATCCGTCTGGAGAGCACCGACTTCGCCGCCCTCTCGCAACTCACCGCCGACCTGCTGGGCAAGTTGAAGATGGGCAGCATGGACTTCAGCATCGCCGACGCCACTCGCGCGAAGAACGAGGACGCGATGATGAAGGGCGCCGTGGATGCCTTCAAGGCCCGCGCCCAGGTACTCACCGACGCGCTCGGCGGCAAGGGCTACAGGCTGGTCAGCCTGAACCTGAACACCTCCGGCGCGCCACGGCCGATGCCGGTGATGCGCATGGCCGCCGCCAAGTTCGCCTCCATGGATTCGGCACCGGCGCAGGAAATCGAAGCCGGCACCAGCCAGGTCACCGTCAGCGCCGACGGCACGATCGAGGTGCAGATGCCGTAACACCTACGGCCTTTTCCAGCGCGGCGCCTTGGGGGACCGGGGCGCCGCCGCTCGACCGCACGGTTCCCATTGTCGAAATTGCGACATTCCCTTGCACCCGCGTCACAACTTCTACACTCATCCCGGTTAGACGCTTGCACCCGGCATGTGCCGTGCATAGCTTCACGCAACGCAGCTCACGAGGCTGCCCCTCGATGACAACCAGAATAAACAGAGGTCCCAATGCGTAAGAACGCCGTCATCCGCGCCATGATTGCCGCTGGGCTGATCGCCAGCGCCCCGCTCGCCCACGCCGCCAACAACCTGGTCTACTGCTCCGAAGGCAGCCCCGCGGGCTTCGACCCCGGCCAGTACACCACCGGCACCGACTTCGATGCCTCGGCGGAAACCGTGTTCAACCGCCTCACCCAGTTCGAGCGCGGCGGCACCCAGGTCATCCCGGGCCTGGCGGAAAAGTGGGACGTATCCGATGACGGCAAGACCTACACCTTCCACCTGCGCTCCGGCGTGAAGTTCCACACCACCGACTACTTCAAGCCGACCCGCGAGTTCAACGCCGACGACGTGCTGTTCACCTTCAACCGCATGCTCGACAAGAACCATCCGTTCCGTAAGGCGTACCAGACCGAATTCCCCTACTTCACCGACATGGGCATGGACGCGAACATCGCCAAGGTGGAGAAGGTCGACGACAAGACCGTCAAGTTCACCCTCAACGAAGTTGACGCGGCGTTCATCCAGAACCTCGCCATGAGCTTCGCCTCGATCCAGTCCGCCGAATACGCCGACCAGTTGCTCAAGCAGGGCAAGGCCAGCGACATCAACCAGAAGCCCATCGGCACCGGCCCGTTCGTGTTCAATCGCTACCAGAAGGACGCGATGATCCGCTTCAAGGCCAACCCGGACTACTGGAACAAGGGTGAGGTGAAGATCGACAACCTGATCTTCGCCATCAACACCGACGCCTCGGTGCGCATGCAGAAGCTCAAGGCCAACGAGTGCCAGATCACCCTCTTCCCGCGCCCGGCCGACCTGGAGGCGCTGAAGAAGGACCCGAACCTGAACATGCCGTCTCAGCCGGGCTTCAACCTCGGCTACATCGCCTACAACGTCCTGCACAAGCCGTTCGACAAGCTCGAAGTGCGCGAGGCGCTGGACATGGCGGTGAACAAGAAGGCGATCATCGACGCCGTCTACCAGGGCGCTGGCCAGCTCGCCGTGAACGGCATGCCGCCGACCCAGTGGTCCTACGACGACAGCATCAAGGACGCCGGCTACAACCCGGAGAAGGCCAAGGAGCTGCTGAAGAAGGCCGGCGTCGCCGAAGGCACCGAGATCACCCTGTGGGCCATGCCGGTGCAGCGCCCATACAACCCCAACGCCAAGCTGATGGCCGAGATGCTGCAGTCCGACTGGGCCAAGGTCGGCATCAAGGCGAAGATCGTCACCTACGAGTGGGGCGAGTACATCAAGCGCGCCAAGGGCGGCGAGCACGACGCCATGCTGATCGGCTGGAGCGGCGACAACGGTGACCCGGACAACTGGCTGGGCACCCTCTACGGCTGCGATGCCGTGGACGGCAACAACTTCTCCAAATGGTGCGACCCGGCCTACGACAAGCTGATCAAGGATGCCAAGCGCACCCCGGACCAGGCCAAGCGCACCGAGCTGTACAAGCAGGCCCAGCACATTCTCAAGGAGCAGGTGCCGATCACCCCGATCGCCCACTCCACCGTGTACCAGCCGATGCGCAAGACGGTGCAGGACTTCAAGATCAGCCCGTTCGCGCTGAACTCGTTCTACGGCGTCGGCGTCGGCGTCGGCGTCGGCAAGTAAGGCCAATGGCCGCCGGCAACCGCCGGCGGCCAAAGCCCCGACCGCCAGCCCCATGCCCAGCCATTTCCGCAAACGGCTCTCCGGGATGATCCTGGCGAGCCTGCTCGGCTGCACCTCGGCATTCGCCCAGCCCCTGGTGGTCTGCACCGAGGCCAGTCCCGAGGGCTTCGACATCACCCAGTACACCGCCGCGACCACCGCCGATGCTTCCGCCGAGACGGTCTTCGAGCGCCTGGTGCAGTTCGCCCCCGGCAGTACCCGCGTGGTACCTGCGTTGGCAGAGAGCTGGGAGATAAGCGACGACGGACTGCAGTACACCTTCGCCCTGCGCCAGGGCGTGAAATTCCACAGCACCGACTACTTCACGCCGACTCGCGGGTTCAACGCCGACGATGTGCTCTGGAGCTTCCAGCGCCAGCTCGACCCGAAGCACCCATGGAACAGGCTGGCCCCGCGCGGCTTTCCCTATGCCGAGGCAATGGGCCTGCCCGGCCTGATCGGCGCGGTGGAAAAGCTCGACGACTACCACGTGCGCTTTACCCTCAGGCATCCCGAGGCGCCCTTCCTCGCCGACCTCGCGATGGGTTTCGCCTCCATTTATTCCGCCGAGTACGGTGACCTGCTGCTGGCTGCCGAGAAGGCCGACCAGTTGAACAACCTGCCCATCGGCACCGGCCCCTTCATCTTCCAGCGCTACCAGAAGGACGCTCAGGTGCGCTTCACCGCCAACCCTGATTACTGGGGCGGCAAGCCGAAGATCGACCGCCTGCTGCTGGCGATCACTCCCGACCCGAACGTACGCATCCAGAAGGTCAAGGCCGGCGACTGCCAGATAGCCGTCTACCCCAAGCCCACCGACGTGCCCGCGCTGCGCCAGGACCCGAAACTCAAGGTCGAGGAACTGGACTCCCTGCTGGTCGCCTACGTCGGCATCAATACCCGGCACAAGCCGCTGGACGATGTGCGCGTGCGCCAGGCGATCAATCTCGCCTTCGACCGCGATGCCTACCTGCGCGCACAGTTCGGCGAAGGCGCCGCAACGCTGGCTGTGGCGCCCTATCCGCCGACACTGTGGGGTTCCGATCCGCAGCTCAAGGTCTGGCCCCACGACCCGGCGCGCGCCAGGCAACTACTGGAAGAAGCCGGCATCAAGCCCGGCCTGAAACTGTCGATCTGGACCCGCCCCGGCGGCGGCCCGACCAACCCCAACCCCGGCATCGGCGCGCAGATGCTGCAGGACGACCTGGGCAGGATCGGCATCCAGGCGGACATCCGCGTCTTCGAATGGGGCGAGCTGATCAAGCGCGCCAAGCAGGGCGAGCACGACCTGATCTTCATGGGCTGGGCCGGCGACAATGGCGACCCGGACAACTTCCTCACGCCGAACCTGTCCTGTGCGGCGGCGAAAAGCGGCGAGAACCAGGCCGGCTGGTGCAACGCGGAGTTCGACGAACTGCTGCGCAAGGCCCGCGCCATTACCGACCAGGAAACCCGCGCGGACCTCTACCGCCAGGCGCTGGCGGTCTACCAGCGCGAGGCGCCGTGGATCGCCCTGGCCTACCCGAAGCAGTTCGCCGTGGTGCGGCCTGGCGTAACAGGCTTTACCCTGAGCCCGCTGGGTTCGAACAATTTTTCCCGTGTGCAGCTACAGGGCTCGCCGGGACCATAACGACAAGGACCAGACCTCAAAAGGGTCGATGTCGACAAGAACGGACCGCCCATGACGCGGCCCAACCGTGACCATCCCATGTGGAGAACTCCCCACAATGCTGTCCTTCATTGCCCGGCGCTTCGGGCTACTGATACCGACCTTCTTCGGCGTCACCCTGCTCACCTTTGCGCTGATCCGCCTGATTCCGGGCGACCCCGTGGAAGTGATGATGGGTGAACGCCGCGTCGACCCGCAGATGCACGCCGAGGCCATGCACCGCCTGGGCCTCGACAAGCCGCTTTACCAGCAGTACCTCGACTACATCGGGAACCTCGCCCAGGGCAACCTCGGCGAATCGCTGACCACCCGCGACAGCGTCTGGCACGAATTCCTCACCCTGTTCCCCGCCACCCTCGAACTGTCGCTGGCGGCCCTGCTGTTCGCCGGCGTCTTCGGCCTGCTCGCCGGGGTGATCGCGGCGCTCAAACGCGGCTCGCTGTTCGACCACGGGGTGATGACCATCTCCCTGGCCGGCTACTCGATGCCGATCTTCTGGTGGGGCCTGATCCTCATCATGCTGTTCTCCGTCAGCCTGGGCTGGACGCCGGTGTCCGGGCGCCTCGACCTGCTCTACGACATCGAGCCGAAAACCGGCTTCATGCTCATCGACACCCTGCTCTCGGATGAAGACGGCGCCTTTATCGATGCCGTGCGCCACCTGATCCTGCCGGCCATCGTGCTGGGCACCATCCCGCTGGCGGTGATCGCGCGGATGACCCGCTCCTCGATGCTCGAAGTGCTGCGCGAGGACTACGTGCGCACCGCCCGCGCCAAGGGCCTGTCGCCCGCTCGCGTGGTATTCGTGCACGCCCTGCGCAACGCCATGATCCCGGTGCTCACCGTGTTCGGCCTGCAGGTCGGCACGCTGCTGGCCGGCGCGGTCCTGACCGAAACCATCTTCTCCTGGCCCGGCATCGGCAAATGGCTGATCGACGCCATCGGCCGCCGCGACTACCCGGTAGTGCAGAACGGCATCCTGCTGGTGGCGACCCTGGTGATCCTGGTGAACTTCATCGTGGACATCCTCTACGGCCTCGCCAACCCACGCATCCGCCACCAACGCTGAGAAACTGCCCATGGCCTGCTGCGCGTCGGCGATACAGCGTCAGACTCCACCGATAAATGCTCATTTGCTTCATGCAAACTGCGCTTTCTCGGCGGACTCTTCCTCGTCTTGCTCTAGCTCGCGAGGCCCTGAGCAGCTTCTACGGAGCTTGCAATGAATACAGATTCTCTTACTCCCGCCAGCGACCCGAGCCTGGTCTACCCCTCCCCGCTGAAAGAATTCTGGCACGCCTTTTCGCGCAACAAGGGCGCGGTCGGCGGCCTGCTGTTCATGCTGGTCATCGTGTTCTGCGCGCTGTTCGCGCCCTGGGTCGCGCCCCATGATCCGAGCGAGCAGTTCCGCGACTTCCTGCTCACCCCGCCGCTCTGGCTCGAAGGTGGCAACGCGCAGTTCCTGCTGGGCACCGACGAGCTGGGCCGCGACCTGCTCTCGCGCCTGATGCACGGCGCGCGGCTGTCGCTGATGATCGGCCTGACTTCGGTGTTGATCTCGATGATCCCCGGCATCTTCCTCGGCCTGCTCGCCGGCTTCTCGCCGACCCGCCTTGGCCCGGTGATCATGCGCCTGATGGACATCATGCTGGCGCTGCCCTCGCTGCTGCTGGCGGTAGCTATCGTCGCCATCCTCGGCCCGGGCCTGATCAACACCGTGATCGCCATCGCCATCGTCTCGCTGCCGGCCTACGTGCGCCTGACCCGCGCCGCGGTCATGGGCGAACTGAACCGCGACTACGTCACCGCCTCGCGCCTGGCGGGTGCCGGCACCCTGCGCCTGATGTTCGTCACCGTGCTGCCCAACTGCATGGCGCCGCTGATCGTGCAGGCCACCCTGAGCTTCTCCTCGGCGATCCTCGACGCCGCCGCATTGGGCTTCCTCGGCCTGGGCGTGCAACCGCCGACGCCCGAGTGGGGCACCATGCTGGCCTCCGCGCGCGACTATATCGAGCGCGCCTGGTGGGTCGTCTCGCTGCCCGGCCTGACCATCCTGCTCAGCGTGCTGGCGATCAACCTGATGGGCGACGGCCTGCGCGATGCGCTGGACCCGAAGCTGAAGAATGCGGCGTGAGGAGCATGCAGATGGATACCCCCGTGCTCTTCGTAGGACTGAAGCGTCCCTCTCGTTCCCACAAGAAGAACAAAAGCCTGACGGAGACCGCCGTATGAGCCTCCTCGACCTGCGCAATCTTTCGGTGCGCTTCGGCGACCGCAATGCCATCCCGGTAGTGGATGGCCTCGACCTCTCGGTGGACAAGGGTGAAGTCCTGGCCATCGTCGGCGAATCCGGCTCCGGCAAGTCGGTGACCATGATGGCCCTGATGGACCTGATCGACGCCCCCGGCATCATCACCGCCGACACCATGCAGTTCGACGGCATCGACATGCTGCGTCTGAAAGGCCGCGAGCGTCGGCGCATCGTCGGCAAGGACATCGCCATGGTCTTCCAGGACCCGATGACAGCCCTCAACCCCAGCTTCACCGTCGGCTACCAGATCGAGGAAGTGCTCAAACTGCACCTCGGCCTGCGCGGCAAGGCCCTTCGCCAGCGCGCCCTGGAGCTGCTCGAACGGGTGGAAATCCCCGGCGCCGCCCAACGCCTGGACGCCTACCCGCACCAGTTGTCCGGCGGCATGAGCCAGCGCGTCGCGATCGCCATGGCGATTGCCGGCGAGCCCAAGCTGCTGATCGCCGACGAGCCGACCACCGCGCTGGACGTGACCATCCAGGCGCAGATCATGGAGCTGCTGCTGAACCTGCAGCGCGACCAGGGCATGGCGCTGATCCTGATCACCCACGACCTCGCCGTGGTCGCCGAGACCGCCCAGCGCGTCTGCGTGATGTACGCGGGCCAGGCGGTGGAGATCGGCCAGGTGCCGGCATTGTTCGACCTGCCGACCCATCCCTATACCGAAGCGCTGCTCAAGGCGATCCCGGAACACAGTGCCGGTGAAGAGCGCCTGGCTACCCTGCCCGGCATCGTTCCCGGCAAATACGATCGCCCTCAGGGCTGCCTGCTGTCGCCACGCTGTCCCTACGTGCAGGACAACTGCCGCAGCGTACGCCCGGCGCTGGAAGCCCATGAGCGCGGCGCCGTGCGCTGCTTCTACCCGCTCAACCTGAACACCGAGGTGGCCCGATGAACGCCGTTCTGACCGCCCGCGACCTGACCCGTCACTACGAAATCTCCCAGGGCCTGTTCAAGCCCCACGCCCTGGTCCGCGCGCTCAACGGCGTGTCCTTCGACCTGCTGGCCGGCAAGACCCTGGCCGTGGTCGGCGAATCCGGCTGCGGCAAGTCCACGCTCGCCCGCGCGCTGACCCTGATCGAAGAACCCACCTCCGGCTCGCTGCAGATCGCCGGCCAGGAAGTGAAAGGCGCCAACCACGAGCAGCGCAAACAGTTGCGCCGCGACGTACAGATGGTCTTCCAGAACCCCTACGCCTCGCTCAACCCACGACAGAAGATCGGTGACCAGTTGGCCGAGCCGCTGGTGATCAACACCAATCTGTCGCGCGCCGAGCGCCGCGAGCGCGTGCAGGCGATGATGAAGCAGGTCGGCCTGCGCCCCGAGCACTACCAGCGCTACCCGCACATGTTCTCCGGCGGCCAGCGCCAGCGCATCGCCCTGGCCCGCGCGATGATGCTGCGGCCCAAGGTGCTGGTGGCGGACGAACCGACCTCCGCGCTGGATGTGTCGATCCAGGCCCAGGTGCTCAACCTGTTCATGGACCTGCAGCAGGAGTTCGGCACCGCCTACGTGTTCATCTCCCACAACCTCGCCGTGGTCCGCCACGTCGCTGACGATGTGCTGGTGATGTACCTCGGCCGCCCGGCGGAAATGGGCCCGGCGGACAAGCTCTACGAGCGCCCGCTGCATCCCTACACCCAGGCGCTGCTCTCGGCCACCCCGGCGATCCACCCTGACCCGAGCAAGCCGAAGATCAAGATCCAGGGCGAGCTCCCCAACCCTCTCAACCCACCCAGCGGCTGCGCCTTCCACAAGCGCTGCCCCTACGCGACCGAGCGCTGCAGGACCGAGGTACCGGAGCTGCGGCTGCTGGATGAGCGACAAGTCGCCTGTCATCACGCCGAGCAGTTCCTGAACTGATGCGAAACGGGCCGGTCATAGGCCGGCCCTCTTTCGGATACAGCTGCGTCCTACAGCGCAGCGGGAACAGGCCTACGGCCTGATCCAGAACGTCCCGCTAGGGTGGCGTCCCGCCACTGTCCCGCACCGCAGTGGCCGTAATCCACAGGGCCACACTCCACATGCTGCTGTTCTTCCTCCTGCTGATCCTCGTCACCGCCATCGTCGCCAATGTGCAGTTGCACAAGTGGAAGCGGCAACAGCGGATGGACGTGCGCGCGGCAGTGAAATCACGGAAGAAATCGTCGACGACGAAGAAAAAGGCGCCGGGGGACGTCGATCTCGACGAGATCGACTGGAGTGGGCTCGACCAGGATGAACTGGACTTCAGCGCACCGCCCTCGCCAGCGCCAAAGCCGCCGCCCGCGTCGGTTCGTGCCACGGCTCCTGCCCAGCCGTCTGCCGAGGTCAAACCGACAGTCGAGCCCCGGGACGAGTTCTTTCCCCTGGAACGGGCACTGCCACCGGGACAGCTGACGGCTGCCCAACGCGACGAAGCCATGGCACAACTGCTCAAGGCCAGCCTGCATATCCCCACTCCGGAACCCGGCGAGAGGCATGTGGTGCTGGACATGGACGGCGGCAGCTACGTGCCGGTCGCCACGCACCCGGCCGCGGCGGCGATCGCCCTCGGGCATCTCGCCGAGAGCCTGCAACAGCGCAAGGGCGCGCAGCTGCTGCACGAGTTGCGCGGCAAGGAACTCGGCCTGCTGGTGGTCGCGCGCAATCCGCAGAAGCCGTCCGTGGCACGGCTGTGGAAAATCCTCCCAGAAGACCTGTAGGAGCGAGCTTGCTCGCGAACAGGCCGAGCGGCGGAGTCAGTTCGCGAGCACGCCCGCTCCCACGAAGAGCCGTTTGCGCTGTTCTGCAACTTGCTCACCACCGCACCGAAACTGTCCCTACAGATCACGGATCAGCGCCAGGCGCACGCCGAAGCCCAGCAGAATGCCGCCGAAGCCCCACTGTTGCACCCGCTGCATCGCCCTGTGCCGCGCCAGCCAACGGCCCATGCGCTCGCCGCTGACGGCGTAGAAGCTGTCAAAGCCCAGCCCGACCACCACCAGCACACCGCCCAGCAGCGCGAATTGCAGTGCCAGCGGCCCGTTCTGCGGATGAATGAACTGCGGCAACAGCACCGAACAGAACAACAGCGCCTTGGGGTTGAGCAGATTGGTCAGCAGGCCACGCCGAAACGCCCGCCGGTAGCTCACTGTGGATAACCCGGCGCTCCCCTCCGCCAGCGGCACGCCAACCGGCGCTCGGAGCAACTGCAAGCCAATCCACGCCAGATAAAGGCCACCGCCGATGCGCACCACATCGAACGTCCACGGCGCCGAACGGAACAGCAGTGCCAGCCCGGTCGCCGCCAGCGCCACATGGCAGGCACGCGCCAGGCCCAGGCCGAGCGCGGTCGCCAATGCCGCGCGGCAGCCCTCGCGGGCACCGGTGTGCAGCAGGAGAATCATGTCCGGCCCGGGCAGCAGGTAGACCATCGCCAGGGCCAGCAGGAAGACGCCGATATCCACAGGAGCCACTCCGAAGAAGACATTGTGGATAAGGATTCTATGCCTGAAGCTTGGAGCAGGTGCTTGCGTATTCCACCAGCACAAAGCTGCCAATTGGCATACTCTGCCACTCTGAAGCCACTTGATCAGCCAATCATGCCAAGCCCAAAACTGGACGCCTACGACCACCGCATCCTCGCCGCCCTGCAGCGCGACGGCCGCCTGACCAACGTGCAGCTTGCCGAGGAAATCGGGCTCTCCCCTTCGCCCTGCCTGAGGCGCGTGCGCATCCTCGAAGAGGCCGGGATGATCCGCGGTTACCACGCCGAACTGGGCCGCGACGAAGTCGGCCTGGGCTTGACGGTGTTTGTCGGCGTGAAGGTCGAGCGCCACAGCGATACCAGCGCTGCCGCCTTTCGCCAGGCGGTGATCGACTTGCCGGAGGTCATCTCGGTGCATCTGGTCAGCGGCGAGTCGGACTTCCTCCTGCAGGTGGTGCTGCCGGACCTGCGCGCCTACGAGCAATTCCTCACCGGCACCCTGCTCAAGCTGCCGGGCGTCAGCGACATCCGCAGCAACTTCGCCATCCAGACGGTGAAAGAGTCGGCGCCCCTGCCGTTACGGCACTTGCCTAAGTAGCGAAAAACCTCAGGAACGCGCGCAGGTCCGCCTGCGCCTGTTCCACGCTCGCCTCGACAAAGCGCACCTCGCTGTGCGCCGGGCATTGCGCCAGGCGGCCGATGTCCAGCGGGTGCAGCACGCCCAGCAGCGGGTAGCCACCCATGGTCTGCCGGTCGGCCAGCAGGATGATCGGCTGGCCGTCCGGCGGCACCTGGATGGCGCCCTCCACTATTCCCAACGACCACTGCCGGCGGGGCGCGCCCAGGGCTTCGCCGCGCAGGCGCACGCCCATGCGGTCGGATTGCGGGCTGATCTGCCAGGGCTGAGTGAAGAAAGCCCGGCGCTGTTCGGTGGTGAAGGCATCCGGGCCAGGCAAAACGCGCAGGACCGGGCATTCGCGGTAGTCCGGCCGATAGGGCCAGGGCACGTCGGCGCCACGGGAGAAATGCTCGCCCGCAGCGGTGCATTCCAGCACATCCCCCACGGCCAGGGTCTCGCCATTGCCGGCAAGACCTCCGAGCTTTTCCCGCGTCTGGGTCGAAACGCTACCCAGTACCGGTGCCGCACGGAAACCACCGGCAGCAGAGAGATAGGCGCGCTGTCCGGCACGGGCGAAACCGAGCTTGAGGCGCTGCCCGGCCCGAACATGAAAACGCGACCAAGCGGGAAGCGGTTCGCCATCGAGCCGGGCAGGCAGCTCGGCGCCGGTCAGCGCCAGCCAGGTATCGTCCTGCGCCTCCAGCTCCACGCCGCCCAGCGCGATCTCCAACAATGCCGTGCCGTAGGGGTTGCCGAGCAGGTGATTGGCCCAGGCCGCGGCGTGTTTATCCACAGGGCCGCCGGGAGAGATGCCGAGCTGCTGCCAGCCCTGGCGACCACCATCCTGCAGCAGGCACAGCGGGCCGCAGGCGATGACCGTGAGGCTCATGCGTCACCGCCCGCAGCGCGAAAAGCAGCTTCTTCGATGGGTACGAAGCGCACCCGATCGCCCACGGCCAGCGGGCAGGGAGGCGTCGCGCAGGGATCGAACAGGCGCTGCGCGGTGCGTCCCAGCAGGTGCCAGCCGCCGGGCGAGGCCTGTGGATAAACCGCTGTCTGGCGCTCGGCAATGGCGAGGCTGCCGGCGGGAACCCGTGTGCGCGGCGTGGCCCGGCGCGGCAGGACGAGACGTTCGTCCAACTCGCCCAGGTAGGCGAAGCCGGGGGCAAAGCCGATGGCGCCGACGCGGTAGTCGCGACCAGCGTGCAGGTCGATCACCTGGGTCGGCGTGAGCCCGCAGTGAAGGGCAACCTCGGCGAGGTCTTCACCGGCGTACCACACGGCAATTTCATGCAGCCGCTCCACTTCACCGGTCGCGGCCTCGCCTGGCCACTGCGCCAGCGCGGCCTGCACCTGACGCTGCAACTGCGGCAAGTCGACGCGCAGCAGGTCGTAGTGAAGGAGCAGGGTCGTCCAGCCCGCCACGCAATCGGTCAGCGCCGGGCCGAGTTCGGTGCGCAGGCGTTCGGACAGCCGAGCGATGCGCAGCGGCAAGGTGTCGTCGGGCTGTTTGGCCAGGGTGATCAGCAGCGCCGTGGCGCCGAAGGGCTCGAGACGGATCATGCCTGGTCCAGCAGGCCACGCAGGCGCCGCAGCACCGCCAGGGATTCGGGGTTGTCACCGTGCACGCAGAGGCTGTCGGCGCGCAGCCGCAGCGGGTTGCCGTCGATATCCGGGAAAGGTTCGCCGCGGGCGATGGCCAGGGCCTGATCGAGAATGCGTTGCGGCTCGTGATGCACGGCATTGGCCAGGCGCCGCGGCGCCAGCTGGCCGTCGGGCAGGTAGGCGCGGTCGGCGAAGGCTTCGAACATCAGCGGCACATCTGCCACGTCGGCCAGTTGCAGCTCGCGACTGTTGTCGGCCAGGGCCAGCACCATCAGCGGCAGGCGCTTGCGATAGGCGGCACAGGCGTCGAGCACGGCGCAGAGCAGCGCGTCGTCGCGCACCAGGTCGTTGTACAGCGCACCGTGGGGCTTCACGTAGGCCACCTGGGTGCCGGCGGCGCGGCAGAAGGCATCCAGCGCGCCGATCTGGTAGAGCACCAGGGCGTGGACTTCCTCGGGCGAGCAGTTCATGTGCCGGCGACCGAAGCCGGCGAGGTCCGGGTAGGCCGGGTGGGCACCGATGCAGACGCCCTGCTCCACCGCCAGGCGCACGGTGTGCTGCATGGTCAGTGGGTCGCCCGCGTGGTAGCCACAAGCGAGGTTGGCCTGGTCGATCAGCGGCATGGCGTGGGTGTCGTCGCCCATGCGCCAGGCGCCGAAGCTTTCGCCCATGTCGCAGTTGAGCAGGATTCGCGTCGTGCTCTCGGTCATTGGTGTCGCCATCCTTCCAAGTTTCCTACAGGGTAAAGCAGACAATGGCCTTTGGCCTTCGGAGAATACTCAGTCACGTTCAGGAGGAGTACTATCCCGGGTCTGTAGTAGCGGATACCTCCCCGAATGATCAAAGCCGCCATCCTGGCCGCCTTCGGCCTGAGCATCGTTTATGTCCACCTGCGTGGACGGGTGCGCCACAAGTTCACGCGCCAGCTGAGCGACCACTCCAGCTTCCTGGCGCCGATCAACTGCCTGATGTACCTGTTCTCCAAGGTACCCAGCCGCCCATACCTGGCGACCGAGCAGTTCCCGGAAATGCGCCTGCTGACCGAGAACTGGGAAGCCATCCGCAGCGAAGCGCTGCACCTGCGCGATGCCGGCAGCATCAAGCGCTCCGACCAGCTCAACGACGTCGGCTTCAATTCCTTCTTCAAGACCGGCTGGAAGCGCTTCTACCTGAAATGGTACGACGACAGCCATCCGTCGGCCGATGCGCTGTGCCCGAAGACCACCGAACTGCTGCGGCAGATTCCGTCGGTGAAGGCCGCGATGTTCGCCGAGCTGCCGCCGGGCTCGCGCCTGGTGCGCCACCGCGACCCGTACGCCGGCTCGCTGCGCTACCACCTGGGCCTGCTGACGCCGAACGACCCGGGCTGCTTCATCGAGGTGGACGGCGAGCGCTACCACTGGCGCGACGGCGAGGCGGTGGTGTTCGACGAGACCTACATCCACTACGCCGAGAACACCACGGAACATGACCGGGTGATCCTCTTCTGCGACATCGAGCGACCGCTGAAGTACGGCTGGGTAACGGCCTTCAACCGCTGGTTCAGCCGCAACGTGATGGCCGCGGCAGCCTCGCCCAACGATGCGGGCGACAAGACCGGCGGCATCAACCGCGCGTTCGCCTCGCTGTACAAGATCCGCCTGCAGGGCAAGGCCCTGAAGAAGCGCAACCGCAAGCTGTACTACCTGCAGAAGTGGGGCTTCTTCGCGGCGGTACTGGCGCTGTTCCTGTGGATCTGAGCGACTGGATTTAAGCGCTCCGCTATCAAAAAAGGCCTCCGCATTCGCGGGGGCCTTTTTGTTTGCGCCATTTGAGGAGCCCTGCGTAGGGCGGACAACCTGGAACAGGTTATCCGCTGACGGCCAATCGGCGGATAGCGCTGGCGCGTTATCCGCCCTACGAAAAGCCAGTCACGCTGAGCGTGGGAGCGGACTCCGTCCGCGATTGGCTAGACCCAACGCCCCATCAATACACGTCGCGCCGATAGCGCCCACCCTCCAGCAACCCCTCGACCTCGGTATCACCGAGCATCTCGCGCAAGGCACGGTCGACGCCTTCGGCCATGCCTTGCAGGCTGCCGCAGACGTAGATCACCGCCCCCTCTTCCAGCCACTGGGCGAGTGTTTCGGCGCTGGCGCGCAGGCGATCCTGTACGTAGACCTTCTCGGCCTGGTCGCGGGAGAAAGCGACATCCAGGCGTTGCAGTTCGCCGCGCGCCAGCATGCCCTCGAGCTCGTCGCGGCAGTAGAAGTCGTGGGCGATATTGCGCTCGCCGAACAGCAGCCAGTTGCGCGAACGGCCTCCGGCAACGCTCGCTTGCAGCAGAGCACGCAGGCCAGCGATACCGGTGCCGTTACCGATGAGGATCAGCGGGCGATCGTCCTCGGTGAGATGGAAGCTGCGGTTGCGCCGCAGGCGCAGCAGCAGGCTGCCGCCTTCGGGCAGGTATTGGGTCAGCCAGCCGGAGCAGATACCCAACGAACCGTCCGCGTGCTGCTCCTGGCGCACGATCAGCTCCATCGCGCCTTCGCTGCGCAATGAGGCGATGGAGTACTGGCGCACCGAGAGCTTGATCAGCGCATCAACCACCGCCTGGCCGTGCTGGCCGACCAGATGCTCCAGGTTCGCCGGCAACAGGCAGCCGGCCAGGGCGTCCTTGAGCGGCATGGCCAGGCCGTCGACCTGCACCTTGGCCGCGCCGTCGAGGCCAAGGCGTTCGAGCCAGCGGCTGACGAGGAATTCCGGTTGGCGGGGAACGATTTCCACCAGGTCGCCGGCGGCCCAGTCGATCTGTGAGTCGCTCGGCGCCCCGAGGCGCAACAGCCAGGTGGATTCGCCCTGGCTGCCGGGGTTCAGGTGCTCACGGCCACTCAGCGTCCAGACTTCGAAGGCCGGCGCGGTGAAGGCCACTTGCGGTGCGGTGCCGGAGAGTTCGGCGAGGCGTACCTGCCAGTCATGCAGCGCGGTGGCATCGCCATTGTCCACTTCCACGCCGTCGAACAGCGGGCGCGCGCCCTGCCCTTGCAGCCGGCTCTGCATGCGCCGGGCGAAGCCGCAGAAGTGCTCATACTGGCGGTCGCCCAAGGCGAGTACGGCGAAGCGCAGGTCGTTGAGGCCGAGGGATTGGCCGAGCACCTGGCGTTCGAAACCACGGGCACTGTCCGGCGCCTCGCCTT
This sequence comes from Pseudomonas nitroreducens, assembly GCF_010994165.1. Taxonomy (NCBI): domain Bacteria; kingdom Pseudomonadati; phylum Pseudomonadota; class Gammaproteobacteria; order Pseudomonadales; family Pseudomonadaceae; genus Pseudomonas; species Pseudomonas nitroreducens. Next base: position 461,891 of record NZ_WMBX01000003.1, on the reverse strand, counting down.
CGCCGAAAGTGCTGACCACGAACAGCGCATTACGGGTCTGCTCCAGCTGCGCACGGTCCAGCTTGCCCAGAGACTCGACGCGTACCGGCAGGCCAGCAGCCTGCAACTGGCCGGCGCTCTGCCAGGCCAGTTGTTCGGCGAAGCCGCTCTGGCTGGCGTAGCCGATCAACCAGGAGTCGGCACCACCAGCCGTAGTGCCCAGCTCGCCGCGGGCGGCCAGCGCTGCGCGCTTCTTCCGGCGGCGATCAAGGTAGAGCAGCCAGCCGGTGATGAAGAACAGCGGCATGGCCAGGCTGGCGAGCATCATCAGGATGCGCCCGGTGAGGCCGAAGTAGCTGCCCACATGCAGGGCGTAGACGCTGGTGAGCAGTTGCTTGCCGGCGCTGCTGTCGTTGTAGCGGCGGTCCTTGAGCAGCTTGCCGCTGGCCGGGTCGATGGTCATCTCGTTGAAGGCGCGCTCGTGGGCAGCGTCATCGAGAAGGTAGAACACGGTGGCCGGCTGGCCCTTCACCGGCGGCAGGCGCAGGTTGTAGGCGGTCATGGCGGAGCCGCCGGTCTGCTGGATGGTGTTCCAGATGGCGGTGGCATCGACTACCGGCGGCGGGCCCTCGGGCGCCGGGCCGCGCTTGCCGCCGCCCCGCTGGCCGCCCTTGGCCTGGCCGGCGGGGGCGTCGTCGAGCAGCTTGAACAGGCCGTTGCGGTACCACTCGTAGGACCAGTACAGGCCGGTCAGCGAGGCCAGGAGGTAGAACGCCAGGCACCAGGTACCGGCCACGGCGTGCAGGTCCCAGTTGAAGGCGCGGCCTTTCTTGCGCCAGTCGAAGGTCAGCCAGGTGCGCCAGTTCAGCGCCTTGCGCGGCCAGCGCAGGTACAGGCCGGAGAGGCAGAAGAAGATCAGGATCAGGGTGCAGGCGGCCGTGATCCGCTGGCCGACTTCGCCGGCGGCGAGGAAGCGATGCAGCTGCATGATGAACAGGAAGGCGCCCTCGCCCACTGGCGCGGGCAGGGCTTGCGCGGTGTAGGGGTCGACATACAGGGATTCGCCACGGCGCTGGCCCGGTGGCGGGGTGAAGAAGATGCGCGCGGACTCCACGCCCTCGGTCTTGAGCCAGAAGAAGGCGACCTTCTTGCCTGGCTCGGCGCTCTCCACCCGGCGGATCAGTTCGTCCATCGGCAGCACGGCTTCGGCGCGCTTTTCCACCACCAGGCTGTCGGGGTTGATGGCCCGCAGGATCTCATCCTGGAACGACAGCATCGCCCCGGTGATACCCATCAGCGCCAGCACAAGCCCTGCGCTGATACCGAACAGCCAATGCAACTGGAAAAGGACTTTCTTCAACACCGCGGCTTCACCTTCGGACACCCATCACGCAGGGCGGGCATTTTAATGAGAATTGCTCGCAAACGCAGCCGATTTAACAATCTTTACCCTCGCCTTACCTTCGTCGCAGGCGGCCCGCGCAAAGAAAAGCCCCGACCGAGGAGCATCGGCCGGGGCGGGGCGCCAGGAGTACGCGGCCCTTAGAAGTGGACGTTGACCCCCAGCAGTGCGGTGCGGCCCGGGGCCACGTGCGCCATGTGGGTGCTGAAGACCTGGTCGAAGTAGCGCTTGTCGGTCAGGTTCTGCACGTTGAGCTGCAGGTCGACGTTCTTGCTGATCACGTACTTGGCCATGGCGTCGTAGCGCCAGTAGGACGGGATCATGGTGCTGTTGGCGGTGTTGCCGTACTGCTCATCGACGTAGGTTGCGCCGCCGCCCACGGTGAAGTTCTGTAGCACATCGTAGGTCGACCACAGGGTGAAGTTGTTCTGCGCGGTCTGCGGCATGCGGTTGCCCTCGTCACTGGCCACGCTGGACTTGAGGATCTCGCTGTCCAGGTAGGTGTAGCCGCCGAAGACTTTCCACTTGGGTGTCAGTGCGCCGCTGAAGCCAAGCTCCACGCCCTGCACGCGCTGCTCGCCATCGAGCACTTGGACGGTGGAGTCGTCCGGCGAGGCGACGCGGGCATTGGTCTTGTCGGTGCGGAAGATCGCCGCATTGAGCGACAGCGCTTCGTCGAAGAAGGCCCACTTGGTGCCGATCTCGTAGTTGCGGTTGCGCTCAGGGTCGAGGTTGGCGTTGGCCAGACTGAGGTCGCCACCGCCTTCGCCGGCGGTTTCGCCGCTGGGGTTGCTGGAGGTGGACCAGGCCGCATAAATGCTGCCGTTGGGCGCCGGCTTGTAGACCACGCCGAGCTGGTAGTTCCAGAAGTGGGTGTTGCTCTGGCGGTCGAAATCGCCGGCGGGCGAGCCGCGGCCGCCCGTGGAGTAGCCGCTGGAGCGGGTTTCGTAGTCGTCGTAACGCAGGCCGAGGTTGAGATCCCACTGCTCACTGAGCTTCAGGGTGTCGAACACGTAGGCCGAGGCGGTCTTGGTGTCGGTATCGGTGAAGGCGGCGCTGTCGGTGATGCTGCCAGTCCAGTGGTCGCCGGGGGTGGGCTTGTTCAGGCTGGTGCAGTCGCCGCTGGCGAGCAAGCCGGGGGTGCAGGTATTGCCGCTGCCGCCGCCGGGGGTAATGACATAGGGGCGGTTGTGCACGTCCTCGTAGCTGAACTCCATGCCGGTGACCAGGGTGTGGCCGACAAAACCGGTGTCGAAGGTGGCCTTCAGGTCAGTCTGGTTGACCCAGCCCTTGGAGGTGGAGTTACGGTTCTTCGAGGAGCGATAGACCAGCCCGTTGGCGACGTTGCCGCGGCTGTCGTCGGGGTTGGTGACGATGTAGTCAAGGGTGGTACGCACCAGGCGGAAGCTGTTGGACAGGGTCAGGTTGTCGTTCAGGTCATGCTCGATGCGGAAGGTGCCGGTGTCGGTGGTGCTCTTGCGGTAGTCGCGGTCGTTCAGGCCGTAGAAGTTGCTCTTGTCCACCGATACCGGCTTGCTCGGGTTGCGCTCGCTGCGCCCGGCCAGGGTCAGCGGAATGCCATAGTCGGGCATGTCGTCGGTGGACAGGTGATAGTACGACAGCGTGGCACGGGTCGGGGTATCGAAGCCGAAGGTGACGGTCGGCGCCACGCCCCAGCGGCTGACGTTGACCTCGTCGCGGCCGGCGACGTTGGCATCGTGCTTCATCAGGTTCAGGCGGAAGGCCGCGTTGTCGCCCAGCCTGTGGTTGACGTCCAGGGTGGTGCGGCGGGTCTGGTCGGTGCCCAGCACGATACTGGCATCGTTGAAGTCGGCCTGCTTGGCGGTCTTGCTGATCAGGTTCAGGCTACCGCCGGTGGACCCCGCGCCGGTGTAGGCCGAGCCCGGGCCCTTGCTCACTTCGATCTGTTCGATGTTGAAGATCTCGCGGGTTTGCGAGGCCACATCGCGCATGCCATCCAGGAATGTATCGCTCTCGGCGTTGAAACCACGGATGAACGGACGGTCGCCCGCCGGGTTGCCGCCCTCGCCGGCACCGAAGGTGATGCCGGGAGTGGAGCGCAGGGCGTCCTGCAGGGTCAGCGCGCCAGTATCCTTGATCACCTGCTGGGGGATCACGGTGACGGTCTTGGGCGTCTCCAGCAGCGGCGCGGTGTACTTCTCGTTGGAAGACTTCTCGACGTTGTAGGTCGTCGGATCCTGCTGTTGCGCCCCGACAACGGTGTCGGCGTCCAGAGACAGCACGTCCTGGCCGGACTTCTTCGGCATAGCCTCGTCAGCGTGGGCCAGGTGAGTGCCGGACATGGCGGTAATCGCCACACCGACGGCGGAAACCAGCAGGCGCGGCTTGCTGCCGGCGAACTCGGTGGATTGACGCGACATCGCAACTCCCTCCCCAGGGGTTCATGAAGGCCGCGCAATCTATTGCAAATAAGAATTTGTATCAATTCACATTCATTACCATACGCAGATGATTTACAACTTTTACACTTTCTCCCTGTCGGAAGCAGGGGTATGGCGGTTGTACCGATCTGTTGCAAATCATTATCATTGGCAAATTATCGAACCTGATGGAACCGGCCCATGCTGCTGCACATTCCCGGCGTCTTCACCCGCGATGAGGTGACGCGCATCCGCGCCGCCCTGGAACAGGCCGAGTGGACGGACGGCAAGGTCACCGCGGGCTACCAGTCGTCCCGCGCCAAGCACAACCTGCAACTGCCGCAGGACCACCCGCTGGCCCGCGAGATCGGCGAGGCCATGCTGCAGCGCCTGTGGAGCAACCCGTTGTTCCAGTCCGCCGCGTTGCCGAGCAAGGTCTTCCCGCCGCTGTTCAACTGCTACACCGGCGGCGGTTCCTTCGACTTCCACATCGACAACGCCGTGCGCGACACACAGGGTGGCCGCGAGCGCGTGCGCACCGACCTGTCCTCGACGCTGTTCTTCAGCGACCCCGACGACTACGACGGCGGCGAACTGGTGATCCAGGACACCTACGGCACCCAGCAGGTGAAGCTGCCGGCCGGCGACCTGGTGCTCTACCCCGCCACCAGCCTGCACAAGGTCAACCCGGTGACCCGTGGCGCGCGCATCGCCTCGTTCTTCTGGACCCAGAGCCTGGTGCGCGAGGACAGCCAGCGCGCCCTGCTGTTCCAGATGGACCAGTCGATCCAGGCACTGACCCGCGACGTGCCGGACCACCCTGCGCTGATCGAGCTGACCGGCACCTACCACAACCTGCTGCGGCGCTGGGTGGATGTCTGATCCGCCATGAGCTTCGTCCTGCGTCGCACTGAAGAAATCAATGTCGAAGACCTCACCGGCCAGCTCGCCGACGATCCGCGGCAGACCGCCCGGCTCATCCTGGCCGGCGCCCGTGAAGGGAACCTGGAGGCCCAGGCGTTGCTCGGGCAGATCCTCCTCGACGGCCACGGCATCGAACAGGACATCGGCCTGGCGCTGACCTGGTTCGGCATCGCCGCCGAGCGCGGTCATGCCATGGCCCGCAACATGCTCGGGCGCTGCCTGGAGCACGGTTGGGGGTGCGCCAAGGACGAAACGGCTGCGGCCGGCCATTACGCCATCGCGGCGCAGCAAAAGCTCGACTGGGCCATGTACAACCTCGCCAACCTGCTTTCCACCGGCCGCGGCGTGGCGCGCGACGATGCCCGCGCGCTATCACTCTACGAGGGCGCGGCGGCATTGGGCCATGCCAAGTCGATGAACCTGGTGGGGCGCTTCCACGAGGAAGGTCTGGTGGTGCCCCGCGACCTTGGCGCGGCACACCAGTGGTACCGTCGGTCGGCCGAGGCCGGTGACTTCCGTGGCCAGTTCAGCCACGCCTCGGTGCTCGCCGAGCGCGGCGACCTGCCAGCCGCGCGCATCTGGCTGGAACGGGCGCTGGAAGGCGGCAACCTCAACTTCCTGCGCGTAGCCCGCCGGCAGCTCGCCGACTCCATGCCGCCAAGCCTGCGGGAGTTGACCCTGGCCTACTTCCAGCGCGCCGCCGAGCTGGGCGACGAATCGGACCTGCATCAACTCGCCGAGCAGATGGGTGTCGCCTGACACCCCTTGACGTAATTTTCACACCAACCCTGCTATCTTCGCCGGCTAACCTGGCTGCCGGAGTGTTCGGCAGCCGCCACGTAACGACGAGGCGCAAGTGTCGAACACCACATCCCCCGCAGCGCGCAAACGCGTGGACTGGGCCGCCCTGGGCTGGCTCCTGCTGTTCTTCTGGTACTTCTCCGGCGTTACCCAGGCGCTGATCCTGTTCAGCGGCACCACCGGCTTCGCCGGCTTCCGTGACGCCTTCTTCCTCAGCAGCCTGTGGCTCGCGCCGCCGTTGCTGCTGCCGCGCTTCACCAAAGGCATCGCCGCCGTCATCGGCCTGGTGCTCTGGGGCGCCTCGCTGGTGGGCCTGAGCTACTTCGGCATCTACAAGCAGGAGTTCTCGCAGAGCGTCATCTTCGTGATGTTCGAGTCGAACACAGCCGAGGCCGGCGAATACTTCAGCCAGTACTTCAGCCTCTGGTTATGCCTGGCATTGCTGGCCTACACCGTGGTCGCCGTGGTGCTGTGGAAGCGTATCCGCCCGATCAGCATGCCGGCCTATGCCCGCGTGCCGCTGGCCGTGCTGCTGGTGGTGCTGAACCTGTTCTACCCCTTCTACAAGCAGATGGTCACCCAGGAGCGCACCTTCGCCCAGGCGCTGGAAAAGGTGCAGTCGCGCATGGAGCCGGCCGTGCCGTGGCAACTGGTGGTGGGGTACGTCCAGTACCGCCAGCAGCTGGACAACATGCAGAAGCTGCTGCAGCAGAACGCCTCCCTGCCGCCCCTGCAGAACCTCAAGGACAGCAGCGGCGAAGCCCCGCGCACGCTGGTGCTGGTGCTGGGCGAATCCACCACCCGCCAGCACATGCACCTGTACGGCTACGGCCGCGATACCACGCCGAACCTCGACGCCCTCGCCGCCAGCGGCAAGGGCCTGACCGTGTTCCAGAACGTGGTTGCGCCGCGCCCCTACACCATCGAGGTGATGCAGCAGATCCTCACCTTCGGTGATGAGCAGAACCCGGACAAGTTCCTCACTGATCCGTCGCTGATCAACCTGATGAAACAGGCGGGCTACAAGACCTTCTGGATCACCAACCAGCAGACGATGACCAAGCGCAACACCATGCTCACCACCTTCTCCCAGCAGACGGACGAGCAGGCGTACCTGAACAACCAGCGCAACCAGAACGCCAGCCAGTACGACGGCGTGGTGCTGGACCCGTTCGAGAAGGCCCTGAAGGACCCGGCGCAGAAGAAGTTCATCGTCGTCCACCTGCTGGGCACGCACATGGACTACCGCTACCGTTACCCCGAAGAGTTCGCCTACTTCAAGGACCGCCAGGGCGCGCCCTCGGCGCTGTCGGATGACCAGGTGGAGACCTACAACTTCTACGACAACGCAGTGCGCTACAACGACTTCGTGGTGTCGAGCCTGATCAAGCGCTACTCGGCGGCCAACGCCAACGGCTTCATGCTCTACCTCTCCGACCATGGCGAAGAGGTCTACAGCTCGGGCAACCACGACCGCCTGGGCCGCAACGAGATGGACCCGACCCGGCCGATGTACACCATTCCGTTCATGGTCTGGACCTCGCCGAGCTGGCAGGCCGACCACCCCCGCGACCTGCAGGCAGTGGCCAATCGTTCCTACAGCAGCTCGCACCTGATCCACACCCTGTCGGACCTCGCCGGCCTGAGCTACGATCGCTACGAACCCGCCAAGAGCCTGGTGAACCAGCAGTTCGCCGCGGCGCCGCGCTGGATCGGCGACCCGTACAGGAAGGACGGCCTGCACGAGTTCGACAAGCTGCCGATGGACAAGGCCGCACAGCAGCAGGAGATCGCCACCGACGCCAAGGCGCCGGCCACCGCGCAGGCTCCGGTGAAGACGCAGCCCAAGGAGGGTTGAATCTGCGGTGATGCCATGAAGAACGCCTCGCATTGCGGGGCGTTCTTCATTCCGTCCGACGAGAGTGCACAGGCTCGCTCCTACAGGGTGGTGTGTCGCTTCGGCTTCCTCCTTGGTGCGGGATTTCGCGGACAAAGTCCGCTCCTGCGCAACAGCTTCAGCGCCGCAGAATGAAAAAGCCCCGCAACGGCGGGGCTTTTCGTGGGGCATTCAGCGTTACAGGTAGAACGCCTTCAGCGGCGGGAAGCCGTTGAATTCCACCGCGCTGTAGCTGGTGGTGTAGGCCCCGGTGGACAGCCAGTACAGGCGGTCGCCCGCGGCCAGGTTCAACGGCAGGCCGTACTTGTAGTGCTCGTACATGATGTCCGCGCTGTCGCAGGTCGGGCCGGCGATCACCACTTCTTCCAGCTCGCCTTTCTTCTCCACATGGATCGGGAACTTGATGGACTCGTCCATGGTTTCGATCAGGCCGGAGAACTTGCCCACGTCGGTGAACACCCAGCGCTCCACGGCGGTACGCGACTTGCGCGCCACCAGCACGACTTCACTGACCAGGATGCCGGCGTTGGCGATCAGCGAGCGGCCCGGCTCGAGGATGATTTCCGGCAGGTCGTCGCCGAAGTCTTCCTTGAGGAAGCGGATGATCTCTTCGGCGTAGGTTTCCAGGCTGTTGGTCTTGGCGATGTAGTTGGCCGGGAAGCCGCCGCCCATGTTGATCAGCTTCAGCTCGATGCCGTCTTCTTCCTTCAGGCGCTCGAAGATGACCTTGACCTTGGCGATGGCCGCGTCCCACACGCCGATGTCGCGCTGCTGCGAACCCACATGGAAGGACACGCCGTAGGGCACCAGGCCCAGGTCGCGAGCCAGAACCAGCAGGTCCATGGCCATGTCGGACTGGCAGCCGAACTTGCGCGACAGCGGCCAGTCGGCCGAGGTGGAGCCTTCGGTGAGGATGCGTACGTAGACCTTGGAGCCCGGCGCAGCCTTGGCGATGTTGCGCAGGTCGGCCTCGGAGTCGGTGGCGAACAGGCGCACGCCCTTCTCGTAGAAGTAACGGATGTCGCGGGCTTTCTTGATGGTGTTGCCGTAGCTGATCTGCTCGGCGCGCACACCGGTCTTCATCACCTTGTCCAGCTCATAGATGGAGGCGATGTCGAAGTTCGAGCCCTTGTCGCGCAGCAACTCGGTGATCTCGGTGGCGGGGTTGGCCTTCACCGCGTAGTAGATCTTGGCGAACGGGAAGCAGTCGGTCAGCTGGTCGTAGGCATCGGCGATGGTCTGCTTGTCGATGACGACGAAGGGGGTTTCCTGCTTGTCGGCAAACGCCTTCATGCGCTGGAAGGTGTCGGGGGCGAAGTAATCCTCGACCTTGATGGACATGGTTGGGACTCCAAATGGCAGAACAGGTTATTCGTAGGGGTGAAGCTGAACGTCGAATCCGTTTCCCCACTTTGGTTCGCCTACTTCCCAAGGCATGTCGCCGAGCATTACCGATACCGGGGCAAGGCACCGGCTATCTCTCGTCGTCAGTACTTGAGCCGGATGGATCGTTTCCAGCATGGACGTTCGGGCGCGAACTTTAGGACCTGAAGTTCGTGAGTTCAACCCTGAATTGCCGCTTTTTTACATCCCTTTGTCGCACTACCGGTTGACTGTTTTGGATACTCAACAAAATGCACGGAATACCGCACAGAACGGGGCTTTCGACGGGTTTCAGCATCATCGGCCTACTGAGTTAACGACCGGTGTCAGAGGGGGGAGTTCAGCTGTTCGGGATGGGTGGTGCGGGTGGGGATATCGTGGAGGGTGAACGGGGAAAATCGGAGCTGGGCACTCCCTCTCCCTGAAGGGAGAGGGGACCGTTCGGCACCGGCTGAAGCTGCTGCGTCAGCCGGCACGATCAGCGCCCTCTCCCTTCAGGGAGAGGGCGGGGGGAGAGGGAACCATCCGCAGCGGGGGTACGGGTAACACCCTACGATGCCTGGGCGACTTCAGCCGGCGACACGATATTGGTCTTGCGCCCACGCGAGCGTCCGGAGCTCAGGTAGTCCGCGATGGACTCCTGCGTCACCTCGCCGAGGAACTGCCCGTCCGCATCGAGCACCGGCAGCCACGAGCTGTTGAACTCGTACATGCGCGACAAGAGGATGCGCAGGTGTTCGTCATGGCTGGCGGTCACGCGGAATTCGTTGAGGAAGTCGCTGCATACACCGTCCTTGCGGCGCATGTCCTTGCGGCGCACGTAGCCCAGGCCCTTGCCGTTGGCGTCCACCACGACGAGGTAGCGGCGGTCGTCCTCCTCCATTTTCTCCAGCGCTTCAGCCACCGTGGTCTGCGGGTGGGCGGTGACGATACTGCTGTCGGCGGCATCCTCGGCGCGCACCAGCAGCAGGCGCTTGAGCGTGCTGTCCTGGCCGGTGAAGGCGCTGACGAATTCGTCCGCCGGGTGCGCCAGCAGCGTGTCCGGGTGGTCGAACTGGAGCAGGCGGCCGCTCTTGAACACCGCCACCTTGTCGCCCAGTTTGATCGCTTCGTCGATGTCGTGGCTGACCATGATCACGGTCATGCCCAGCTTGCGCTGCAGCTCGAAGAACTCGTTCTGGATCGACTCGCGGTTGATCGGGTCCACCGCGCCGAAGGGCTCGTCCATCAGCAGCAGCGGCGCATCCGCCGCCAGCGCGCGGATCACCCCGATGCGCTGTTGCTGCCCGCCGGACAACTCGCGCGGATAGCGCGACAGGTACTGCCTGGGTTCGAGCTTGACCATGGCCATCAGCTCGCGCGCCTTGTCCTTGCACTTCTGTTTGTCCCAGCCCAGCAGGCGCGGCACGACCATGATGTTTTCCTCGATGGTCATGTTGGGGAACAGGCCGATCTGCTGGATCACGTAGCCGATGCGCCGGCGCAGGGTCACCTCGTCCAGTTCGGCGGTGTCCTGGCCGTCGATCAGCACGCGCCCGGAGGTGGGCTGGATGATGCGGTTGATCATCTTCAGCGTGGTGGTCTTGCCGCAGCCGGAGGGACCGAGGAACACGCAGATCTCGCCCTTGTCCACGGTCAGGCTGACCTTGTCCACGGCGCGGAATTCCTTGCCGTCCTTTAGGGTGAAGGTCTTGGTCAGTTGGTCGAGTTCGATCATGTTCAGTCTCCTGTCTGCGGGCGCAGGCCCTTCGGGGTGAGCGCACGCTGCAACCACTGCAGCAGCAGGTCGGCGGCGATGGCCAAGAGGCTCACCAGGACCGCGCCGACCACCAGCATGGGCATGTTGGATTGGCTGATGGAATTGAGGATGAGCACACCCAGGCCGCCGGCGCCGATCACCGCGGCGATGGTCATCACGCCGATGTTCATCACCACGGCGGTGCGCACGCCGGCGAGGATCACCGGCACGGCGATGGGGATGTCGACCATGCGCAGGCGTTGCCAGAAGGTCATGCCGATGCCCTTGCCGGCTTCGCGGATGCCGGGCTCGACATTAGTCAGGGCGAGGTAGGTGTTGCGCAGGATTGGCAGCAGCGAATAGAGGAACACCGCGGTGATCGCCGGCAGCGGTCCGAGGCCCTGGCCGATCTTCGAGTAGAGCGGCAGCATCAGGCCGAACAGCGCGATGGAGGGGATGGTCAGCACCACGGTGGCGGCCCCCTGCAGCGGCCCGGCGAGCCACTTGAAGCGCGTCATCAGCACACCCAGCGGCACACCGACGACGATGGCCAGGCCCACGGCGATGGACACCAGCATCAGGTGCTGCAGCGTCAGCTGGCCGACCTGCACCCAGTCGAGGCGGGAAATCACGGTCATGAAGTCCATGTCAGTTCTCCTCCTTTGTGGGCTGGTCCTGTTCAGGTTGAGCCTTGTCGCCCAGCAGATCGTGCTCGCGCAGGAACTGCTGCGCGACGCGCTGCACCGGCTCCTGCTGGATATCGACCTGGGCGTTGAGCGCCTGCATGGTCTTGTCGTCGAGTAGCCTGGCGATGGGATCGAACAACGTCTTCAGCTCGGGATGCTTCTGCAGCAGATCGGCACGCATCACCGGCGCGGCGTTGTAGAACGGGAAGAACTGCTTGTCATCCTGCAGCACGCGCAGCTTGAAGTCCTTCAGACGGCCATCGGTGGTGTAGACGAGGCCGACGAATACCTGGCGATTCTTCAGCGCCGTGTACACCAGGCCCGCATCCATCTGCCGCACGTCGTCGCGGGTGAAACGGAAGCCATACAGCTCGCTCATCGGCGCGAGGCCATCCGGGCGGCCGGCGAACTCCGGGTCCATGGCGAACAGGTGGGTCTGCTTGTCGCCCTGCTCCTTCATCACCCGGGCGAGATCACTGAGGGTGCGCACGCCGAGCTGTTCGGCCTGTTCCTCGGGCATCGCCAGCGCATAGGTGTTGTTGAACGGCGCGGGCGTGGGCCAGACCAGCCCCTTCTTGCCGTCCAGTTCGCGGACCTTGGCCAGCGATTGCTCGGCGTCCAGCTTGTCCTTGACCTTGTTGTAGACGATCAGCGACGAGCCGGTGTATTCCCAGACCAGGTCCAGCTGACCGCTCTGCTGCGCGCTGCGCGCCAGGGTGCTGCCCAGGCCGTTGGTGACCTTCACCTCGTAGCCCTTGCTTTGCAGGTACTGCGCGGTGATAGCGGTGAGCAGGCGCTGCTCGGTGAACGGCTTGCCGCCGATGCGGATCACATCGGCCGCCTGGGCGAGACCGGTTGTAGCGGCGAGCACAAGGCCCAGCGCGCCGAGCAGACGTCGTGTCATGCGGGTTCCTTTCAAACAACTCCCGTTCATTTCGCCAGCCCCCGTTCCAGGAAGCCGCGGCTGAACAGCACCACCAGGCCATCGAGCACCAGCGCCAGCAGCGCAGTGCACACGGCGCCGAGCAGCAGCTTGGACTGGTCGTCCAGGGCGATGCCGGGGAAGATCAGGCTACCCAGGCTGTTGGCGCCGATCAGGAACGCCAGCGGGGCGGAGCCGACGTTGAGCGCCAGTGCAATGCGCACACCGCCCATGATCAGCGGCACCGCATTGGGCAGTTCGACGCGCAGTAGCACCTGGCGCGGCGTCATGCCGATGCCGGTGGCCGCTTCCTTGAGCGACGCCGGCACGGCGCGCAGGCCCTCGTAGGTATTGCGCACGATGGGCAGCAGCGAGGCGAGGAACAGCGCGAGGATCGCCGGGCCGTTGCCGATCCCGACGATCGCCAGGGCGATGGCCAGCACGGCCAGTGGCGGGATGGTGTTGCCGACGTTGAAGATCTGCATCAGGCGCTCGGCCTGTCCTTGCAGGGCGGGCCGGCTGAGCAGCATGCCGGCGGGGATGCCGACCACAATGGCGGCGAACATGGACGCGAACACCAGGATCAGGTGCGCCTGCAGGTAGAACAGCAGGTCTTCGCGGTACTGCCACAGAGTGGCGGGGGTGATCCAGTGGATCAGCAAAGCCAGCACAACGACTGCGAAGCAGACGCCGAACAGGGCCTTGCCCGTGGTGGACTTCACCATGGTTGGGGGACTCCCTTCGGGTGCGCGGCGACTGGCATCGCCGCGCTCACGTGACGCTCGATCCCGTCCTGAGACTTACCTGGGACCTCGATTAAACGCGACGAGAATCAAGTACTTGCGAAAGCGCCTACGGATTGTCGTCGCGAAGGGGTGGACCCCCGTGCGCGCCGTTACGTTCAATAAAATTGCCATCCTTGTGCCACCGCGCGGCCGCGCATTCGGCTTCAGCCCCCATGGTCCGGGGGCTGTGGCGGACAAACTTTTTTTCGAAAAAAGTTGCGATCGGGCTGAACCATCGGCCCCCGCCGCTTGCCCAACGGCGGATGCGCCCGGTGAAAACATACGCGACTTCGCCCAGCGGTTATCATCGGGATCCTTTCGCGTGCCCCCGACCCATGGATAGGTCACTCGGGGCCGGCGTTCTTGCCTACCACGGAGATCCATCGCCATGCTTGATCTGGCCGCGGCGTTCATCGCGCTGACCACCCTGCTCACCTACGTCAACTACCGCTTCATCCGCCTGCCGCCAACCATCGGCGTCATGGCCACCGCGCTGATCTTTTCCTTCATCGCCCAGGGCATGTCGCTGCTGGGCTACCCGGTGCTGGAAGTCGAGATGCAGCAGATCATCAGCCGCATCGACTTCTCCGACGTGCTGATGACCTGGTTCCTGCCCGCCCTGCTGTTCGCCGGTGCGCTACACGTGAACCTCGCCGACCTGCGCAACTACAAGTGGCCCATCGGCCTGCTGGCCACCTTCGGCGTGCTGATCGCCACCACGGTGATCGGCTACCTGGCCTACTACACCTTCGCCCTCTTCGGCTGGCACGTGGACTTCATCTACTGCCTGCTGTTCGGCGCGCTGATCTCGCCCACCGACCCCATCGCGGTGCTGGGCATCCTCAAGTCCGCCGGCGCGCCCAAGCCGCTGGCCACCACCATCGTCGGCGAATCGCTGTTCAACGACGGCACCGCCGTGGTGGTCTTCACCATCCTGCTGGGCATCCTGCTGGCCGGCGAAACGCCCACCGCCTCGACGATTGCCTGGCTGTTCGTGCAGGAAGCCATCGGCGGCATCCTGTTCGGCGCGGCGCTGGGCTACGGGGTGTTCCTGATGATGCGCGGCATCGACCAGTACCAGGTGGAAGTCATGCTGACCCTGGCCCTGGTGATCGGTGGCGCGGCGCTGGCGGCGCGGCTGCACGTGTCGGCGCCCATCGCCATGGTGGTGGCCGGCCTGATCATCGGCAACCAGGCGCGCCACTACGCCATGTCCGACGAAACCCGGCGCTACATCGACAAGTTCTGGGAGCTGATCGACGAGATCCTCAACGCCCTGCTGTTCGCCCTGATCGGCCTGGAGCTGCTCCTGCTGCCGTTCAACTGGCTGCACGTGGTGGCGGCGTTCACCCTGGGTGGCGCGGTGCTGGTCTCGCGCCTGCTCACCGTGGCCCCGGCCATCGTCGTGCTGCGGCAGACCGAGAACGGCCGCCGCCAGGTGCCCGCCGGGACCATCCGCATCCTCGTCTGGGGCGGCCTGCGCGGCGGCGTCTCGGTGGCCCTGGCGCTGTCCCTGCCGCTGGGCGAGCAGCGCGACCTGATCCTCAGCCTGACCTACGTGGTGGTGCTGGTGTCGATCCTGCTCCAGGGCCTGTCCATCGGCCCGCTGGTGCGGCGTATCTACAAGGGCGCCGAGCCGGTCGCCGACAGCGACCACTGACAGCCCCGAGCCTTGCGTCGCCGGGTCTGCCGGCGACGCCTCGATTCAGGCTATAATCCCGCGTTTTTCGGGCCGCTCGCTGCCCGTCTTCACCGAATCGACCAGGCATCCATCCATGAGCATCCAAGCCGCCGAAGTCGCGAAGCGCCGCACGTTCGCGATCATTTCCCACCCCGACGCCGGTAAGACCACCATTACCGAGAAGCTCCTGCTGATGGGCAAGGCGATTGCCGTCGCCGGTACCGTGAAGTCGCGCAAGTCCGACCGCCACGCCACCTCCGACTGGATGGAGATGGAGAAGCAGCGCGGCATCTCCATCACCACCTCGGTGATGCAGTTCCCCTACCGCGAGCACATGATCAACCTGCTCGACACCCCCGGCCACGAAGACTTCTCCGAAGACACCTACCGCACCCTCACCGCGGTGGACTCGGCACTGATGGTCCTCGACGGCGGCAAGGGCGTCGAGCCACGCACCATCGCCCTGATGGAAGTCTGCCGGCTGCGCGACACGCCCATCGTCAGCTTCATCAACAAACTCGACCGCGACATCCGCGACCCCATCGAGCTGCTCGACGAGATCGAGGCGGTGCTGAAGATCAAGGCGGCGCCGATCACCTGGCCGATCGGTTGCTACCGCGACTTCAAGGGCGTGTACCACCTCGCCCAGGACAAGATCATCGTCTACGTGCCGGGCCACGGCCACGAGCGCATCGAGACCAAGGTCATCGACAAACTGGATTCGGACGAGGCCCGCGCGCACCTGGGCGACCTCTACGACAACTTCCTCGAAGAGCTGGAACTGGTGCAAGGCGCCTGCCACGAGTTCGACAAGGACGCCTTCCTCAAGGGCGAGATGACCCCGGTGTTCTTCGGTACCGCGCTGGGCAACTTCGGTGTCGACCAGGTGCTGGACTGCATCGTCGACTGGGCCCCGCAACCGCTGGAGCGTGGCGCCCACGAGCGCACCGTGGCGCCGACCGAGGAGAAGTTCTCCGGCTTCGTGTTCAAGATCCAGGCGAACATGGACCCGAAGCACCGCGACCGTATCGCCTTCATGCGTATCTGCTCGGGCAAGTACGAGAAGGGCATGAAGATGCGCCACGTGCGCCTGGGCAAGGACGTGAAGATCGCCGACGCGCTGACCTTCTTCTCCAGCGAGCGTGAGCAGCTGGAAGAAGCCTTCGCCGGCGACATCATCGGCCTGCACAACCACGGCACCATCCAGATCGGCGACACCTTCACCGAAGGCGAGGCGCTGGGCTTCACCGGCATCCCGCACTTCGCCCCGGAACTGTTCCGCCGCGTGCGCCTGAAGGACCCGCTGAAGTCCAAGCAGCTGCGCCAGGGCCTGCAGGAACTGGCCGAGGAAGGTGCCACCCAGGTGTTCTTCCCCGAGCGCAACAACGACATCATCCTCGGCGCCGTCGGCGTGCTGCAGTTCGACGTGGTCGCCAGCCGCCTGAAGGAGGAATACAAGGTCGAGTGCGCCTACGAGCAGATCAACGTCTGGTCCGCGCGCTGGATCGAGTGCCAGGACGAGAAGAAGCTCAAGGAGTTCAAGGACAAGGCCTTCGAGAACCTGTCCGTGGACGGCGGCGGCCACCTCACCTACCTGGCCCCGACCCGCGTCAACCTGAGCCTGATGGAAGAGCGCTGGCCGGACATCACCTTCCGCGCCACCCGCGAACACCACTGAGTTCGCCGCTGTTCGAAAACGCCCGCCTTGTGCGGGCGTTTTTTGTTCTTCCTTGTTTGCATTTGAGTCGAGATGCGCGGGTAAGAGCCCCTCACCCTAGCCCTCTCCCGCAAGCGGGAGAGGGGACCGTTCGGTGCAGGATGAAACCACAGCGTCAGCCCGCACAATCTGCCCCCTCTCCCTCTGGGAGAGGGTTGGGGTGAGGGATGCCCCGTACAGAAGCCGATTACGGATCGAGCGCGCCGGAGCTCCAGGTACTCGAAGGCGCCGTACCGGTGAACTTGCCCGCGATGGCGCCCTGGGGAATCAGCCGGTCACGGTAACGGGTGGCGAACAAGCCACTCTGCGGCGCGCGCAGGATGTGTTCGCTATCAGGGTCACCCGGACGCGAAACGATGCGCGCGAAGCGCTCACCCGCCTCGAGGTATTCGCCCAGTTCTCGCTCGAACACCAGCACGCCGGCTGCAGGCGCGAACACGGTTTCCATGAAGCCCATGGGCGTAGCGACGCCCTTCCACTCCGGCAGTGGCCCGGCGTCGGTGACCACGCCACGGGCGCCGAGAAAACGGTAGAGTCCCTCGGCATCCTGCTGCGCCAGCGCGTCGCTGACGTCGCCCTGGCCGCGCAATTCGACAGTGGCCACCAGGCGCTCCGTAAAGCGCTGTTCGGCCAGCCATGGGGCGATCACCACTTCTTCGAACGCACCGTCGCCATCGCCTTCCCAGATGATCGCCAGATCCGCGCACAGCGCAGCGGCGAGGTCCTGCGCGGCCGGCCAGAAGCATTCGTGGACGTAGACATACTGCAGCGCCTCGTCGTCGGTGTGCAGGTCGAGGACGATGTCCGCCGGCGCGGCCAGTTCGGCCAGGCGCTTCTGCCACAGCGTGAGGTTGTCCAGGGTCCCGCTGGCCGCTGCCGAGGCGATGAAGCCACGGTTGAAATTGCGCGACGTGGCGTCGTGGTTGCGGCCGAGAATCCGCCCCTGGCGGAACTGCCCGATGCCGATGGGATTGGCCTGCGGCACCAGCGTCACGCTGCCATTGAGCGCGCCACGTTCGGCGGCCTCGCGCAGGCGCGGCAGCAGTTCGTGGAGCACCAGCATCCCGGCGATTTCATCGGCGTGCACGCCGGCCTGCAGGTGTACCCGCGGCCCCGGCTTGCCGCCGTCGATACGCCACGCCAGAACGCGCAGCTCCGCGCCGGAGTCACCCGGCACGCTGAAGGACACATCCTCGATCATCAAGCCCTCTCCTCTGTCCGAATCGCCCATGGAAATCTTTGCCGGCGCCTCCTAGTATCGACTCCAGTCGCCGGTTTCCGGCACGCCGCAAAAGGACCTCGCACCGTGGACATGCCCCGCCAGAAAGCCCAGCGCGCCACCTCCGAGGAACGCCGCGACCATCTGGTGCGCGCCTGCCTCAAGTGCCTGGTCGCCGATGGCCACGCGGGCATCTCGGTGCGCCGCATCGCCAAGGAAGCCGGCGTCGCCGTGGGCCTGGTGAACCACCATTTCGGCAGCATCGACGCGCTGGTTGCCCAGGCCTACGAGACCCTTGCCAGCGAGGTCACCCAGGCGCTCTACCAGCAGGTGGACGCCGTCGGCAGCGATCCCGCCGCACGCATGGAAGCCTTCCTCACCGGCTCCTTCTCACCGCAAGTGCTGGACCCCGACCTGCTCAGCCCCTGGGTGGTGTTCTGGAGCCTGATCCGCCACTCGCCGCCGGTGAACGAGGCGCACGAGCGCGGCTATCAGAGCTACCTTGCCATCCTCGAAACACTCATCAGCGAGCTCGCCCACGCCGAAAACTTCAGCGTGGCGCGCCCGCGCCTGGCCGCCATCGGCCTCTCCGCCATGCTCGACGGGCTGTGGCTGGAGTGGTGCCTGAACCCGAGCAACTTCAGCGCCGCCGACGGTCTCGAACTCAGCCGCTGCTGGGTGGAGGGCCTCCGTCGCGGCGCCTACGCCTGAGGTTTGGCAACGATCTGCTGCGCGTCGGCTGGATTAGGCGAGCGCCGCCCTCAGGTGCTCATTTACTGGGGTAAACTCCGCTCTTCGAGCGCCGCCCGCCTAATCCAGCTCTAGCTCGCAAGATCGTAAGGCGAACTGTGCATTATCAAACTGCCGTCCTTGCCCTGCGCTTGCCCAACCATGATCGCTGCGCCGGCTTCTGTGTTTCGCGGCGAACCGGCGTGGTGCGCTCCAGCACGGCGAACAGCGCCTCGATGATGAAGGTCAGGCAGACATAGATCGCCGCCACCAGCAGCAGCGGCTCATACACCTGGAAGGTCTGCGCGCGCACCACGTTGGCTGCGCCGAGCAGGTCGACCACGGCGATGGTGGACGCCAGCGCGGTGGACTTGAGCAGCATCACGCTCTCCCCCGCCAGGGTCGGCAGCAGCAGGCGGATCGCCCTCGGCAGCCACACACGGTAGAGCACCAGCGTGCGGTTCATGCCGAACGCCGAAGCCGCCTCCAGTTCGCCGCGCGGCACCGCCTTGAGGCCACCGCGAACCACCTCGCCGACGTAGGCGCCGACCGAGAGGATCAGCGCGATCACGATGTACCAGAAGCCATCGCGCAGGTAGGGCCAGAGGAAGCTGCCGCGGATCAGCGGGAACTGCGCGAACAGGCTGCCCAGGCCGTAGTAGAAGATGTAGATCTGCACCAGCAACGGCGTGCCGCGAATCACGCTGGTGTACGCCAGCGCCAGGCGCGAGACCAGGAAGTTGCGCGACATCCGCGCCAACGCCACGACCAGCGCCAGGGCGAAGCCGAGGATGGCGGAAATCAGCAGGATCACCAGGGTGGTGCCCAGGCCCTTGAGCAGCAGGGCCCCATAGACGAATAGCCAGTGTTCGTTCATCGCCGCGCCTCGTTCAGACCGCCGGAATCCAGCGACGGAAACGTCGCTCCAGGTAGCCCGCGAACAGGTTTGAAAGCACGGTGAGCACGTAGTACAGCGCCGCCGCGGTGAGGTAGAAGGTCAGGTAGTGACGGGTCGAGCCGGCGGCCTGCTTGGCCGTGTAGAGCAGCTCGTTGGTGCCCACCACGCTGATCAGCGCACTGTCCTTGATCAGGTTGACCCACAGGTTGGCCATGCCGGCCAGCGCGTTGGGCGCCATCATCGGCAAGGTCACCCGGCGGAACAGGCCGAAGCCGTGCATGCCGTAGGCGCGCGCCGCTTCGATCTGGCCATAGGGAATCGACTGGATCGCGCCACGGAAGATCTCCGACGCGTAGGCGCCCTGCACCAGGCCAAGCACGACGATGGCCACCATCATGCCGTTGAGCTTCACCTGGCCGTAGCCGAGCCACTCGAAGAACTGGTTCAGGCCCATGGAGCCGACGTAGAACAGCAGCAGGATCAGCAGCAGTTCCGGTACCGCCCGGCACAGCGTGGTGTAGCCGCGCGCGAGCATCGCCAACGGGCGCGGACCACCGATCTTGGCACTGGCCGCGGCCAGGCCGATCAGCAGGCCGACCAGGAAGGCCCCGACGGAAATCTGCAGGGTGACCAGCAACCCCTTGAGCAGGGCCGGGCCCCAGCCGGTAGGACCGAAGCCGATCAGGTCGAAGATGCTTTGCATGGCCGTCTCCAGGAAGGGAGGCTCAGGTTCGTGCCCGCGCGCCGGACAAGCGCGCGGGCGCTGAAGCGGATCGCGCCAGAGTTACTGCTTGGGCGCGACGCTCATGCCGAAGTACTTGTCCGACAGCGCCTTGTAGTCGTCGCTGGCGAGCAGTTTGCCGATGGCCTCGTCCATCTTCGCCTTCAGCTCGGTGTCGCCTTTGCGCATGCCGGCGCCAACGCCACGGCCGAACAGGGGGTCGTACTTCACTTCGCCCTTGTTGACGATGCCGGCAGCCTGGGCGTCCGGCGACTTGACGAAGGACGCCACGGCAATGCCATCGGCCATCATCAGGTCGATGCGCCCGGCCACCAGGTCGGCGTTCACCGAGTCCTGGGTGTCGTAGTAGCGCACGTCGGCGATCTTCTCGTAGTACTTCTTCAGGTAGTTGGAGCTGACCGTGGAGATCTGCACGCCGATCGCCTTGCCCTTCAGGCCTTCGGGGCTGATCTGCACATCCACCGCCTGGGGCGCGGCGACGGCGACCGGGGTGTCGTAATAGGGGCGGCTGAAGGCGATCTGCTTCTCGCGCTCGTCGGTGATCGACAGGGAGTTGAAGATCACGTCGATCTTCTTCGCCAGCAGCGCCGGGATGATGCCGTCCCAGGCCACTTCGTCGATCTCGCAGGTAGCCTTCATCTCGGCGCAGACCTTGTGGATCAGGTCCGGCTCGAAGCCGACCCAGCTACCGTCGGGCTGCTTCTGCGAGAACGGTGGATAGGGTTCGGCGGCCAGGGCGAAGCGGATCGTCTCGGCCTGGGCGCTCGCCGCGCCGGCCATCAGCATCGCCGCACCCACCATCAGATTGCACAGACCTTTCTTGCTCATCGTGATCCCCTGCGTTGTTTTCGTTTGTTATGGGTCACGCTCATCGATGCGCCGGCAGCGCGGCATCGGTCAGCGATTCTGGTGCGCGTTGACGAACTGCCGGCAGCGCTCGCTGCGCGGGCGCGAGAACACTTCCTCGGGCGTTCCCTCCTCCTCGATCAGGCCCTTGTGCAGGAACGCCACGTGGCTCGATACGTCGCGGGCGAAAGCCATCTCGTGGGTGACCAGGATCATGGTCCGCCCCTCCTCGGCCAGCGAGCGGATCACCCGCAGCACTTCGCCCACCAGCTCCGGGTCCAGCGCCGAGGTCGGTTCGTCGAACAGCATCACTTTCGGTCGCACGGCCAGCGCGCGGGCGATGGCCACGCGTTGCTGCTGGCCACCGGAAAGGAAGGCCGGGTATTCGTGGCGTTTCTCCGCCAGGCCGACACGTTCCAGCAACGCCTCGGCGCGCTCGCGGGCCTCGGCCCTGCTCTCGTGGAGGACGAAGGTCGGCGCCTCGATCAGGTTCTCCAGCACGGTGCGGTGCGGCCACAGGTTGAAGCTCTGGAACACCATGCCCAGCTGCGAGCGGATACGGGTGAGCTGCTTCTGGTCGGCCACCATCGGCTCGCCCTGGCGGCTCTGAGCCAGGCGGATGGTTTCACCGTTGACGGTGACCGAGCCCTGGTTGGGAATCTCCAGCATGTTGATGCAGCGCAGCAGGGTGCTCTTGCCCGAACCGCTGGCGCCGATCAGCGAGATCACCTCGCCCTCGCGGGCCGACAGCGAAACGCCCTTGAGCACCTCGAAGTCGCCGAAGCGCTTGTGGATATCTCGCACTTCGATCACCGGCTTAGTGGTGGGCTGTTCCCGTAGGAGCGAGCTTGCTCGCGAACCGGTCGCAGCGTCAGAAACATCAAGAGCGTTCGCGAGCAATGGCTGAGGCGCCCCCCTCGCTCCTACAGTTGATTCGGCACGTGCGGGAAGGGATTCGACAAACCGACTGATCCGCGCACAGGCCTCCGCCATGCTCTCGTCGCTCAACCCGAAGGACAACCGCACGAAACCTTCCGCCTGCGGGCCGAAGGCTGCCGCGTCGAGCACCGAGACGCCGGTGGCATGGAACAGCTGCCAGGAGAAGTCCAGCGAGCTGAGGCCGGTGTCACGTACATCGACCATGACGAACATCCCGGCTTCGGGCGACAGGACCTTCACCCGCGGACAATCACTCAGCGCCGCCACCACCAGGTCGCGGCGGCGGCGGTAGATCTCGCGCATCGACGCCACCACTTCATCATGGCGCTCCACCGCAGCGAGCGCGGCCTCCTGCACGAAGCCCGGCAGGCCGTAGAACATGTTCAGCGCAAGGTTTTCCAGATGCCCGACCAGCGTCGGGTTGGCGACTATCCAGCCGGCGCGCCAGCCGGTCATGGCATGGGATTTCGACAGGCTGCCGATGCTCAGGGTGCGCTCGGCCATGCCCGGCAGCGCGGCGAAGCTCTGGTGTTCGCGCTCGAAGGTCAGGCCCTCGTAGACCTCGTCCACCACCACCCAGAGATCGTGGGCCTGCGCCAGTTCGGCGATCGCCAGCAACTCCTCGCGAGTCAGCACGACGCCCGTGGGGTTGCTCGGGTTGGCGAGGAAGATCGCCTTGGTGCGCGCCGTGATGGCAGCCGCGATATCACCGGCCAGAGGGCGGAAACCGTTCTCCGGACGGGTAGGAACCCCGACCAGCACGGCACCGGTGGACTTCAGCGTGGCTTCGTAGGTGACGTAGACCGGATCGAAGGTGATGACCTCGTCGCCTTTTTCCAGCAGGCACATCGCGGCGGCGAACAGGCCGTTCTGCGCTCCGGCGACAACAATGACGTTCTCGGCGGCGACCTTTTGGCCGAATCGTCGCTCATGCAGTGCGGCGATCGCCTGGCGAAGTGCCGGGCGGCCAGCCACATCACTGTAGTGGGTGTCGCCATCGCGCAAGGCGGAAACGGCGGCATCGGTGATGAAGTCCGGGGTTGCGAAATCGGGGTCGCCGACGCTGAGCACGATCACGTCGCGGCCGGCGCGTTGGGCGGCAATGGCGGCGTAGTGAATATCCCAGGCGGCAACGCCGGGTCCGACCATCCTGTCCACAAGCGACGAATAACGCATGCAAGGGCCTCATCCGAATGACGGAATGTCCTGCAGAAGGGTCCGCAGGAGCGTTGGGCCACCATAGCCAAGGATGAACGAGTGTTCAACAGCGTTTTCCGACATCAGACATGTCGTTTTCAGACCGTTCACTCACCTCCCTCCCATCTTCGGGTGCTGCTTGTCGCATGTTCGACCGACGAACGGAATCACGACATCCACTTAACGGCTTCTTAACGATCACCCCCGTAGCGTTCTCTCACCCCCTGACAGAGCCGCCATGGCCTTTGGAACACCACATGGAAATGCCCTTCCTCCCCTTCTCCCGTCCCAGCATCGGTGAAGAAGAGATCCAGGCAGTCAACGAAGTCCTGCGTTCGGGCTGGATCACCACCGGGCCGAAGAACCATGAACTGGAGCAACGCTTCGCCGACTCCATCGGTTGCCGTCACGCGGTGGCCCTGTCGTCGGCCACCGGCGGCATGCACCTGGCGCTGCTGGCCCTGGGCATCGGCCCGGGCGACGAGGTGATCACCCCGTCGCAGACCTGGGTCTCCACCGTCAACATGATCAGCCTGCTGGGCGCCACGCCGGTGTTCGTCGATGTCGACCGTGACACCCTGATGACCGACGCCGCGCGCATCGAAGCCGCAATCACCCCGCGCACCCGCGCCATCATTCCGGTGCATTACGCCGGCGCGGCCTGCGACATGGACCCGATCAACGAGCTCGCCCTGCGCCACGGCATCCCGGTGATCGAGGACGCCGCCCACGCGGCCGGCACCTTCTATCGCGGCCGCCCGGTAGGCTCGCGCGGCACCGCGATCTTCTCCTTCCACGCGATCAAGAACCTCACCTGCGCCGAGGGCGCCATGTTCGTCACCGACGACGAGGCCCTGGCCAACCGCGTGCGCACCCTGAAGTTCCATGGCCTGGGCGTGGATGCCTACGACCGCCTGACCCACGGCCGCAAGCCACAGGCGCAGGTGGTGGAACCGGGCTTCAAGTACAACCTCACCGATATCAACGCCGCCATCGCCCTGGTGCAGTTGCCCAGGCTCGAAGCGATCAACGCCCGCCGCGCCGAACTGGCCGCCGGCTACGCCAGTCGCCTGGCGCACCTGCCGGTGCAACCGCTGGCGCTGCCGGACTACCCGCAGCACCACGCCTGGCACCTCTACGTCCTGCGCATCGACCAGGAGCGCTGCGGCATCGACCGCGACGCCTTCATGCAGGGCCTGCAGGAGCGCGGCATCGGCAGCGGCATCCACTTCATCGGCAGCCACCTGCACAGCTACTACCGCCAGCGCTACCCGGATGTGCACCTGCCCAACACCGAGTGGAACGCCTCGCGGATCGTCTCCATCCCGCTGTTCCCCGACATGACCCAGGCCGACCAGGACCGCGTGGTCGACGCCATCGAAACCCTGCTTCGGTAACGCCACCGTGAAAGCCTATCCGATCAACCGTGTGTCCATCGTCATCCCGGTGTACAACGAAGAGGCCAGCCTCCCCGAGCTGCTGCGCCGCACCACCGCCGCCTGCGAACAACTGGGCCGTGATTACGAGATCGTGCTGATCGACGACGGCAGCCGCGACAGCTCCGCCGACCTGCTGCAGGAAGCCGCCGAAGCGCCCGGCAGCCATGTGGTGGCGGTGATCCTCAACCGCAACTATGGCCAGCACGCGGCGATCATGGCCGGCTTCGAGCAATGCCAGGGCGACCTGGTGATCACCCTCGACGCCGACCTGCAGAACCCGCCGGAGGAAATCCCGCGCCTGGTCGAAGAAGCCGCCAAGGGCTACGACGTGGTCGGCAGCGTGCGCCAGCAACGCCAGGACTCGGCACTGCGTCGCTGGCCGTCGAAGCTGATCAACCTCGCCGTGCAGCGCTCCACCGGCGTGGCGATGAACGACTACGGCTGCATGCTGCGCGCTTATCGCGCCAGCATCGTCAAGGCGATGCTCGCCTGCCGCGAGCGCAGCACCTTCATCCCGATCCTGGCCAACAGCTTCGCCCGCCATACCAGCGAGATCCTCGTCGCCCACGCCGAGCGCGAGCACGGCGAGTCGAAGTACGACTTCCTGCGCCTGATCAACCTGATGTTCGACCTGGTCACCTGCATGACCACTTCGCCGCTGCGCCTGTTGTCCTTCGTCGGCGGCGGCATGGCGGTGGCCGGCTTCGCCTTCGCCCTGATGCTGCTGGTGCTGCGCCTGCTGTTCGGCGCCGCCTGGGCCGGCCACGGCGTGTTCGTGCTGTTCGCCGTGCTGTTCATGTTCACCGGCGTGCAGCTGGTCGGCATGGGCCTGCTCGGCGAGTACCTGGGCCGCATGTACAACGACGTGCGCGCCCGCCCCCGCTTCTTCATCGAGCGCATCGTTCGCGTCGATGCACCGCGCGCCCAGATCACTACTTCTTCCCCTTCTTTCGAGTCCATCCAGCCATGACCCAGCAGACCATCGTCTTTGCCCACCACGACTTCGGCTGCGCCGGCATCGAAGCGCTGCTCGCCGCCGGTTACCAGATCGACGCCGTGTTCACCCATGCCGACGATCCCAAGGAAAACCGCTTCTACGGCTCCGTAGCACAACTCTGCGCGCGCCTGGGCATCCCGGTGCACGCGCCCGAAGACGTCAACCACCCGCTGTGGGTTGCGCGCATCCGCGAACTGCAGCCGCAGTACATCTTCTCCTTCTACTACCGCCACCTGCTCAGCGAAGAGCTGCTGGCCTGCGCCGCCAAGGGCGCCTACAACCTGCATGGTTCGCTGCTGCCGCGCTACC
Organism: Pseudomonas nitroreducens; assembly: GCF_010994165.1. NCBI lineage: Bacteria > Pseudomonadati > Pseudomonadota > Gammaproteobacteria > Pseudomonadales > Pseudomonadaceae > Pseudomonas > Pseudomonas nitroreducens. The sequence goes on along the minus strand of NZ_WMBX01000003.1, from coordinate 436,259 downwards.
GTGGCCGCGCCCCGGCCAACTGGGTGCTGGTCAACGGCGAAAGCGAGACCGGCGTGACCCTGCACCGCATGGTCAAGCGCGCCGACGCCGGCGGCATCCTCGCCCAGCAGAGCGTCGCCATCGGCCCGGACGACACCGCACTGGTGCTGCACGGCAAGCTGCGCGAAGCCACCCGCGAGCTGCTCGCCTCCGCCCTGCCCCGCCTGGCTCGGGGTGAGCTGCAGGAAGTCGCCCAGGACGAATCCCGCGCCAGCTACTTCGGTCGCCGCACCCCTGCGGACGGCCAGCTCGACTGGAAGCGCCCTGCCAGCGAACTGCACAACCTGGTCCGCGCCGTGACCCAGCCGTACCCCGGCGCCTTCGCCCCGGTGGGCGATCGCAAGCTGATCGTCTGGAGCTCGCGCGTGGTCGCCGGCAACAACGGCCTGCCGGCCGGCTCGGTCCTGTCGGTCGACCCGCTGCGCATCGCCTGCGGTGCTGACTCGCTGGAAATCCTCTCCGGCCAGCAGGGCGACAGCGGCCTGTTCCTCGCCGGCCCGCAACTGGCCCGCGAAATGGGCCTGGTGGACGGCTCGCGCCTGCACGGCGCCAGCGGCAAACCCAAGCGCAAGACCCGCGTACTGATCCTCGGCGTCAATGGCTTCATCGGCAACCACCTCTCCGAGCGCCTGCTGCGCGACGGCAACTACGAGGTCTACGGCCTGGACATCGGCTCCGACGCCATCGAGCGCCTGAAAGGCAACCCGGACTTCCACTTCGTCGAAGGCGACATCAGCATCCACACCGAGTGGATCGAGTACCACATCAAGAAGTGCGACGTGGTCCTGCCGCTGGTGGCCATCGCCACGCCCATCGAATACACCCGCAACCCGCTGCGCGTGTTCGAGCTGGACTTCGAGGAAAACCTCAAGCTGGTCCGCTACTGCGTGAAGTACAACAAGCGCGTGATCTTCCCGTCCACCTCCGAGGTGTACGGCATGTGCACCGACGCCAACTTCGACGAAGACAAGTCGAACCTGATCGTCGGCCCGATCAACAAGCAGCGCTGGATCTACTCGGTCTCCAAGCAGTTGCTCGACCGCGTTATCTGGGCCTACGGCCAGAAGGGCCTGAAGTTCACCCTGTTCCGTCCGTTCAACTGGATGGGCCCGCGCCTGGACCGCCTGGACTCGGCGCGCATCGGCAGTTCCCGCGCCATTACCCAGCTGATCCTGCACCTGGTGGAAGGCACGCCGATCCGCCTGGTCGACGGCGGCGAGCAGAAGCGCTGCTTCACCGACGTGGATGACGGCATCGAGGCGCTGGCGCGGATCATCGACAACGAAGGCAGCCGCTGCGACGGACAGATCGTCAACATCGGCAACCCGGACAACGAAGCCAGCATCCGCCAACTGGGCGAAGAGCTGCTGCGTCAGTTCGAGGCGCACCCGCTGCGCGACCAGTTCCCGCCCTTCGCCGGCTTCCGCGAAGTGGAAAGCCGCAGCTTCTACGGTGACGGCTACCAGGACGTGTCGCACCGCAAGCCGAGCATCGAGAACGCCCGTCGCCTGCTGAACTGGCAGCCGAGCGTGGAGCTCTCCGCCACCATCGGCAAGACCCTGGACTTCTTCCTCCGCGAAGCCCTGGCCGAACGTGCCGGTGGGGTGCCCCACGCCTTCCCGCTGCAGAAAAGCATCGCCTGATGAGAGCGGGACTGCGCATCGACGTCGATACCTACCGCGGCACCCGTGACGGTGTGCCGCGGCTGCTGGACATGCTCGACGAGGCCGAGGTGAAGGCGACCTTCTTCTTCAGCGTCGGCCCCGACAACATGGGGCGCCACCTGTGGCGCCTGATCCGCCCGCAGTTCCTGTGGAAGATGCTGCGCTCCAACGCCGCCGGCCTGTATGGCTGGGACATCCTGCTGGCCGGCACCGCCTGGCCGGGCAAGCCGATCGGCCGCGACCTGGGCCACCTGATGCGGCGCGCCCAGGACGCCGGCCATGAAGTCGGCCTGCATGCGTGGGACCACCACGGCTGGCAGGCCAACGCCGGCCGCTGGAGCACCGAGCAGCTCGAACAACAGATCCGCCGTGGCGTCGACACTCTTGCCGACATCCTCGGCAACCCGGTGGAGTGCTCGGCGGTGGCCGGCTGGCGCGCCGACGAACGCACCGTGGAAGCCAAGGAGCGCTTCGGCTTTCGCTACAACAGCGATTGCCGCGGCCGCTCGCTGTTCCGCCCGCGCCTGGCCGACGGTCGCGCCGGCACCCCGCAGATCCCGGTGGACATGCCCACCTTCGACGAGGTCGTCGGTCCACAGGTGGCGCCGTCCGCCTTCAATGACTACATCCTTTCCCGTTTCGACATGGACGCCTTGAACGTGTACACCATTCACGCCGAGGTCGAGGGCATTCTCATGGCCCACGACTTCCGCCGCTTGCTGGCCCAGGCACGGGCCGGCGGCATCCGCTTCGTCCCGCTGGGCCGGCTGCTGCCGGACGACCCGACCACCCTGCCCGTCGCCAGCCTGGTGCGTGGCGAACTGGCTGGCCGCGAAGGCTGGCTGGGGGTGCAGCACGCATGAAGCGCCTGGCCTACCCGACACTGCTCGCCGCCTTCGTCCTGTGCATCCTGCTGCCGATGGCTTTCCACGGCCTGTGGATCCCGGACGAGTCGCGCAACGCGCAGATCAGCCAGGCCATGCTGCAGAGCGGCGACTGGGTGTCCCCGCACCTGCTGGGCCTGCGCTACTTCGAGAAACCTACCGGCGGCTACTGGCTGATCGCAGCCAGCCAGGCCGTGTTCGGGCAGAACCTGTTCGGCGTGCGCTTTGCCTCCGCACTGGTCACCGCGCTGAGCACCCTGCTGGTGATCCTGGTCGCCCGCCGCCTGTGGAACGACCCGCGCCGCACCTGGGCCGCCGGTCTGCTGTACCTGAGCTTCGGGTTGATCGCGGGGCAGGCCGGCTACGCCAACCTCGACCCACAGTTCACCTTCTGCGTGAACCTCAGCCTCGGTGCCCTGTGGTTCGCTTTCGATGCCAGCACCCCGCGCGGGCGCCTGGCTGCCTGGAGCCTGCTGGGTGCCGCCTGCGCCTTCGGCTTCATGACCAAGGGCTTCCTCGCCTTCCTGTTGCCGGTGATCGTCGGCCTGCCCTACGCCGTGCTGCAGAAGCGCCTGGGCGAACTGCTGCGCTACGGCCCGCTGGCGGTGCTGGTGGCCGCGCTGGTCTGCGCGCCCTGGGTACTGCTGATCCACGCCCGCGAGCCGGACTTCTGGGACTTCTTCTTCTGGCACGAGCACATCCGCCGCTTCGCCGGTGACGACGCCCAGCACGGCCGTCCATTCTGGTTCTTCGTCCCGCTGCTGTTCGCCAGCGCACTGCCCTGGGCTGTGCTGGTCTTCCCTGCGCTGCGTAACGCAATCCAGGGCTGGCGCGACTCGAAGCTGCTGTTCCTGCTGCTGTGGTTCGTCATGCCCTTCCTGTTCTTCAGCCTGGCCAAGGGAAAGCTGCCGACCTACATCATGCCCTGCTTCGCCCCGCTCGCCCTGCTGATGGCCGATGCCCTCGGCCGTGCGCTGCAGCAGCACCGGCAAGTCGCCCTGAAGTTCAACGGCGCGCTCAATCTTCTGCTGGGCAGCAGTGCGCTGGCCGGGCTGCTGTTCATGCAGGCACGGCACCCGCAGTACCACGACGAACTGCCCAGCGTGCTGATGGTTGCCCTGGTGTGCATCGCCTGGCTGCTCGCCGGCCTGCTGCAACTGCTGCGCCCCACTCGCTTCTGGGCGGCGCCGGCCTTCGCGGCCTGGCTGCTGGTGGCCCTGGTGCCCAACGCGATGCCGAACAAGATGGTCAACAGCAAGATGCCCGACCAGTTCATCGCCGAGCACCTGGACCAGCTCAAGGACGCCCGCAGCCTGCTGAGCAACGACCTGGGCGCCGCCACCGCGCTCGCCTGGCGCACCCGGCGCAGCGACATCACGCTGTTCAACACCGAGGGCGAGCTGAAGTTCGGCCTCGGCTACCCCGAAGGCCAGGGCCGCAGCATCCCGCCCGAGGGCATCCACGCGTGGATCGACCGGACCCGCGCCGAGGGCTCCATCGGCGTGATCATGCGGGTCAACAGCGCCAGCGACGAAGCGGAACTGGCCATGCTGCCCAGCGACGCCATCAGCTACCGGCAGAACCACCTGGTGGTCCTGCTGATTCCGCAGGCCGCGCCATGACTGCCCTGCTGCTGGCGGGCGTCTGCCTGCTCACCTGCCTGGGCCAGCTGGCGCAGAAGTTCGCCGTGGAAAGCTGGCGCGATGCGCCCTCGAGCCTGACGGCGAAGCTCTTCTCACCCTGGCTGATCCTGGCCGTCGCCTGCCTGGGCGCCGGCCTGCTGCTCTGGCTGCTGGTCCTGCAACGCCTGGAAGTCGGCGTCGCCTACCCGATGCTGAGCCTGAACTTCGTGCTGGTGACGCTACTGGCGAGCCGCCTGTTCGGCGAGCGCATTGACGGCCGCCACTGGTTCGGCGTGGCCCTGATCGTCGGCGGCGTCGCCCTGCTGGGGATGCACTCGTGAAGCGCGGCATCGCTTTCGCCCTGGGCAGCGTGCTGCTGGTGAGCAGTGCGCAGCTGGGCATGCGCTGGAGCATGTCGCGCCTGCCCTCGCACTGGCCGTTCGACCCGGCGCAACTCGACATCGTTGCGCTCCTGGCGCTGGCCGGGGCAGTGCTCGCCTACGCGCTGTCGATGCTCTGCTGGCTGCTTGCCCTGAAACACCTGCCGCTGAGCCGCGCCTACTCGCTGCTGAGCCTGAGCTACGCCCTCGTCTATCTCGGCGCCGCCGTGCTGCCGGGCCTCGGCGAGCCGCTGAGCCTGCCGCGCACACTGGGCGTAGCCCTGGTGATCGCCGGCGTGATCGCGATCAACGCGCCACGCCGACCTGACAGAACAACCGTCATCAAACCCAGCGACGCTCGCTCCGAGCACGCGCAGTTCGACTGACCTCAATCCCGCTTCAAGTCCCTTTTCGGGAGAGCAGACCATGAAAATCAGCGTATTCGGAATCGGTTATGTAGGCCTGGTGCAGGCCGCGGTCATGGCCGAAGTGGGCCACGACGTCCTGTGCATGGACATCGACGAGGACAAGATCGCCAAGCTCAAGCGCGGCCAGATCAGCATCTTCGAACCGGGCCTGGCCGAGCTGGTGAGGGACAACCTGGAAGCCGGACGCCTGCGCTTCACCAGCGACGTCGCCGAGACAGCCGCCCATGGCCGCGTGCAGTTCATCGCCGTCGGCACCCCGCCGCTGCCCGATGGCTCGGCCGACCTGCGTGCCGTGCTGGCCGTGGCCGAAGGCATCGCCCGCCACCGTACCCAGCCGGTGATCATCGTCGAGAAATCCACCGTGCCGGTGGGCACCGGTGACCGCGTGAAGGCCAAGGTACTCGCGGTGCTCGCCGAAGAAGGCCGCAGCCTGGACTTCGAGATCGTCTCCAACCCCGAGTTCCTCAAGGAAGGCTCGGCGCTGGCCGACTGCCGCAAACCCGACCGCATCGTCATCGGCTGCGAAAGCCCCGAGGTGCTGGACGTCATGCGCGAGATCTACGAGCCGTTCAACCGCAACCACGACCGCATCCTGACCATGAACCTGCGCAGCGCGGAGCTGACCAAGTACGCCGCCAACTGCATGCTCGCCACCAAGATCAGCTTCATCAACCAGATCGCCGAGCTGGCCGAGCACCTGGGCGCCGACATCGAAGCCGTGCGCCAGGGCATGGGCGCCGACCCGCGCATCGGCTACCACTTCATCTATCCCGGCTGCGGCTATGGCGGCTCGTGCTTCCCCAAGGACGTCCAGGCGCTGATCCAGAGTGCCGAGGAAGCCCACTGCTCCAGCGACCTGCTGCGCGCCGTGGAAGCGGTCAACCAGCGGCAGAAGAGCAAGCTGTTCGAGCGCATCCACAGTTACTACGGCGGCAAGCTCAAGGGCCGCACCTTCGCGCTCTGGGGCCTGTCGTTCAAGCCCAACACCGACGACATGCGCGACGCCCCCAGCCGCACCCTGATGGAAGCCCTGTGGGCTGCCGGCGCCAAGGTCCGCGCCTTCGACCCCGAGGCCATGCCCGAGGCGCAGCGCCTGTACGGCCACGATGAACGCCTGACCCTGATGGGCACCCCGGAAGCCACCCTCGGCGGCGCCGATGCCCTGGTGATCTGCACCGAGTGGCGGCAGTTCAAGGCGCCGGACTTCGAGCTGGTGGCCAGCCGCCTGAAGTCCCCGCTGATCTTCGACGGCCGCAACCTGTTCGACCCCGAGCGCGTGGCGCGCTACGGCTTCGAATACTTCCCCATGGGCCGCGGCGACTCGCACCGCCTGCCGGTGCCGGCGCAGGTCGTCGAACAACGCACGCGGCGCACGGCCTGAAGAGCATTCGCGAGCAGGCTCGTTCCTACACGAGGGACACGGCTCTTCGTAGGAGCGAGCTTGCTCGCGAACCCACCCACGCCGACCAGGCCAGGATGCTCAACCCCGCCCCGGCGCCTGCTCGCCCATCACCATCATCGGCGCTGCCTCACTGCGCTTGAGCAGCGCATAGAGCACCCCGGTCACCACGCTGCCGATGGCAATCGCCAGCAGGTAAAGCAGCGCGTGGTTCATCGCGTTGGGGATCAGCAGCACGAACAGCCCGCCATGGGGCGCCAGCAGCTTGCAGCCGAACAGCATCGACAGCGCGCCGGTCAGCGCACCTCCGGCGATACTTGCCGGGATCACCCGCAGCGGGTCCTTGGCCGCGAAGGGAATCGCGCCCTCGGAGATGAAGCACAGCCCCAGTACCAGCGCCGCCTTGCCGGCCTCGCGCTCGCTCTGGGCGAACTTGCGCCGCGCCAGCAGCGTGGCGATGCCCATGCCGATCGGCGGGACCATGCCACCGGCCATCACTGCCGCCATCGGCGCGTAGCTCTGCGAGGCGAGCAGGCCGACCGAGAAGGCGTACGCGGCCTTGTTGATCGGCCCGCCGAGGTCCACGCACATCATCCCGCCCAGCAACAGGCCGAGCAGGATGGCGTTGGTGGTACCCATGCCGGCGAGGAAATCGGTCAGCGCGCTCATCATCGCCGCCACCGGCGAACCCACCACGTAGATCATCACCAGCCCGGTGAACAGGCTGGCCAGCAGCGGGATGATCAGGATCGGCTTGAGCGCCGCGACACTGGCCGGTAGCGGAACCCACTGGGCAATCGCGCGCGCCGAATAGCCGGCGAGCAAACCGGCGACGATGCCGCCAAGGAAGCCCGCCCCCAGCGTGCTCGCCAACAGCCCGCCGATCATCCCCGGCGCCAGCCCGGGGCGATCGGCGATGGACCAGGCGATGTAGCCGGCGAGCATCGGCACCATCAGCTTGAACGCGGCGTCACCGCCGATCTGCATCAGCGCCGCCGCCAGGGTGCCCTGTTGCTTGAACGCCTCGATGCCGAAGACGAAGGACAACGCGATCAGCAGCCCGCCGGCCACCACCATCGGCAGCATGAAGGACACGCCGGTGAGCAAGTGCTTGTAGACGCCGCGCGCTTCGTTCTTCGTCGGTGCCGCACTGTTGCCGGCGGACGCGGCGGACTCCGTCGTCGCCTCCTGCAGCGCGCGCTCGATGGTCGCCTGGGGCTGCTTCAACGCCACACCCGTGCCGCAACGGAAGATGCGCTTGCCGGCGAAACGCTCGGGATTGACCTCGATGTCCGCCGCCAGCAGGACCACGTCCGCAGCAGCGATTTCTTCCGCACTCAGCGGATTGCGCGCGCCCACCGAGCCCTGGGTTTCCACCCGCAGCTCGACGCCCATCTGCTGCGCCGCCTGTTGCAGCGCCTCGGCGGCCATGAAGGTGTGCGCCACGCCGGTCGGGCAGGCAGTCACCGCTACGACCTTCGCCACGCGTCCCGTTGCGGCAGGCACTGGCGAGGCCTCGCCCGGCTGCCAGACGGGAGCCTCTGCCGCCGCGCGCTGGAGGAAACCGGCCGGGTCGGCCAAGGCCTCGGCCGGGCGCGCCTGCACCAGGCGCTTGCCGGCGAAGCGCGAGAGATCCAGCGGCTGCGCGCTGACCACCAGCACCCAGTCGGCCGCGGCAATCTGTCCTTCGCTCAACTGGCGTTCCGGATGCTGCGGGTCGCGTTGCTCGACACACACCGACCAGCCCAGGCGCTCGGCCGCCGCCCGCAGCAGGCGGGCGCTGAGCACGCTGGAAATCTGGCCGTTGGGGCAGGCCGTGATCAGGGCAAGGTTCATCGTCATACCTCTTGTTGTTCTATCGCTCAGGGCTGGCACGGGGCCAACGCCTGAACCTGCACCGCGTCCTCGATGCGCTTGAGCCGCTGCGCGTCGCCGATGCCGAACTGGATCTGGGTGACCGCCAGTGCCGCCACCGCCGTGGCCTGGCGCAGCACACGCTCGGGCGGCCAACCGGCGAGCAAGCCATGGACCATGCCGGCCAACAGGGAATCGCCGGCGCCCACCGTGCTGGCGACTTCCACCCTGGGTGGCACCGCTTGCCAGACACCCTGCGGACCGAACCAGCGCACGCCCTCGGCGCCCTGGGAAAGCACCACCTGCTCGATACCGCGCGCACGCAATGATTCGACCTGCGCGCCCAACTCATCAGCGCTGCCAGCGGGCTTTCCGCAGGCATCGGCCAGCTCCTGGTCGTTGGGTTTGATCAGCCAGGGTGCGGCGTCCACCCCGGCGCGCAGCGCGGCACCGCTGCAATCGAAGGCGACTTTCAGGCCATGGCCCTGCAGGCGCAGCAACAGCTCGCGCAACCACTGCGGATCGACGCCACGCGGCAGGCTGCCGGCGACCACGGCCATGTCGAAATCGGCGGCGATCAGGTCGAGGCGGTCGAGCAGCGCATCCTGCTGGGCGCCACTGACTGCCGGGCCCGGACCGTTGATATCGGTGATCCGCCCGGTGCCTTCGGCGATCTTGATATTCCGCCGCGTTTCGCCCGGCACGCGGACAAAGGCATCGACGAAACCACGACGACGGAACAACGCCTCGAAGGGCAACGCATTGTCCGCACCGAGGAAGCCGGCAACGGTCAGCGAATGTCCCAGGTCGGCCAGCACCTGGGCAACGTTGAGGCCCTTGCCGGCGGCCTGGCTGAGTGCCGACTCGCTGCGGTTCACCTCGCCGGGCGCAAGCGTCGGCAGGCGCACGGTGAGGTCCAGCGCAGGGTTCAGGGTCAGCGTGAGAACACGGGCCATCAGTGCACCTCCGGCAGCGCCAGGGCGACGCTCTGGCGCACGTCCGCTGCCGAGCACAGGGCCAATGCCGCGCGAGCCAGCTCGCGGGATGTCGGCAGGTCCAGCTCGCGCACCCGCGCCTTGACCAGCGGGATGCTGCGCGCCGAAACGCTCAGTTCGTCCACTCCCAGCCCGACCAGCAAGGGCACCGCCAGCGGGTCGGCGGCCAGCTCGCCGCACACGCCCACCCACTTGCCGTGGGCATGGGCGGCGCGCACGGTCATGTCGATCAGTTGCAGCACCGCCGGGTGCAGGCCATCGGCCTGGGCGGACAGACTCGGATGGCCACGGTCGATGGCCAGGGCGTACTGGGTCAGGTCGTTGGTACCGACGCTGAAGAAATCCACCTCGCGCGCCAGTACCTGTGCCAGCAGCGCAGCGGAAGGCACCTCGACCATGATGCCCAGTTGCAGGTCATGCTGACCGCCCAGTTCCGCGCAGATTTCGTGGGTCAGGTCGCGCGCCCGCCGCCACTCCTCCACCTGGCCGACCATGGGGAACATGATGCGCAGCGGGCGGCCGGCAGCCGCACTCAGCAACGCTCGCAGCTGGGTGCGGAAAATCTGCGGGCGTTGCAGCGTCAGGCGCACGCCACGAATGCCCAGGTAGGGGTTGGTTTCCTCGGCGATCGGCCAGTACGGCAGCGGCTTGTCGCCGCCCACATCGAGGGTGCGCGCCACCAGCGGACGGCCGTCGAGGGCATCGAGCACACGGCGGTACTCGATCTCCTGGGTTGCCTGGTCGGGCGCCTGGGGGTTGTCCATGAAGACGAACTCGGTACGCAGCAGACCCACGCCCTCCGCGCCCAGATCCACGGCTTTCGCCGCGCCGGCGGTGTCGCCAAGGTTGGCGCAGACTTCCACGGCATGGCCATCGCGAGTCACCGCCGGCTCATGGCGGCGCGCCTCGGCCTGCGTGGCGCGACGCTGGCGCAGGTCGCGCTGGGTTTCGGCGGCGTGCAACGCTTGTACATCGGGGGCGACCGTCATCTGGCCTTTCTCGCCATCCAGCAGCAACGCCGTGCCGGACTCCAGCGCCAGCACGCTTTCCCCGGCGCCCACCAGCGCGGGAATACCCAGCGCGCGGGCGATGATCGCGCTGTGCGAAGTGGCGCCACCGCGCGCCGTGACGATACCCGCCACGCGTTCCGGATCGAGCCGTGCCACGTCCGAGGGGCCGACTTCGTCCATCACCAGGATGTAGGGCTCGCTCGGCTCCAGCGCACTCTCGACGCCGCACAGGCGCGCCAGCACGCGCCGGCCGACGTCGCGCAGGTCCGCCGCGCGCTCAGCCAGCAGCGCATCGCGCAGGGCCTCCTGCTCGCCGGCCACCCGTTCGATCACCTGGCTCCAGGCCGCCTCGGCGCTGGCGCCTTCGGCCAGGCGCGCCTGCACCTCGTCGAGCAACTCGGGGTCGTCCAGCAGTGCCTGGTGAGTGCCGAAGATGTCGCGAATTTCCTTGACCTGGCTGCGCCCCACCAGCGCTCCGATTTCCCCGCTGATGGCCATCCGCGCCTCATCGAGACGCTGGCGCTCGACGTCCGCCGACTCGCCGCGCACGGCGAACTCGAAGGCACGAGCGACCTGCACGTACGCAGGGCCGTGGGCAATGCCCGGCGATGCGGCAATGGCCTGCAACTGCGCGCCCGCTTCGGGAGCCCGCACGGCCTGCAATTCCTGCTCGTCCTGTCGCACGCTGTCGACGACCAGCTCCTGGGTTTCCGGCAGCGGCTCGACTTCCTCGCCCAGGCCCTGCTCAACGGCCGCGCGAACGGCTGCCAGTGCGGCCTCGGCGATTTCCGGCTCGGCGAAGAACTCCAGCACCTGCCCACGCCGCGCGCCAAGGGTGAGCAGTTTGCTCAGGCTGCGGATGGAAACCGGGGCGCTGTCGCCCTCGGCGATGCGCACGCGAATTTCGCCGCTGTAGTCCCGCGCCAGCAGCATCAGCACCTGCGCCGGGCGCGCATGCAGGCCATGCGGGTTGGCCAGCGGCACACGGATGCTCGGCCAATCCACCGGCAATTCACCGCCCAGGGCTTCCAGCACCGCACGTACGGAGGTGGCGCTGGCCAGCTCGCCGGCACGGCCATCCACCAGCAGGTCGCACAGGCGCGCGAACACCGCCTCGTGCGCGTCGTCCTGGCGAGCCAGGCAGAACAGGCCGCGCACCGGCTGGCCGGCGTGGCTCAGCTCGCGCGCGGGGGTAACGAAGACGAGGCCCGGACGAGTGACGCATTGCTCGCTGTCCTGCCACCAGAGCCCCGCGCCCAACGGCAGGGCCTCCTGGTCATGCAGCGCGGCAGCGAAGCCGGGAACCACGCAGCCGGCCTTCTTCAAACGCCGCGCACCGACCAGCGCCAGTTCGTCGAAGTCTTCGGCAGCGACGCCAAGCCCTACCAGATGCTCGTCGAACAGCAACGGCTGAGGCGCGCCACCTTGCAGCAGCTGCAGCAGGTCCTCGGGTTTTTCCGCTGCGCGCAAGGCCGGGCCTACTTCGCCGTCGCCCAGCGCACGGGTAAGCAGTTGCAGCAGGCGCAGGTGCTCATCGGACTTGGCCGCAATGGCGATGGCCAGGTGCACGGTCTGCCCGTCGCCCCAGGCCACCCCCTCGGGGAAGTGCATCAGGCGTACGCCGGTGCGCTGCACCAGGTGGCGCGTTTCCGGCGTGCCGTGGGGAATGGCGATGCCCTGCCCGAGATAGGTGGAGCCTTGCGCTTCACGGGCCTGAATACCCGCCAGGTAGCCTTCGGCAACCAGGCCATCGTCTTCGAGGGCAGAGCCAAGCATGGCCAGGGCGGCCTGCTTGTCGGCAGCGCGCTGGCCCATGCGGACCTGCTGCGCGTTGAATTCGAGCATCGCGTTCTCCTCACCGGCGTTCGCGCGTGCCGGCGCTGGGGCGGTTATCCGCTTGTACGGTGATCAGCTTAGAGGCTGCGGCGCAGGAACAGGGTTCAGGCAATACTGCGCGCGCAATGCTGAATCGTTTCACCTATTGAGACTGGAACGTTACTCGATAATGCGTGATCCTTGAAGCCCCCAATTGTCGGCAGCATCCCGCGTTGAAACTCAGTGATATCGCCCGCCTGGCCGGTGTTTCGGTCACCACCGCCAGCTATGTGATCAATGGCAAGGCCGTGCAGCGGCGCATCAGCGCCGCCACGGTGGAGCGCGTGCGCGCGGTGATCGAGGAGCATGGCTACCACCCGGACCAGCAGGCGGCCAGCCTGCGGCGCGGGCAGACCCGCACCCTGGGCTTCGTCCTGCCGGACCTGGAGAACCCCAGCTACGCCAAGCTCGCCAAGCTGCTGGAGCAAGGTGCCCGGGCGCGCGGCTACCAGTTGCTGATCGCCTGTTCCGACGACGAACCGGACACCGAGCGCCAGGTGCTCAACCTGTTCCGCGCGCGCCGCTGCGACGCGCTGATCGTCGCCAGTTGCCTGCCCGTCGGCGACGAAAGCCACGCCCGCCTGCAGGCTGACGGCGTGCCGATCATCGCGGTGGATCGCCAGCTCGACCCGCAGCGCTTCTGCTCGGTGGTCAGCGACGACCGCGACGCCAGCCAGCGCCTCACCGCCAGCTTGCTGAAACCCGCGCCGCTCAGCATCGCCCTGCTTGGCGCGCGGCCGGAGCTGATCATTTCCCAGGAACGCGCCGCCGGTTTCCGCAGCGCCCTGCGCGACTACCAGGGCCAGGTGCTGGTCGAGCACGGCGAGACCTTCAGTCGCCCCTGCGGCCGGCGCCTGATGGAGGAGTTGCTGGCCGGCCAGGGGCAGTTGCCCGACGCGCTGATCACCACCTCCTACGTGCTGCTCGAAGGCGTGTTCGACGTGCTCCAGGCGCTGCCCAGCGGCTGGCCGGCGAACCTGCGCATTGCCACCTTCGGCGATACCCAGTTGCTGGACTTCGTTCCGCTGAAGGTCAACGCGATTTCCCAGCAGCACGCGCTGATCGCCGAGCGCGCGCTGGATCTCGCGCTGGCCGCCATCGAACAGAACAGCTACACGCCCGGCGTGCACCCGATCCCGCGCAACCTCAAGCTGCGCACGGAGTGAACCGATGCGCCTGATCGACACCCACAACCACCTCGACTGCCCGGACTTCGAGCAGGACCGCGCCGCCGTGCTGCAACGCAGCCGCGAGCGGGGCGTGGAACGACAGGTGCTGCTGGGAGTGTTCCGCGAGAACTGGGAGGACGTCTGGGCGCTGGTGGACAGCGAGCCGGACCTCTACGCCGCCCTGGGCCTGCACCCGATCTATCTGGCGCGGCACAAGCCGGAACACCTCGCTGCGCTGCGCGAGTGGCTACAGCGTCTCGCCGGCCACCCGAAGCTCTGCGCGGTGGGCGAGATTGGCCTGGACTATTACCTGGAAGAACTCGACCGCGAGGGCCAGCAGGCCATCTTCGAGGAGCAGTTGCGCATTGCCATCGACTTCGAGCTGCCGGTGCTGCTGCACGTGCGTCGCGCCCATGCGGCGATGATCGCCACGCTCAAGCGCTACAAGCCCCAGCGCCAGGGCATCGTCCACGCCTTCGCCGGCAGCCGCGAAGAGGCTCGCGAATACCTCAAGCTGGGTTTCCGCCTGGGCCTGGGCGGCGCGCCAACCTGGCCGCAGGCCAACCGCCTGCGCAAGGTGGTGCCGGAGATTCCGCTGGAGTCCATCGTGCTGGAGACCGACTCGCCGGACATGGCGCCGTCGATGTACCCCGGCGTACGCAACAGCCCGGAACATCTGCCGGAGATCTGCGTGGCACTGGCGGAGTTGAAGGGCATCAGCCCGGAAGAGCTGGCCAGCGCCAGCACGTGCAATGCGATGGAGTTGTTCGGCTGGCGCTGAACCGCCCTACTTGTAGGAGCGAGCTTGCTCGCGAACCGCCCAACAATGAAGTGACCGGCTGACTCCGTTCGCGAGCAAGCTCGCTCCTACAGAAAGCCGCATGTCGAATTCACCGACAAACCGATGCCCGTGAGATGGGGTGCATCCGTGCGACCCACGGACATCGGTCTGCTGGCGAAAACCCTGTAGCGAGGCGGACCGCTGCGCCTGCCTCGCACAACCCGGGATCAGACGCGGAACGCGCCGATCAGCCGCTTGAGTTCCACCACCTGCCCGGCCAGTTCGCGGCTGGCGCGCTCGGTCTCGCTGGCACCTTCGGAGGTGCGCTCGCCGGCCTGGTTGATCTCGACGATGTTCTGGTCGATGTCGTGGGCCACGGCGGTCTGCTGTTCAGCGGCGGCGGCGATCTGCTGGTTCTGGTCGACGATGGCGCCGACCGCGCTGAGGATATTCTCCAGCGCCTGCTGCACCTGGGCCGACTGGCTGACAGTGCCATCGGCGGTCTGGTGGCTGCTGCCCATGGCCTTCACGGCGGCGCCCACGCCGTTCTGCAGGCGGGCGATCATCTGCTCGATCTCCTCGGTGGACTGCTGGGTGCGCTTGGCCAGGGTACGCACCTCATCGGCGACCACGGCGAAGCCCCGGCCCTGCTCACCAGCACGCGCCGCCTCGATGGCGGCGTTGAGCGCCAGCAGGTTGGTCTGCTCGGCAATGCCCTTGATCACGTCCAGCACGCGGCTGATCGAGGCGCTGTCGGCGGCCAGCTGGTTGATCACCGCCACCGACTCGTCGATCTCGCCAGCCAGGCGCTGGATGCTGCCCACCTGGGACGCCACCAGGGCGCGGCCGCTGGTGGTTTCCTGGTTCACGTTGTGCGCACTGCCCACCGCCACGGCGGCGCTGCGCGCGACCTCCTGGGCGGTTGCGGCCATCTGGTTCATCGCCGTGGCGACCTGCTCGATCTGGTTGCGCTGGCCGGCTACCGCCTGGTTGCTCTCGGCGGAAACCGACTCCACGCGCACGGTCTGCCGCTCCACTTCGCTGACCGTGCGACCGACCTGCTCGATCAGGTCATGGATCTTCGACACGGTCTGGTTGAAGGCATCGCCCAGCTCGCCCAGCTCGTCGCGGCTCTGGGCCTGGAAGTTGACGGTCATGTCGCCGGCGGCGACGCGCTCCATCATCTTGCCCAGGCTCTTGAGGGTGGTGCGGGTGGAGACGTAGAAGCCGCCGTAGAGGTAGACGATGGAAACGAACACCACCAGCAGCGCCACCACCAGCAACACCATCTGCCGCTGCTTGCTGGCCAGGCGGGCCTGCAACTGGCCGTCGAAGAACTGCAGGACATGGTCGTCCAGGCGGTAGGTCTGCTCGATCGCCTTGCTGACCTGTTCGTAGAAGTCGAGCCAGGGCGTGTCGAGGGTGTCGGCCATCACCACCTTGTCCTCGAACAGCTTGCCCATGGCCTTGATCGTTTCGCGGCTGGCCTGGGCATCGGCGGCCAGCGCGCTCTGCGCTGCAGCGCTGGCGCCCAGCGCCTCCTGCAGCTTGAGCCCGTATTCGGCGTGGAGCTTCTCCAGCTCCTGCAGCAGGTCATCGAGCTTGCTGCTGGTGGAGGAGTTCAGGAAGCCCTGGCCCAGCGCGCTGGCACCCATGGTGCGACCCTGGCTGAGGGTCTCGGTCACCTGTGGAGTGCCGGAGGTGATCAGTTCGGCCAACTGGCGCAGGTCGCGGGCATCGTCCTGGCTAAGACCGGCCTGGGACACCAGCAGCTTGTTGAAGACCTGCACTTCGCTGAGCAGGCGCGCCGCCATGGCCGACTTGCTCTGCAGCGAGCCCTCGGCGTCGACGCCCTTCAGGCTGGCGAGCAGCTCATCGCGCTTGGTGTTGAACTCGGCAATCTGCTCGGCGTCCTGGGTGACCGGTTGCAGCGCTTCGATCTGCGTCTGCAGGTCCTTGTGCAACTGGCTGATGCGCGAGTCGATGCCGGAAGACTTGTTCGACTGGCCAAGCACCCCGTTGATCTGCAGCAGATCGTTGTAGGACTCGAGATGACGGCGCACCTGCAGTCCGTTGCCGATCAGCTGGAGGCTTTCCAGTTCGGCACGGGTACTGACGAACTGCCCGTAGGAGTCGCGCACCAGGTAGAAGTTGGTAATCAGCATCGGCAGGAAAAACAGCACACTGATCAGGCTGAACTTCATGCCGAAGCTCAGACGGTTCATCAGCGCGATGGCCGGATAGAGCACGGTCCTCACGAAAGACGTCTCCTGTTCCCGTTATTGTTATGTCGCTTGTCGGGGATGGTGCGGCGCGCCCCTGGACGGGGTGTCGCCAAGTGCGCTCATCGGCGCGGCCACTATCTTGCAGCAACCGTCATCTCGCGCTTTGGAATCGATGTGTACCTGATATCGGCGGGAAGTTCTGTAACTTAAGGTTAAAATGCCATCATCGGACCGGCGGCAGCCGGCCCGATTCGCAGCCTCAGAGCAGCAGCGTCCAGATGGCGAAGACCGCATACCAGAGCACCGCAGAGCGCACCAGCAGCTGCCAGAGGGCGTCCAGGCTGGCGACACCCTTGGCGCCCAGCCCGCCTTCGTTGAAGTCTTCGGCGACGTAGCCGGCGCGCGCCAGCAGACGAGCGGCAGGCACATCCCAGGCCAGCAGGTCGTGCAGCAGCGTGCGGGTCACCGCAACGAAGTTGCCCACCAGGGCGAAGCTCAGCACGAGTGCCCGCGCCGGCAGCCAGTCGAAGGCATGGCGCAACTGTGCGGCGCGCTCGCGCAGCACCGGCTGGCGCCCCTGCTCGGCGGCGATGGCGAGCAGGCGGTAGGCCAGCGTGGCCACCGGGCCGAGCAGGGCGTACCAGAAGATCACCGCGAAGAAGGCCTGGTAGGCCTCCCACACCAATGTGCCCTGCACCACGGCGAACAGATCGTCGTCACCATCGGCCTGGACCTGCACACCCAGGTCTCGCTCGGCGACATGGTAGGCCGCCTGGGCATCTTCACGGCGCCAGGCATCGCGGAACGGCCCGATGGCACGCAGCACATCACCGCGCCCCAGGCTCCAGACCACCACCAGCAGCTGTACCGGGAGCGCCAGCAGGCCGTAGGCCACCGGTTCCAGAATGGTCAGCAGCAGCGCCAGCAACAGCAGCGGCGGCAGGATGGCCACCAGCAGGCCGAGCCAGGGCTGCGCCACCAGCGACTTCACGCCACCCACGGTATCCAGCCAGCCGAGCCACCAGCCGTCACGCTGTACCCGCGAGCGCCAGCTGGAAAACTTCTCGACCAACAGGACCAGCAACAGCACCAGGAAACTCATGTCGACTCCTTCTTCACAGCCGCGCCGATATCGGCAAGGTAGCGCGCCCAGTCGAACGCCTCGCCGGGGTCGGTCTTGCGCTCCGGCGCGATGTCGCAATGCCCCTGGATGCGCTCCGCCGTGATCGCGGGATAGACCTTGCGCAGCTGCCGTGTCAGCTCGGCCAGCACTTCGTACTGGCGGTCGCTGTAGGGTTCGATGTCGGTGCCTTCCAGTTCGATACCGATGGAGAAATCGTTGCAGTTCTCCCGTCCATCGAACCTCGACACGCCGGCATGCCAGGCGCGCGAGTTGCAGGAGACGAACTGGAACAGCGAGCCGTCGCGCTCGATGAGGAAATGCGCGGACACCGTCAGGCTGCAGATGCTGGCGAAGTACGGGTGCTCGTCGGCATCGAGACGGTTCTGGAAGAACTCCTGCACCTTGCAGGTGCCGAACTGGCCGGGCGGCAGGCTGATGTTGTGGATGACCAGCAGCGAGACTTCCTCGCCATCGGGGCGGGCGTTGAAGTTCGGCGAGGGGCAGCGCTGGGCGTCGAGGCACCAGCCGGATTCGGGGTCGATCTGCATGGAGACTCCTTGGCAGAGCCCCACTCTAAAGCAGGCGACGGGGGAAATGCACCCGCTGGCACGCGGCCAGCGGACTCAGGCGTTCTTCAGGCGGCGCAGGTTGCCGATCACCGATTCCAGGGCGCGGTCGAACAGCAGTGCATCGTCGAGCAGACGCACGGCATTGCGGCGGAACTCGACGGCCAGGCCCATGCGGGTCTTTTCCAGCACCTTCATGCCAGTGCGGTTGACGAAGATGTAGCGACCGCTCGGGCGGATCACCGCAGCCAGCTTGCAGCGCAGCTTGTGCTCTTCGTCTTCCTGGATCTCCACCCAGCTGCCGACACGCAGGTCGTCGACCTTGCGCAGCGACTCGTCGTCATCGGCGAAAGCTTCTTCGGGCTCCACCACACGGGCCGGTTCCGGCGAGGCGAGGACGATTTCCTCGACCACGGCGACCATCGCCGGCTGCGCAGCGGCAGGCGCGGCGGCTGCCGGAGCATCCAGCGGATCGTCCAGCAGCGGCAGGTCGTCTTCCAGGTCGAGTAGCGGAGCTTCCTCGACCTGCTTGTAGCGCTGGAAGGCTTGCACGTGCAGCCCTTCCAGGCGACTGAAGAATTCGCCCGTGGAGAACGGATCGAAGGCAGCCGAAGCCAGCCCTTCACGCAGCGACTTGAGCAACTGCGGCACCATCTCCAGCAGGCGCAGACGGGAGTCCGGGTCCTCGTGGGGCTCCACGCTCCAGATCAGGTCGTCCATGGTCGCCAGCGCACCTTCCCACTCGGCGGAATGGGTGCCGTGCTTCAGGCAGGTGAGCAGCAGGACCTGGCTCCAGGCCTCCTGCAGCAAGCGAACCACCACTTCGGGCAGGGTGCGACCGAGCAGGCGCTCATTGAGTACGCCTTCCACGTCCTGGCGGGCCAGTTCGGCGCGGGCGCGGCCTTCCTCGGCATCGCGGGTGCGCTGCTCCAGCAGGTCGCTGCGACGGCGCTCGTCGCCGGTGAAGGCGATGAACTCGTCGAGCAGCTCGGAGAAGATCGCCGGGTCGTCGACGAAATCATTCAACAGACGCATCACCACCTGCTCGATCTTCTGGTACAGCTGGTCGCGCTGGCCGTCGGAATGCTCGGCCCAGCCCAGGGCGGCCGAGGCGATCTCGTTGAGCAGGCGGCGCGCCGGGTGGCTGCCGCGGTTGAAGAAGGTCTTGTCGAGCACCGCGACCTTGAGCATCGGAATCTGCATGCGGCCGATCAGGGCCTTGAGCGAATCCGGCAGGGTGCGGTCGTCGAGGATGAATTCGAAGAGCATGGAGACGAGGTTGATGACGTCCTCGTCCACCTGGCCGACCACACGGGAACGGCCGCTCTTGCTGCTGACGCGGGTCAGCAGGTGGTCCAGGTGCTGGCGCACATCGATCTCTTCGATGCTCTGCGCCGGCAGGTGCGACTGCAGGTGGGACAGCAGGCGCATCAGGTCGTTGCTGGAAATCGGCACTGCATCGGCAGGCATCGGGCGCGCCGGGGCTGCGCTGCCGCGCACCTGCGAGAGCAGGTCGCGCAGGGCCGCGAAGGCCGCCTGGCTGTCGGCGTCCATGTACTGGCCAGCGCCTGCTTGCTCGCCGGCCTCGGCGGCACCAGCGGCGGCCGGGGCAGCGCCCTGGCTGCTGGGCACCGTACGTTGCGGCGGGCGACGCAGCGGAACGGACTTGAGCTCCGGCAGCACGTTCAGGGCGATCAGCGTCTGGTTGGCTTCCGCGTACAGGTGCTCGGCATCGGCCAGCACGTACTTCTCGAAGAGCTTGAGGATGATCAGCTTGACCTTGATCTCCACACCCAGGCCGCGGCAGGCCTCCAGGAAGGCCTCGCAGAGCTGGCGCGGGCCGAGCGGGTTGGTCTTGTCCTCGACCTTCTTGCTGACCAGGGTATTGAAACGGGTGGTGAGGTGAGTGAGGGCAACGCCGTCGCGGCTCATCACTTTGGCGACCATGGCATCCAGGGCGACGGACTCTTCCAGCTCGTCGTTCTGCACCAGGGTGAGATTCTCGTAGGAAACCGTATCCAGCACCGGCGCGCGGCCGATTTCATACTGGTTCAGGTTGGCAAAGCTTTCGAAGACCTTCTGCAGGAAGCCACGCTCGATCCCCTTGCGCTTCAGGCGCAGGTCACGCATGGCCTCGAAATAGGCGCTCTGTTCGGCGTTGTTGGCGGCGCGATCGGCCATCTCGAACAGGGTATCGTCGGCGTTGTCGAACAGGGCCTGCATGGCATGACGCAACTGGACGGCGACCTTGTCGCGGACAGCGACGAGCCCCGCCGGAACGCGTCCAGCGAACGAAGTCTGCGAGGATTCCGTGGCCGGCTTGTTCAGCGGCACTACGTTCGCGTCGTTCTGCATCGCAAGTCTCCTGCCGTCAGACCTGGCTGGCGGCACCAACAGTCATCGAAGCGTCATCCATAACGTCAATTTAGTGGCGTCAAAAAGCGGAAAGGTTCAACGTCATTATAGGGAAGCTTCTTACGCAACCAAGAGACATTTCACGCATTCTTGAAGAAATTCACAGAGCAGTAGGCGCCGTCCGTCCGACAGATCCCGCGATGAGACAAAAAATGGCACTCCCTGCACGTCACGCGCCGCCGCCCGTATAATCGCGCCACTGCGAACAGGAGCCTTGCATGCCGAACCTCACCCTCGCCGAGCTTTCCGGGGAAATCCAGGCCAACGTCCGTGCCGCCCTGGCCGAAGACGTCGGTAGCGGCGACATCACCGCCCAACTGATTCCCGCCGAGCGTGCCGCCAGCGCCCGCATCATTACCCGCGAGGACGCTACCCTCGCCGGCACTGCCTGGGTCGACGAGGTATTCCGCCAGGTCGATCCGCGCGTGCAGGTGAAATGGCAGGTCAGCGATGGCGAGCAGGTCAGCGCCGACCAGACCCTGTTCACCCTGGAAGGCCCCGCCCGCGCCCTGCTCACCGGCGAGCGCAGCGCCCTGAACTTCCTCCAGCTGCTCTCCGGCACCGCAACCCGCGCTCGCCACTACGCCAACCTGGTGGACGGCACCGGCGTGAAGCTGCTCGACACCCGCAAGACCCTGCCCGGCCTGCGCCTGGCGCAGAAGTACGCGATCACCTGCGGCGGTTGCCATAACCACCGTATCGGCCTGTACGACGCCTTCCTGATCAAGGAAAACCACATTGCCGCCTGTGGCGGCATCGCCCAGGCCATCGCCGCCACCCAGCGGATCGCCCCGGGCAAGCCGGTGGAAATCGAAGTGGAAGACCTGGACGAGCTGCGCCAGGCCCTGGACGCCGGCGCCGACATCGTCATGCTCGACGAGCTGAGCCTGGACGACATGCGCACCGCCGTCGCCCTCACCGCCGGCCGCGCCAAGCTGGAAGCCTCCGGCGGCATCACCGAGAGCACCCTGCGTACCATCGCCGAGACCGGCGTGGACTACATCTCCATCGGCACCCTGACCAAGGACGTCAAGGCGCTGGACCTGTCGATGCGCCTGAGCTTGTAACCGCCCCGGCAGGCGCGCCTGCCCTCGCCTACGCTTCCAGCCAAGCGCCTGAATTTCCCTAGGCGCTTTCCTACAGCTGGCGAAAGGAGGCACTGGCGCAATGGCGGGCAAGATTCTGCTGACCGGGGGCTGCGGCTATATCGGCTCCCATATCTGTCTGGAACTGATCGAACAGGGTTATCGACCCGTTGTGCTCGACAACCTGAGCAACAGCTCGACCATCCCGCTACAGCGCATCGAGCAGCTCACCGGACAAAGCATTCCCTTCTTCAGGGGCGACGTCCGCGACGAGGCCACCCTCGACCGGCTGTTCAACGAATACGCCATCGACGCGGCCATCCACCTCGCCGGCGTCAAGTCCGTCGCCGAATCGGTGGCCGACCCTATCGCTTACTACCAGATCAACTTCACCGGCACCGTCACCCTGTGCCAGGTCATGCAACGCCACGGCGTGAAGCGATTCATCTATAGCTCGTCGGCCACGGTGTACGGCCTGGCGGCCGAGAGCCCGATCCGCGAAGACGCGCCCACCGGCCCCGCCAGCCCCTACGGGCAATCCAAGCTGATGGCCGAAATCGCCCTGCGCGACATCGCCCATGCCGATCCGCAGTGGAGAATGGCCATCCTGCGCTACTTCAACCCGGTGGGCGCCCACGCCAGCGGGCGCATCGGCGAAGATCCCAGCGGCATCCCCAACAACCTGATGCCCTACGTCTCCCAGGTCGCCACCGGCAAGCAGCCTTTCATCCGCGTATTCGGCAACGACTACCCCACCGCGGACGGCACCGGCGTGCGCGACTACCTGCACGTCGTCGACCTGGCCAACGCCCACCTCAGCGCCCTACGCTGGCTGGACGGCGCCAGCGGCGCGAAGACCTTCAACATCGGCACCGGCCGCGGCTACAGCGTGCTGGAAATCATCCGCGCCTATGAAAAGGCCTGCGGCCGCGAACTGCCCTTTCAGTTCTTCCCCCGCCGTGACGGCGACATCGCCAGCTACCACGCCGACCCGGCCCTGGCGGGCGCAGAACTGCACTGGAGCGCCGCCCGCGACATCGAAGACATGTGCCGCGACGCCTGGAACTGGCAGAGCCAGAACCCCAACGGCTACGCCTGACTTCCCATCTGCCGGAAAACAAAAAGCCCCACTCGAGAGCGGGGCTTTTTGCTGAAGATGGTGCCGGTAAGAGGAATCGAACCCCCGACCTTCTCATTACGAATGAGCTGCTCTACCGACTGAGCTACACCGGCGGCGGGCGTAAGCTACCATCCCCCCTGCAACTAGGCAATTACCCTGGTTCCGCCGGTAATGGGCGAGAGATCAGTCACATATTGTCTCACCTGCGTTTCAGAGAATTCCCACGACCAGCAAAACTCGCCAGAATGGCCGAATTCTTTCTACCCGGGCATTTCGATGAGCGCACTCGACCAACTCCGCACCAGGATATCCGCCGGAACCGCTGTCGTGGGTATCTTTGGCCTGGGCTATGTCGGCCTGCCCCTTGCGCTGCGCTTTGCTGAAGTGGGCATCAAGGTCATCGGTTTCGACATCGACGAAACCAAAGTCAGCGCCCTGAACGAAGGTCGCAGCTATATCGAGCGTCTCGGTCCCGAATTGATCCAGGCCGCCAGAACGTCGGGGTTCGAAGCCACCCGTGACTTCTCCCGCAGCCATGAAGCGGATGCGCTGATTATCTGCGTACCGACCCCTCTGGACCGCCACCACGAGCCGGACCTGAGCTTCGTCATCAACACCACCGAAGCGATTCTTCCGTACTTCCGCGAAGGACAGCTGCTCAGCCTGGAAAGCACCACCTGGCCAGGCACCACCGAAGAAGAGCTCGCTCCGCGCCTGGCCCGCCAGGGCTTCATTCCCGGCGAGAACTGCGCGCTGGTGTTTTCCCCGGAAAGGGAAGACCCCGGCAATCCACGCTTCGGAACCCGCGACATCCCGAAAGTCATCGGCGGCATGACCGCCAGTTGCCTGGATCTGGGCAGTGCGATCTACGCCCACGCCATCAACACCATGGTCCCCGTGAGCAGCCCGCGCGCCGCGGAAATGACCAAGCTGCTGGAAAACATCCACCGCGCCGTGAACATCGGCCTGGTCAACGAGATGAAGATCGTCGCGGACAAGATGGGCATCGACATCCATGAGGTGATCCGCGCCGCCGCCACCAAACCCTTCGGTTTCGTTCCCTACACGCCAGGCCCCGGCCTGGGCGGCCACTGCATCCCTATCGACCCGTTCTACCTGACCTGGAAGGCCAAGGAGTATGGGGTCAATACACGCTTCATCGAGCTGGCGGGAGAGATCAACCACTACATGCCGCACTGGGTGGTGGAAAAAGTCGCCGACGCGCTGAACAGCCGGAAGAAAGCCGTAAACGGTAGCCGGGTGCTGATCCTCGGCCTGGCCTACAAAAAGAACATCGACGACACCCGCGAATCGCCGGCGGTCGAGATCATGTCCCTGCTGGAACAGCGCGGCGCCGAAGTCCAGTACTCCGACCCCCACGTCCCGAGCTTCCCGAACAAGCGCGACTACAGCTTCGACCTCGAATCGATCAGCCTGACGCCTGCCAGCCTGAACACGTTCGACTGTGTCGTACTGGCGACCGACCATGATGCGTTCGACTATGCCGAAATTGGCCGACACGCACGACTGATCGTGGATACTCGCGGCGTTTTCCCCTTTGAAAAAGCTGTCCAAGCTTGAGAGCAGATATGCCCGATACTCGCGGTATGGATTGGAGCGACTTGTACGAAAACAACATTCGCACCTATCAGAAGGGCCGCCCGAAGCGCGGTATGTTCATTGCCGAGTACCTTATTCGAACCGGCTTGCATGAGCAGGTGGAAAACTTTCTGGAGGAAGGCTCTTTCAGCGCGAAAGACTCAATTTACCTGGCCAATCGGTTCCCCGGAAAAACCTGTATTGCTACTGACCTGAATGAATCAGCCATGCGCGGCGCGGCACTCGCACAGGTGAAATCCTGTGTAGCAGATGCCTTCGCATTACCTTTTGCGGCGAAACAGTTTGCGGTGACATTCCATTCGGGACTTATTGTACTTTTCGATAATGCTGACGCATTGCGCATCGTGAATGAGCAACTGCGTGTCACCGAAAAAGTCGCGTTCACATTTGCTCACAATCAGCACAACTTCCTCGATGGGCTGGCTAGTCGGCTCAAACGGCTGTTTGGAAAAAAGATATTTAACTTCCGGCGTTATACGTGGGCAGACTTGCAGGCAATCGGTGAACAGACAGGTCTGCCGTATGAGGTCATCGCCTACGACAACATGCTGGAGAACTTCCTCAGCAGAAATGTCTCCTGGCTGCTGCCTGCCGTTAAGCTCGTGAAACTGCACCGATCGAGAGTCTTCGCCAACGAGTTGGTGTTGATCATCAAGCCATGAGACACATCGTCCTGGGAGGCAGCGCGAACGCACTGGCGGTTTGCCGTCAGCTCGCTTCGCCCGATACCATCCTGCTGGATATCCAGGCGCGAGCACCGGGACATGCGACCAGGCACGCAAGAACGATCACATTGGATTCAAGCGCGTCGGAAGACATTTTGCGGGCGCTCCTTGACCTGGCGTGTGCCTCCCCTCAGATCCTTTACCCAACCAGCGACTTCTGGTTGGAATTCATTCTTCGGGAAGCACAGACACTCAGGCAAAACGGATTCCTCTTCTTCCAGAAGTCCTGCGACTGCGCGGACATCCTGCTCGACAAGCTCAAGTTCTTCGAAGTGATGAGTCCACACTTCCGAGTACCCTATACCTGCGCAGCGAGAGACGCGTCCGTTTCCGACTCGCAAATTGTCAAACCACGCCGAGCTTTCATTGGCAGCAAGGTTTCCGAGAAAGGATTTGACGGCCACGCCATCGCCCCCGGCACTCACGTTACACAGCAGCGTTTGAACTCAGATTTGCGTAATCATCTGTCGATATCCGGACTCTTTGTTGCGGGATCACTCATGACCAGCATCGGCACTCGCAAAGTTCTGGAATACCCGCATCCCGGCGGCACGGCAGTTCTGGTTACTACAATCGACTCAGAGCAACTCATCAGCCGCCTTCGCTCGCTCGCGGAACAGGCACTGCGGTTTCTCGATTACGAAGGAATATTCGAGCTGGAGGCCATACTTCAGGACGGCGAACTATGGCTGCTGGAAATCAACGGTCGCTTCTGGTTGCAGCACGCCATGGGAAGCAAGCTGGGGATCAACTTCTCACAGGCTTACCGGGACATCTTGTTAGGAAAAACACCTGAGCTCCAGCCGGCCCCCAAAGGCAAAGTCGTCTGGATCCATGAAGGTATGCCGGTGGCGTTCATAAAGGCTTCAAGCAAAGCAAGGCTCGATGCTATCAGGACAGTTCTGGGCAAAGGTCACCTGGTCTTCGCTCATTTCAGCCGGAGTGACGCCAAACCACTCATCGAATTCGTCAAATGCAAATTGGCAAACTGATACGAAGAGGCATAGGGCCGGTCACCGCGATCGTCTTTCTGCTTTTGTGTTATTTACACAAGGACGCCCTTGGGGGACTAGCGTCATTTCCGCTGACCGCCACCGTCAATATCATTGCACTTTATCTGCTGTTTCACTTAACCAATGCACTGATGCTCAAGCACCTCAGCAGTAAGATTAATGCATCCGGGAGCCTACTCTTCTTCGTCGGGGTGAATCAGATATCGAGTGCCTGGAATTATATCGCTCCCTTGCGCCTTGCCCAGTTCGGTAGCCGAGCTCTCCTGCTGAAGAAGCATCTGCAGATTTCGGTCAAGCAAAGCGCCTCGCAGTTCTCCATAGCCTCGATCCTGAATGTTATCTGCAACGTAGCCATCACGGTACTGGCGTTGTCCATCGAGCCGGCCCTGATCCCCAACAGCCTGCTGCTGAGTTTGGCCGGAGCGGGAATACTGGGCGGTATGGCATTGCTTCTATACCTGCCTCGGCTAAGCCGCTCGCGCACTGCCTGGGTTCAGGAACTGACAGCCCCATTTCAAGCGCTGCAGTGGCAGGACCTGACGAAGCTCATAGGACTCAACGGTCTGCAGATCGCCCTTTCGACAGCCATCACCTATGCATTGTTTTCGGGCGTGGGCCTTACCTTCGATCTGACCGACTGCATACTTATCAGCACGGCCAGCGTGCTGCTTTCCATCGTGTCGCTGACACCTGGCAACCTCGGATACAAGGAACTCTCTCTGACGGCAATGGGGGCATGGCTTGGGCTGGATCAAGGCCCTTTGCTGGCCGCGCTGCTGCTGGATCGAGCTGTCCAGCTCGGGCTGACCTTGCTTCTGGCAGCGATCTTCTCGCTTTACCTGAGACGCCTGGCGCCTGCGCCGCCGTTATGAGAGCAGTTCGCGCATGGTGACGATCGTGGCCTGCTCCTTCAACGCCTGGATGAATGAGATAAAAGCCTGGCGCCCCTTGCCAGCAATGAAGCATGGGTGCGAGTAGTACACACCAAAACCCGAGGCACCGATGCTTTGCTCAATGGCGCGCTCCATTGAACAGCACTCTCCGGATGCCACGTACGACTCCAGGAAATCGACCGTGTTGGCAGCTGACAGCGTCACTGGTATATCGGGCAGTCCACATTCACGTCGCACTATCGCGCCCTGTGGATCGATGAAGTCGGACAAGTAACCGCACCCTGCGTCGGCAAGCAAGGCATAGGCCGTCTCGTTCACCGAGAAACCAGGACTGGAAAACCCGAACGCTTCTTCGCCGCCCAAAAGCTGGCGATAGCGATCCACAGCCGGCATAAGAAAGCCACGCATTTCATCGGCCGACATGGTAGGCGCTGCAAAATGCCAAAGACTGTGATTGAGCCCCCCATGTAACCCGACCTCATGGCCATACCGGTGGGCCCGTTGCATCGCAAGCCCGGATAGCCTATGCAGTTCCGGATTGAGGAAGACACTCTCGAGCACTCCCAGCCAACCAATCTTGCTGCGAATAGAAAGCTTGGCCGGCATCGCGATCGAAAGCTCGGTCCCGCGATTGCGGGCAATACGCCTGCGAAGAGCAGCGGAGAGGCTGACAGAACGCCCCATGTTGGCAAAGATCGTGAAGCGGATCCCCAAGCCTTCCCCCAACGCAAGGACTTCACCGAGTCGACGAGCGCAGACTGTGGTATCGATATCCAAGCGAATGGCGTATCGGGGCATCACGAAGCAACGTACTCCCGACAAATATCCACGACGCGTGCGGAGGGTGAACCGTCCAATAGCAGCCTCTCGCGAGGGACTCCGTCTTTCAACGAGCTCATGAAGGCCAAAACTCGCTCCGGCCGGTACTCGGACAAGGTGCAGTTGTCATTCAGGCCTTCTTTGCGCTCCGTTGCGGCCCGCAACAGCAACAGCGGCTTGCCCATGTAAAAACATTCTTCCTGGTTGCTGCCGCCATCGCTCACCACGAATCGGGCGGCCTTCACCAGATGCATGAAGCTCAAGTAGTCATAGCGCTGGCGAAACTCAACACCAGGTAACCGGGACAGCCGCTCAAATAGCCCATGCTGCCGCAGCTTGCGTTCGGTAGGCTTGTGCAGGATGAAGAGCAGCGGGAACTGGCCCGCCACCAGTTCGACCAATTCGACGATACGAAGCAAGGCTTCCTTGGTTTTCAGGTTCTCGAAGCGGTGAATACTGACGATGCCGAAGTCCTTGGCTGGAGTCTGCAACTCGAAGTCCTGCGGCTGGCTCAGCATCACCCTCAGAGAGTCCTGCAGCGTATTCCCACCAATATCGACATTTCGTCCACGGCCATACTTCGCCACGTTACCGAGCGCCCACTCTCCCGGACAAAAACGAACATCCGCCATGCGACCTACAACCATTCGGATCAACTCTTCCGGAAATGGGTGAAAGTAATTGAAGGAGCGCAAACCGGCTTCAACGTGGCCGATCCTCTGCCCTGCCATCTTGGCGATGAGCGCACCCAACAATGTTGAAGCAGTATCGCCGTGAACCAGAACCAATCCGTTGCGCTTGGGAAACAGGCTTCGCCGGTGACGGAAAGCACGAAACACTACCTTCATCGACCACATCAGCATCTGGCGGATCGAAACGACGTCCGGTCCTTCGTACAGAAACTGCTCCGGGCCAGCAACCTGGAAGTTCTCCAGAATATCGCCGGTCGTGTCTTTGTGCTGGCCGGTTGAGATGAAGCGGTACGGGACACCACGATCGCGCAGCTCCATCATCACCGGCGCCATCTTGATCAGTTGTGCCTTGGTACCCAGCACGACGTAGATCACCTCAGTCACCGGTCCGGCTGTAGAGCAGATTGGTAATCTGCTCGGATACAAGCCCCATCAGAAAGACCATGATCGATGTCGTGAACAGAAGCGCACTCATGTTGGTAAAGCGCGAATACTCGATGAAAGTGTACAGGTAGTACCCCAACCCTAAGGAAAACAAGCTGGCGCTGATAGGCAGAAAAATCTTCAGCGGCGAATATAGGGTGCCGATCTTGAAGATGATCATCAGGAAGCGGACACCGTCGCGAACCAGCTTGATATGACTCTGCGTGCCAGCCAGACGAGGCTTCACGTCCACCGGGACATAGGCCACTGAATGACCTGCGCGGAAAAAGCACATCGTTGTAGTCGTCGGGTAAGAGAATCCGTTGGGCAACAGGCAGATAAATTCTTCGACCAGCGCACGGCGCATTGCACGGAACCCGGAAGTCAGGTCCGCAACCGGCTGCCCTACCATCCAACTCGCCAGGCGATTGTAAAAGGCGTTGGCGAGACCTCGGTGAACACCGGCCTGCGCGGTCCCCGAGCGAGCCCCCACCACCAGGTCGTAGCCATCCTCGATCTTGCTCAGCAGCGACTCGATATCGGCAGGACGATGCTGACCGTCGGCATCCATGCAGACTACGATCTCCCTGGCCGCCTTGCGCAAACCACTTTTGATCGCGGCACCATTCCCCTTGCTATAGGGATGGCGAACAATATTGGCACCATGCTCTGCTGCTACGGCGGAGGTGGAATCATTGGAGCCATCATCCACCACGATGATTTCGGCTTGCGGGTACAACTGCCGTAACTCCGGCAATACCAGCGAGAGGCCCTGCGCTTCGTTCTTGGCCGGCAAAATGATCGAGATATTGCTCCCGCGTTCTTGCACCTACCCCTCCTTCCGCTTCATAGACTCTTTCTCGATGTGCACCATTGCTGCCGCACAGCGCTCTCGCCGGGCATCGGCCAGCCAGGGATTGCGAGGCAGGCTTCGGCACATCTCGTTCCCGACGAACTGACGCGCCTCATCATATTTTTCCTGGCGCATCCAGTAACCGACGAGCACCTCGGCAACTCCGGGATCGTTCTTGATGACCCAGACCTTCTGCAGGTAGAGCATGGCCGTCTGATCATCTCCCCGCTCAACGGCCAAGCGCTGGAGGTTGGAGTAAAGATGCAACAGATAGCCGGTGGCGCCGCCTTTCTCCTGCGACGATGCCATCGCCAGGAGCAGTCGCTGCAGATCATCAAAGCTCAGCGCCTTGCACAGGCCTGATTCCACTTGCTTAAAGGTACTTGTCAGTGCGGAGGGCGCACTGCCTAAGTCAGGCTTGGCTGCAAGGCTCAACGCCTGTTCGTAGTGACGGCGAACATCGGACTCTCGCCCTTCGATGCAGGACAGCAACATGGCTTGCACTGCCGAACCGACGCAATCAGGGCAGCGCTCGGACTGGATCTCCATCACGCGGCCGGCTTCGTAGACCTTACCTTTGTCCAGGAACATCAAGGCAAGGTGCTCTGCCGCGCGAGATGATCCACGTGCCGAGTCGAACCAGACCAGAGCCGCATCCAGCGGCTTGCCCCATAGCGACGTCACCTGGCACAGAACAGCGAGCATCCCGACACAATAGGCAGCGACGACGCCAAGGGCGATCTTGCGATAACGCTGCGCCAGGCCAAATGCACCCCACACGATAGCCACGCAAGGGCCAAACAGGGCGACATAGTTGCGGTGTTCGAAGTACAACTCGAGGCCGACAACCGTCGACTCCAGTAAATGCGCAGCCAGGTACCAAAGTACGGCGAAGGTAAGCACCGGCAGACGACGGCGCAGTTTGAGGGATATCGTCAAGCTGACGATCAGAGCCAGTATTGCCAGCCCATTCCCCCACGTTAGCGTTCTCTGGACAGGATATTGATCATGAAAAGGGCTGATCGAGAAGGGATCGGGCAGGAATGCGGCCCGTAGATAGTCGAGCAACACCACTGGCTCGGTCAGCAAACGCTGCTCCAGGGTGAAATCACGACCGGAATAATCCGTGCTGCTAAAGCTCCTGAGTACCAAATAAGCCAGCAACGCGAATGTGGCGCCCCCAGTAAGCGAGAGTCGAAGCGTCCGCCACGGCGCCGTAGATACAACGCCAGCCAGCAGAGTCAGTTCCAAGGCAAAAACGAAGACCGGCAGCAGCGCGCCGTTTTCCTTGGCCAGCATGGACAGTATGGTCATGCCGCCAAGAGCGCAGAATGGGAGCAATACGCTGGACAGTTTGCGCTCATTCAACTGGCGCAAGGCATACACGTAAGTGAGCACGCCCAGAAATACGAAAAGTGCAGACAGCCCCGTCATGCGCTGAACTGTAATCAGCGAAGTGGTGGCCTGAATCGGTAATACAGACCAGAGAGCCGCTATCAAAAGAGCAAGGTAGTTCGCAGATGCCCGAGGCGACCCCCTCAGCAATAGCAGAGCCCGAGCAAGAAGAAGGACCAGTCCCGCATTGACTATATGCAGAAGAATATTGATCAACAGAAAGCCTGAAACATTACTCGGCCAATCATGCCGATTGGACAGGAAACTAAGCATGCTAAGCGGCCGCCCGAGGGGCCCGGAAATATCACCCAAGGCGTAGATCATCGAAGAAGGGAGGTCAGTAACCGCAGGCAAACCCGACAGGGGGCGAATATCGTCGTAATAGAACGTTCCGGAAAGCCCCAAGGAATAGGCCAGGAACAGACAAACTGCCCAAGCGGCAGCTGTCGTAAGGAATAGCAGGTTACGTCTCAGAGTTATCCCCTCGAATCAAGATAAAAAAATGGACCGCTAATGCGGTCCATTTTTCAAACCCGCTATTACTGGCAGGCTTTCGGAGCGTACTCGTCATCAATAGTGTTGGTGGAGCACTTCCACTCACCAGTGGACGCGGTACGGGTCCAAATGATGCTTTGACCGTTAACCTGAGTAGGAGCACTTTGCAGTACACAGGTAATTGTGCCGTTGGTGGAGCTAGCCGAAATGGCGCAGTTGGCGGTAGTAGGTTGCAGACCGATGTCAGCAGCGGTGTTGAAGGTATCACCTTCGTTCAGCTTGGTTTCGAAAGCAGTCTTACCAGCAGAGATCTCAGCCAGGCCAGCAGTCACTTTGGCCTTAGCCTGGTACTTGCTGTAAGCCGGGATAGCGATGGCGGCCAGGATGCCGATGATTGCAACCACGATCATGAGTTCGATCAGGGTGAAGCCTTTTTGAGCCTTCATAATTCTCTCCAGGTTTGTAGAAGAGGTCGTTGGACCTGATTCCGATGAAGCAGCTTCCGTGCCAAATCTCCTACACCCTGAAAACCGCTACCCTGTAGGAGAGTAGGAAGTAGATCGAGAGAAAATTACGCAGGAAGTGACAAAATTTGACAGCCCCTTGATGTCAATTTGGCAGACTTGGGCATCTGCGTTATAAGGCAACCAATTCATTGCTGGGCATTTCCCATGAACGATCAAGTCGTGCTGTCCGGGCTCGCTCGCCAACTGGTGATTGCCGAGCTACTGGATGAAAAGAGCGCCCAGCAGGCGCAGCTACAGGCCCAACGCAACAAGCTGTCGTTGGTGACCTACCTGGTCCAGAGCAAGCTGGTAAAGAGCAAGCCGCTGACCGAGCTAGCGGCCGACCAGTTTGGCGTTGCCTATTTCGACCTCTCCTCGCTCGACAAGGAAAGCCTGCCCAAGGAGCTGATCAGCGAAAAGCTGGTGCGCCAACACCGCGTGATGCCGCTTTGGCGTCGCGGCAACAAGCTCTTCGTCGGTCTCTCCGACCCGACCAATCACCAGGCAATCACCGACGTCCAGTTCAGCACCGGCCTGACCACCGAAGCCATCCTGGTCGAAGATGACAAGCTGGGCGAGGCCATCGAGAAGCTCTTCGAAAGCGCCAACAGCGGCCTCGAAGACCTCGGCGACGTGGACCTCGAAGGTCTGGACATCGAGAGTGGAGATCCTGGGGCCAAGGACGAACCCATTGGTGGCGACGCCGACGATGCGCCGGTGGTGCGTTTCGTCAACAAGATGCTGCTGGACGCCATCAAGGGCGGCTCTTCCGACCTGCACTTCGAGCCCTACGAGAAGATTTACCGCGTCCGCTTCCGTACCGACGGCATGCTGCATGAAACCGCCAAGCCGCCGATCCAGCTGGCCAGCCGCATCTCCGCACGCCTGAAGGTAATGGCCGGCCTGGATATCTCGGAGCGCCGCAAACCGCAGGACGGCCGCATCAAGATGCGGGTATCGAAGTCCAAGTCCATCGACTTCCGCGTCAACACGCTGCCCACCCTATGGGGCGAGAAGATCGTGATGCGGATCCTCGATTCCTCCAGCGCGCAGATGGGCATCGATGCGCTGGGTTACGAAGAAGCGCAGAAGCAACTCTATCTGGATGCACTCAAGCAGCCACAAGGCATGATTCTGGTCACCGGCCCTACGGGTTCCGGCAAGACCGTGTCGCTCTATACCGGCCTGAACATTCTCAACACCCCGGACATCAACATTTCCACTGCCGAAGACCCGGTGGAAATCAACCTGGAAGGCATCAACCAGGTGAACGTGAATCCACGCCAGGGCATGGACTTCGCCCAGGCGCTTCGCGCCTTCCTGCGTCAGGACCCGGACGTGATCATGGTCGGCGAGATCCGCGACCTGGAAACCGCCGAAATCGCCATCAAGGCCGCACAGACCGGCCACATGGTGATGTCGACGCTGCACACCAACAGCGCCGCGGAGACCCTGACCCGCCTGCTGAACATGGGCGTTGCTTCGTTCAACCTGGCGACTTCGACCAACCTGATCATTGCCCAGCGTCTGGCCCGCAAACTTTGCCCGCACTGCAAGAAAGAACATGATGTGCCGCAGGAAGCGCTCCTCCATGAAGGCTTCCCCGCGGACAAGATCGGCACCTTCAAGCTCTATTCGCCGGTCGGGTGCGACAATTGCAAGGGTGGATACAAGGGCCGCTTGGGTATTTATGAAGTGGTTAAAATCACGCCCGCACTGCAACGCATTATCATGGAGGAAGGCAACTCCATTCAGATCGCGGAGCAAGCCCGCAAAGAAGGCTTCAATGACCTGCGAACCTCGGGCCTGCTAAAGGCCATGCAAGGCATCACCAGCCTCGAGGAAGTCAACCGCGTGACCAAGGATTAATCCATGGCGGATAAAGCAGCAAAGATGGGCGTCTTTACCTGGGAAGGCACGGACCGCAAGGGCGGGAAGGTCAAAGGGGAGCTTTCCGGCGCGAACACTGCCTTGATCAAGGCGCAGTTGCGCAAGCAGGGCATCAACCCGACCAAGGTACGCAAGAAGGGCATGTCCCTGCTCAGCGCGGGCAAGAAGATCAAGCCCATGGACATCGCGCTGTTCACCCGCCAGATGGCCACCATGATGGGCTCGGGCGTGCCGCTGCTGCAGTCCTTCGACATCATCGGCGAGGGCTTCGATAACCCGAACATGCGCAAGCTGGTCGAGGAGATCAAGCAGGAAGTTGCATCCGGTAACAGCCTGGCCAACTCCCTGCGCAAGAAGCCGCAGTACTTCGACGACCTTTACTGCAACCTGGTCGACGCCGGCGAGCAGTCAGGTGCGCTGGAAACCTTGCTCGACCGCGTGGCGACCTACAAGGAAAAGACCGAGTCGCTGAAGGCCAAGATCAAGAAAGCCATGACCTACCCAATCGCCGTGATCGTGGTGGCTGTCATTGTTTCGGCGATCCTGCTGATCAAGGTAGTGCCGCAGTTCCAGTCGGTATTCCAGGGGTTCGGCGCCGAACTGCCAGCCTTCACCATGTTCGTAATCCACATTTCCGAGGCGTTGCAGACCTGGTGGTTCGTGGTCTTGATCGTGCTTTTCGGCATCGGGTTCGCGCTGGGCCAGGCCCATCGGCGCTCGGAGAAGTTCCGTGATGCTGTGGACCGCGGTGTACTGAAGATCCCGGTGATCGGCCAGATCATCTACAAATCCGCCGTCGCCCGTTACGCCCGCACCCTCGCCACCACCTTCGCCGCCGGCGTTCCGCTGGTGGAAGCGCTGGACTCAGTGGCCGGTGCAGCCGGCAACGTGGTGTTCCGCAATGCCGTCTACCGCATCAAGCAGGACGTCTCCTCCGGCACCCAGCTGAACTTCTCCATGCGCACCACCGGCGTATTCCCCAGCATGGCGATTCAGATGGCAGCCATCGGTGAAGAGTCCGGCTCCCTCGACGCCATGCTGGACAAGGTAGCCTCCTTCTACGAGGAAGAGGTCGACAACGCCGTCGATAACCTGACCACCCTGATGGAGCCGCTGATCATGGCAGTGTTGGGCGTGCTGGTGGGCGGCCTGATCATCGCGATGTACCTGCCGATCTTCCAACTGGGCTCCGTCGTTTAATGTCCCTGATCAACATTCTGGCCAGCACCCCGCTGGCCTTTGTTTTTTGCGTCACCCTCCTTGGCCTGCTGGTCGGCAGCTTCCTCAACGTGGTGATCCATCGTCTACCGCGAATGATGGAGCTGGACTGGCAGCAGCAGGCGCGGGAAACCCTGGGCCTGCCGGAGGGCGAGAAGCGACCGACCTATAACCTGGTGCTGCCCAACTCCCAATGCCCGCACTGCTCCCATGAGATCAAACCGTGGGAAAACATCCCGGTGGTCAGCTGGCTGGCGCTGGGCGGCAAGTGCTCGTCGTGCAAGGCGCCGATCAGCAAGCGCTATCCGCTGATCGAGCTGGCCTGCGGGGTGCTGTCGGCCTTCATCGCCTGGCATTACGGCTTCGGCTGGCAGGCCGGAGCGATGTTGCTGCTGACCTGGGGCCTGCTGGCGATGAGCATGATCGATGTCGATCACCAGTTGCTGCCGGACGCCCTGGTGCTGCCGCTGCTCTGGCTGGGGCTGATCGTCAACCACTTCGGGCTCTTTACCAATCTGGGCGATGCGCTCTGGGGCGCGGTGTTCGGCTATCTGAGCCTGTGGTCGGTGTACTGGCTGTTCAAGCTGGTCACCGGCAAGGAAGGCATGGGCTACGGCGACTTCAAGCTGCTGGCCATGCTCGGCGCCTGGGGCGGCTGGCAGGTGTTGCCGCTGACTATCCTGCTGTCATCGCTGGTCGGCGCCGTACTCGGCGTGATCACGCTGCGCCTGCGCAACGCCGAAACCAGTACGCCGATCCCCTTCGGCCCCTATCTGGCCATCGCCGGCTGGATTGCGCTGCTCTGGGGTGATCAAATAACCGCGACCTATCTGCAGTTCGCCGGTTTCCGCTAGCCTTCTCCGGCGCCGACTTCCCTCGGCGCCTGTGACGGCCACCGGGCCGGCAGAAAGGAGAACGATGAAACCCTGGATTCTGGGCCTCACTGGCGGCATCGGCAGTGGCAAGAGCGCCGCCGCCGAGCATTTTGCCTCGCTGGGCATACACATGGTCGACGCCGACCACGCTGCGCGCTGGGTGGTGGAACCCGGCCGCCCTGCCCTGGCGCGGATCGTCGAGCGCTTTGGCGAAGCCATGCTGCTGCCGGACGGTCAACTCAACCGTGCCGCCCTGCGCGAGCGCATCTTCAAGGCAGAGGATGAGCGACGCTGGCTGGAGCAATTGCTGCACCCGCTGATCGGCCAGGAGATCGCCAGCAACCTGGCGCAGGCGCAATCCCCCTACGCCATCCTGGTCTCGCCGCTGCTGGTGGAGTCCGGACAGCACCGTATGACCCAGCGCGTGCTGGTGGTGGATACCCCCGAGCACCTGCAACTGGAGCGCACCATGCGCCGGGACAAGGTGTCCGAAGAACAGGTCCGTTCGATTCTCAAGGCCCAGGCCTTGCGCGACGACCGACTCAAGCACGCGGATGACGTGCTGCTCAACGATGGCGACCTCGGCTACCTGCACCAGCAGGTCGAGCGTCTGCATCAGTTCTATCTAGGCCTGCGTGGAGGACAACCATGAGCCAACCCCTGACCGTGGAATGCCCCACCTGTGGCGCCCCTGTTGAATGGAGCGCCAAGAATGAATTCCGTCCCTTCTGCTCGCACCGCTGCAAGCTGATCGACCTTGGCGCCTGGGCGGCGGAAGAACACGCTATTCCCGGTGACAACCAGGAAGACGAGCTGTTCTCCGGCGATCTGGAAAAGCCGCCGCGCGGGCATTGATCCGTGAAAAAGCCGCCTCGAGAGGCGGCTTTTTTGTGCGCCACTTCAGGCCACAGGACTCTTTGTAGGAACGAGCTTGCTCGCGGACCGCCCAATCACGAAGGCTGCCTAAAAAGCGTTCGCGAGCAAGCTCGCTCCTACAGAAAAGCCAAGGCCCGCGAATGCGGGGTTTTCAATCAGGGGCGCATGAAGGCGTAGTCCCGCTCCTCATCCAGGTTGTCGGCGAGAAAATGCAGTTCATGCCCCAGGTCTTCCTGTGTGCGGACCTGCGAGTTGGCCTGCACCACGGCGCTCAGCAGTGCACGCACGACCAGTTGCGGGTCCTGGCCGGACGCTTCCGCCTCGACCAGCAGTTCGTGGAGGCGTTGCTCGGCCCAGCTGTGAATGCTCATTGGCAATCTCCTTGCGAAGGGGGGCCAAGCTTCCCTGATCGTAGGAGGTTTCCGAACTGACCTGGATCAAGCCACAGGGGGCATGGGCCTCGCAGATGGCCGAACATCAACGTGGTTCATCGTCATCCTTCCACGGCGCCTGCAGGTAGCGCGTGCGATTGAAGGTCTCCAGCCAGTCCGGGTAGAAGACCACCAGTCCGGTGACGATGGTGCCGTTGATGAAGGCTTCGGGGAACATGATCAGCCACAGGTAACCGATGAAGTCCTCGATCCACGGCGGCATCGGGAACAGCCCGTCCATCCACAACAGGCCGAGCCCGAGCATCAGGCTGCACAGCGCGGCCAGCGCAGCGGGGAAAAAGCCCGAGCAGAAGATGTAGACGAACAGGTTGCGCGGCTGCCGGCGCTCGACGAGGATCGCCGCCACCTCGGTGATCAGCACCGGAATCAGGATCAGCAGGATGCCGTTGACGCCGATAGCCGCCCAGTCCTGGCGGTCGATCAGGCACAGGCCGACCTGTGCGACGAGCCCGACGATAATCGCCAGAGGCCAGTCCAGCAGCAGAGTCACGGCGGTCATGCCGATGAAGTGGAAGGACACCCCGGAAGCAAAATCCCGCCGTACCAGCCAGAGCAGGAATAGCCCGAGCATCGTGCCGAACACCAGGTGCTGACGGCGAAAATCGCTGACCAGTTCCAGCCACGGCGCGCGCCAGATGGCCCAGGCGACGATGGGCAGGTAGATCGCCCAGCCGAGTTCGAGAGTTTCTTCGGACAGCAGCTGCGCGGCGATCACGGTGCGCCCCGCTCAAGCGCCTGGCGCAGGGCATCCGCCGAGTCGAAGCTATGGCTGGCGACAACCTTGCCCTGTTCCAGCTGCAACCAGGTCACCGCATCCGCCGTGGCGGGGAAGCGACTGGCCACGCGCGGCTCGCGGTCGAGCAGCACGCGATAGGAGTAGTCGCGCATCGCGGGGATGGCGAACATGCTCGAGATCGGTGCCGGCATGCGGCTGATGTCAGCGACGAAAGCGGCGCTGCGCGACTCCAGGTAACCCTGCGGACGATCCGCCAGAGCCGCTTTTACCAGCTTCGAACCGGCCATGTCGTGGGCGACCAGCAGCACCTTCAGATCGGCGTTCGCCGTGTAGGGTTTGTCGAACTGGTCCAGCAGCGTCCAACCGATGGCTGGCGACTCCTGCGCCACCGCAAAGCTCGCCACTATCATCAACACAAACCCACTCAGCAGTCGTTTCACGCTTGCCCCTCGCCCCGAACATCAAAGATTGGCAACAGTCTACACGCGCCCCCGCCACCCGCCCGCGCTTCGCAGCAACTATGCTTGAGGCATGAACGAGTCCGACTATCTGCGCCTGCTGACGCGCCAGGCGGAACAAGCCAACGATTTCCTCTCCAATGCCCGCAAGTGGGAACGGGAGTGCTGGGCCTGCCAGCGACTGCTGCAGGCGCTCAAGGTACCGTATCGCCAGGAAGACTTCGTTGCGCCGCCCCAGCAGCCGCCGGACGTATTGTTCCGCGACGCGACCTTCGAGGTGTTCTTCGTGCTCGACCAGGGCCGCCGGCTCAACGAGGAATGGAAGGAAGAACTGCTGCGCCGGCGCATGGCCCAGAGCCTCAACCAGCTGATTCGCCGAGAGCAGCGACCACGGCGGATTCCCTGCGCGGAGCTGCAGGCGCGCCTCGCGCCTACTTTGCGCAAGAAGGCACACAACTACACCGAGCGCGGCATCGACCCGCGCGAGCTGGACCTGCTCGCCTTCGTCAGCCTCAAGCGCGAGACGCCCGATTTCAACACGCCATTTCCGCCGCCCACCGAGTACCTGCGCCAGGGTTGGCGCTCGCTGTCGGTGGTCGGGCCGACTTTTGCCCGCGTGCTGTTCGCCCACAGTGACGCGCCGGATTTCCTGCGCGGCAGCCTGGGCCGAAGCATCCTTTTCGACATGGGCGTCGGCCTGTAAATAGGCGCTCATGCAATGCTGCATTGATCGGCGGCGCATTGAGAGGCCGCCCAAGCCCTACTAGAATGCTCGACATTATAAACGGAGGCCGCCCATGCCCAGTCGCCTGAGCCCCGAAGACCAGCAGAAGGTCGATCACTACCTCAGCTCCCCCGTGCACCAGGTCGAACGCGCGCCGTTCAAACCCTGGCTGATGATGGGAGGCCTGCTCGCGGTAGTCATCGCCCTGGGTTTGCTGAGCCGCCTCCTGGCCTACCTTGCGTGAGCGCCGTGCCGCCACGGGCCGATACAGGATTCCTTAAGCTATGAGAATGCAACATGTCCCATCGTATCGTGATCGTCGGCGGCGGCGCCGGCGGGCTGGAGCTCGCGACCCGTCTCGGCCGCACCCTGGGTAAGAAAGGCCGCGCGCGAGTCACCCTCGTCGACGCCAACCTCACCCACATCTGGAAACCCCTGCTGCACGAAGTCGCCGCCGGCTCGCTCAACTCCTCGGAGGATGAGCTGAACTATGTCGCCCAGGCGAAATGGAACCACTTCGAATTCCAGCTCGGCCGCCTCGATGGCCTGGACTGCGCAAGCAAGCGCATTCAGCTCGCTGCCACGCTCGATGAGCAGGGCGAAGAACTGGTGCCTGCGCGCAGTCTGGAATACGACACGCTGGTCCTGTCCATCGGCAGCACCACCAACGACTTCGGCACCGCCGGGGCCGCGGATCACTGCATCTTCCTGGATACCCGCGAGCAGGCCGAGCGCTTCCACAAGCAGTTACTCACTCATTACCTGCGCGCCCACGCCGGGCAGGACAAGGACGATCAGATCAGCGTCGCCATCGTTGGCGCCGGTGCCACTGGTGTCGAATTGTCCGCCGAGCTGCACCACGCCGCGCAGGAACTGGCGGCCTACGGGCTGACCGGCATCCAGCCGCAGAACATGCGCATCACCCTGATCGAGGCCGGCCCACGTGTGCTGCCGGCGCTGCCCGAGCGCATCAGCCAGCCGGTGCACCAGACGCTGGAGAAACTCGGCGTGCGCGTCGCAACTGGTTCGGCAGTGCAGGAAGTGACGGCTGACGGCCTGCGCACGGCAGCAGGCGAGTTCATTCCGGCGAGTCTGAAAGTCTGGGCGGCGGGCATTCGTGCGCCGAGCCTGCTCAAGGAGATCGACGGGCTGGAGACCAATCGCATCAACCAGCTGGTGGTGCGCTCCACTCTGCAGACCACCCGCGACGACAACATCTTCGCCTTCGGTGACTGCGCCGCCTGCCCGATGGGCGATGGCAGCGAACGCACCGTGCCGCCGCGCGCCCAGGCCGCGCACCAGCAGGCTTCGCTGCTGGCCAAGGCGCTGGTCGCGAGGCTCGATGGCAAGCCGCTGCCGGAGTACCGCTACACCGACTACGGCTCGCTGATCTCGCTGTCGCGCTTCAGTGCTGTCGGCAACCTGATGGGCAACCTGATGGGCAGCGTGAAGCTGGAAGGCTGGCTGGCGCGGATGTTCTATGTGTCGTTGTACCGCATGCACCAGATGGCGTTGTACGGGCCGTTCCGCACGGCGTTGCTGATGATCGCGGACCGGATCGGGCGAAGCACGGAGCCGCGCTTGAAGCTGCATTGATCCAGCAATGAAAGACGAAGGGCGGATACTGCGAGGTATCCGCCCTTTTTTGTACGCAGAGCCCCTGTAGGAGCGAGACTGCTCGAACGCTCCTCCCGGCAGTTCCTAAGCTGGGACGGTTCGCGAGCAAGCTCACTCCTACAAAAAGCTTCATTGCCGAGGAATGCTTGGCACAAAAAAACCGCCCCGAGGGGCGGCTTTTTCGTTGCAGCAGAACGGCCTTACAGCGCCGCCAGCATCGACTGGGCCGGGATGGCCTGGAAGTCGATGGACATCATCAGGCTCAGCACGCTGATCGCGATGATGGAGAAGGCGAACAACTGGCGGGCCCAGCGGCGATCGTCTTCGGCACTGAAGCCTTTCACCGCGATGAACAGCCACCAGGCACTGACGGCCAGTGCCACTACCAGGTAACCGTAGCCGGCGAAGCCGGTGACGGTCAGCAGCAGGGTCGCCAGACCAAAGGCCAGCACATAATAGAGGATCTGCTTCTTGGTCGCTTCGATGCCCCGCTCCACCGGCAGCACGGGAATCCCGGCGGCGCGATAGTCGTTGAGGCGGAAGATCGCGATGGCGTAACTGTGCGGCATCTGCCAGAGGCAGAAGATCAGCAGCAGCACCGCCGCGCCCATGTCGAAGTGACCGCTGGCAGCGCAGTAGCCCACCACTGGCGGCATGGCTCCGGAGAGACTGCCGACCAGTGTGCCGTAGACCGAGGCGCGCTTGAGCCAGAGGCTGTAGAGCACGACGTAGACGAAGAAGCCGAACGCAGCGAGCAGGGTTGCCTGCATGTTGGTCTTCCACGCCAGCAGGCCGAAGCCCGCCGCGCCGAGGACCACGCCATGGGCCAGGGCGGCCTTCAGCGAGATCTGCCCGGTCACGGTGACACGGCTGCGGGTACGCTCCATGAAGCGATCGATGTCGCGGTCGATGCAGTTGTTGAATACACAACCGCTGGCAACGACCAGGGACAGGCCGATCACGGTGGCCAGCAGCAGCATCGGGTCAACGCTGCCGCGAGCGGCGAGGAAGTATCCCCCCGCCACCGCGATCAGGTTTCCGAAGATGATGCCCGGCTTGGCGACCAGGAGATAACGCTTGAGTTTCACGGCATCGGCCCTCAGGGCATCGGCATCATCAGGGTGTCTGCGGTGTAGATGATCCACAGCGACAGACCGACCACCAGCAGGATGATGATGGCGGTGAAGATGAATGCCATGACGTTCCAGCGGCCTTCCGAGGAGAAGTTCATGTGCAGGAAGCAGATCAGGTGCACGACGACCTGGACCAGGCCCAGGATCACCATGGTCAGCAGGGTGGCGTGACGCGAGAAGCCACCGTCGATGACCATGTAGAACGGGATAGCGGTGAGGATCACCGAGAGCACGAAGCCGATGGCGTACGAGCCCAGGCTGCCGTGGCCGGCACCGTGGGAGTCGTGGCCGTGGGCGCCGTGGGAGTCGTGATGATGTGCAGCAGCGGACATTACAGAGCCCCCATCAGGTAGACGACGGTGAAGACGCAGATCCAGACGATGTCCAGGAAGTGCCAGAACAGGCTCAGGCACATCATGCGGGTGTTGTTCTGCGCGGTCAGGCCACGAGTGCCAATCTGCGCCATCAGCACCAGCATCCACAGCAGGCCGGCACTTACGTGCAGGCCGTGCATGCCAACCAGGGTGAAGAAGGACGACAGGAAGGCGCTGCGGCTCGGGCCGAAGCCTTCGACGATCAGGTGATGGAACTCGTTGAGTTCCATGCCGATGAACGCGGCGCCGCAGAGGAAGGTCACGCCCAGCCAGGCGATGGCCTTGCCCTTGGCACCCTTGTGCGCGGCCAGCATGGCCAGGCCGTAGGTGCAGGAGGAGATCAGCAGGATCGCGGTTTCGACGGCCACGTAGGGCAGTTCGAAGATGTCCTTGCCGCTCGGGCCGCCGGCCGTGTGGTTGACCAGCACGGCGTAGGTGGCGAAGACGCTCGCGAACAGGATGCAGTCGGTCATCAGGTACAGCCAGAAGCCGAATACCGTCATACCGCCGCTGTCGTGGGCGTGCTCGTCATGGTGAGCGTGGTCTTGCGCCGCTTGGTGCGCATCAACCACGTGTTGATTCAGTACTGCCGTCGACATGGTTTTATACCTGCTGCGCGGTGGCGAGTTTCTGGAAGTTGGCGTTCTCGATGCGCTCGATCTCATCCGGCTGGACGTAGTAGTCCACGTCGGTGATGTAGCTGCGCACGATGACCGAAGCGATCATGCCGACGAAGCCAACACCCACCAGCCACCAGATGTGCCAGATGGCGGCGAAGCCGAAGAGGAAGGCGAACACGGCGATGGAGAAGCCAGCGGCGGTGTTCTTCGGCATGTGGATCGGTGCGTAGGCCGGCAGCTTGCGGTACGCGGTACCGGTCTGCTTCATGTCGTGGAACGCGTCGATGTCGTTGACCTTCGGCAGTTCGGCGAAGTTGTAGTACGGCGGCGGCGAGGAAGTGGACCACTCCAGGGTACGGCCGCCCCACGGGTCGCCGGTCAGGTCGGCCAGAGCCTTGCGGTTCTTGATCGACACCAGCAGCTGGATCAGCTGGCAGGCAATACCGAAGAAGATCAGCACGGCGCCGAAGAAGGCCACGACCAGATACGGCTTCCACATCGGGTTGTCGTAGTGGTTCAGGCGACGGGTCATGCCCATGAAGCCGAGGATGTAAAGCGGCATGAAGGCCATGTAGAAGCCGACCAGCCAGCACCAGAAGGAACGCTTGCCCCACTTCTCGTCCAGCTTGAAGCCGAAGGCTTTCGGGAACCAGAAGACGAAGCCGGCCAGGTAGCCGAACACCGCACCACCGATGATGGTGTTGTGGAAGTGGGCGATCAGGAACAGGCTGTTGTGCAGCAGGTAGTCAGCGCCCGGGATGGCCAGCAGAACGCCGGTCATGCCACCGATGGTGAAGGTTACGATGAAGCCCAGGGTCCACAGGATCGGGGTGTCGAAGCGCAGGCGGCCACGGTAGATGGTGAACAGCCAGTTGAACAGCTTCACCCCGGTCGGGATGGAAATGAGCATGGTCGCAACGCCGAAGAAGCCGTTGACGTCGCCGCCCGACCCCATGGTGAAGAAGTGGTGCAGCCAAACGGTGAAGCCGAGGAAGGTGATCGCGGCGCTCGCCCACACCATCGAGGTGTAGCCGAACATGCGCTTGCCGGCGAAGGTCGCGGTGACTTCGGAGAAGATACCGAAAGCCGGCAGGATCAGGATGTACACCTCAGGATGGCCCCAGGCCCAGAAGAGGTTGATGTACATCATGGCGTTGCCGCCCAGCTCGTTGGTGAAGAAGTGCATGTCGAAGTAACGGTCCAGCGACAGCAGGCCCAGGGCCGCGGTCAGGATCGGGAACGACGCAACGATCAGGATGTTGGCGAAGGTGCAGGTCCAGGTGAAGATCGGCATCTGCATCAGCTTCATGCCGGGGGTGCGCATCTTGAACACGGTCACCAGGAAGTTGATGCCGGTCAGCAAGGTCCCCATACCCGATATCTGCAGCGCCCAGATGTAGTAGTCCACACCCACGCCCGGGCTGTAGGCCAGCTCGGACAGCGGCGGGTAGGCGACCCAGCCGGTGCGGGCGAATTCGCCCA
This sequence comes from Pseudomonas nitroreducens, assembly GCF_010994165.1. Classification (NCBI taxonomy): domain Bacteria; kingdom Pseudomonadati; phylum Pseudomonadota; class Gammaproteobacteria; order Pseudomonadales; family Pseudomonadaceae; genus Pseudomonas; species Pseudomonas nitroreducens. The sequence goes on along the minus strand of NZ_WMBX01000003.1, from coordinate 391,736 downwards.
GGCCCAGGGAGACGTTCACCAGCATGGCGCTGACGACCAGCAGCCAGAAGCTCAGGGAGTTCAGGAAGGGGAACGCCACGTCGCGTGCGCCGATCTGCAGCGGCACGGCCAGGTTCATCAGACCGGTCATGAAGGGCATGGCCATGAAGATGATCATGATCACGCCGTGAGCGGTGAAGATCTGGTCGTAGTGTTCCGGCGGCAGGTAGCCGTGGTTGGCGCCTTCAGCCAGCGCGAGCTGGCCGCGCATCATGATGGCGTCGGCGAAGCCGCGCAGGAGCATGATCAGGGCGACGATGATGTACATCACGCCGATTTTCTTGTGGTCGATGGAGGTCAGCCATTCGGTCCACAGGTAGGTCCACTTGCGGTAGTAAGTGATCGCGCCGAACACGCCGAGGCCCAACAGGGCGACGACAGCCAGCGTGATGACGATGATCGGCTCGTGATACGGCACGGCCGACAGTGTCAGTTTCCCGAACATCTGCGGTTACTCCTGGCTCGGATTCATTTGCATGCCCTGCATGCCTTGCATGTTGCTCATGTCGTGGCCTGCCATGGCGGCCTCTTCATGCGCTTCGCCGTGCTCGCCCTTCTCGGCCTGCTCTTTGGCCTCATGGGCCTTGGCCATCGCATGGCCAGCGTGTTCCCACTTGTTCAGCACGTGGGAGAACAGCTCGGGGCTGACGGTGGCGAAGTAGGTGGCCGGGACGTTCTCGGTCGGCTTCACCAGCTCCGGGTACTGCTCCAGGTTCAGGGTCTGCTGCGAGGCCTTGACCTTCGCAACCCAATCCTGGAAGCCCTGCTCGGAGGTGGAGATGGCCTTGAATTTCATGCCCGAGAAACCGCCGCCGCTGTAGTTCGCGGAGATGCCGTCGAACACGCCTTCTTCGTTGGCGATCAGGTGCAGCTTGGTCAGCATCCCGGCCATGGAGTAGATCTGGCTACCCAGCTGCGGGATGAAGAACGAGTTCATCACCGAATCCGAGGTGATCTGGAAGTTCACCGGGGTGTCTTTCGGGAAGGCGATTTCGTTGACGGTGGCGATACCCTGTTCCGGGTAGATGAACAGCCACTTCCAGTCCAGCGAGATGGCCTGGATGGTCACCGGCTTGACCTCGGAGTCCAGCGGACGGTACGGGTCCAGCTTGTGGGTGCTCTCCCAGGTGATCCAGCCGAGCACGGCGATGATCAGGCAGGGAACCAGCCATACCACCAGCTCGATCTTGGTCGAGTGCGACCAGTCCGGCATGTAGGTGGCCTTGGTGTTCGAAGCCCGGTATTTCCAGGCGAACCCGAGGGTCATCAGAATGACCGGCACCACCACGATCAGCATCAGCAGGGTTGCCGTGATGATCAGGGACTTCTCGTCGGCGCCAACCTGCCCTTTCGGGTCGAACAGCGCCATGTTGCAACCACCGAGCATCAGCATCGGCAGCCACGCCAGTCTCTTCAAAAATCCTGTGTACTGCTCTTTTTTCATCTTGCGGCCTTAGTGGATGAAAATCGCTTCACCGCCCACGAGCCTTCGCCACGCATCGCTCGACGACTCGTTACCCGCGACCTTTCCAGGTCGCCTGCCAGGGCTGTCATGGATTCACGAATGCGGCCGCAAGGATTCCAGGCAAAGGGAAGTCGCCCGGTCTTCGCGATGCGAAACCGATTTCGTCAGCTGATTCGTTCCGTGAGTATTCAGCGTGTGGTGTCTGGACTGGCGGCTCGTAAAAGCACGCGCGTCGCACACCGATTGCACGAGCGGATTGCCCGACTCGACAGATGACAGGAGCCCACCGATGGCAGCCCCCTGTTGTTATGCCGCTGCACCGAAGGGTGAACACTGGCAATGATCTGCGTCAGTGCGACTCAGCGATTTGGGGGTAGGAAATGGACGGCGGGTATTACAAAGCATTTCAGAAACGCCTTTCAAGGCCCCAGCCCCCCATTTTTAACAAGATATTTTCTCAAACCAGGAAACAGTCCGAAGCGTTCCCAGCACGACCAAACGGTCGAAATCAGCCATCCAGCCCCGCGCCCAGAGCAGTTATCCATCTGCGTCTAAAGGGCTGCAGATGCCGTAACAAAGGGGCTGCAGGACAAAGTGAAGTACCGCGAGAGGGGCCGGCACACGTTCGGGCAGGGCCTCGATCAATGTTGCACTCAGGGATATTTTCGAGGGAGCGAATGGGGCATTTCGCGTTGCGACATATCGCCGCACTGGAGCAATTTGCTGCGCTCAATCAATGCAGGTTGTTTCCGGATAAGTCTCGCCTGGACCGCAATCCGCTTTGCCATTCTGTTTGTCATACGGCGCCGCCCCTCGGAAACGAAAGCGCCTCTTCGTTACCAAAGAGGCGCATCTCTTCACGGACAGACCATGGTTGGCGAGGGCCGGCAAGCCCCCCGCAATCACCGTTGCACAGCCGTGCGATCCTCGCCCATGGCAAGCCATGCAAGCAGTCCACTGGCTTCCGAGCGAATCTGCAGGTCGGCCGACTTGCTGGCATAGAAGTTGTCGATCGACTGTACCTGACCCGAGTAATAGTCGTTCTCCGCAATCAGCACATCCAGCAAGGTGCGCTTGCCCAGGTGGTACCACTGGTCATAGAACATCTTGCGCACGCTGTCGGACTCCGCCAGCAAGGAGTCGAACTCGCCAATCCGGGACACGGCGAGATCACGCTGCTCTGCCAGATTGCGAATTTGATACTCCGCTTCCCGACGAGCAGTCTCCATCTTCTGTTCGGCAGCATCGGCGCGCTGGTAAGCGGCACGCTGAGCGGCTCTCCCCGAGCCGCCTTGGAAAGCGTTCCACTGTACGGCGAGTCCGGTGGACCACGGCTCGTTGTTACTCAACACGTCATTGCCGGTGTTGCGTCCGATTACCCAGTTGAGTGCCGGAAGCTGCGAGGACTTGACGGACTCCGCGTTCGCGCGGGCGGCGTCCATTTCCCAACGGGCCTGCTGAATCGCCGGGCTTTCCTGCATCTCGCTGAGGGCTCGCTCCAGGTTCATCCGCGTCCACTCCCATTTCACACTGGCAGGAACCACCACGTCCTCACCGACCAACTTGGCCAGGCTGGTCTTCACTTGCTGCAGCTTGGCCTGCACGTTGGCGCGAGAAGTCTCGGCCTGGAGCAGACGAGCGCGCGCCTGCACGACTTCACTGCGCCGCCCCGGGTCGACCTGGGAAATCTGCGACAGCATGTCCACCAGTTCACGCATGCGCGACACATAGCGATCGGTCGCGACCAGCGCTTCCTGCTGATGGCTGAGCTCCAGCAGAGAGGCAACCGTGTTATAGGCGACCGTGACCCTCGCCTGCTCCACGGCTTGCTCCTGAGCGTTCGCCGTCTTGCTGCGGCTGTCGATGGTGTTGCTGATGGCACCGAAGTCATAGACCGGCGTCACCACCTGAATGGACGTCCCCGAACCATCACCCTCACCATCCTGCTTCTTGGAGCGGATGGTCGGCGAATTCAGCCCTACCTGCACCTGCGGCCAGCGTGCGCCCTTCGCCTGGTCCACATCGCTGTGCGCAGCATCCAGCGAGGCAGACGCCTGCTTCATCTCCGGACTGATGCTCAGGGCGATGCCGACCATGTTACGCAGGTACTCGAGGGTCGACAGTTGCAGGTCGGCACCCTGCGCCGGAGCACCATCGGCACCAACCGCCGACCTCGAATTGCTGGCAAGGGCAGCCGGCAAGGACAGGTCCAACGCACTGGAGGCCAGGACCTTCTTGTCGGCAGCGGCCGGCGCAGGAGCGGCGCGCGCGGAGACGACCGTCTCGACAGGACCGGCCGCCACCGACGACGTGGCAGCAGGCTTGGCAGTCGTAGCGACACTCGCGGCAGGCTTGGTCTGGAAACTCAGCAACTCGCCATCATCATCGGCCGCCACTGCAGCAGGAGCTGAAACGGTCGAAAGGGAAGCCAGAGCGACGGCAAGTGCCGAGCCATTGAGCCAGGCGCGCTTGCGGCCGAGCTTCAGGGGTTTACGCGGTTTCATTTCATCATCTCTCGCGGAACGCCTCGCGTGCTTTGAGCGCGGGCTTAAGTAGGTAATCCAGGATGGTTTTTTCGCCGGTGCGAATGTCCGCGATCGCGGTCATGCCCGGAATGATCGGGAAATGCTTCTCGCCCTTGACCAGTTCGGCCTGGTCGGTTCGGATCAGCACTCGGTAATAGGTATCCGGGCGCCCCTGGCGAGCCTTTTCGTCATCCTTGATGGTGTCGGGACTGATGAGTTCGACCTTGCCCTTGAGGCCGCCATAGATGGCGTAGTCATAAGCCGAGATCTTCACGGTTGCGGGCAGGCCGGGGCGCAGGAAGGCAACGTCGGCAGGCAGGATCTTCGCTTCCACCAGCAACTGGTCCTCCAGCGGGACGATCTCCATGATGTCGTCGCCCTGCCGGATCACGCCGCCGATGGTGTTCACCCGCACGTTTTTCACGATGCCCTTCATCGGCGAAGTGATCGTGGTGCGCTTCATCACATCCTCGCGTCCGGCGAGGTTCTCGACGGACTGGGCGAGTTCGCTTTCCGTGCGGGTCAGATCGGCGTTGGCGTCCGAGCGGTACTTGTTGCGCCGCTCGCTCATCTGGATACGCAGTTCGTTGGCTGCACGGCGCATGCGCAGGATCTCGACATCCGAGATCAGACCTTTCTTGGCCAGCTGCTCCGACACCTTCAACTCGCCTTCCGCCAGTGCCAGGCTCTTCTGCAATCCGGAAAGGCCTTCGTCGAGCATCTGCCGGCGGGCGTTATAGGCTTCGGTCTCGGAGTCGACGATCGACGGAACCGCCTGCACGTCCGCCGGGAAACTCAGCTTCTGCCCATAGGCCTCGGCACGCAGGCGAGCCAACTGGCCCTTCAGTGCCAGCACCTTGGACTCAGTCTCGCGGAAACTCGCGCCGGCCCGGGTCGGGTCGATTTTCAGGAGCACCTGGCCGGCTTGCACCACATCGCCTTCGCGAACATTCATCTGCTCGAGGATGCCGCCCTCCAGGCTCTGGATGACCTGCTCACGACTGGAGGGGATCACCTTGCCCTCGCCGCGGGTGATCTCCTCGACGCGGGCAAAGTAGGCCCAGACCAACGCTCCGCAGAAAATCACCCCGATCAGCAGCAGGAGAATCGTGCTCGCCGTGGTTTTCTGGGAGATCAGTGCCGCCTGTAGGTCTTCTACATAGGCCATGTCGTTTTCACGCAGGCGCGCTACTTCCTTGGCATAGGATGCAACCGCTTTAGTTTCACTCTTGGCGGCCGGCACGTTCGGCGACGCGCCCGTTGGCGCTACCGGGACCTTGATTGGGGAATCAGTCATGTTGGGCTCGTCAGGAGTGGACCGCAGCCTTGCTCGGCTCGGTCGGGGTTTGGTTGGATTGCAGAGCGCGCAGCACTTCGTCCTTGGGACCGTCGGCAACGATCTGGCCGGCATCCAGGACGATCAGCCGATCGATCTGCTCCAGCAGCGAGAACCGGTGGGTCACCACCACCAGCGTGCGGCCTTGCGTAGCCTGTTCCAGGCGTTGCAGGAACATGCGCTCGGTCTGCATATCCATGCCGCTGGTGGGTTCATCCAGCAGCAGCACCTGCGGGTGCAGCAACAGCGAACGCGCCAGAGCAACCAGTTGCCGCTGGCCACCGGACAACGCCTGCCCCATTTCCCCCACCGGACGATCGAACCCCAGCGGATGGCTGCTGGCCACGGAAGCCAGGCCGGTCAACTGCACGACGTGAATCAATTCCTCACTGGTCGCCGACGGGTTGCCAATCAGCAGGTTTTCCCGCAACGAGCCGTAGAACAGCCGCGCGTCCTGCCCGACAAAGCCCACCGCCGCGCTCCAGTCCGCCGGATCGATCTGCTCGGCGTCGATGCCATTCATCAACACCTGGCCTTCCACTGGCTGGTACAGCCGGGCCAGCACTCGCAGCAGGGTGGACTTGCCACTGCCGATGCTGCCGACGATGGCAACACGCTCGCCGTGCTTGATATTCAGGCTGATGTTGTTCAGCACAGTCGGCGCGGGCTGCATTGGCGGCGCCGGGTAATGGAACTTCACACGACGCAGCGACAGGGTCGCGTCCTTCGGTGCCTGCAGATAACGGCGGCTGTTCTCACGAACCGTCGGGATTTCCATCAACTGGTTCAGCGACTTCAAGGCGGTTTTCGCCTGCTGGTAACGCACCGCCAGGCCTACTGCGCTGGCCAGCGGCCCAATGGCACGGCTGGTCAGCATGACGGTCCCGATCAGTGCTCCCTGGGTCAGGTCTCCGTCGGCAATCCGGTAAACGCCCCACAGCACCAGCACCACGGTGGTCATCTGGCTGATCAGCGATATGGAGTTACTGGCCAGGTTCGACAGCGCCTTGGTCTTGATCGACGAGGCTGCCAGCTGCGCGCTGAAATCTTCCCAGCGTCGCTGCATGCTGCCCTCGGCATGGGTTGCTTTCAGCGTCTCAACGCCTTCAATGGCCTCGATCAGCAACCCGTGTTTCTGAGAAGCCTCACGCAGGTTTTCCTTCATCAGGCGCGACAGCGGCAGTTGGATGTAGGTGCAGACGGCCAGCAGCACGATCATCGCCCCCAGGGGCACTAATGCCAGCGGGCCACTGATCAGGAACAATACAAAGATGAACAGTAGGCAGAACGGCAGGTCCGCCAACGTCGCCAGTGAAGCGGAGGTTATGAAGTCCCGCACCGACTCGAATTCGCGAAACTGGTTGGCGAAGGAGCCGGCCGACGCAGGCTTGTGCTCCAGGCGCACCTCCATCAGCTGACGGAACAGCTTGGCACCGAGGATCAGGTCGGCCTTCTTGCCGGCGGAATCGAGCAGGTAGGCACGGGTCTGCCGCGAAGTGAACTCGAAACCGATCGCCACCATCACGCCGATTGCCAGCGACCAGAGTGTGACGAAGGCCTGGTTGGGTACGACGCGGTCGTACACGTTCATGATGAAAAATGTGCTGCACAGCGCCAGGATGTTGATCAGAAAGGTCGCCAGTGCCGCGCTGTAGTAATAGCGGCGATAACTCCACAAGGTGGAGAACAGCCAGTGTGTCTGGCCCTCCCCCTGAGGGATCTCCGTACGCGCATCCGGGGCAGCCTTCGGCCGTACCAGCAGCGCATAGCCTAGGTAGTTTTCCTGCAGTTCCTCCGCGCTCAGAGTCATGGTGCCGCCGCCCGCCTCAGGCACTACCAGCTCGAACTGTTCGCCGCGACGAGCCACCAGGATGCGTGCCTCACCATTCTTGAACAGCAGCATGAGCGGAAACAGGTAGGACGACAGCTCAGCCGGACGGCGCTTGACCCAGCCGGCACCGATGCCAGCTTGCTCCAGCATGCGCACCACCAGGCTCGGCTTCAGGCGCTGGCCGCGTGGCAGACCGGCGTACAGGGACTCGAGGGTCGCCGGCTTGTCGTAATGGGCGCAGAACCATTGCACCCCCGCCAGCAGACTGTCGTTCTCGGAAGAAGCGCCCAGATCCACGGTGGCGGAAGGGGATAACGCAGAGGGATTCATCAATGCACCTACGATGAGGAAGAAAAGGCATGCGCATGGTAGAAACGGCCCGTTTCGCGCGGCATAGGAAAAGCCTGATTGCTCTGACGTATCTTTCTGTCTACCGACAGACCGGGATATCGAAATTGCTATCTGGGCAGAAACGGCTGTAGGAACGAGCGGAGACGGGACGGGTCGGCAAGCGCCGCGAGGGAGGAAAGAAGGGCAGAACAGAACCGCCGGGACCAGGCAAAGCCCGGTCCCGGCGGAGACGGGATTACCTCTTAGGTGTCGCCACGCGCACCGCGAATCACCAATTCGACTCGACGATTGGGAGCGTTGCAGGCAATGCGCTGCTTACGCGAGCCGCTATCACACTGCACAACCGGCTCGCTGCTACCACGCCCGCTGGCCTGCACCAGATCGCTCTGGATACCCAGTTCAAGCAATGCGCGGCGAACGGTTTCGGCACGCGCCAACGAAAGACGCTGGTTGGCCCGGGCATTGCCGATCGGGTCGGCATGGCCCACTACCTCGATGCTCTCGATAGACTGAGTCTGGCTGCTGATCTGCTGGGCGATCTTGTTCAGCTCCGCATGGCCCTGCGCAGTGAGATCGTTGTAGGAACTCTTACCGAAGTTGAATAACACATCGCTGCGCAGACTCAGCTTGGTCGCAGTCTGGCAGGGCACGGCGGCGCTAGCACGATTGAGTATGTGGGTCTGCTGGCGCAGGCCTTGCAGTTCCTGCTCAGCTGTCGAACGAACGAGTGCTGAGGGGACCTTGCTGGTGGCACTGGCCGAGGCCTTGAGGAAGTAGCTCTTGCCTCCAGTGAACTCGGCGTAGGTATTGGGATTGCGTTTGCCTGCATACAACGGCGCATCGCCTTCGTAGGTCTCTAGCGAGTGACGGCCGGGTGCGAGACAGAACACGGTGAAGCCACCCGGCATCAGCGCGCTTTGTAGTTCACCATCGACATAAACGTGATTGGCCTCACGGCCTTCGCCGATGGCGCGATAGAGCACGACTTGAGCCTGCTCCGGCACCGCATTGGGAACCGGGCTGTAGGTATTGCCGTAGATGGAATCGTTTTGTGCCAGGGCAGCCGAAGCGAAACCCAGAGCCACCACCAGGGCACTGAGGCTGGCGCCTTTGTGCAGGGGGGTGAAAAGAGAAAATACCATTTGAAATACTCTCCAAGCCCTCGCCGCTTGCACGGCGAGGTTTGCAATTGAACGGGAGATGGGGCTGGAGCGTGGACAACTCCACGCTCCAGCCTGGGCTTAGGCGATCATGTGCACCTGAACGTGGTCCTCGACCCACAGCTCGCCAGTGCCCGAGCTGTACACCTTGTAGGCGTGGCCATCGCTGCCGGTGGCACTCGATTCGGTCCAGGTGACACCGGTCTTGACCAGGTCGACAGTGCCGCTGGTGTCGCCATTGACCACCAGTTGCTTCTTGCCGTCCTTGAACATCAGATCGGCTTCACCCATCCGCAGCACGTCGTCCAGCTTGACCGTCAGGCTATTGCCACCGTGCCCCAGGTCGAACTTTTCGAAGCTGATCACTTTGGTCTTCATGACCGACAGGTTGATGTCCAGACCTTGGCCATCGAACACCAGGGTGTCGGTGCCCGAGCCGCCGTTAACACCGAGGAAATCGGTGCTGACGATATGGATGAAGTCATTGCCCTCGCCGCCGTTGGCATAGTCCATCGTGCCAATGTTGACGATGGTGTCATTGCCAGCTCCGCCCAGGAGGTAGTCATTGACCGGGTTGCCATGGTCGTCCTTGCCATCCGCCACCAGGTAATCATCACCATTGGTGTACTTCTTGGTGAACGAGTCGGAGGAGGAGTAGTAGACATACATCGCTCCCGAGTCGTTGGCAGTGAAGTCGGCGTTGTAGGCACCGGTGGCGATATCCGCCATGCCGTCGCCGTTCCAGTCGCCCATGGCCACGCCGTTGCCCAGTTCATAGCCGGCACCTTCGCCATACAGCACGAAGCCCTTGCTCGGATCGTTGACAACGTCCTTGATCGACCAGATGGCTGGCAGACCATGCTCGGTGCCATAGACCACATAGACCGCACCGGCGTTATCGCCATTACCCATACCAGGGCGATCGGCATAACGCGCACCAATGATGAAGTCATCAATGCCGTCGCCGTTGATATCGCCACCTGCGCGGATACTGACGCCGAACCATTCGTCTACGGTGCTCTGCGTCCACTTGCCAGTGGCCGAGTTGTAGGTCGCCTTCTCGTTGAGGATGAGCGAGCCGACACTGGAGTCGAAGGTCGGGTTGGTGTTGAACTGCGACGGCACACCGACGGTATTCAATGCATCCAGGTTGATATCGCTGGTGTAGCCACCCGCCTTGCCATAGATGACCCACACGCGACCCGGGTCGCCCGGCTCCGAGTAAGGTGCACTGATCGCAAAGTCACCAATGCCATCGCCGTTGATATCGCCCAACGCGGTGATGGTGTTGGTCGAGTAGTCCTGGCGTGTCGAGCCAAGCCATTCGTAGTGCTGCGCATTGATGCGGATGCCTTGATCCAGAGTCAGGTTCTTCAGGTCGAGGGAAGCCCCCAAACTACCTTCCTTGCCATAGACCAGGTAGGCGGTACCCGCAGAAGCGCCGTAGCCCTGCGACATGATGTTGTTGGCACGGGGGTCGGCGATCACGAAATCGTCGATACCGTCGCCGTTGACATCGCCGACATTGTTGATCGAGTCACCCAGATCGACTCCATTCACCTGCGACGAGTTGGTGACCGTACCAGTGAACGAGTTGATGATCATCGTGCCGTTCACGCCAGCCGGGAAGTGCGCCCAGGTCTGGTTGGAGCCGGTACCAGTGGCCGGGTTGCTCCAATCCATGGCGATGTTCTTGTTGACGCCGGCGCCGCCGTACAGAACGTAACCAGCACCACTGTTATTCGGGCCCGCCTCGCGGTTGCCGAACAACAGGTCCGAGTAGCCATCGCCATTGAAGTCGCCGCCACCGCCCACACCAACACCGTTCCAGCTGTCAAAGCCCGGCGCGGAGGGGTTGTTAGGGTTGACGCCCGCGTTACGGATCACGAAACCATGCGTGTTGTCGCCAGCATCGATGGTCGCGAGGTCCACCGTACCATTGCCCCAACTGCCGTTCGGCCCGCCGAAGATCACATAGATCTTGTCCGGCCAGTGAGAGGAGATGATGACGTCCTTGTAGCCATCTCCATTGAAGTCACCCAGCGCATTGATGCCCGTACCCATAATGTCGCCGTTGTAGGCGCCGGCAAAGAAGATGCCCTGGTCCGGTCTCAGATTGGTGATGGTGTTCTGGTCCAGCACCGGCAAGCCGTTCTCGCTGCCGAACAGGATCCATGCACCGCCGTTGTTAACCCGGCCCAAGGTATCGGAGTTACGTGCGGAAACCAGCAGATCATCGTAGCCGTCGCCGTTGAAGTCACCGATGTTGACGACGTCCCAGCCGAATTCAAAGCCCGCCTGTTTGGCACCGTAATAGTGCTGCGGCGCATCCTTGGTGATGGTCAGGATGTCATTCTTGCCATCCAGCGAGCCAACATAGCCAGGCGAAGCGGTGACGCCGGACGCCGTCGTCACCACGGCCTTCAGCAGGTAGTCGCCTTCGTGCAACGACCACAGGTCGGTGGACCAGGTACCATCGCTGTTGACCTTGATGCCTTGCCCGTAGATGTCCTCGCCGGGATCGATCTGGTTGTTTCCGTTCTTGTCCCAGAACAGCGTGACGGTGAGGTCTTCGAACTTGTGACTACCGGCCTGCACCGTACCGTTGATCGTTGGCGTCATGATCGAGGTGATGTTATCGGTGTTGGACACGCCGTTGTCGCTGGCAGGATCCAGGGAGAAAGTCACCTTGTTGGTCGGCTGGGAGTTATCGATGATGACCGACTGGGAAGTTGCCGCTCCAGCAATACCCGCCTCGCTGACAACACGCGATTCAAAGATGTACTTGCCATCTATCAAGGATATCGCTGTGTTGTCATAGGACCAGCGCAGGCGATCATCGCTGAGCGTGGCGTCCTTCCAGGTAGCTCCTCCATCGGCGGAGAACTGCACCTTCTCACCAGACTGCAGCACGCCGTCGACTGTGCCGTTAATCAGCAATGTGCGGTCCTGGGTGATGAAGTCATGGTCGGAGACACCCGTGTCATCACTGATCCCAGTAATGGTCGCGAGATGCGAAGGAGCTGACGAATCCAGCATGATGCTGTACTTCGCACTCGGGGCGGTGGCATTGCCGGCTGGGTCGGACTCTACCGCGGTCAGGTCGTTCAGACCCGAGGCCAGGGCAGTCGCGGGCTGCAACGTCCAATGCCCAGTCGAGTCCACAATTGCAGTACCGATCCGATGGTTATCGGTGCTGTCCTTGGCGTACACCGTAATGGTGTCGCCGGACGTGCCGGTACCGCTGATCACCGGACGCGAATCGTCGGTAACGCCGCCATTGCTGATGTTACCGGTGACATCGCCCACGCTGTCCAACACGCCAGTGATGGCCAGCTTGCTGGCATCCGGCGGGGTGTAGTCGGTGGTGAGGGTGAACACGTCGGACTTCGGACTGGTGTTGCCAGCCTTGTCGGTCGCATCGGCGGTGAACTTGTGTTCGCCTTCGCTGATACCGGTGGTCGGCGTGTAGCTCCACTTGCCATCCGGGCCTGCGGTCACGGTGCCCAGAATCGCGCCGTTGTCGTAGACGGTGACCTTCGAGCCCGCTTCCGCCTGGCCCGTCAGGGTCGGCGTCGAGTCGTCGGTCACACCGCCATTGGCAATCGGACCGGTGATGGCTCCGACGTCGTCGATGACTTCGCCGATGCTCGGCTTGGCCGGCGCCGTGGTGTCGACGCTGAAGTTGAAGGTCGACGAGTCGCTGACGTTACCCGCCAGGTCCTTCGACTCGGCCTTGAGGCTGTGCGGACCTTCGGCCAGGTCGGTAGTCGGCTTGAAGCTCCAGGTACCATCGGGTTTCACCGTGGTGGTGCCCAGCGCAACGCTGCCATCGTAAACCGTAATGGTCGCGCCAGCCTTGCCCTTGCCGTCGATTTCCGGACGGGTGTCATCGGTGACGCCATTGGCCGCGATGTCACCGGTAATGCTGCCCACCGCGTCGATCACATGACCGATGCTCACGTCGACCGTGCTGGTATCCACCACCACGTTCAGCGGGGCGCCCTGACCACTGCTGTTGCCAGCCTTGTCCAGCACTTCCGTGGTGAAGGCATGGTTGCCTTCGGGCAGGTCGCTGCTCGGGGTGAGGCTCCACTTGCCGTCGTCACCCACAGTGGCAGTGCCGATCGGTGTGCCATTGTCGTAGATGATGACCTTGCCGCCGGCTTCCGCGCTGCCGCTGAAGGTCGGACGGTTATCGTCAGTGGTGTCGCCGTTGTGCAGCGGGCCGGTCTGTGCGCCCACGTCATCCAGTACCACCAGGCCGGTCACGTTGGTCGGTTTGCTGGTGTCGGTGCTGAAGTTCCAGATGCCGGTCGGGTCGCTGACCTGACCAACCGCATTGGTCGCGGTGGCGGTGACGTTGTGCAGGCCATCAGGCAGGATGTTGGTGATGATTTCCCACTTGCCCGAAGCATCGGCCTTGGCACTGCCGATCAGGGTGTTGCCGTCGTACAGCTTGACGACGACGCCAGCTTCCGAGGTGCCTTTGAAGGTCGGCTGGGTGTCGTCGGTTACGGCGCCTTTCTGCAGGAAGCCGGTGTACGGACCTACGTCATCGAACACGCTTTCGATCGCCGGGGCCTGCGGTTGGCCCGTCTGTACGTCGACACTGTACTTCGCGCTCGGCTGAGTGGAGTTGCCGGCTGGATCGCGCTCCACCGCGGTCAGGTCGTTCAGACCCGAGACCAGGGCAGTCGCAGGCTGCATTGTCCACTTGCCATCGCTACCCACAATCGCAGAACCGATCTGATGGTTGCCGGTACTGTCCTTGGCGTACACGAAGATGGTGTCGCCGGACGTGCCGGTACCGCTGATCACCGGACGCGAGTCGTCGGTAACGCCGCCGCTGAGCACGTTGCCAGTGATCTCACCCACGCTGTCCAGCACGCCAGTGATGGCCAGCTTGCTGGCATCCGGCGGGGTGTAGTCGGTGGTAATGGTGAAGACGTCGGACTTCGGACTGGTGTTGCCGGCCTTGTCGGTCGCATCGGTGGTGAACTTGTGTTCGCCTTCGCTGATACCGGTGGTCGGCGTGTAGCTCCACTTGCCATCCGAGCCTGCGGTCACGGTGCCCAGAATCACGCCGTTGTCGTAGACGGTGACCTTCGAGCCCGCTTCCGCCTGGCCCGTCAGGGTCGGCGTCGAGTCGTCGGTCACACCGCCATTGGCAATCGGACCGGTGATGGCTCCGACGTCGTCGATGACTTCGCCGATGCTCGGCTTGGCCGGCGCCGTGGTGTCGACGCTGAAGTTGAAGGTCGACGAGTCGCTGACGTTACCCGCCAGGTCCTTCGACTCGGCCTTGAGGCTGTGCGGACCTTCGGCCAAGTCGGTAGTCGGCTTGAAGCTCCAGGTACCATCGGGTTTCACCGTGGTGGTGCCCAGCGCAACGCTGCCATCGTAGACCGTAATGGTCGCGCCAGCCTTGCCCTTGCCGTCGATTTCCGGACGGGTGTCATCGGTGACGCCATTGGCCGCGATGTCACCGGTAATGCTGCCCACCGCGTCGATCACATGACCGATGCTCACGTCGACCGTGCTGGTATCCACCACCACGTTCAGCGGGGCGCCCTGACCACTGCTGTTGCCAGCCTTGTCCAGCACTTCCGTGGTGAAGGCATGGTTGCCTTCGGGCAGGTCGCTGCTCGGGGTGAAGCTCCACTTGCCGTCGTCACCCACAGTGGCAGTGCCGATCGGTGTGCCATTGTCGTAGATGATGACCTTGCCGCCGGCTTCCGCGCTGCCGCTGAAGGTCGGACGGTTATCGTCAGTGGTGTCGCCGTTGTGCAGCGGGCCGGTCTGTGCGCCCACGTCATCCAGTACCACCAGGCCGGTCACGTTGGCCGGTTTGCTGGTGTCGGTGCTGAAGTTCCAGATGCCGGTCGGGTCGCTGACCTGACCAACCGCATTGGTCGCGGTGGCGGTGACGTTGTGCAGGCCATCAGGCAGGATGTTGGTGATGATTTCCCACTTGCCCGAAGCATCGGCCTTGGCACTGCCGATCAGGGTGCTGCCGTCGTACAGCTTGATGACGGCGCCACCTTCCGAAGTACCCTTGAAGGTCGGCTGGGTGTCGTCGGTCACGGCGCCTTTCTGCAGGAAGCCAGTGTAAGGCCCTACGTCGTCGTAGACGTTTTCGATCGCCGGGGCCAGCGGCTGGCCCGTCTGTACGTCGACACTGTACTTCGCGCTCGGCTGAGTGGAGTTGCCGGCCGGATCGCGCTCCACCGCGGTCAGGTCGTTCAGACCCGAGACCAGGGCAGTCGCAGGCTGCATTGTCCACTTGCCATCGCTACCCACAATCGCAGAACCGATCTGATGATTGCCGGTACTGTCCTTGGCGTACACGAAGATGGTGTCGCCGGACGTGCCGGTACCGCTGATCACCGGACGCGAGTCGTCGGTAGCACCACCGCTGATAATATTACCGGTAATATCACCCACGCTATCCAGCACGCCCGTAATAGCCAGCTTGCTGGCATCTGGTGGCGTCGTATCGATACCCACGGTGATAACCGTCGGCTGGCTGGGGTTGCCAGCGGCATCAGCAGCGGTGACGATAATTTCATTGTTCCCCTCCGCCAATGGTGTTGTCGGCGTCACCGACCAATTGCCCTGGTCGTCGGCCTTGGTGGTGAGGGTTTCACCGTTGGGCAGGGTCACGGTCACGTCCGCGCCCGGCTCGGTCTTGCCGTCGATGGTCGGGGTGGGGTCGTTGGTGATGCCATCGCCCTTGACACCCGTGTCGGACGCCGGGTCCAGCCATGCCTGCGGAGCAGCCGGGCCCTGGGTATCGACATCGACCACGAACGGATCCGACATCGGGCTGGTGTTGCCCGCGACATTGGTCACGGTCAGCGTGATGTCATGCGGGCCTTCGCTCAGGGGCTTGTCTGCCGGCGCTTCATAGCTCCACTTGCCATCAGGGCCGACGGTGACATCGGCAATCTTCTGGCCATTGTCGTACAGGCTGACGATCTCGCCCGGTTCGCCGTTACCGGAGAAGGTCGGACGGGTATCGTTAGTGCTGTCACCGCTCTTCAGATCACCGATTTTCGGCTCGACATTGTCGTAAACGCCGGACAGGGCACCGTCCGGGCCAAAGGTCGGCTTGGGTGGAGTCGAGCTATCGATATCCACGGTAATGACCGTGGGCTGACTCGGATTGCCTGCCACATCGGTGGCGACGATGGTGATGACATTGCTGCCTTCGGGTAAAGGCTGGGTCGGGGTGACCGACCAGTTACCCTGATCGTCGGCGGTGGTGGTGAGGGTCTCGCCGTTTGGCAGCGTCACCGTAATCCCGGCATGGGGCTCGGTCTTGCCATCGATGGTCGGCGTGTTATCGCTGGTGATGCCGTCACCTTTGATACCAGTATCGGAATCGGGATCCAGCCAACTCTTAGGAGCATCCGGAGGGATGGTATCAATCACTACAGGAATGGTGATCTGGCTCTGGTTACCGGCAGGATCCTGCTCGATCACCTTGATATCACCGCTTCCATCCGGCAGCGGCTGGGTCGGTTGCGGGGCTACCCAGGAACCATCCTCCTGAACTTGGGTGGTAACGCTCTCGCCGGTCGGATAAACGACGATAATGGTGTCACCCGGCTCGCCGTTGCCATAGATGACCGGCGTGTTATCCGGACTGTAGTAGTCATTGCCATCGAAATGGCCGCCGTCGATGCGGGCAACAGGTGCGGGCGGAGGATTGGTGTCGACAGAGAAGTCAATCACGTGAACCGGCGCGCTGGGATTACTGCCTGGCACGTCTTGAACGATATCGATACTGTGATTACCGTCGTTCAGATCGCTGGTGGGCACCAACTGCCACTTGCCATCCGATCCAACGGTGGTGGTACCGATCTCGGTACCATTGTCCAGCACGTGGATGACGGCGCCGGGAACACCGCCGCCAGAGAGAGTCGGGCGGCTGTCGTCAGTCGCTTGGCCGTTGGCCAGATCACCCGTGATCGGGCCAACATTATCAGTGACCTTGGTATCGGTTACGCCAGGGCTGGTCTGGGGAGTGACCGGGGGCGTGGGATGATGCTTGTGGTCGTCCTTGTTGGCGGCGTATGCCGCGCCACCCGCACCCAGTACACCAGCACCCGCCAGCAACGGCCACAGCAGGAAACCGCCACTCTCATCGATCTCGCCATCGACCACTGGCACCGCACCGAGCGGATCGCCCCCCAGGGCAACAGGTGCTTCCTCGCCGTCGGCCAGCATCAGCTGACCGTAGAAGCCTTCACCGTCGGTGCGGACATAGGCGTACATCTGGCCATTTTCGGAAACGCCATAGAGCTGTGAGTCCATGCCGTCGGCGAAGAAGTCCTCGATAGTGAGGTCAGGCTTATCGCTGCCCTCGAAGAATACCTGGAGGTCCTTGCCATCGCGCTTGACGGTGACGTTCTCCGGAGCAACGTCGCTGTCATCCAGCTTGAACAAATATTTAGTGCCGACTTTCGCCTTGATCTTTCCACCTTCCTTGAACGCAACCCGCTGGACTGCATTCTCGGCAACGGCGATCAAGCCAACCTTTTCAACTGACATAAAGAACCCACCTTTTGGGGACACGAACCATGAGGTGGGGAGGATAAATTTATGCAGCGATCTTCCAGATCAGACCGGTCCTATGTTACGTAAGGAATTTCCCATACATCAGCTTCCCGCTCGTACGAAACGAGCCAAGCTTCCGGGCGATCAATAGCAATGGTTCGAGCTCGCCGGGGAGACGACACAAAACCATACGAAAGGATAGGACTCCTGGAGCACCAGGAAGACGGGCCGGGAAAAGAAAAAACGGCCGAAACGAAAAAGCCCACCTCGAGAGGTGGGCTTTTTACAGCGGGCTTATCTTCAAGCCCGGATCGCGAAATTTCGCAATCCAAATATGGTGGGTCGTGTAGGATTCGAACCTACGACCAATTGGTTAAAAGCCAACTGCTCTACCGACTGAGCTAACGACCCAAAATTTGGTCGGGGTAGGGGGATTCGAACTCCCGACATCTTGCTCCCAAAGCAAGCGCGCTACCGGACTGCGCTATACCCCGTTTGAAAGTTGGCTCCGCGACCTGGACTCGAACCAGGGACCCAATGATTAACAGTCATTTGCTCTACCGACTGAGCTATCGCGGAACGACGAACCTTTCAATCTCTTCCACTTCGCTTCCGGCTTCACCGGAATCCCGTATCAGAGGCGCGCCATTTTACGTATATCGAAACGCCTGTCAACACTCTGATCCAAAAAGTTTTTCTTCGCTTTGCAGGGGCCGGGCTGATTGCTATATCTGCTTGGAAAAACACGAGTGATCCACCGCGGGTGTAAACGGAACGATCACGCACAGGATGGCCATGAGCAGCAAGGACACCCCACCGCCCTCCCCGATCGCCAGCCGGGTCATCCAGCCCCGCTTCGGCGAGTTGGTCCAGGGCTGCCGCCAATTGGCGATGAATCACATCGCCGAGCTCCTGGGCAATGTTTTCGCCCAGGTGGACGACACACTCTTCGAGTGCGCGGAAAAAGCCGAGAACAATCAGGTCCAGGCGCTGTTCTTCGACGCCATGCGCGAAGTCCGTCGTGAAAGACCTAACCTCGAGCGTTTCTACCACCAGCGTATCGCCCAGGGCCTGAGCGACTTCCTCGAAGGCAAGCTGCCCACCGCCGAGCCGCTGGAAGAGCTGGACATGGACCAGCTGACCCTGGTCGGCAACGACGAATACGAAGAGACCCTGCTGGTGACCAACATGGTCAACCAGGTACGCGCCCACTGTGCGCAATTGCTGTTCGCCCTCGATCAACGCCTGGCGCTGCTCAACAACGGCAGCAAGCTGGGCGAGGACCGCAATCCCTTCGGCCCGCAGGCCGTTGCCCAGGCATTCCGCGACACCCTGGCACGCAGCGCTTTCCCACTACGCATCAAGACCATCCTGTACGTCCTGTTCGATCAGCAGGTCATGCAGCATCTTCAGCCGCTCTATGAACAGTTGAACAAGCGACTGGCCGACGGCGGCGTCCTGCCGAACCTCAAGTACCGCCCGCAGGGGCAACGCTCGGTGTCTGCGCCGCCGCCCCGCTCCGTGACGGAGGAGAAGGACGCAGGGGCGACGAACGGCATTCCATCGGCACCACAGAGCTATGCCACCGGCGACCTGCCGGAGATCCCGCCCGGAGACCGCAATGCGCTGTTCGGCGGCCTCGCCGTGCTGCTTGCCGAACGCCGTCGACGCGGAGACAAGGCCACGCTGTTCGGCAACACCCAGAGCATTGTCAGCTTCGGCCCGAGTTCCGCCACGACGACCTACAGCGCCAACGAGCTACTGGAAGCCTTGAACCGGCTGCAGCGCGAATCGGCCCAGGAACTGGCCCAGCGCCTGCGCCAGCCGCAGCCGGTCGATGCATTGAAGGCCGACCTGCAGCGCCAGCTGGAAGCCGGCAGCGCCCAGCCGAAGAACACTCGGCTGACCGACCAGGAAGCCGACGTCATCGACCTGGTGGGCATGGTCTTCGACTTCATCCTCGATGACGAGAACCTGCCTGACAGCTGCAAGACCACACTTTCCCACCTGCACACGCCCTTCCTCAAGGTGGCGCTGCTGGACAAGCAACTGTTCACCCAGCACCACCATCCGGCTCGCAAGCTGCTCAACGCCATGGCCCAGGCCGGCGTGCTCTACGGCGGAGAGGGCGAGGAGCGCGCACTGCTGGCGAAGATGCACTGGGTGGTCGAGCGGGTGATCCAGGACTTCGTCGGCGACCTTTCGCTGTTCGACACCCTGCTGGGGGACTTCAACGAATACGTCACCAACCTGCGACAGAAGGTCGAGTTGCGCGAGCGCCGCGCCATGGAGGCCGCGCGCGGTCGCGACCGCCTCCTCGCCGCACGGGAGCAGGCGCTGGACGCCATTACCAAGGTGACCCACGAGCGCGAACTGCCGGAACTGGTGCGTAATTTCCTCGAAATGAGCTGGTGTGATGCTCTCACCTTCATCGTCCTGCGCAGCGGAGAGCACAGCGACGAATGGAGGCGTGCCTGCGAGGTAGCCGAGCAGTTGGCCTGGAGCGTGACACCGCTGGATGCCGACGGTCGCGATCATCTGCAAGCGATCCGCCTGGCCCTGCTGGAAGACCTGCGCAGGGGGCTGGAGGTGCTGGGCGGCTATCACGAGGACGGAATCCGCCGGCTGCTACAGGACCTGGTCGCCTGCCAGCACGCGATTCAGGCGCAGAAGCCGCAGATCGCCGCACAACTCAAGCAGGAACTGCCGGAAAGCCCGCTGGGCGCCATGCTTGGTGCCGAAGGGCACACGCTGGTCAAACCCGATAGCGAGGCACTCTCCGAGCGCGTGCGGGTATTGATGAAAGAGCTGAGCCACCTGGAGTTCGGCACCTGGTTCGAGTTCGGCGACACCACTCCGGCTCGCCGGCTCAAGCTTTCGTGGTTCAGCCCGACCACGCGCAACTATATGTTCGTCGACCACACCGGGCAGCGCGTGGCGGTCAAACCGATAGTGCAGTTGGCCCAGGAGATGGAAGCGGGCAAGGTCCGCCTGGTACCGACGGAACAGTCCGCCCCGCTGATGGATCGCGCCTTGAATGCGATCTACCGGGTCCTGCAACGCATTACCTCCGGGCGCAGCCCGGCACAGACCTGAGGAAGCAGTCGATGGGAGAGCGTCGCCAGCACAGCCGGCAGCAGACCGGGCTGACCGTGGAAGTCTTCGACCGCCATACCGGGCGCAGCCTGGGTCGACTCGCCGACCTCTCTGCCGAGGGGTTCATGCTCTGTGGCGTGGACGTCCCGGAGGCTGATTCCGTCTGGGATTGCCAGCTCGTGCCGGCCCCGCCGCTGGACGAGATAGGCGAAATCCATCTGGGCGCGGACTGCCTGTGGAGCCGTGCCGGCGCCGATGGCCAACTGGGCTGGGCGGGTTTCCATATCATCGATATCGCCGAGGACCAGGCCGAACTGGTCGAGCAACTGCTCACCCTGCTCGGCGGTTCCCGCAAGACCATCTGATCGCCCCTCTGGCGGCAAGCCAAAAGCACAGGCGCAAGCGAAGGCCTTTTCCCCTGGCGCAGAAAAAAGCCCGCCGATGGGCGGGCTTTTTTCGTGGAGCGGTGATCAGGAGAAGACGATCTCGTCGTTCTCGACCTTGGCGTGAATCTTCGCGCCAGGGTTGAACCTGCCGGCCAGGATCAACTGCGCCAACGGGTTCTCGATCCAGCGCTGGATCGCACGCTTGAGCGGCCGCGCGCCGTACACCGGATCGAAGCCAACGGCGATAAGCTTGTCCATCGCCTCGTCGCTCAGCTCCAGGCTCAGCTCGCGCTCGGCCAGGCGCTTGCGCAAGCGGCCCATCTGAATCCGAGCGATGCCGGCGATCTGATCGCGGGCAAGCGGTTCGAAGACCACCACTTCGTCGATCCGGTTGATGAATTCCGGGCGGAAGTGCGCATTCACCGCGTCCATGACCGCAGCATGCTGAGCCTCACGGTCGCCGACCAGTTCCTGGATCTGCGCAGAGCCCAGATTCGAGGTCATCACCACCACGGTGTTGCGGAAGTCCACCGTACGGCCGTGGCTATCGGTCAGACGACCGTCTTCCAGCACCTGCAGCAGGACGTTGAAAACATCCGGATGGGCCTTCTCGACCTCGTCCAGCAGCACCACGGAGTAAGGCTTGCGGCGCACGGCTTCGGTCAGGTAGCCGCCCTCTTCATAGCCCACATAGCCCGGCGGTGCACCGATCAGGCGGGCCACGGAGTGTTTCTCCATGAACTCGGACATGTCGATACGCACCAGCGCTTCCTCGGTATCGAAGAGGAATTCGGCCAGGGCCTTGCACAGCTCGGTCTTGCCCACCCCGGTCGGGCCGAGGAAGAGGAACGAGCCGCTGGGGCGATTCGGATCCGCGAGGCCCGCACGGGAACGGCGCACGGCGTTGGAGACGGCCACCACAGCTTCGTGCTGGCCGATGACGCGTTTGTGCAGCTCGTCTTCCATGCGCAGCAGCTTCTCGCGCTCGCCTTCGAGCATCTTGGAGACCGGAATGCCGGTCCACTTGGCGACGACCTCGGCGATTTCCTCGTCGGTCACCTTGTTACGCAGCAGCTGCTTCTCGGTCTGGCCGTGCTGGTCGACCATCTGCAGGCTGCGTTCCAGGTCCGGAATGGTCTGGTACTGGATGCGCGCCATGGTTTCCAGGTCGCCCTTGCGCCGCGCGGTTTCCATTTCCTGCTTGGCCTGCTCGATCTTCTGCTGGATCTGCGCGGAACCCTGGACCTCGGCTTTCTCCGACTTCCAGATTTCCTCGAGGTCAGCGTACTCGCGCTCGAGCTTGGCGATGTCTTCTTCGAGCTTGGCGAGGCGCTTCTTGGTGGCCTCGTCATCCTCTTTTTTCAGTGCCTCGCGCTCGATCTTCAGCTGGATCAGGCGACGATCCAGGCGATCGAGTTCCTCCGGCTTGGAGTCGATCTCCATGCGGATGCGGCTCGCAGCCTCGTCGATCAGGTCGATGGCCTTGTCCGGCAGCTGGCGGTCGGTGATGTAGCGGTGGCTGAGCTTGGCCGCGGCGATGATCGCGCCGTCGGTGATGGTGACGCCGTGGTGCACCTCGTAGCGCTCTTTCAGGCCACGCAGGATGGCGATGGTGTCTTCCTCGCTCGGCTCATCCACCAGCACTTTCTGGAAGCGGCGCTCCAGGGCGGCGTCCTTCTCGATGTACTGGCGGTACTCGTCCAGGGTGGTGGCGCCGACGCAATGCAACTCGCCACGGGCCAGGGCTGGCTTGAGCATGTTGCCGGCGTCCATGGCGCCCTCTGCCTTGCCGGCGCCGACCATGGTGTGCAGTTCGTCGATGAACAGGATGATCCGGCCTTCCTGCTTGGACAGCTCGTTGAGTACCGCCTTCAGGCGCTCCTCGAACTCACCGCGGAACTTGGCGCCGGCGATCAGCGCGCCCATGTCCAGCGCCAGCAGGCGCTTGTCCTTCAGGCCGTCGGGGACTTCACCGTTGACGATGCGCTGGGCCAGGCCTTCGACGATGGCGGTCTTGCCGACGCCGGGCTCGCCAATCAGCACGGGGTTGTTCTTGGTGCGGCGCTGCAGGACCTGGATGGTCCGGCGGATTTCGTCGTCACGGCCGATCACCGGGTCGAGCTTGCCGTCCTCGGCGCGCTTGGTCATGTCGACGGTGTATTTGTCCAGCGCCTGGCGCGAGTCCTCGGCATTGGGGTCGTTCACCGCCTCGCCGCCGCGCAGGTTGACCACGGCGTTTTCCAGGGCCTTCTTGGAGACGCCCTGGCTGGTCAACAACTTGCCCAGCTTGGTGCTGTCGTCCATGGCGGCCAGCAGCACGAGCTCACTGGAGATAAACTGGTCGCCCTTCTGCTGGGCCAGGCGATCCGCCTGATTGAGCAGGCGCGCCAGGTCCTGCGACAGGTTCACGTCGCCGGTGGGATTCTGGATCTTCGGCAGCGTGTCCATCTCTTTATTGAGCGAGGCGCGCAGCGCGGGAATGTCGAAGCCTACCTGCATCAGCAGGGGCTTGATGGAGCCGCCCTGCTGCTCGATGAGCGCAGACAGCAGGTGCACCGGCTCGATGGCCGGGTGGTCATGTCCAACGGCCAGGGACTGGGCATCGGAGAGGGCAAGCTGGAGCTTGCTGGTCAAACGGTCGATTCGCATGAGGGTCGTCCTTCCTTTCAATAGCGGGCCGGAGCGATGAGTGCCCCTGATCACGACTAACCCGCCGGGATGCGAGATAGATAAGGACGATTTTGGTCGGTTCAAGCCATTTGGCCATGACACCCGTCAGTTCGTGCCTACAGAAAGGCCATAAGGAGCGGGTCTGCGAACCTGAACCACGGGAGAAACCTGTAGGAGCGGGCTTGCCTGCGAATCGCTTGTTGCCGTGTTGCCCGGCGACGTTCGCGAGCCAGCCCGCTCCTGCGAAAAGCAGATCAGCTCAGCCAGATCAGGCTCGCCAGGCGGCCGGTGCGGGAGCTGCGACGATAGGAATAGAACCGCTCGGTCTCGGTAAAGGTACAGAAATCACCACCGTAAACAGCCGTCACGCCTTTCGCCGCGAGGCGTATGCGCGCCAGCTCATAGATGTCCGCCATGAACTTGTCGGCCTTGGCGCCGAGCAGGAAGGCGCGCTCGGCCTCGGCATGCTCGGCCAGGAAGGCTTCGCGAACTTCCGCGCCGACTTCGAAGGCCTGCGGGCCGATGGAAGGGCCGAGCCAGACGAGCAGTTCTGTCGGCGCGACGCCCATGGCGTTCACGGTCGCCTCCAGCACGCCACCAGCCAGCCCGCGCCAACCGGCGTGGGCAGCACCAACCCGGGTACCAGCGCGGTCACAGAACAGCGCCGGCAGGCAGTCGGCGGTCATGATGGTACAGGCGATGCCTGGCGCAGCACTCCAACTGGCATCCGCAATGGCGACGGCGGACGGATCGGCCTCGACCACCTCGATGCCATGCACCTGGCTCAGCCAGGCCGGCTGGCAGCCCAGTTCGGCAGTCAGGCGACGGCGATTCTCGAAGACGGCCGCCGGCTCGTCACCGACATGGTCACCGAGGTTGAAGCTGTCGAAAGGCTCGACGCTGACGCCACCGGCACGGGTAGTCACGCAGGCGCGGACATTCTCCGGAGCCGGCCAGTCAGGCGTCAGCCAGGGCGTCATACGAAGGACTCGTTGTCCTGCCGCAGCAGGCTCAGCAGCCAGGTGAAATCGTCCGGCAGCGGCGATTCCCACTTCATGCGCACGCCGGTGGCCGGGTGGTCCAGCTCCAAGAAGCGCGCATGCAGGGCCTGGCGCGGGAAGTCGCGCAAGGACTCGACAAGGGTCGGGCTGGCACCCGGCGGAATGCGGAAGCGCCCGCCGTAGGTGGGATCGCCTACCAGCGGGTGGCCGATATGCGTCATATGGACGCGGATCTGGTGGGTACGGCCAGTTTCCAGCTTCACCCGGGTGTGGGTGTGCGCGCGGAAGCGCTCCAGCACGCGGTAATGGCTGATGGCGACCTTGCCGGTCTCGATCACCGCCATCTTCTGCCGTTGCACACCGTGACGACCGATGGGCGCGTCGACGGTGCCCCCGGCGACGATGACGCCGGTGACGATGGCTTCGTAGATGCGGCTGACCGAGCGCGCCTGCAATTGCGCGACGAGATTGGTGTGGGCCTCCAGGGTCTTGGCGACCACCATCAGGCCGGTAGTGTCCTTGTCCAGGCGGTGCACGATGCCGGCGCGCGGCACGTTGGCCAGGTGCGGCACGTGGTGCAGCAGCGCATTGAGCAAAGTGCCATCCTGGTGGCCCGCGGCGGGATGAACCACCAGGCCGGTCGGCTTGTCGATGACCAGGATGTGATCGTCTTCGTAGACGATGTCCAGCTCGATGTCCTGGGCGACCCATTCCCCCTGAGCCTCCAACTCGACATCCAGTTCCAGGCGCGAGCCGGCATGGACAATGTCGCGCGGGCGCAGCACGGCGCCGTCGACCTTAAGACGGCCGTCCTTGATCCAGCCAGCCAGGCGGGAACGGGAGTGGTCGGAGAAGAGCTGGGCGGCGACCTGGTCGAGACGCTGACCACCGAGGTCGAACGGCACTTCTGCCGCGAGTTGGATCATATTGGACATGACTGGACACGAAGGGCGCGCGGCCTTTTGGTTCGGCTGTGCGCTGTGGTTAAATACGGGGCCTTTGTCCCAGGGGTATCCCTGGGGCGCCAATCATAACAGACGGTTGCGGCCGCGACAGCCGACCGTCCAGGGACGCAAGCCGCCATGCAAGTGAAACACCTGCTGCTGATCGCCACCCTCGCCTTCGTTACCGCCTGCTCCTCCAAGGGCGAGAAGGTGGATGAGAACCTGAGCGAAAGCCAGCTGTACCAGCAGGCCCAGGAAGACCTCAATAACAAGAGCTACACCAACGCCGTCGCCAAGCTGAAGGCGCTGGAGTCCCGCTATCCCTTCGGCCGCTATGCCGAGCAGGCCCAGTTGGAACTGATCTACGCCAACTACAAGAACATGGAGCCCGAGGCCGCTCGCGCTTCCGCCGAGCGCTTCATCCGCCTGCACCCGCAGCACCCGAACGTCGACTACGCCTACTACCTCAAGGGCCTCGCCTCCTTCGACCAGGACCGCGGCCTGCTGGCGCGCTTCCTGCCGCTGGACATGACCAAGCGCGACCCGGGCGCCGCCCGCGACTCGTTCAATGAGTTCGCCCAACTCGTCAGCCGCTACCCCAACAGCCGCTACGCCCCGGACGCCAAGGCGCGCATGATCTACCTGCGCAACCTGCTGGCAGCCTACGAAGTGCACGTCGGCCACTACTACCTCAAGCGCCAGGCCTACGTCGCCGCCGCCAACCGCGGCCGCTACGTGGTCGAGAACTTCCAGGAAACCCCGGCCGTCGGCGATGGCCTGGCAATCATGGTCGAGGCCTACCAGCGTCTGGGCCTGAACGACCTGGCCGATTCCAGCCTGGAAACCCTGAAGGCGAACTACCCGGACAATCCCAGCCTCAAGGATGGCCAGTTCGTTCCGCGTGAAGACGAAGCCGACAACCGTTCCTGGCTGGCCAAGGCCACCCTGGGCCTGATCGAAACCAACGATGCCCCGCCGCACATGGAAACCCAGGCATCCAAGGACGTGATCAAGCAGTACGAGGACGCCGAACAGCAGATCCCCGCCGAGCTCAAGCCCGAGAACCAGAGCGACGTGGAAGAGGAACAGCACGAGTCCGAAGGCAACTCCGGCAGCAGCAACCGTTCCTGGTTCAGCTACATGACCTTCGGTATCTTCGACTGATACCGTCGGGTTCGACGAAAAAGGGAGGCTTACGCCTCCCTTTTTTCATCCTGAATAGATTCAAGGGTCTTTTACCCCTGATCGGCGGAGCGTACACGGGCTCACTGTGCGCCACCGCGAGGCTTGGATAAACTGCCGCTCTTTATGCACAAGGGATTGCCATGACCCGTCTGCTGTTCTGGATCGCCCTCTTCGCCTTCGGTTGGTGGCTGTGGCGCAAGGCCACCCGACCGGCGCGCCCCGTCGAGAAGCCCAAGGGCGACGACCCCGCCGCGCCGATGGTCCGCTGCGCACAGTGCGGCGTGCACGTGCCGCAGAGCCACGCCCTGCAGGACGAGAGCAAGTGGTACTGCAGCCGCGCGCACCTCGAACAGGACCGCACCGAACGTGGTCGCTGAAGGGATCTCCCTCACGGGCCAGGGCCTGCGGGTCCTGCGCCTGTACCACCTGTATCGCCTGACCATCGGCCTGGTGCTGGTACTGCTGATCTCCAGCAGCCTGGATGACGAATTGCTCAAGCTGGCCCACCCCGAGCTTTTCCATGTCGGCTGCTGGGTCTACCTGATCCTCAACATCCTGATCGCCGTGCTGATGCCGACACCGCGCCAGCTGCTGCCGCTGTTCATCCTGGCAGCGCTGGACATACTCCTGCTCAGCGCGCTGTTCTATACCGCCGGCGGCATCCCCAGTGGCATCGGCAACTTGATGGTGGTCGCCGTGGCCATTGCCAACATCCTGCTGCGCGGGCGCATCGGCCTGCTGATCGCCGCCATCGCCGCCATCAACCTGATCTACCTGACCTTCTACCTGAGCCTCAGCCAGGTCACCGCCCTCAACCACTACGTGCAGGCCGGCGGCCTGGGT
The DNA here is from genome assembly GCF_010994165.1 of Pseudomonas nitroreducens. Lineage (NCBI taxonomy): Bacteria > Pseudomonadati > Pseudomonadota > Gammaproteobacteria > Pseudomonadales > Pseudomonadaceae > Pseudomonas > Pseudomonas nitroreducens. The sequence goes on along the minus strand of NZ_WMBX01000003.1, from coordinate 364,339 downwards.
GCCCTGAGCTTCGCCTCGGCCCTGCTGATCCAGGCCCTGGCTCGGCGCCAGCAGGTCGTCGAGAGCATTGCCGAGCAACGTGCCACTACGGTCGCCAACCTCGAAGAGCTCAACGCACTGATCCTGCAGCGCATGCGCACCGGCATCCTGGTATTGGGCGATCGCCACCGCGTGCTGCTGGCCAACCAGAGCGCCACTACGCTGCTGGGTGGCCACGACCTGCCCGGCCACTCGCTGGCCGAGTACAGCCCGCAGCTCGTCTCCAGCCTGCAGCAATGGCAGCAGAATCCCGCCCTGCGCCCGCCAAGCCTGCAACCTGCGGAGTCCGGCCCGACCGTACAGCCCAGCTTCATCCCCCTGCGCCGGGGCAACGAACAGCATATCCTGATGTTCCTCGAGGACATCTCGCAGATCGCCCAGCAGGCCCAGCAGCTCAAGCTCGCGGCGCTTGGCCGACTGACCGCCGGCATTGCCCATGAGATCCGCAACCCACTGGGCGCGATCAGCCATGCGGCGCAGTTGCTGCTGGAGTCCGAAGAACTGGACAAGCCCGACCGACGCCTGACGCAGATCATCCAGGACCAGTCGCGGCGCATGAACCTGGTCATCGAGAACGTCCTGCAGCTGTCGCGCCGACGCCAGTCCGAACCGCAGCTGCTCGATCTGAAATACTGGCTGCACCGCTATGCCGGCGAGTTGCGCGAGGGCCTGCGCGAGGGACAGCAGATCCACGTGGAGACCGGCCAGGGCACCGTGCAGACGCGCATGGACCCGCATCAGTTGACGCAGGTACTGACCAACCTCGTGCAGAATGGGTTACGGTACAGCACCCAGAAGAACGGCACCGGCCAGGTCTGGCTGCGCCTGTACCGCGACAGCGAGACTGACTTGCCCGTGCTGGAAGTGCTCGACGACGGCCCCGGCATCAGCGCCGAACAGCGGGGGAAACTGTTCGAGCCGTTCTTCACCACCGAAAGCAAGGGCACAGGCCTTGGCCTGTACATCTCCCGCGAGCTGTGCGAAAGCAATCAGGCTCGACTGGACTACAAGACGCGTGACGAAGGCGGCAGCTGCTTGCGCATCACCTTCGCCCACCCGCGCAAACAAAGCTAAGAAGACGCAAAGAACATGAGCCGTCAAAAAGCCCTGATCGTCGACGACGAACCCGACATTCGCGAGCTGCTGGAAATCACCCTCGGCCGCATGAAGCTGGACACCCGCAGCGCCCGCAACGTCAAGGAAGCCCGCGACTTCCTGGCCCGCGAGCCGTTCGACTTCTGCCTCACCGACATGCGCCTGCCCGACGGCACCGGCCTGGACCTGGTGCAATACATCCAGCAACGCCATCCTCAGATGCCGGTGGCGATGATCACCGCCTTCGGCAGCCTGGATACCGCGGTGCAGGCGCTCAAGGCCGGCGCCTTCGACTTCCTGACCAAGCCTGTGGACCTCGCCCGTCTGCGCGAGCTGGTGAACTCCGCCCTGCGCTTGCGCTCGCCGGAAGCCGAGGAAGCGCCGGTGGACAGCCGCCTGCTCGGCGACTCCCCACCCATGCGCACCCTGCGCAACCAGGTGGCCAAGCTGGCCCGCAGCCAGGCGCCGGTTTATATCAGCGGCGAATCCGGCAGCGGCAAGGAACTGGTGGCCCGGCTGATCCACGAGCAGGGCCCGCGGGAGGTACAGACCTTCGTGCCGGTCAACTGCGGCGCCATCCCGTCGGAGCTGATGGAAAGCGAGTTCTTCGGCCACAAGAAAGGCAGCTTCACCGGCGCCGTGGAAGACAAGCTGGGCCTGTTCCAGGCAGCGAACGGCGGCACCCTGTTCCTCGACGAGGTGGCCGACCTGCCGCTGCCGATGCAGGTCAAGCTGCTGCGCGTCATCCAGGAAAAGGCCGTGCGCGCCGTGGGGGGCCAGCAGGAGGTCGCGGTGGACGTGCGCATCCTCTGTGCGACGCACAAGGACCTGGCCGCCGAAGTGGCCGCCGGGCGCTTCCGTCAGGACCTCTACTATCGCCTGAACGTCATCGAGTTGCGGGTTCCGCCCCTGCGCGAGCGTCGTGAAGACATCCCGCTGCTGACCGATCGCGTACTCAAGCGCCTGGCCGGCGACAGCGGGCTGACAGCCGCCTCGGTCAGCGCAGACGCCCTGGAGAAGCTCAAGAGCTACCGCTTCCCGGGCAACGTGCGGGAGCTGGAGAACATGCTCGAGCGCGCCTACACGCTTTGCGAAGACGACGTTATCCAGCCCCACGACCTGCGTCTGGCCGAGACAGGTACCGCGGACGGCGGTGGCGAAGCCAGCCTGGCGCAGATCGACAACCTCGAGGACTACCTCGAGGACATCGAACGCAAGCTGATCATGCAGGCCCTGGAAGAGACGCGCTGGAACCGCACCGCGGCGGCGCAGCGCCTGGGCCTGACCTTCCGCTCCATGCGCTACCGCCTGAAGAAGCTGGGGATCGACTGATCCCCCCAGCCGCCCCTAGACGATGGGCGTCGCCACCAGGCGCCCTTCCGGCGCGTAAGGCGCCGCTTCGATGATCGGCGAGCGTTTCTGCATCAGGTCCGCCAGCAACTGGCAGGACGCCGGCGCCAGCACCAGGCCATTGCGATAGTGACCAGTGTTCAGCCACAGGCCCTGATGGCCGGGCACCTCGCCAATAAAGGGAATGCCCTGTGGCGAGCCCGGGCGCAGCCCGGCCCAGTGATTCACCGGCTCCCTGCCCGCCAGCGCGGGGATCAGCTCCTCTGCCGAGGCACGCAGGCTGCTCAAGGCCTCACCCGTCGGAGTCTTGTCGAAACCGGCATGCTCCAGCGTGCTGCCTACCAGGATGTGCCCATCGCGGCGCGGAATCGCGTAGCGACCTTTGGCCAGCACCATGCTGGAGAGGAAGTCCGGGGCGCAGCGGTAAAGGATCATCTGCCCCTTCACCGGCTCCACCGGCAGCTGCAGGCCCAGCTTCGCCAACAACTCGCCGCTCCAGGCACCGGCCGCCAGCACCACTGAATCGGCAATGAAATCGCCCTGCTCAGTGCACACGCCGTTCACGCGCTCGCCCTCGCGCAGGAAGCCGGTCACCTCGACCTGCTCGCGCACGCTGACATTTGGAAGTCGCAGCAGCGCCTCGCGCAGCGACTTGGCCAGGCGCGGATTGCGCACGTTGGCCACCCCGGACATGTACACGGCACGCTCGAAGCCCTGCCCCAGCACCGGAACGGCCTCATGCACAGCGCCGATGTCCACCTCCGCAAGTGGGCGGCCATGGGCCTTGGCCCAGGCCAGCGCCTCGGCCTGGTCATCGAGGTCCAGCCAGTAGAGGCCCGTGACATGTACTTCCGGGTCAAGCCCGGTATCGGTGAGCAGTCGGTCACCCAGCCGCGGGTAGAAGTCCTGCGACCAGTGGGCCAGGTTGGCGACCGCCGCACTGTAGCGCCACGGATAAAGCGGCGAGACGATGCCACCGCCAGCCCAGGACGCTTCACGCCCGGTCTCGCCCTTCTCCAGCAGCACCACCTCGGCACCTGCCTGCCCCAGAGTCCAGGCAGTCAGCATCCCGACTACCCCACCGCCCACCACGATCATGTCCGGCATACCACGCCCCACATCACAGGAAAATCAACGGCCCATCGCCGGCCGCACACTATACCGGGCCTGGTTCGTTGACGGAGCACGACGGAAGTCGATGCGGCATCGGACCGCTCCTACATCCTTCATCCAACTCGACCACAAGCGCCCGCCCGTTCGCGACCAATACTTCCCGCACCTCAACTGCCCGGAAGCGAACCATGACCAGGGAACGTGGCTTCACCCTTGTCGAACTGCTGTTCACCCTCGCGATACTCGCCATCGTACTGTCCGTCGCCGCTCCGTCCTTGAGCGAACTCCTGCGCGACCAGCGAGCGAGCGTCGCCACCCAGGAGCTGCGCAACACCCTGGACTTCGCCCGCGAATCGGCCGTGCACAGCGGACAATCGATCAGCATCGCTGCGACTCGTGCTGACTGGGCCGCCGGCTGGGAGGCCTTCGTCGATCCTGGCAATCGCGGCTCCCGCGACCCACAACAACCTCCGCTCGCCGCTCACGACGCCCTGAGCGGCATCAGCATCCGCACCGACAGCACTTCGCGCCGCTACATTCACTTCACCCCACGCGGTAACGCGATCCAGCCCAACGGTGCCTTTCACTCCGGCACGCTGACCCTCTGCGGCGAGGGCCGAACGAGCTATCGGATCGTGTTCAACAAGGCTGGGCGCATTCGCACCGAGCCTGGGAGTACCGAAGACTTCTGCCCTCGCTGACCGAGTTCTCAGCCCCTGAGCGACGGGGTTCACAGAACCTGGGCCCGCATGACCGAACGTCCCCCTAATACGAACGGTCATCCACAGAAAAAAGACATTTCCCACACGACTAGGCAGCATTGCTGCTATCGAAAATGTGAGGAATGCGCCTATGTCGCGCCCCAAGGAGCAAGCCGGGCTTACGCTGGTGGAACTGGTCACCGTGATCGCGATCATCGCGATCCTCGCCTCAATTGCCTTTCCGAGCTTCCAGCACACGCTCGCGAGCAACCGGGTGACGACCACGTCCAACAACCTGCTCGGTCTGCTGCAACTCGCCCGCAGCGAAGCGATGACCATGGGCAGAACGGTGACTGTCTGCCCCAGCACCGACCAGAGCACCTGTACTCAGGGTGCTACCTGGAACAACGGCATGATCGCCCTGCGTAACGGCAGCAGCACGCCGGTACGGGTAGTGCCGGATATCAGCAACGGTACCGCGATCAGCGCCAGCAGTGGATCGAACAGCGTCAGCAGCCTGACCTTCAATGCCAACGGCACCATCAGCTCCGCTACATCCTTCGGCATCTGCAACAGCAGCGGAAACGTTGCGCGGCAGATCAACGTCAACCTGCTCGGCCATGCCGCCATCGTAGCGGGGCAATGCCCATGAAACGCCAATCCTCCGGTTTCACCCTGCTCGAAGTGATGATCGCGATGATGATTCTCGCCATCGGCCTGCTCGGAATGGCCAGCCTGATGGTGACCAGCCTGCAGAACAACCAGAGCGCTTACGCCCGCGCTCAGGCCACCGTACTGGCTTACGACATCGTCGAGCGCATGCGCGCCAATCGCTCCAAAGCCGAGGCAGACAGCTCCCCTTACGCACTGGCCAGCGGCAGCCCGAGCGACGCCGCCAGGGACTGCCAGCAAAACGGCTGTACGCCTGCGCAGATGGCCGCCTGGGACATGGCGCAATGGTGGGCCGACCTGCAAAGCAGCATTCCCGGAGCAACCGCCACGGTCAAACAGATCTCCGGGCGCAGCTACGAAATCAATCTGAGCTGGCAGGAAACCTCACTGACCCACAACACCAACAACACGCCCGATACGCTGAACTACAAGCTGAGAACCGACCTATGACGTATGCGTATCGACAGCCCGCAGCACTTCGCCAGCGGGGCTTTTCGCTTGTCGAACTGATGGTGGCAATCGTCCTCGCCAGTCTACTGGTACTGGGCGTGACCCAGTTGTACTCGAACTCGGCAGCGACCGACCGCACCAACTCCGCCCTCGCTCGAGTTCAAGAGAGCGGCCGCACGGTACTGGAACTGATCCGCCAGGATACCTGGCGCGCCGGGTTCGAGGGCTGCGTCAACCCGCTCACACTGATCAAGGTCGGCAACATTACTTTCCCGGACGATGTGGTGCTCGCTCAATCAAACCCACTGGGCGTGACCCTGCGCTACGCCTCACGCGACAGCACGGCCACCAGCTTCCCGCAGAGGGACTGCGACAACTCTCAGTTGTATCTGCACGACGTCACCTATGCCAACTGCTCCGGCAGCCAGGGTGGCATCTGCGTCACCAGCAACGGCGGCACTGCCGCACAGCTCACCAGCGACGTGACCATCAGCGCCATTCGCTACGGCATTCCGAACAAGGCCGGCACTACGATCATCTGGCAGGCAAGCCCGACCCCGGACGATCTCAGCCGAGCGACCTCGCTCCAGGTGTCGGTTCGTGCGACCGATACCCAGCAGAACATCACCCGTGATTTCAGCACCACCGTCCAGATCAGGAACCGCTCGCAATGACTTCCCGCGAACCGCAACGAGGCATGGCCCTGCTGGTCAGCCTGATGCTTCTGCTGCTGTTGACGGTGATCGCCATCAGCGCCGCCAACATGTCCTCCTTACAACAGCGCATGGCGATCAACAGCCAGAACCAGAACGTCGCCTTCCAGGCGTCGGAGAGCGGTCTGGCGGCATGGATCGACAAATACGTGAAGACCGGCATCACGCTGGATACGCGCACGGCCCCCGCAACGCTGAAAGATGCGGACAACAACGTGGTAGCCAAATACGCCGTGTCCTCATCCGACCCGATCATCCTGCCTCCAGGTGCGGGCAGCTCCATCGGCACCGAAAACCCCGAGTTCCGCACCTACCCCATCACCAGCCTTGCTGTCGCCTGCGGCAGTGACGCCAATACCTGCACCCCCGCTACGGACAATGGGTATGCACGCGCGCGTCACATGCAAGGTTACGAACAACGTCGGGTCAAGTAACAGGAGCGCCCATGAACAGAATCCCGAAAATCCGCGCCCTGCTGACCGGTATGCTCGCCACCGGCCTGATGTCGTCGGCGACCCTGAGCTATGCCGACGACACTGAAATCTTCTTCGGCGGCCCGGCCATCGACAGCGGCATCCGTCCCAACGTGCTCTTCGTGCTGGATAACTCCGGCTCCATGGCCTGGCGGACCGACAGCAACGACAACCCTTCGGGCGGCCAGTCCTCACGGATGACCATCCTCAAGGGCGCTTTCTCCGACATCATCCAGAGCGTAAAAGGCATCAACGCCGGCGTGATGGTGCTGAACTCGCGTACCGAATACGACGGCACGCGCATGGTGTTTCCGGTGGAGAACATCGACGACATCATGCCCAGCTCGGTTACCCAGGTGGCCAACGCCCCTGAGCTGCTCGACAGCGTGGGTGACGGTACCGAACGCACCGACGTGAGCAGCGCACCGGTGCTGGACGACCCCAGCCTGGTGATGGGCTACGTGGGAGTCAATATCGACACTCCCGGGCTGAAGGATGTACCGCTCACCGGCTCCAACGCGTTCTTCAGCAGCACTACGTATAACACCGCACCGGCTGCGGCAGATTACGCCTGCAACGTCGCAGCGACCGCCAATCGCACGAACTGCAAAGCGGTCACCAGCATGAACGTACGCAACTCCACTGCGGGCATGACGGCATTGCTGCTGATCAAGGGTGTCAACTTGCCTCCGAATGCGACGATTCAGAGCGCCGTTCTGCAGTTGACCCCGACCAACAGCAACACCGGCACGCCGCCGCAACTGAGCATTCGCGCCCAGCGCAGCAAGACGCCTGCAGACCTCAACGACGATCAGAAACTTGGCAGCAACCGGACCTTCAGCGCCACTGCCTCCAGAATCACCGCAACCACCTGGCGAAATGGCACCAGCGTCCAGTTCAACATCTTGCCGCTGATCACCGACATCATGGCGACGAACCCGGTAGCCGACCCGATCGGTGACGTATTGCTGGCCTTCCGTGCCAGCCAGAACAACGACTACACCTTCTGCGCTTCGGGCTGCCCAACCGCTTCGGCGCCGCGCCTGATCATCAACTACACCACGCCGACCACCCAGACACAGACCCGTGTCGGCGCAATGCGCTTCGAGAACGTCTCGATTCCTCAGGGTGCCACCGTCACCTCGGCGCGCCTGGACTTCGTGCCGGCCTCATCCAGCAGCCAGGCCGTGACCTTCCAGGTCAAGGCGCAACTGAGCAACGACGCACCGGTACTGAGCACCGGCGAACACTTCGCCAACCGCACCAAGACCACTGCACTGACCAACTGGCAGGCGCCTGAATGGATCACCGAAAACCCGCCCGTGTATGTGAACGGCCCTGACGTCACCGGGCAGGTGCAGGAGGTCGTGAACCAGACAGGCTGGTGCGGCAACAACGCGATGGCCTTCTTCCTCACGCCAAGTTCAGGAACGGGTTCACGTACCGCCTACAGCTATGACGGCGGCGCCGGTCTGCAGCCGCGCCTGACCATTTCCTATACCGGTGGCGCCAACGGCTGCCTCAACCCGATCCTTGAAGCCCGTGTCACCGACCAGAAGAACGACGCCTACGAAAGCCGTACAGGCGGTATGAACCTGGCCGGTAACAGCCTCACGCTGAACCGCGCCTACGTCGGCGCGCGCTACGAGGGCCTGGCTCTCAACCGCAACGCCAACATCCTTGACGCCCGAGTGATCCTGACCCCGGCGTCCTCTTCCAACTCGCCCAACGCAACTACCACGATCAGTTTCGAAGCGGCGGACAACTCGGCGGCCTTCACCTCCGACACCAGCAACCTGAGCAACCGCAATCGCACCAGCACGGCGACTTGCGCCATCAACAATGACGGTGGTGGATGGACTGCCAATACTCCGTACATTTGCCGCGACGCAGCGATCAAGACCTCACTGCAATCGGTGGTCAACCGCAGCGGTTGGCAACCGGGTAACGCCGTCACTCTGCTGCTCAACCAGGGATCGGATACCAACCTGAGCGTACGCGCCTATGAGACCAACCCGTCGCAGTCGATCAAGCTGCGCATCAAGGTGGCCAACGGCGGGCTTGGGGTCAGCACCAACACCGTGCGCAACCACCTCGACGCCCTGGTGCAGAACATGACGGCCAAGGACGGTACTCCGATCGTGCCGACCTACCTTGAGGCTACACAGTATTTGCGGGGAGAACGCAGCGGTTTCAGCTCGCCTATGACCAGCGCCTGCCAGGCCACGCACATCGTGATACTCACCGACGGCCAGGCCAACAACAACACCAACGACGCCAAGAACGCGATTGGCAGCCTGATCGGCAAGAGTTGCACCGGCGATGCCAGCGACGATGGCGAACGCTGCGCACGGTCCCTGGCCGGCTGGCTGTCCGCCAATGACCAGTCCGCGTTCGACGGCGATAACTACTTCATCACCCACACCGTCGGTTTCGCCCTGGATGCCAGCGGCGGCACGGCCAGTACCAACATCAAGAATTTCCTGCGCGACGTAGCCAGCAACGGCAAGGGGTCGTTCTATACGGCCACCGACGCGGCCCAGCTATCGGCGGCATTCAACGCCATCATCCAGCAGGTATTGGCCACCGACACCACCTTCGTCAGCGTCAGCGCCCCGGTGAACTCCTTCAACCGCGCGGACAACAAGGACGAGCTGTACTACTCGCTGTTCAAACCCTCGGAAAACGACCGCTGGGCAGGCAACGTCAAGCGCTACCGCTTCGCCACGCCTAGCAACGGCGACACATCCATCGCGCAGATCGTCGACGCCGACGGCACTCCGGCTATCGATGCCAACACTGGCTTCTTCCGTAACACGGCACGCAGCTACTGGAGCAACCCGGCCGACGGCAATAACACAGCTGCCGGCGGCGCAGCGGCCCTGCTGACCGATCCGGCAAGCCGCAAGTTGTACACCTATACCGGCTCTACTCTGACGTCCGCTGTCACCCTGAGTACCGGCAACAACAACCTGCTCAGCACGGCAAATACCGCCTTGACTGCGGACATGCTCGGCGCGGCGGATGCTACCGAGCGCTCCAACCTGATCAACTACATCCGCGGCACCAACCCGGCGGACAGTACCGTTCGCAAAGCCATGGGTGACCCCCTGCACTCCTCGCCCCGCCTGGCGACCTGGGGTTGCAACACCAGCGTTGCCAGCGATGGCAGCTGCAGCGATGCAGACCAGAGCGTGGTGGTTTCCTCCAACGAAGGATACCTGCACGTCATCAACTCCAAGACCGGCGTCGAGCAGATGGCCTTCATGCCCAAGGCCCTGCTGGGCAACATCAAGGCGCTATACAACAATGCCCGCTCCACCAGCCAGAAGCCGCGCCCATATGGCCTCGACAACACCGTCACCCTGTGGGTCAACGACGCCAACAACAACGGCGTGATCTACGGCGGCAAGAACTTGCAGACCGGCGAAACGATCAGCGGCCTGAACGATGGCGAATTCGTCTATGCCTATGTGACCATGGGTCGCGGCGGTCGCGACATGTATGCCTTGGATATCACCGACCGGGCGGCACCTCGTTTGATGTGGCAGATCCTCGGTGGCACCACCAGTGGCTTCAGCAAGCTCGGCCAGACCTGGTCGGCCCCAGTGAAGACGCAGATCCAGGTGGGCACGGCCAGCGACAGCAATCCGCCCACGGATGTGCTGATCTTCGCTGGCGGCTATGACGTTGACCAGGACAACGCCAGCGTCCGCACTACCGACGATCAGGGCAATGCTCTATACATCGTCAATGCCAAGACCGGCGCACTGATCTGGTCGGCCAGCAACGACAGTTCGGCCACCAAGGTTCTGAGCAAGATGAACTACAGCATGCCGGGGCGCGTTCGGGTCCTCGACCTGCAGAAGAACACCCAGGGCGCACTGATCTCGGACAGCCAGCAACTGGCCGACCAGATCTTCGTCGGCGACCTGGGTGGCCAGGTCTGGCGCTTCTACATCAACAACGGCAGCAGTGGCACCAACCTGGTCACTCCCGGCGGCAACAGCGGCGACGGCGTCTTCGCCAACGTCGTCCCGGCCGATACCACCAGTGAAACGACCGCCGATCGCAAGGCCAAGCTGCGCCGCTTCTATAACGAAGTGGACGTCGCCCTGCTCAACGACAGCGGCACCCTGGCACTGGCGGTGAACGTTGGGTCCGGCTACCGCGGCCACCCGCTGGACAAGAATGCCCAGGACCGGTTCTACTCGTTCCGCACCCAGAACATCACCAAGCCAGCCAGCGGCAACGAAGGCACCATCACCGAGAGCGACCTGTACGACGCCACCGCGAACCTTGTGCAGAATGGCACCGACGACGAGAAAGCCGCTCAACTGGCATCGTTGAAGGCCGCCAAGGGCTGGTACATCAAGATGAACAGTCGGGATGGAGAAAAAGTCCTTACTCGCGCCGTGACCCTCAACGGCAAGTTGTTCTTCAACACCTACCAGCCCACGGCAGTCTCCAACTCCTGCCAGGCTGCCGTCGGGTTGAACCGCTCCTATGAGGTGAACATCCTCGACGCAACGCCGACCATCGTAGACAGCAGCGACCCATCGGACCGCTTCAAGAACAGCCTGGCCAACGGTGGCCTTGCACCCGACCCGGTAGTCTTCTGCCAGGGCTCCAGTTGCTACGTGAACGCCGCGGGCACCGGTTATTCGGTGACTGGCCAGAACGGCACCACCACTGGCCAGTTCAAGCGGATCCTGCTCGACAACGACCCCCGCTCGTTCTGGATCGACCAGACCCCATGAGCCCAATAGACCAGGTTGCAAGCATGCACAAGGAACAAGGATTCACGCTGATCGAACTGATGATCGTGGTCATCATCATCGGCGTACTCTCGGCGATCGCCTTCCCCAGCTACCAGAGCTATGTGAGGCGCGGCGCCTGTGAAGACGGCAAAGGTGTGCTCCTGGGCGCGGCCAACGTGATGGAGCGCTACCGTGCCCAGCACAACACCTATTCATCGGCGAAAGCGACGGACCTTGGGGTCTACCAGTCGGCTCCGGTGGACGGCACCAAGAAGAACTTCACCATCGCCCTTAGTGGCTTGAGCGATTCGGCATACACCTTGACTGCCAGCGTCACCGCAACGGGGGTGCTGGCGGGCAAGGGCACGCTGGTCCTCAACTCCTCCGGGGCCAAGTCAGGCACTGGCGCATTGACGAACGCATGGGGCAGTTGCAACGGCATCTAATCCACGCCCAATAAGAAACCCGCCTTCGCGGGTTTCTTATTGCTCGGAAAATGCCTTACAGCACCTTGACCCGCAACTCCTTGGGCATCGAGAAAGTAATGTTCTCCTCCCGCCCATCCAGCTCCACCTCAGGCTCTGCGCCCCAGTCGCGCAGTTGCTGGATCACGCCGCGCACCAGCACTTCCGGAGCCGAAGCGCCGGCGGTGATACCGATGCGCTGCACGCCATCGAACCACTCCTTCTGCATATCCTCCGCACCGTCGATCAGGTAACCGGGAGTGCCCATGCGCTCCGCCAGTTCGCGCAGGCGGTTGGAGTTGGAGCTGTTCGGGCTGCCGACCACCAGCACCAGGTCGCACTGGTCGGCCAGTTCCTTCACCGCGTCCTGGCGGTTCTGGGTGGCGTAGCAGATGTCGTTCTTGCGCGGGCCCTGGATGTGCGGAAATTTCGCGCGCAGGGCGTCGATCACCTTCGAGGTATCGTCCATCGAAAGGGTAGTCTGGGTGACGAAGTGCAGCGCCTCGGGGTCGCGCACTTCCAGCGCAGCGACGTCTTCTTCGTCTTCCACCAGGTAGATGGCGCCGCCGTTGGAGGCGTCGTACTGCCCCATCGTCCCTTCCACTTCCGGATGGCCTTCGTGGCCGATCAGGATGCACTCGTGGCCGTCGCGGCTGTAGCGCACGACCTCCATGTGCACCTTGGTCACCAGCGGGCAGGTGGCGTCGAAGACTTTCAGGCCGCGGTTCTCAGCCTCCTTGCGCACGGCCTGGGAAACGCCGTGGGCGCTGAAGATGACGATGGTGTCGTCCGGCACCTGGTCGAGCTCCTCGACGAACACGGCGCCGCGGTTGCGCAGGTTCTCCACCACGAACTTGTTGTGCACCACTTCATGGCGCACGTAGATCGGCGGGCCGAAGACGTCGAGGGCGCGGTTGACGATCTCGATCGCCCGGTCGACGCCGGCACAGAAGCCGCGGGGATTGGCGAGTTTGATTTGCATGGTGGCCTCGGGTGCTACGCAAGCCGGCCCGCGAGGGGCCGGTAGGAATACTTCGCCTGGCGCGAAACGGCCCGCTGAGTGCGGGCCGCCCGCTCATTCAGGCTGGCTGTACATCGATGATATCGACTTCGAAGGCCAATGTTTTGCCGGCCAGCGGATGGTTGAAATCGATGGTGACGTGCTGCTCGTCGAATTCCTTGACAACGCCCGGCAGCTCGGTCTTGGCGGCATCATTGAAGATCACCAGCAGGCCTTCGGCCAGCTCCATGTCCTGGAACTGATCGCGCGGCATCACCTGCACATTGGCCGGGTTCGGCTGGCCGAAGCCATTCTCCGGCTCGATGGTCAGGGTGCGTTTGTCGCCAGCTTTCAGGCCAAACAGCGCCTGCTCGAAGCCCGGCAGCAGGTTGCCGTCGCCGACCTTGAAGGTGGCTGGCTGCTTGTCGAAGGTGCTGTCGACGACGTTGCCGTCTTCGAGCTTCAGGGCGAAATGCAGGGTGACATGGGAATCACCACCAATACGGACATCAACCATTGGCGGTCTCTCCGGAATTTTTCGATTTGAACATGTCCAGCGCCAGCATGATGGCGCCGACGGTGATGGCGCTGTCGGCCAGGTTGAAGGCCGGGAAGCGCCAGCGGTCCTGCCAGTGCACGAGGATGAAGTCCACTACGTGGCCCAGGACCATGCGGTCGTACAGGTTGCCCAGCGCGCCGCCCAGCACCAGGGCCAGGGCGATGGCCAGCCAGGTCTCGCCGCGCTTCAAGCGCTTGAGCCAGACCAGCAGCACCATGCTGACCACGATGGCGATCAGGGCGAACAGCCAGCGCTGCCAGCCGGAACTGTCGGCCAGGAAGCTGAACGCGGCACCGGTGTTGTAGGCCAGGGTCCAGCTGAACAGGTCGGGGATAACCACGATCTGCTGGTACATGCTCAGCTCGGCCTGGAAGAAGGCCTTGGAGGCCTGATCCAGGACGAACACCAGCACGGTGATCCACAGCCAGGGCAGGCGACCGAAGCGATCGGCATTAGGCATAGTGACGAACCTCGCCGGCACCTTCGATGTTCTCGACGCAGCGGCCGCACAGTTCCGGGTGCGCGGCATTGCTGCCGACATCCGCGCGGAAGTGCCAGCAACGGCCGCACTTGGCGTGGGAGGACTTCACGACCTGCAGTTTCAGGCCCGGCAGTTCACTCGCTACCGCATCGGCGGGCGCTGCGGACAGCGGCGCGACAGTGGCGGCGGAAGTGATGAGCACGAAGCGCAGCTCGTTACCCAGCTTCTCCAGGCGCTTGGCCAGGGAGTCTTCGGCGTAGAGGGTGATCTCGGCCTGCAGGTTGCCACCAATGGTCTTGGCGCTGCGCAGGTTCTCCAGTTCCTTGTTCACGGCGGCCTTGGCAGCCATGACCTCGTCCCAGTAGGCGCGATCCAGTTCGGCGTCGGCCGGGAGTTCCGAAAGGCCGTCGTACCAGGTGGTCAGCATCACCGACTCGGCGCGCTCGCCCGGCATGAAGCTCCAGATTTCCTCGGCGGTGAAGGCCATGATCGGCGCGATCCAGCGCACCAGGGCCTCGGCGATGTGGAACAGCGCGGTCTGGCAGGAACGGCGGGCAACGCTGTTCGCCTGGGTGGTGTACTGGCGGTCCTTGATGATGTCCAGGTAGAAGCCGCCCAGCTCCTGCACGCAGAAGTTGTGCACCTTGGAGTAGACGTTCCAGAAGCGGTAGTCGCGGTAGGCCTCTTCCAGCTCGCGTTGCAGCTGCAGCGCGCGGTCGATGGCCCAGCGGTCCAGGGCCAGCAGCTGGTCATTGGGCAGCAGGTCCTTGGCCGGGTCGAAGCCGGACAGGTTGGACAGCAGGAAGCGCGTGGTATTGCGGATACGACGGTAGGCGTCGGCGCTGCGCTGGAGAATCTGCTGGGAAACGGCGATCTCGCCCGAGTAGTCGGTGGACGCGACCCACAGGCGCAGGATGTCGGCGCCCATGCTGTCGATCACGGTCTGCGGCACCACGGTGTTGCCCAGGGACTTGGACATCTTGCGGCCGGACTCGTCCACGGTGAAGCCGTGGGTCAGCAGCTGGCGGTACGGCGCATGGCCGTCGATGGCGCAACCGGTCAGCAGCGAGGAATGGAACCAGCCGCGGTGTTGGTCGGAGCCTTCCAGGTAGAGGTCGGCAGCCGGGCCACTGGCGTGGCCCAGTTCGGCGTGGGAGCCGCGCAGCACGTGCCAGTGGGTGGTGCCGGAGTCGAACCAGACGTCCAGGGTGTCGTTGATCTTGTCGTACCGCGCGGCCTCATCGCCCAGCAGTTCGGCGGCATCGAGTTTGAACCAGGCTTCGATGCCCTCTTTCTCCACGCGCAGGGCAACTTCTTCCATCAGCTCGACGGTGCGCGGGTGCAGCTCGCCGGTGGCCTTGTGCAGGAAGAACGGGATCGGTACGCCCCAGTTGCGCTGACGCGAGATGCACCAGTCCGGACGGCCGGCGATCATGCCGTGCAGGCGCGCCTGGCCCCAGGTGGGCACGAATTCGGTTTCGGTGATGGCTTCCAGCGCGCGCTCGCGCAGGGTGGCGCCGGTCTGCGGCTGCTTGTCCATGCCAACGAACCACTGTGCGGTGGCGCGGTAGATCAGCGGGGTCTTGTGGCGCCAGCAGTGCATGTAGCTGTGGTTGATGGCCGCGTGCTTGAGCAGCGCGCCCACTTCGTCGAGCTTGGCAACGATAGCCGGGTTGGCCTTCCAGATGAACTGGCCGCCGAAGAACGGCAGGTCGGCCACGTACACGCCGTTGCTCTGCACCGGGCTGAGGATGTCGTCGTTGACCATGCCGTACTGCTTGCAGGTACGGAAGTCGTCCTCACCGTAGGCCGGGGCGGAGTGAACCACGCCGGTGCCGGCGCCCAGTTCGACGTACTCGGCCAGGTAGACAGGCGAGAGGCGCTCGTAGAACGGGTGGCGGAAGCGGATCAGGTCCAGCGCTTCGCCTTGTGCGGTGGCGATAACCTTGCCTTCCAGGCCGTAGCGTTGCAGGCAGGACTCGACCAGCTCCTCGGCCAGCACCAGCAGGCGCTCGCCGGTATCGACCAGCGCGTAGGTGAATTCGGGGTGGACGTTCAGCGCCTGGTTGGCCGGGATGGTCCAGGGGGTGGTGGTCCAGATGACGATGGCGGCCGGCTTGGACAGGCTGGCCAGACCAAAGGCGGCGGCCAGTTTGCCTTCGTCTTCCACCGGGAAGGCGACGTCGATGGCGTCGGACTTCTTGTCGGCGTATTCAACCTCAGCTTCAGCCAGGGCGGAGCCGCAGTCGAAGCACCAGTTCACCGGCTTCAGGCCCTTGAACACGAAGCCTTGCTTGACCATCTCGGCGAGCGCGCGGATTTCACCGGCCTCGTTGGAGAAGTTCATGGTCTTGTAGGGATTGTCCCAATCACCCAGCACACCCAGGCGGATGAAGTCGGCCTTTTGCCCTTCGATCTGCTCGGCAGCATATTCGCGGCACAGCTCGCGGGTCTTGCCCGCCGGCAGGTTCTTGCCGTGGGTGGTCTCGACCTTGTGCTCGATCGGCAGGCCGTGGCAGTCCCAGCCCGGCACATAAGGGGCGTCGTAGCCAGCCAGGGTCTTGGAGCGGACGATGATGTCCTTGAGGATCTTGTTGACCGCGTGACCGATATGGATGCTGCCATTGGCGTAGGGCGGGCCATCGTGCAGGATGAATTTCGGGCGACCTTCGCCAATCTTCCGCAGCTGCTGGTACAGGCCAATGTCGTTCCAGAGCTTGAGAGTTTGCGGCTCGCGCTGCGGCAGGCCGGCTTTCATCGGGAAGTCGGTTTCGGGAAGGTTCAGAGTGGCTTTGTAATCGGTCATCTCAGGGCCTGTTCAGGATCTTCAATCAAGCGGTTGGCCCAGCCAGTAGGCTCGGGCGGCGGCGATGTCGGCGAGGATGGCCGCCTTGAGCGCCTCGAGCGAGGCGAAACGCTGCTCATCACGCAGCTTCTGGTGGAACGTAATATCCAGGTGCTGGCCGTACAGATCGCCGGCGAAATCCAGCAGATGCACTTCCAGATGGGGCCGACCGTCGCCATTCACGGACGGCCGGGTGCCGATGTTGGCAACCCCGTTGCGACGCTGGCCAGCCACGAGAGTGCTGACCAGGTAGACGCCATTGAGCGGCGCCTTGCGGCGCTTGAGCTGGATGTTCGCAGTGGGCGAGCCCAGGGTGCGCCCCAGCTTCTGCCCGTGCAGCACGCGGCCGCTCAGACGATACGGGCGACCCAGCAGGCGTTCGACCATGTGCAGGTCGCCGTCGGCCAGGTCCTTGCGGATACGCGAACTGCTCACGCGCATGCCGTCGACTTCCACCGTGGTCGCGGCCTCGACCGTGAAGCCCTGCTCCGCGCTGGCGTTGACCAGGAAGGCGAAGTCGCCGGAACGATCGCAGCCGAAGCGGAAATCGTCGCCCACTTCCAGATGGCGGACCTGCAGGCCTTCCACCAGCACCTGGCGAACGAACTCGGCGGCCGACAGCTCGCGCAGGCGGCGATTGAAGGCCAGGCATAGCACGAAATCGACGCCGTACTGACGCAGCAATTCGAGCTTCTCGCGCAGGCGGCTCAGGCGTACCGGCGCGGCATCGGGTGCGAAGTACTCGCGCGGCTGCGGCTCGAAGATCACCACGCAGCTGGGTACGCCCAGCTCCAGCGAACGCTCGCGCAGACGCCCCAGGATCGCCTGGTGGCCAAGATGGACGCCGTCGAAGTTACCGATGGTGGCGACACAGCCCCCGGACAGGGGCCGCAGGTTGTGAAGGCCTCGAAGCAGCTGCATAGCGCGCGTATTGCTCAGAAAGTGGTCGATTATACCTGCACCCGTTGCCATGCGACAGGCAAAATGCCGTCGCCGCAAACCGATGCAATGCTTTGCCTGGCGAAGGTTACAGCACCGCGCGGCGGGAGAAGTCCCGCAGGCGGAAGCCCAGGAGCGCGAGCATACCGAAATAGGCGACCACACCGGCCACCACCAGCGCACCCAGGCGCACCAGGCGAATCGGCATCCCCCCCTGATCCCAGGCCGGCATGAAGTGCATCATGCCCATCAGCACCGCACACATCACCAGTACAGATACGACTAATTTGGCGATGAACTTGCCCCAGCCCGCCTGCGGCTCGAAGAGCTGCTGCTTGCGCAACTGCCAGAACAGCAACCCGGCATTCAGGCAGGCCGCGAGGCTGATCGCCAGCGCCAGCCCCGCATGTTTGAGCGGGCCGATAAACACCAGGTTCATCAACTGGGTGGACACCAGGGTGAACAATGCAATCTTCACCGGCGTCTTGATGTTCTGCCGCGCGTAGAAGCCCGGCGCCAGCACCTTCACCAGGATGATGCCGAGCAGACCGACCGCATAGGCGATCAGCGCACGCTGGGTCATCAGGGCATCGTGGGCGCTGAACTTGCCGTACTGGAACAGCGCGACGGTCAGCGGCTCGGCGATCACCGCCAGGGCCAGGGAGCACGGCAGCACCAGCAGGAAGCACAGGCGCAGGCCCCAATCCATCAGCCGCGAATATTCATGACGATCGTCGCTGGCGTAGGTCTTGGCCAGCGACGGCAGCAGGATGGTGCCCAGTGCCACGCCGAGAACCCCGGACGGCAGCTCCATCAGGCGGTCCGCGTAGTACATCCAGGACACGGAGCCTGCGACCAGGAACGAGGCGAAGATGGTGTTGATGATCAGCGAAATCTGGCTGACCGAGACACCGAGGATCGCCGGGCCCATCTGCTTGAGCACACGCCAGACGCCGGAATCGCGCAGATTGATGCGCGGCAGCACGAGCATGCCGATCTTCTTCAGGTGCGGCAGCTGGTAGAGCAACTGCGCCAGGCCGCCGGCCAGCACCGCCCAACCCAGCGCCATGATCGGCGGGTCGAAGTAAGGCGTCAGGAACAGCGCGAACAGGATCATGCTGACGTTCAGCAGCGTCGGCACGAAAGCCGGCACCGAGAAGCGGTTCCAGGTATTGAGGATCGCCCCCGCCAGCGAGGCCAGCGAAATCAGCAGGATATAAGGAAAGGTCACCCGCAGCAGGGAACTGGTGAGCTCGAACTTCTCCGGCGAGTCGACGAAACCGGGCGCCGTCACCCAGATCACCCAGGGCGCAGCGAGCATGCCCAGCGCAGTGACCAGCGCGAGGATCAGGGTCAGCAGGCCGGATACATAGGCGATGAAGGTGCGCGTCGCCTCCTCGCCCTGCTGGGTTTTGTACTCCGCCAGGATCGGCACGAACGCCTGGGAGAACGCCCCTTCGGCGAAAATGCGGCGCAGCAGGTTGGGCAGCTTGAAGGCGACGAAGAAGGCGTCGGTGGCCATGCCGGCGCCGAACATGCGGGCGACGATCGTGTCGCGCACGAAGCCGAGCACCCGCGAGATCATGGTCATCGAGCTGACCGCGGCCAGCGACTTGAGTAGGTTCATAGCGTCCAGAACTGGTAGAATGACCGACCCTGCAGGGTGCAGCCCTGGCCTAGAGCGATTGCTCGACTGCCAGGCGAAGCGCAGCAGTGTAGGGCCGCGGGGCGAATAAATCACCCCATCCGCCGGAGAGCGTGCACCTGTCGCACCACTCGTCGGAGGCGGCTCATACCCTTGACAAGGCCTTGATGCAACGGCATTATTCGCGGCCTTAATTTATTCGCAACATCCCAAGTTTTTTTCGAGGAGCTCGACGGTGGCCAACACACCTTCCGCCAAAAAACGCGCCAAACAGGCTGAGAAGCGTCGCAGCCACAACGCCAGCCTGCGTTCCATGGTTCGTACCTACATCAAGAACGTAGTCAAAGCAGTCGACGCCAAGGACCTGCCGAAGGCCCAGGCCGCTCTGGTTGCTGCCGTACCGGTCATCGACCGCATGGCCGACAAAGGCATCATCCACAAGAACAAGGCCGCTCGCCACAAGAGCCGCCTGAACGCCCACGTGAAGGCCCTGGCCACCGCGTAAGCGTTCCGTTCTTGAAAAACCGGCCCCAGGGCCGGTTTTTTATTGCCTGCGATTTGCCTATTGGGAACTTATCCACAGGTGCACTTTCTGCGGGCAAAAAGAAAGGGCGGTCAATCCGCCCTTCTTCGTCTTACTTTTCAGGCCACGGCATAATCGGAATCGCCGTCACCGCATTCTGCGGACTGCCCTCGATGACGCGGTCGCTGTAGACCAGATAGACCAGCGCATTGCGCCTCTTGTCGAAGAAACGCACCACCTGCATGGTCTTGAACACCAGGGACGTGCGCTGCTGGAAGACCACCTCGCCATCCTTCAGCTCACCAGAGAATCGGATCGGCCCGACTTGACGACAGGAGATCGACGCTTCGGCGCGATCCTCCGCCAAACCCAGCCCACCCTTCACACCGCCGGTCTTGGCGCGCGACAGGTAACAGCTGACGCCTGCCACCTTCGGATCATCGAAAGCCTCGACGACTATCTTGTCATTCGGCCCAACCCACTTGAAGACGGTGGACACTTCACCGATCACATCGGCCCGAGCCAATGCCGGCAACAACAGCAATGCAGCGATCAATCCCTTGCGCATGCGAGTACCCCTCAGACCAGAACCAGGTTGTCGCGGTGCACCAGCTCCGGCCCATCGACATAGCCCAGCAGGCCCTCGATGGCATCGGTCGGCTGGCCAATGATCTTCTGCGCCTCAAGTGCACTGTAGTTCGCCAGCCCGCGAGCGATTTCGCGCCCCTGCTGATCCACACAGACCACCATCTCGCCGCGACGGAAGCTGCCCTGCACAGCCTTCACACCGACCGGCAGCAGACTTTTGTGATCCTGAGCAACGGCCTTGACCGCACCATCATCCAGCACCAATGTGCCGCGCATCTGCAGGTGGCCGGCCAGCCACTGCTTGCGCGCCGCCTTGCGGCTCTGTTCGGGAGTCAGCAGCGTGCCGAGACGCTCGCCAACACGCAAGCGATCCAGCACACGCTCGATACGACCGCCAACGATAACGGTATGCGCGCCGGAACGCGCCGCCAGACGGGCCGCACGCAACTTGGTCTGCATACCACCACGCCCCAGCGCACCACCGGTGCCGCCAGCGACCGCATCCAGCGCCGAATCATCGGCACGCGCCTCGAAAATCAGCTGCGCGTCGGGATTATTGCGCGGGTCGGCATCGAACATACCGTCACGATCAGTGAGGATCACCAGCAGGTCAGCCTCGACCAGGTTGGCCACCAGCGCCGCCAGGGTGTCGTTGTCGCCGAAACGGATTTCGTCGGTGACCACGGTGTCGTTCTCGTTGATCACCGGAATCACGCCGAGATCGACCAGCGTGCGCAGGGTATTACGGCCGTTCAGGTAGCGCTTGCGGTCGGATAGGTCGTCATGGGTCAGCAACACTTGCGCGGTCTGCAGGCCATGCACAGCGAAGCTGGACTCCCAGGCCTGCACCAGCCCCATCTGCCCCACGGCAGCGGCGGCCTGCAGCTCATGCATGTCGCTAGGCCGGGAAGCCCAACCCAGGCGACTCATGCCTGCCGCGACGGCGCCCGAGGACACCAGCACCAGCTCGACGCCCGCGCGATGCAGCGCGACCATCTGCTCGACCCAAACCGCCATGGCATCGCGATCCAGACCGCGACCATCGGCGGTCAGCAACGCACTGCCAATCTTGACTACCCAGCGCTTGGCGCCAGTTACCTTCTCACGCATACCCTCAACCTTAGAACCTGTCCAATGTCTGCCTGCGCTTGCCCATACTGCGTTAAAGCAGGCTCAAAATGCTCATTTACCACTCGTAAACTGCGCTTTTTCACCTGCTTTTGCCTTGCCTGAGCTGCGCTCGGCGAGACGTTGAACAGGCTCTAGAAGTCAGGCTTCACACGTTTCATCCGGACCGGCGGGCACCGCTCCGATCAAGGCACGTAGAAGATTTCCGGCCCATCGCCGTCGTCTTCGTCATCCTCGAAATCATCGTCGTCCACATCGTCGACATTCTTCAGACCGGAACGGCGCAGAGCACGGGCGTCGTCCAGAGCCTGCAGACGAGCACGAGCCTCGTCTTCGATGCGCTGATCCAGGGCCGCCAGGGCTTCGCCGTAGGCCGGCTCTTCCTCGATGCGCAGGGTGCGCTCGTCGAGGTATTTCATGATGTCCTGGCTCAGCTTCTCGGTGCCTTCACGCTCCAGGGCGGAGATCACATAGACCGGACCTTCCCAACCCAGGCGCTCGACCACGGCCTGCTTGCGACGCTCCTGCTCCTCGGGCTCGAGGATCTGGTCCATCTTGTTCAGCACCAGCCAACGGTCGCGCTCGGTCAGCGCCGGACTGAACTTCTCCAGCTCGTGGACAATGGTTTCCGCGGCATCGGCCGGATCGCTTTCATCCAGCGGCGCCATGTCGACGATATGCAGCAGCAGGCGGGTACGCGCCAGGTGCTTGAGGAAGCGGATCCCCAGGCCAGCGCCTTCGGCAGCACCTTCGATCAGGCCAGGAATGTCGGC
Organism: Pseudomonas nitroreducens; assembly: GCF_010994165.1. Lineage (NCBI taxonomy): Bacteria > Pseudomonadati > Pseudomonadota > Gammaproteobacteria > Pseudomonadales > Pseudomonadaceae > Pseudomonas > Pseudomonas nitroreducens. The sequence goes on along the minus strand of NZ_WMBX01000003.1, from coordinate 342,028 downwards.
GACCACGAAGCTCTTGAAGCGGCCGACACTGACCACGCCCAGGTTCGGAACCAGAGTGGTGAAGGGATAGTCGGCAACCTTCGGCTTGGCGGCGGAAACCGCGCGAATGAAGGTGCTCTTGCCGGCGTTCGGCAGGCCGAGCAGACCGACATCTGCCAGCACCTTCAACTCCAGCTTGAGGTCACGCGCGTCGCCGGGCTTGCCCGGAGTGGTCTGGCGCGGCGCGCGGTTGGTGCTGGACTTGAAACGGGTATTACCCAGGCCATGCCAGCCACCCTGGGCAACCATGATGCGCTGGCCCGCAACGGTCAGGTCACCGATGATTTCCTGGGTATTGGCATCGATGATGGTGGTACCGACCGGCACGGGCAGGACGAGATCGTCACCCTTGGCGCCAGTGCAGTCCTTGCTGCCGCCGTTCTCGCCACGCTGGGCGTCGAAACGACGGGTGTAGCGGTAGTCCACCAGGGTATTCAGGTTCTCGTCGGCCTCGAGATACACCGAGCCGCCGTCGCCACCGTCACCGCCGTTGGGACCGCCTTTCTCGATGAACTTCTCGCGGCGGAAGCTCATGAGGCCGTTGCCGCCGTCACCGGCTTTCACGTGGATGGATACTTCGTCGACGAATTTCATTGCGAACGCCTCCCGCCTAGCGGCGGGTTGAAAATAAGAAAAGGAGCATAGGATACAGCCAAGTCCACGCAAACGCCCGAACCGACGGCACCTCGCCTGGAAACGCCAGAAACAAAAAAGCCCCGTCGCGAGACAGGGCTTTTTCAGTGAGAGCTCGCTTAGGCAGCGACGACGCTTACATAGCGACGGCCAAAGGCGCCTTTCACTTCGAACTTGATCACGCCGTCGACTTTAGCGAACAGGGTGTGATCCTTGCCCATGCCAACGCCGTAGCCAGCGTGGAACTGGGTGCCGCGCTGACGCACGATGATGTTGCCTGCTTTCACAGCCTGGCTACCGAACAGCTTCACGCCAAGGCGTTTGCTTTCTGAGTCGCGGCCGTTGCGGGTACTACCGCCAGCTTTTTTGTGTGCCATGAGTCAATTCTCCTGAAGAGGAATTAGGCCTGGATGCCGGTGATCTTGATTTCAGTGAACCACTGGCGGTGGCCCTGACGCTTCATGTGGTGCTTGCGGCGGCGGAACTTGATGATGCGCACTTTGTCGTGACGGCCGTGGGAAACCACTTCCGCGGTCACTTTCGCGCCTTCTACCACCGGCAGGCCGATCTTGACGTCATCGCCGTTGGCGACCAGCAGGATGCGATCCAGGTTGATCGCTTCGCCGGTGGCAACGTCGAGTTTTTCGACCTTGAGGAATTCGCCTTCGGTGACTTTGTATTGCTTGCCACCAGTAACAATTACTGCGTACATCTGGATGTCTCCGTTAGACCTGCTCACCCGACGCTTTATAGAAAGAGGAATCGGTCGGCATGGCTGCATGGGGCCGGAAAGGACGCCCGTGCAATTGCGTAAGGCAGGATATGCCAGGGAAGTTCGGGGCCGCGATTCTACGCAAACGCTCGGCGCGGATCAAGCCCCATGGGGCCTCGCCTTGACAGGTCTTCCCCGCGGCACCTAGCATGCCGCGCAATCTACGAGGAGCGCTGTCTTTAATGCAACCCCAGGCTTTCTATCGCGTGGTGGCGGACGACTTCACCGCCGTCGACGGCATCATCCGTCGCCAACTCACTTCCCGCGTTCCCCTGGTGGAAAAGATCGGCGACTACATCATCTCCGCTGGCGGCAAGCGCCTGCGCCCGCTGCTGGTGCTCCTCTCGGGCAAGGCATTGGGCTATTCGGGCGACGACCTGAAGCTGCTGGCCGCCACCATCGAATTCCTGCACACCTCCACCCTGCTGCACGACGACGTGGTCGACGCCTCCGGCCTGCGCCGCGGTCGCGCCACCGCCAATGCCCAGTGGGGCAACGCGCCGAGCGTGCTGGTGGGCGATTTCCTGTATGCACGCTCCTTCGAAATGATGGTCGAACTGGGCTCGATGCCGGTGATGCGCATCATCTCCCAGGCTACCCGCGTGATCGCCGAAGGCGAAGTGCTGCAGCTGTCCAAGGTCCGCGACGCCAGCACCACCGAAGAAACCTACATGGAAGTCATTCGCGGCAAGACCGCGATGCTTTTCGAAGCCTCTACCCACAGCGCCGCCGCACTGGCCAACGCCCAGCCGGAGCAATCCGAGGCGCTGCGACTGTTCGGTGATGCCCTGGGTATCGCCTTCCAGCTGGTGGACGACCTGCTCGACTACCGCGGCGATGCCGCCAGCCTGGGCAAGAACGTCGGCGACGACCTCGCCGAAGGCAAGCCGACCCTGCCGCTGATCGCCACCATGCGCGATGGCACCCCGGATCAGGCGGCACTGGTGCGCAAGGCCATCCAACAGGGCGGCAGCCAGGACCTGGAAGGCATCCGCGCCGCCGTGGAAGCCGCCGGCGCGCTGGACTACACCGCCAAACTGGCGCGCGAGTATGCCGCCCGCGCCATCGAGCACCTCAAGGCGCTGCCGGACAATGAACACCGCGCCGCGCTGATCGAGCTCGCGGAATTCTCGGTCGCCCGCACGCACTGATGCGCCGTTTCACAAAGGCCCGCCCCGGTTCGCCGCGGCGGGCTTTTTGTTGCCTGCCCGTTGATCGGGAACAATAGATCGTCACCGGCGCGAAATTTTTTCCAATTCAGGCTTGCTATTGAGATAATAAGAATTATTCTCATTAAACGGTCTGCACGGAGGAACATGCCATGACCTACATGATCGACGCCTGGCTGGATCGCCCGCACCCCTATCTGCGCATCCTGCATCGGGACACCGGGGAAGTCTGCGCGGTGCTGGAAGAAGAGGCCCTGGATGAGCTGCGCGAACAGGGCGGCCTGGAGCTGTCCGAGCTCAGCACCAGCGAACCGCTGGTGCTCAAGGAACTGGTGCGCAACCTGTTCCTGTTCTGTTACGCCCGCGCACTGCGCTAGGCAAAAGCCTGTGAGAGCGAGCGTGCTCGCAAAGAGCTCCGCACCAACGTCACCAGGTTCGTGAGCAAGGTCGCTCCTACAAAAACGCGGGTGCACCTGAACGATTGTGGCGGCGCAGGACGCGTCGCCAGTGCTCCGTCGCCCGGGAGGCGGATGCACAAAGGGGCGCCGGAGCGCCCCTTTTCCTGCGGAGCGGCCAGGGATGGCACTCCGCAGTGAACTCTCGTGGGATCAGAGGATTTCCAGCAGCTCGACGTCGAACACCAGCACGCTGTGCGGCGGGATGCTGCCGACGGACTGGCCGCCATAGGCCAGCTCGCTCGGCACGTGCAGGCGCCATTTGCTGCCGGCGTTCATCAGTTGCAGGGCCTCGACCCAGCCGGCAATCACGCCGCCCACCGGAAATTCGGCCGGCTGGCCGCGCTCGTAGGAGCTGTCGAAGACGGTGCCATCGACCAGGGTGCCGTGGTAGTGGGTGCGCACGGTGTCTTCGCGGGACGGCTTGGCGCCGTCGCCGCTGACCAGCACTTCGTACTGCAGGCCGGACGGCAGGACAGTGATGCCTTCGCGCTTGGCGTTTTCCACCAGGTACTCGCGGCCAACGGCGGCGGCGGCTTCGGCTTTGGCCTGGGCTTCGGCCTGCATGCGCTCGCGGATTACCTGGAAGCTGGCGGACAGGGCTTCGCCCGGAACACGGCTTTCGGCGCCGGCGTAGGCGTCGGACAGGCCAGCGAGGATGGCGTCGAGGGTCATGCCCGGGACCGGGTTCTCGCGCAGCTGGTCGCCCAGCTGACGGCCGATACCGTAGCTGACGCGGGCTTCGTCGGTGGAAAGATTGAGTTCGCTCATGGCGGCGCTCCGCTGGGGGTTCAAAAAAGGGCCGCCAGCCTAGCACAGATGCACCGCCGCCCCCACCGCGCGAGCCTCGCGCAGCGGGACGGGCCCAGCGCCCGGAACCTAATGCAGCGGGATGGTCACGCCCGCGCCGATGTCGCGCTCATCGTCCATGCCGCACATCTCGTCATGCACCACGGCATGCACCAGATGGAAAGGAACATTGGGCAACGCACGGAGCACTTCTCGCGCATGGGCAACGGAGCGCACGCTGATGACGTGCCCGGCCTCGTCCTGAACCGGATAGAAACGGGCTCCCATGCGTGCTTCCAGCACGTAGATATCCCCCTCCAGCGACACCAGGTTGATCTCGTCGATGTCGCCGGCGACGGAGCGGCTGGTCAGTTCCTGCAGATTCATGTGCTGCACCTCCTGCGGATTGATCCACGCGGAAAGTCTTGACCAGCAGGCGCTCACCGCAAGGTGAAAACGCAACCGCCCGTCCGTTTTGCAACGGCCGGGCGGCGTGGATGGCGCAGCAGGGCTTCAGTGGTCGTGGCGCGTGGCCTTGTCCAGGTAGCCCATGGCGAAAGCCGAGAGGACGAAGGTGAGGTGCATGATCACGTACCACATCAGCTTGTTGTCTTCGATGTTCTTGGCGTCCATGAAGATGCGCAGCAGGTGGATCGAGGAGATCGCCACAATGGAAGCCGCCACCTTGTTCTTCAGCGAACTGGCGTCCATCTTGCCCAGCCAGCTGAGCTTTTCCTTGCCTTCGTCGATATCCAGCTGCGACACGAAGTTCTCATAGCCGGAGAACATCACCATCACCAGCAGGCCACCGACCAGCGCCATGTCGATCAACGACAGCAGCACCAGGATCAGGTCCGCCTCGGCGATGCTGAAGATGCTCGGCAGGATGTGGAAGATTTCCTGGAAGAATTTGATGGTCAGCGCCAGCAGGGCCAGCGACAGGCCGATGTAGATCGGCGCCAGCAGCCAGCGCGCGGCATACAGGGAGTTTTCGACGAAGCGTTCCATGGTTCTCGCAGGAATGGTCGTTGGGAAAGGGGCGGCCGCAGTATAGCGGATGACCTTTGCGAGTTATCCCGGCTTTCTATAGATAAATATGTCTGTGGATAAATAGGTAGGCGGCCGCGGTATGAAACCGTAGCGCCCAGGCGCCCCGCGGCTTTCAGTGAATCGTGCAGGGACTGCGCAGCTCCTCTCCCGGCCTTGAAAGCCTCAACCCTCGGGGCGGAACTGGAAGTTGCCGACATGGCACGAGCGCTCGCCGTTCAGGCGGCGCAGTTCGCCTTGCAGGTGCAACTGCCAGATGGGGGGATCGTCCGCCACGATGTAGCCCTGCTGGGCCAGGCAGTCGGAGATCGCCTCGAGCACACCTTCGGCCACGAAAGGCCCGCAGAACGGGCCCTGCGCCTTGATGGCGGTGGGCTGCGCACCGGACATGCCGGCGGCGCACAACAAGGTCCAGAGTCCATTCTCTCCGGCCAGCGGCCTGATCTCGCACTCAATGCGCGTGGTCAGCCCCAGACAGGGGCGGATAAGGCAGAGGTTACGCGGCATGGCGGCACCCTCGCGGTTGTCCTGAGATTGAGACTACACCCAGGTTCCGACACGCGAAAGTGCGGATTTATCCGGCCATCTTGCGGGCAACGGCGTGAAAATGGCGCCGGTGGAATGTCCCGCCCGGCGCCCTGCCCTGGCCGCCCTCAGTCGACGTCTTTCTTCTTGCGGGCGCGCTCTTTCTCTACGGGGGCCTTGTCCACCGGCACCTTCTCCACCTTCGGCTTGCTGACCGGCTTGGTGGCTACTGCCTCCTTCGCCGGCTTCTCCTTCTCGTCCTCATCCATGCCCAGCTCGGAAATTTCCTTCAGGCGCTCCACGACGCGGGCGTTGACGCTGCCCTTGGGGAAGTGGCCTTTGGCATCCGGCGCCCCCGCGGGCTCGCCGACCAGCAGACTCAGCGCCTCGTCGGCCTGGCGCACGGCATAGATATGGAACTGACCGTTGCGCACCGCCTGCAGCACACGCTCGTCGAGCATCAGGGTGGCGACGTTGGCGCGCGGGATGATCACGCCTTGTTCGCCCGTAAGGCCGCGGGCCTCGCAGAGGCGGAAGAAGCCTTCGATCTTCTCGTTGACCCCGCCGACCGCCTGTACTTCGCCGAACTGGTTGATCGATCCGGTGATAGCGAAACACTGGCGCAGCGGCGTGCGCGACAGGGCAGAGATCAGCGTGCAGACCTCGCCCAGGGAGGCGCTGTCGCCGTCCACATAGCCGTAGGACTGCTCCAGCGCGATGCTCGCGGAAATCTCCAGGGGGAACTCCTGGGCGTAGCGGCTGCCAAGGTAGCCAGTAAGGATCATCACGCCCTTGGAGTGGATCGGCTGGCCGAGGTTGACCTCGCGCTCGATGTCGACGATGCCGCTGCCGCCCGGATAGACGGTGGCGGAAATGCGCGCCGGCATGCCGAAGGCCGAGTCGCCGACTTCCAGTACGGTCAGGCCGTTGCACTTGCCCACCGCGGCGCCTTCGCTGTCAATCAGGATGATGCCGGCGAGGATGTCGTCGAGAATCCGCGCCGAGACGCGACCAGTGCGGGTTTCCTTGGCTTTCAGGGCACGCTCGATGTGGCCCAGGTCGGTCACTTCCTGGCCGGCCAGCTGGCGGATGAAGTCCGCTTCGCTGACCAGTTGGAACAGGTCGCCGATGCGCGCGGAAAGGCGGCCCTGGTGTTCGGCCAGGCGGGCGCTGTAGGTGGCCAGACGGGCCACGGCCTCACGGGTGAGCGGCGCCAGGCCCTCCTCCGAAGTGCGGGTCTTGAGCAACTGGGCGAACTGTTCGAGGCTGTCCTCGGCCAGCGGGATGTCCTCGTCGAAATCCACCAGTACGCGGAACATCTCCTGGAAATCCGGATCCAGGTCCTGCAGCGTGTAGTAGATCTGCCGCGAACCGATGATGATCACCTTGATGTGCAGCGGGATCACCTGCGGCGTCAGGCTCATGGCGGTCAGGCGGCCCAGTTCGGCCAGGGGCGACTCCATCTTCAGCTGTCGCGATTGTAGCGCGCGCTTGAGGGCATCCCAGACGAATGGCTCACTGAGCAGCTTCTCCGCCTCCAGCACTAGGAAACCGCCGTTGGCGCGGTGCAGCGCACCGGGGCGCAGCTGGCGGTAGCTGGTGTAGAGCGCGCCCTGGTCAGAGGCGTACTCGATACGGCCGAACAGGTTGTCGTAGGTCGGGTGAGACTCGAACACCACCGGCGCGCCACCGGTGGCATGGTGGGCGATCGCCTGGTTAGGCGCGTACTGCTCTTCCAGGCTCTGCTTGCGCTGCGGGTCGGTACGTTCGGAGTCCACCAGTTGGTCGACCACGGTCTTCAGCAGGTTGAGCTGCATGGCCTGCAGGTAGGCGCTGACCCCGGAGTTGTTGTTGTACTTCTCCACCAGCGGCGCCAGCAGCGGCTGCAGTGCGAGGGTGATGGTCTCCTCGTTGAGCTGGCGCAACTGGTTGCTGGACTCGCGCTTCCACTGCGGCAGGCTGGAGAGCTCCTCGTTGAGGTGTTCCTCCAGGTCGGCGATGTCGGCGTGGAAGCGCTCGCGCTCCTCTTCCGGCAGTTGGGCGAACTCGGCCTCATCCAGCGCCTTACCGTCCTTCATCGGGGTGAACGCGATGTTGGCACTGTCGCGGTACAGGGCGACTTCCTTCTCCAGCGCCAGGCGCTCGACGGTATCCAGGGCCTTGTCGTAGCGCTGGTTGAAGGCGCGATCGATGGCGCTCTTCTTCTGCTGGTAGGCCGGGTTCTCGAACACCGAGGGGAAGGTGGACAGCAGGTTGTCGATCAGGTGATCGATATCGGCGCCGAACTCGGCGGCACTGCCCGGTGGCAGCTCGATCACGCGCGGTTCGCGGGAGTCGTCGAAGTTGTTGACGTAGACCCAGTCGGCCGGGGTCGGCAGGCGCTTGCCCTCGGCCTTCAGGTAGCGCTGCACGAAGGAGAAGCGGCCCGTTCCGGGCTCGCCCATGACGAACACGTTGTAACCCGGACGCGGCATCGCCACGCCGAACTGCAGCGCCTCGACCGCGCGCTCCTGTCCGAGCACGCCCAGGAAAGGCTCCAGTTCTTCGGTGGTCTTGAAGGGAAACTGTTCGGGAGTGAAGGGACGGGTCAGTTCATCGGGCGCCAGGCGCAGGCCGGCAGCAACGGAATCGGGCATTGGAGGTCCTTGCTTCGAGCGGCGCGAGGCCGCGGAGATTCGTCCGCATTCTCGCGCCGCCCGCGCGCCACTGGCAAGGCAGTATTGGTGACAGTGTCAGTCCACTGCGTCGGCGCAGCGCAGGCAGTGCTCAGCGGCAGGAAGGGCACGCAGGCGCCGCTCCTCGATGGCCTCGCCGCAGCGCGCGCACTCGCCATAGGTGCCGTCGGCCAGGCGCAGGCGCGCCATGCCCACCAGGCGCATGCCCGCCTCCGCCTCGGCCAGCAGGGCGCGCAGGACATCGTCGTTCTGCCGCTGCTGGGCCTGCTCGGCGAAGTCAGGCGAGTGGCTGCGACCCAGGTCGCGGCGAATGGCTTCGGCACGCTTGGAATACTCGGCCGCCAACTGGTCCAGCGCTGGCCGCGGATCGAAATCGACCATGACTACATCCTCGCAAGGGGAACTGATTCAAGTGTGGTCGGTTCCAAGACTTCCGCCGCTGATGCCGATCAACAGCAAGCCATCCGAGCCCTTCAACCGGCCCCGGCCATACTGACTGCAGCAGCGGTTGCCTTGACACCCGCAAGGCATTGGAGAAAAGCTCTGGCAGGCGCTGTTTCGCTGTCAGCGACTGTTCAATGGTCCCCGACCTCAAAAAGAGAGAAAAACGATGAAAAGGATTCTGCTCGGTACCCTCCTCGCCACCGCCTCCCTGAGCGCTCTCGCCGATGCCCCCGGCAGCGACGGCTGCGGCTGGGGGAACATGCTGTTCAAGGGCCAGCGCGGCACTGCGACCCACGTCCTCGCCGCCACCACCAACGGCACCAGCGGCAACAACACCTTCGGCATGACCACCGGCACCAACGGCTGCCACACCAACGGCGCGCTGACCTATGGCGGCAAGCCGATGATCGTGCTCAGCAGCATGATGGACGAGCTGTCCGAAGACATGGCCAAGGGTGACGGCGAAGCGCTGACCACCTACGCCGTGGTACTGGGCGTGAAGCCCGAGGACCGTGCGCACTTCGCCCAGGTCACCCACGAGCACTTCGCACAGATCTTCAACAAGTCCGACGTCACCGCCGAGGACGTCTACGCCAACACCCAGGCCGTCCTGAAACAGGACAGCACCCTGGCCAAGTACGCCGAACAGGCCTGATGGCCAACGCGAGCCCGCCCGCTCCGGGCGGGCTCACCCTTCCCTTCCAGTAGCCCATTCGATGCCCAAACGCCTGTTGCCCTGGATGGCGCTGTGCGCCTGCACCCCACTGCTGGCTTCGCCGGCGATCGACCCACAACGCCTGCAGACGCTGGCTGACGAACCCTACTGGCTGGCCCTGGGTCACTACGAACACGCCAAGCTCGGCGGTTGGCGCAGCTTCGTCGACGACCCGAAGTTCTTCCTCGCCAAGGACGGTGATCGCCATCCGCAATCGGAACTGGCCGCCACCGTGAAGGCCCTCTACGCCCCGGCCAGCCTCGGCGACAAGCATGCCCAGTGCGTCTACCCGGCGCGCACCCGCTGGCTGCGCCAGCAGTTGCAGCTCGATGACCTGCCGGCGGTCGAGTGCAAGGAATTCACCACCTGGTACCACGACATCAACCCGCACAGCGCCGTGCTGGTGTTCCCGGCCGCCTACCTGAACAGCCCCTCCTCGATGTTCGGCCACACCCTGCTACGCATCGACCAGGCCGATGTCGACTCCGACAACACCGCCCTGCTCAGCTACGCGCTCAACTTCGGCGCCTACATCGAGGGCATGGACAACAGCATCCTCTATGCCTGGAAGGGCCTGATGGGCGGCTACCCCGGCCTGTTCGCCCTGGTGCCCTACCGCGAGAAGCTCTCGGAATACAGCCGCCTGGAGAATCGCGACCTCTGGGAATACCGCCTGAACCTGACGCCGGAAGAAACCGCGCGCATGGTCGAGCACGTCTGGGAGCTTAAGCAGATCCGCTTCAAGTACTACTTCTTCGACGAGAACTGCTCCTTCCGCCTGCTGGAGCTGCTGGAGATCGCCCGTCCCGGCACCGAGCTCACCGACCACTTCCCGCTCACCGCCATCCCCACCGACACCGTGCGCGCGGTGAAGGACGCCGGGCTGATCGATCGCGTGGACTACCGCCCCTCCCGCGAGCGCGAGCTGCTGGCCCGCGGCGAACCGCTGAGCCACGACGAGAAGGTACTGGCGCGACACATCGCCGACGACGACAGCCAGCTGCAGAGCCCCGAATTCGCCGCCCTGCCCCCTGACCGTCAGGCCCTGGTGCAGGACACCGCCTTCCGCCTGGTGCGCTACCGCGCCACTGGCCAGGAGCGTGACCAGTCCACCGCCTCGCGCAGCTACAACCTGCTCAAGGCGATCAACCGCAACCCGCCGCCGGCACTGGAGGTGGAGCGCCCCGGCCAGCCGGAGAACGGCCACGAGTCGCGCACCTGGCAACTGGGCGCCGGCAGCCGCGACGGCGAAGCCTTCGCCCAGTACGGCCTGCGCATGGCCTACCACGATCTCGACGACAACGCCTACGGCTTCCCGCTGGGCGCACAGATCGAGATCGGCCAGCTCAAGCTGCGCCAGTACGAACGCAACCGCTGGCAACTGCAGCAACTGGACCTGGTCACCATCCGCTCGATGACGCCACGCAATGAGCTGCTGAAACCGCTGTCCTGGCAGGTCGCCGGCGGCTGGGAGCGGGTGATCGGCAAGCACAGTGACAACGACCACGACACCCTGGTCGGCCACCTCAACGGCGGCGCCGGTGGCAGCTGGAAGCTCAGCGACGACCTGCAGGCCTACGCCCTGGGCACTGCGCGCATCGAGAACAACCCGGACTTCGCCGCCACCCTCGCCCCGGCCATGGGCTTCGACACCGGCGTGCTGTGGAGCAACCCGCTGGGCAATCTCAGCCTCGAAGGCAAGGGCGACTTCTTCCACAACGGCGAAGTGCGCCGCACCCTGAGCTTCGGCCAGCAGGTGGAACTGGGCCGCAACCTGGGGCTGCGCCTGTCCGCCCAACGCGAGTTCAGCCACGAGGCCAGCCCGCGCAACGAGGTGATGCTGGAGCTGCGCTGGTACCACTACTGAGGCGCATTGCGCCTCAGCCCCTCAACGACGCCCAATCCAGACCGAAGCGGGCCAGATACTTGCGCAGGCGATCGGCGTCGTTGGGGTTCTGCTTTTCCTGGCGCGAGACCGCGAACAGCTGACGACCGGCGTCAGACAGGCTGCGTGCCTCCCGACAGACGCCGATTACCGCTTCCAGTTGCAGGCGGTCGAACAGGTCCAGCGCCTCGGCGCCCTCCCCCAGCAAAGGCTGCAGCAGGCTTTCCGCCTGGGTGGCGCCCCAGGAGCGGCGTAGCCGGCCGATCTCTTCCTCGACCAGCGCCTCGTCGACCCGCCCGCTGTCGGCCAGGGTCGCCATGCGCGTGATGGACGCCGACAGCTCGCGGAAGTTGCCGCTCCACGGCGCCTGCGGCGAATTGGCGAAGGCCAGGTAGCGCATGCGCGCTTCGCGGTTGAAGCGCACCAGCCGGCCCTGCTCGCGAGCGTGGCGCTCCAGCTCGAAATCGATGTTCGGCTCGATGTCCTCGCGGCGCCCGGCCAGGCCCGGCAGGTCGAAGGTCCAGAGATTGATGCGGGCGAACAGGTCCTCACGAAACAGCCCTTCGGCGACGCGTTCGCGCAGGTCGCGGTGGGTACCGGCGATCAGCTGGAAATCGCTGCCCACCTCGCGGTCCGAGCCCAGCGGGAAGAAACGCTTCTCCTCGATGGCCTTGAGCAGCATGGCCTGCTCGTCCAGACCCAGCTCGCCGATCTCGTCGAGGAACAGCATGCCGCCGTCCGCCGCACGCAACAGCCCTTCGCGGGCGTTCTGCGCGCCGGTAAAGGCGCCTTTGGTATGACCGAACAGCGCCGACATCGCGCCATCACCGCGCAACGTCGCGCAGTTCACCTCGACGAAACGCCCCTGGAACTGGTGCCGCGCGCGCTTGAGTTCGTAGACGCGGCGGGCGAGGAAGGACTTGCCCGCGCCGGTCGGGCCGATCAGCAGCATCGGCGCGCGGGAACGCCCGGCAACCCGCTCGATCTGCTCGATGGAACGATTGAACTCGGCATTGCGCGTGGCGATACCGGACTTGAGGAACGCCAGGCTCTCCTCCTGCTCACGGCGGAAGCGCGTGGCAATGCGGTCGTACCGCGACAGGTCGAGGTCGATCACCGCGACCGTCCCTTCCGGCTGCCGCGCCTCGTCCTTGCGCCGTGACGGCGAGGCCTGCACCAGCCGCGCAGGCAGGTAGCGCGCCTCGGTCAGGAGGAACCAGCAGATCTGCGCGACGTGGGTCCCGGTGGTGATGTGCACCAGGTAGTCCTCGTGCTCGGTATCGAAGGCATAGCTGCCGACGAAATCATGCAGCGCGCCGTAGACCTCCTCGAAGTCCCACGGGTTGCGTAGCGCCATCGGCTGCAGGCGCACCTCGGTTTCCGGAGAGATATGCCGCACGTCGGCGGCGATGCGCTCGGCCAGGCTGACATCCCGCGCATCCAACCCGTGGATCAGTTCCAGGCGGTCGATCAGCAGGTCCTGCTGCTGGCACAGCCCGACCGTGGGCCGCCACTTCTGCCAGCGCGCCGCACCCTTGCCGACGCGGTCCAGGGTTGAACCGAGGAAGCCGATGGCGACCGTTTTCTTGGCTTTCATCTTTTATCCATCAAGATAAACAACGATCTCAGAATATCCATAAATATCCATAAATATCCATATCGACCAACCAGAGAAATCAGAAACACATGTGATAAAAATAAATAAATCGTTATTTATCAAAAAGTTATAAAAATACATCGCCCACCAAAAGCAAACCTGGCACGCCCCTCGCTATATCTCCCTCGACCGCATCGCTGATGCAGCCCACGGGCAGGGACTTCCACTCCCGCCGGTGCCCGAGCCCACCCCTGGTGTCGGCTTCGTGCATGCCGCTGCAGCAGTCACGGTCGATGGCGCGGTAGCTCAGCCTGGTAGAGCACTCCCTTTCGAGGGAACCGTCGCAGGTTCGAATCCTGCCCGCGCCGTTCGATAGCTCAGTCCGGTAGAGCAGCCATCGAAGGAATGGCCTGTCGCGGGTTCGACTCCCGCTCGAACACTGCCCTGTTAAGGCAGCTACTCATGAAGGCAACACCCCGCCGGTGGGCGACGGGACAGGCGCAAAGCGGCCAGGAAGGCCGGATATGCCAGGGACCCGAAGCCACCGCCGGCCCGCCCGGTACGAGGACCGGGCCTGCGACAAGACACGTGCTGGCCGATGGATTCGGCGCAATGGACAGGAAGTCCGCAGTACCTGGCTCTCGCAGGCTCCCTCCTCGCCACCCGACGGGCCGGCGAACACCGGCACCCAAGGGCAAAGAAAAGAAGGAAGAGAACGAGATGAAACTGCTGAAGCGCTTTACCGTGAAGAAGAACGAACGTGGCCTGCTGTACTCCGAGGGCGATTTCCTGGCGATCCTCGAGCCGGGTATCCACCGCCACCTGGACCTGTACAACCGCCTGAGCGTGGAAACCTTCAGCCTGAACACCCCGTTGTTCGAGCACCGCCTGGCCGGCTACCTGCGCCAGTCCGAACCTGCGCTGGTCGAACGCTATTTCACCCGCATGGACCTGGCCGAGAACGAGGCCGGCCTGCGTTTCGAGGACGGCGTGCTGGTGGAGATCCTCGCACCCGGCAGCCGCCAACTGTACTGGAAAGGCCAGACCGAGCAGCGCCTGGAACGCATCGACCTGAGCCAGGAGTACCGCGTCGCACCGTCGCTGCTGCAGCAGATGCAGGGCAACCTGCGCGGCCGCAGCGTGATCGGCGCCGAGGCGCTGCTGGTAACCCTGGTGCCGGCCTACCAGGTCGGCGTGCTGAAGGTCGATGGCGCGGTGATCGAGTTGCTGCCGGCCGGCCAGTATGGTTTCTGGCGCTACAACCGCCAGGTGAGCGTGGAGCTGATCGATACACGCATCCAGGCGCTGGAGGTCAGCGGGCAGGAAATCCTCACCCGTGACAAGGTGAGCCTGCGCCTGAATCTGGCCGCCAACTGGCGTTACAGCGATGTGCTGAAGGCGTTTTCCAGCCTGTCCAAGCCGCTGGAGCACCTCTACCGCGAGCTGCAATTCGGCCTGCGGGCGGCGGTGGGAACACGCACGCTGGATGAACTGCTGGAAAACAAGCAGGTGATCGACGAGTCGGTCGGCGCCTACTTGAAGGAGCGGCTGCAAGGCACCGGCATCGAGGTCAACGGCCTGGGCGTGCGCGACATCATCCTGCCGGGCGAGATGAAGACCCTGCTGGCCCAGGTGGTGGAAGCGGAGAAAGCCGCGCAGGCCAACGTGATCCGTCGCCGCGAAGAAACCTCGGCGACCCGCTCGCTGCTGAACACGGCCAAGGTGATGGAAGACAACCCCACCGCCCTGCGCCTGAAAGAGTTGGAAGCCCTGGAACGGGTGGCCGAACGAATCGACCGCATCTCGGTATTCGGCGGCCTGGATCAGGTATTGAATGGACTGGTAACGCTGAAGCAGGCCTGACAAGGGCCTGCTCGGCAACGAAGGAAACGGACATGAAAGAGAAAACCTTCCAACTGCTGGAAGTCGCCAACGGCAAACCGATCAAGCTCTGGACCCAGGGCGTGCCGGTGGAAGAAGACGCCAAACAGCAACTGATGAACACCGCGAAGATGCCCTTCATCTTCAAGCACATGGCGGTCATGCCGGACGTGCACCTGGGCAAGGGCTCGACCATCGGCAGCGTGATTCCCACCAAAGGCGCCATCATCCCGGCCGCCGTGGGCGTGGACATCGGCTGCGGCATGATCGCCGCGCGCACCTCGCTGGTAGCCGCGGACCTGCCGGATAACCTGCACGGCCTGCGCAGCGCCATCGAGAAGGCCGTGCCCCACGGCAAGACCTTCGGCCGCCGCGACCAGGGCGCCTGGGAAGACGTGCCCGAGCACGCCGATGACGCATGGCGTGCGCTGGCCGGGCGTTTCAAGGTGATTACCGACAAGTACCCGAAGCTGGAGAAAACCAACAACCGCAAGCACCTGGGAACCCTGGGGACCGGTAACCACTTCATCGAGGTCTGCCTCGACGAAGCCAACCGCGTCTGGTTCATGCTGCACAGCGGATCGCGCGGTGTGGGTAACGCCATCGGCAACCTGTTCATCGAACTGGCCCAGGCCGATATGCGCCAGCACATCGCCAACCTGCCCGACCGTGACCTGGCTTACTTCGAGGAAGGTAGCCAGCACTTCGACGACTACGTGGAAGCCGTCGGTTGGGCTCAGGACTTCGCCCGGCAGAACCGCGAACTGATGATGCGCGCCGTGATCGCAACGGCGCGGCAGGTGATCCGCAAGCCGTTCGAGGCCAGCCTGGAAGCGGTGAACTGCCACCACAACTACGTGCAGAAGGAACGCCACTTCGGCGAG
Organism: Pseudomonas nitroreducens; assembly: GCF_010994165.1. Taxonomy (NCBI): domain Bacteria; kingdom Pseudomonadati; phylum Pseudomonadota; class Gammaproteobacteria; order Pseudomonadales; family Pseudomonadaceae; genus Pseudomonas; species Pseudomonas nitroreducens. The sequence continues at coordinate 326,518 of NZ_WMBX01000003.1, read as the reverse complement.
GAGGTACTGGTAACGCGCAAAGGCGCGGTGTCAGCGCAGAAGGGCCAGCTCGGCATCATTCCGGGGTCGATGGGCGCCAAGAGCTTCATCGTCCGCGGCCTGGGCAACGAGGAAGCCTTCTGCTCCTGCAGCCACGGCGCCGGCCGGACCATGAGCCGCACCAAGGCCAAGAAGCTGTTCAGCATCGAGGACCAGGTGCGCGCCACCGCCCACGTCGAGTGCCGAAAGGATGCGGATGTGATCGACGAGATCCCGATGGCCTACAAGGACATCGACGCCGTGATGGACGCCCAGCGCGAGCTGGTAGAAGTGCTGCACACCCTGCGTCAGGTGGTGTGTGTGAAGGGATAAAGCGAGTCGGGCGCAAACCGCCCACCTCGACTGCAAGACAAGGAACAAGAACATGAACAAGGAAGACCGCCATCCACTACCCGACGCCATGCGCGAGCGAGTACTGGAGGAACTGACAAGACTGGAACAGGAGCACGAAGTCACCGTGCTCTACGCCTGCGAATCAGGCAGCCGCGCCTGGGGCTTCGCCTCTCCGGACAGCGATTACGACGTACGCTTCGTCTATGTGCAGCAACCGGACTGGTACCTGCGTGTGGACGAGCCGCGCGACGTTCTGGAGCGCCCGCTGACCGACGAGCTGGACCTCAGCGGTTGGGAATTGCGCAAGACGCTGCGCCTGCTGCGCAAATCCAACCCGACGCTGCTGGAGTGGCTGGACTCACCGCTGGTGTATCGCTGTGAATCCGCGACATCCGAGGGCCTGCGCCAACTGGGACGGGACTTCTACTCGCCCGCTGCCGCACGGGCGCACTACCTGTCGATGGCGAAGAAGAATTTTCGTGGCTACCTGCAGGGAGAGGAGGTTCGCTACAAGAAGTACCTCTACGTGCTGCGACCCTTGTTGGCGGTGCGATGGATCGACCAGGGCCTGGGCATGCCGCCCATGGTCTTCGAGACACTGATGGAGGCAACTCTCGACGATGCCGCGCAGCGCGCCGAAGTCGAGGAGCTGCTGGTGCTCAAGCGTCAGGCGGTCGAGGCCGAATACGGCCCGGCGCGCCCGGCCCTGCACCGGCTGATCGAGCAAGAGCTGCAGCGCGCGGAAAACCTCGGCGCGCCCCGCGGCGGTTGCCACAACACTGAACGCCTGGATCGCTTCCTGCGCGAGCAAGTAAGGAAACACGAAAGATGAAAAGCGACCTGATCGAACTCGACGGCGCCGAAGGCGGCGGGCAGATCCTGCGCAGCGCGCTGAGCCTGTCGATGATCACCGGCAAGGCGCTGCGCATCGTCAATATCCGTGGCCGGCGCTCGCGGCCGGGACTGCTGCGCCAGCACCTGACGGCGGTGCGCGCGGCGGCGGAAATCTGCGGCGCGGCGGTGGAAGGCGGCGAGCTGGGCTCGCGCAGCCTGACCTTCCGCCCCGGCGCGATTCGCGGCGGTGACTACCGCTTCGCCATCGGCAGCGCGGGCAGTGCCGTGCTGGTGCTGCAGACGCTGCTGCCCGCCCTGCTGTTCGCCGATGGCCCCAGCAGCCTGGCGATCAGCGGCGGCACGCACAACCCGCTGGCGCCACCGGCGGACTTCATCCAGCGCAGCTGGCTGCCGCTGCTGCGGCGCATGGGGGCGAAGGTGGACTTAGAACTGCTGCGCCATGGTTTCATGCCGGCGGGCGGTGGTGAACTGGCGGTGCGCGTGATGCCAGGTGAACTGCAACCGCTGCATCTGCCGGATGCGGGGGCCGAACGCTCACGCTCGGCCCGTGCAGTGCTGGCCGCCATCCCCGGCCACGTGGCGGACCGCGAACTGGAGAAGGTGAAGCGGCATCAGGATTGGCACGCCGCTTCCGTTCAGGTCGTCCGCCTGCCGGAGGATCAGGGCCCGGGCAATGCGCTGCTTTTGGAAATCGAGTGCGAGCATCTGAGCCTGGTGTTCTGCGCCTTCGGCCAGTCCGGGGTCAGCGCCGAGCGCGTCGCCAGTCAGGCGCTGCGCCAGGCGGACGAATGGCGCCGCAGCGGCACCAGCGTCGAGGAGCACCTCGCCGACCAGCTGCTACTGCCCATGGCATTGGCCGGCGGTGGCAGTTTCACCACGCCAGCGCTGAGCGATCACCTGCTGAGCAATCGCGCAGTGGTAGAAGCCTTCCTGCCGGTGCGCATCGACTGCACGGCACGGGCGACAACCGGCCAGCACATCCGTATCACGCAAGCTTGACGCTTTCCTCACCAAACGCCGGATAGAGTGCCGCCCAATCACCCTACCCGGCGCGTGTGCCCGCCTCCCCGGCACATGGGAGTCTCCATGGCGCACCGCGCCGCCCTCGCCCTGCTCTGCGCCGCGTTGCTCGCCGGCTGCGAAACCACCCACGAAACCCTTATCGCCCAGGGCTATCCGCCCGCCTACGCCGACGGCTATGACGACGGCTGCGGCAGCGGTCGCCAGGCGGCTGGGGCGATTACTGGTGAGTACCGCAAGAACGTGCCGCGCTACCTGGACGAACCCAAATACGCGCTGGGCTGGAACGACGGCTTCCAGCAATGCCAGGCGATGCGCGTGAGCCAGGAGCGCCAGCAGTACGAAGAGCAGCGCAACAGCGACCGGGACCGCGACTGGGAGCAACAGAAGGACCGCGCGCTCGGCCGAGCCCTGCGGGAAAACTGAGACTGCGTCAACATTCCACAGACGGCATGAACGCCCGTTTGATTTCGGTCAAGCCGGCGGCTGGCGCGCTGGCCTCTCCTTGGACTCGGAAAAACACCGAAGCCTGAGAAAAGGAGACTCCACATGCAGCCCATCAAACTGACCCTGGGCAGCCTGCTGCTGGCGGTAAGCACGGCGGCAGCCCATGCCGATGCCGACCCCCTGCGCGACCAAGCCAACAGCATCTTCAAACCGATCCCCGAACAGCCCAGCGACAAGCTCGACCCGAACCAGGTCGAGCTGGGCCGGCAGTTGTTCTTCGAGCCGCGGCTGTCCGCCAGCCATGTGATCAGCTGCAACACCTGCCACAACATCGGTACCGGTGGCGCCGACAACGTGCCCACCTCCAAAGGCCATGCCTGGCAAAAGGGCGCACGCAACTCGCCCACCGTATTCAATGCGGTCTTCAACGTCGCGCAGTTCTGGGATGGTCGCGCCAAGGACCTGGAAGAACAGGCCAAGGGCCCGGTGCAGAACCCGGTGGAAATGCACAACTCGCCGAAAAATGTCGAGGCCACGCTACGCAGCATGCCGAAGTACGTCGCCTCCTTCGAAAAAGCCTTCCCTGGCGAGAAGCAGGCGGTCAGCTTCGACAACATGGCCCGCGCGCTGCAGGCCTTCGAGTCGACCCTGATCACCCCGGACTCGCGCTTCGACCTCTATCTCAAGGGCGACGAAACCGCCCTCGACGCGAAGGAGAAGAAAGGCCTGCAGACCTTCATGAGCGCCGGCTGCATCAGCTGCCATAACGGCGTGAACCTGGGCGGTCAGGCGTACTTCCCATTCGGGCTGGTGAAGAAGCCCGACGGCAAGATCCTGCCCACCGGCGACCTGGGTCGCTTCGAGGTGACCAAGACGCAGAATGACCAGTACGTATTCCGCGCTGCGCCGCTGCGTAACATCGCCCTGACCGCGCCGTACTTCCACAGCGGGCAGGTCTGGGACCTGGAGGAAGCTGTAGCGATCATGGGCACCGCTCAGCTCGGCAAGCAGCTCAACGCGGAAGAAATCGGCGACATCGTCGCCTTCCTCAAGACCGCCACCGGCAAACAGCCGAAGGTGGAATACCCACTGCTACCGACAAGCACGGCAACTACCCCGAAGCCAGAGGATTGAGCGCGAGCGTCAAGACCTCCTTGAGACCAACGGCCCCTCACCCTGAAGGAGATGACCGGGGTGAGGGTGATGCATAGGCACGGAGCTCATCTTCGGCCACCATGAGACCGAAAAGAAAAACGGGCCCATAGGGCCCGTTCTTCCTGCTGGTTGAGCGGTCAGACGACGCCCTGGGCCAGCATCGCGTCGGCCACCTTGACGAAGCCGGCTATGTTGGCGCCCTTCACGTAGTTGATCCGGCCATTCTCCTCGCCGTAGGCGACGCAGGCATGGTGGATGTTCTGCATAATGCCGTGCAGGCGCTGGTCCACCTCACCGGCGGTCCAGGCCAGGCGCATGGCGTTCTGGCTCATCTCCAGGCCGCTGGTGGCGACGCCGCCGGCGTTGGAAGCCTTGCCCGGTGCGTAGAGGATGCCGGCCTCGAGGAAGATATCCACAGCCTCCAGGGTGGACGGCATGTTCGCGCCTTCGGCCACGCAGATGCAGCCGTTGGCCAGCAGGGTGCGCGCGTCGTTGGCGTCCAGCTCGTTCTGGGTGGCGCAGGGCAGCGCGATGTCGCAGGCGAGCGACCACGGACGTTCACCGGCAATGAAGCGCAGGCCGGGGCCGGTCATCTCGCTGAGGCGGCCGCGACGGACGTTCTTCAGCTCCATGACTTCTTCCCACTGCTCCAGGGTCAGGCCAGCTTCAAAGAACAGCGTGCCTTCGGAATCGGACAGCGAGATCACCTTGCCGCCCAGCTCCATGACCTTCTGCGCGGCGTACTGGGCCACGTTGCCGGAACCGGAGATGGCCACGCGCTGGCCGTCGAAGCCGCTCTCGCGGGCCTTGAGCATTTCCTGGGCGAAGTACACGCAGCCGTAGCCGGTGGCTTCCGGGCGGATCAGGCTGCCACCGTAGGACATACCCTTGCCGGTCAACACCGAGGTGAACTCGTTGGACAGGCGCTTGTACTGGCCGAACAGGTAGCCGATCTCGCGGGCGCCGACGCCGATGTCACCGGCCGGTACGTCGAGGTCCGCGCCAACGTGACGGAACAGCTCGCTCATGAACGACTGGCAGAAGCGCATGACTTCGGCGTCGCTCTTGCCCTTCGGATCGAAGTCCGAGCCGCCCTTGCCGCCACCCATGGGCAGCGAGGTCAGGGAGTTCTTGAAGACCTGCTCGAAGGCCAGGAACTTCAGTACGCCAAGGTTGACCGAAGGGTGGAAGCGCAGGCCGCCCTTGTATGGGCCGATGGCGCTGCTCATCTGGATGCGGAAACCGCGGTTGACCCGCACTCGCCCGGCGTCGTCCACCCACGGCACGCGGAACAGGATCGCGCGTTCGGGCTCGACGATGCGTTCGACGATGCCGGCCTGCAGGTAATGCGGGTTGGCTTCGAGGAAGGGCCAGAGGGAGCGCAGCACCTCTTCCACCGCCTGGTGGAACTCGGGCTGATCGGGGTCGCGCCGCTTGAGGCGCTCGAGGAACGAGTCAACGGATTGCGTCATGTCTACACCGGTACTTTTCTGGTTATGTGATGCTTTTTGCCGGCAGACTCTAACAACCCAAGCCGCACTCAGATAGTGCAGCGTGACGCTTTTATGAATCTTTATGGTGCAAAAATATAAATCCCACCGCTGCCGGACCAGCAGAAAACCAGATTTTTGTATACAAAATCAATATAAAGTTGCACTCAAACAACGCAACCCCTCCAGGATGATTCCGATGCACGCACGCCCCTTCGCGCTCCTCGCCGCTCTCACCTGTGCCTTCGCCCTGCCCGCCCAGGCGGCCATGAAACTGGGCAACTTCACCGAGTCCGGCGCCCTGGTGGTCGCGGATACATTCGATAGCGAAGTGATCCACAAGTCGAACTTCAGCACCGACGACCTGCAACGCATGTCGCGGCAGTTGGAGGAGCAGCAGCGCACACTGCAGGACCAGGCGCGGCAAATCGACACACTGCAGCGCCAGTTGGAGGAGCAACGGCGCACCCTGGACGATCTCAAGCGCAGTCGCTGAATAAGGCACAGAAATGAAAACGGGGCCCGAAGGCCCCGTTTTCATGGCGAAGTGGCTTACGCCAGCTTCTTGTAGCGCACGCGGTGCGGCTGCGAGGCTGCGTCGCCCAGGCGCTTCTTGCGATCGGCTTCGAACTCGGTGTAGTTGCCTTCGAAGAAGGTCACCTTGCCGTCGTCCTCGTAGGAGAGAATGTGGGTCGCGATGCGGTCCAGGAACCAGCGATCGTGGGAAATCACGATGGCGGCGCCGGGGAAGTCCAGCAGCGCTTCTTCCAGCGCACGCAGGGTTTCCACGTCGAGGTCGTTGGACGGTTCGTCGAGCAGCAACACGTTGCCGCCCTGCTTCAGGGTCAGGGCCAGGTGCAGACGGCCACGCTCACCACCGGAGAGGTCCTTGACGAACTTCTGCTGGTCGCCGCCCTTGAAGTTGAAGCGGCCGACGTAGCTGCGCGACGGGACTTCGTAGTTGCCGATCTTGATCTGCTCGAAGCCGTCGGACACCTGTTCCCATACGGTCTTGTTGCCTTCGAGGATTTCACGGCTCTGGTCGACGCTGGCGATCTGCACGGTCTCGCCGATCTCGATGGTGCCCGAGTCCGGTTGCTCCTTGCCGGTCAGCATGCGGAACAGGGTGGATTTGCCCGCGCCGTTGCCGCCGATCACGCCGACGATGGCACCCTTGGGGATGCTCAGCGACAGGTTGTCGATCAGCACGCGCTCGCCGTAGCCCTTGGTGACGTTGTGCAGTTCGATGACCTTGTCGCCCAGGCGCGGACCGGCCGGGATGTAGATCTCGTTGGTCTCGCTGCGCTTCTGGAATTCCTGCGACTGCAGTTCCTCGAAGCGTTGCAGGCGGGCCTTGGACTTGGCCTGGCGGCCCTTGGCGCCCTGGCGCACCCATTCCAGTTCGGCCTTCATGGCCTTGGCGTGGGAGGCTTCCTGCTTGGCTTCCTGGGCCAGGCGGTTGGCCTTGGATTCCAGCCAGCCGGAGTAGTTGCCTTCGAATGGAATGCCGTGGCCACGGTCCAGTTCGAGGATCCAGCCGGCGACGTTGTCGAGGAAGTAGCGGTCGTGGGTGATCGCCACCACGGTGCCGGGGAAGTCGTGGAGGAAGTGTTCCAGCCAGGCGACAGAGTCGGCGTCCAGGTGGTTGGTCGGTTCGTCCAGCAGCAGCATGTCCGGCGCGGACAGCAGCAGGCGGCATAGCGCCACGCGGCGCTTCTCACCACCGGAGAGGTGTTCGATCTTGGCGTCCCACGGCGGCAGGCGCAGGGCGTCGGCGGCGACTTCCAGCTGGCGCTCCAGGTTGTGGCCGTCGGAAGCCTGGAGAATGGCTTCCAGCTTGGCCTGCTCGGCGGCCAGGGCGTCGAAGTCGGCATCCGGCTCGGCGTAGGCGGCGTAGACCTCGTCCAGGCGAGCCTGGGCGGCCTTGATCTGGCCGACGGCCTCCTCGACGATCTCGCGCACGGTGGCCTGCGGGTCGAGCTTGGGCTCCTGCGGCAGGTAGCCGACATTGATGCCCGGCATCGGGCGGGCTTCGCCTTCGATCTCGGTGTCGACGCCGGCCATGATGCGCAGCAGGGTGGATTTACCCGCGCCGTTCAGGCCGAGCACGCCGATCTTGGCGCCGGGGAAGAACGACAGGGAGATGTCCTTGAGGATTTCACGCTTGGGCGGCACGACCTTGCCGACCCGGTGCATGGTGTAGACGTATTGAGCCATGGATACCTGACTTCTGGGATGAATTGACGATCGGGATGGCCGGAACGGACGACGGCAGCGCCGGCACTTCGGGCCGGAACGGTGGCACCGTGGGCCACCGGAGGGCGCGAACGGCCGATGGACGGCCCTTCGCGCGGGACTCTGCGGGGATGTACTTTATGCCCCGAACTCTGGCCGTACATCACGCGCGCGTGCGGCAAAGCTACCGGAATGAGTCGGGAAGGGCAAACGACGCTCGTCGGCCATACTGGCACTTAGCCGCCTTTCCGGGCATCCTAGCCTGCGCCGAATTCAGCCGTATCGCCCCAGGTCCCTAAGTCCGTGTCTATTTCTCCCCGTACCCTTCCGGACGCATTGGTCAGGCCTGGCCGCGTGGCGACCCGGACAGCCCTGGTGCTGCTGGTGCTGTTCATGCTCGGTCTGCTGGGCTGGCAGTTGCACCAGGAGCTCCGCAGCCAGGAGCGCTTCGAGCGCGAGCGGGTGGTATTGCACGGCGAACAGATGGCCCAGCGGATCTCCCTGACCCTGGAGCTCAAGGCAGTGGCGGCCCAGGCCCTGCTGCAGCAGGAGCTCTCCCGCGACCACGGCGACATCCGTGCCACGCTGATCACCGGACTCAAACACATCTATCCGTCCTTCCACAGCCTGGTGAGGCTGGATGCCGGTGGCGCCCCCCTGAGCGACTCCGCCAGCAGCATCAAGGACACGGCATTCATCGAAGCCCTGCGTCAGCGCAGTGCACAGCAGCCTTATCACTATGCATTCAGCGAGGAGAACGGCGGGCATTTCTATGTCTGGCTGAAGGCCACCGAGCCCGGTGAAGAAGACAGCGTCATCCGCCTCGACGAAAAAATCGCCCGGCGCGGCTGGGCGGCACAGATCCGCCCCGAGTCGCCGGACTGGATACTGGTCGACAGCGTCCAGCAGAAGGTCCTCGGCCGCTCCAGCGGCTACCGTCCCGGCCCGCTGTCCGCCGCCTCGCCGCTGGAGCAGGCGCAGAGCCTGGACGGCCTGGAGATCCAGAACACCGACTGGCAACTGCGCCCGCAATTCGACGACCGGCAGATCCGCGCCACCCTGCTACCGCGCCTGGGGGGTGAGCTGGCGCTGCTGCTGGTGCTGGCCGGCATCGCCGGCGCCGCCCTGCTGCGCCTGCAACGCGAGCAACAGAACCTGCGAGCGCTGACCGTAGAGTCGCAACAGAGCCTGCGCCAGGCTGCACAGGCCCTTGGCGCCATCGACGAGCGGGTGCTGGTGACCCGCGCCGACGGTCGCCTTGCCTACCTCAATCCACAGGCCGAGCAACTGTTCGGCATCGCCGCCGGCAAAGCCGGCGAGCACCACCTGCTGGAACTGCTACCCGGTCTTGGCGGCCTGCTGGCCAGCAGCGACACCTCGGCGGACAACGGCTCCGAGCTGGTTCGCGTCAATGATGCCGGCCAGGCACGCCTGTTCGCCGTCAGCCATCACTCGCTGGACGACAGCCCCCTGGTCGCGGAGCAGACCTGGGTCCTGCGTGGCAACCTGCCCCAGGGCGGACAGGTCTGGGTACTGCGCGACGTCACCGAGGAACAGCAGGCGCTGCACATCCTCGAGGAAACCCGCCGACGCTACCAGGACATCTTCGACGGCGTCGGCGTCGCCCTCTGCGTGCTCGACCTTTCCGCCCTGCGCCAGAGCCTGGTGGATCTCAACCTGCGCCGGCAGAGCGACCTGCGCGACTGGATCGCCTCGCAGCCCGAACGCCTGCCCTGGCTGCTGCGCCAAGTGCGCATCACCGAGATCAACAATGTCGCCAAACGCCTGATGCGCGTCACCAACACCGAACAGGCCTGGCAGGTGTTGATCGGCAGCGCCGGGATGCGCCCGGACGGCGTGCGCAGCAAAGTGCTCGAAGCCGTGCTGCACGGCCAGGGCATGGTCGAACTGGAAGCCTGCATCACCACCCGCCAGGGCGAGCAGCGCCATCTGTGGCTGCAACTGCGCGTTCCGGAGATGATCCAGGACTTCCACGCCGTCACCCTGAGCCTGTCGGACATCACCAGCCGCAAGCAGGTCGAGCTGTCGCTGATCGAGCGCGAAAAGTTCTGGTCCGATGCCGTGCGCGCGGTGCCCGACACCCTGTACATCCACGACATCGCCGCCCGCCGGGTGATCTTCACCAACCACAACCTCGGTTACCAGTTGGGCTACAGCGGCGACGAGCTGCGCGACATGGGCGAACGCTTCTGGGAAAAAGTGCTGCACCCGGACGATGTCGAGTACTACTGGCGCGTGCGCAACCTGCAACAGGTCGTCGGCGATGGCCTGCTGCTGGACAGCCAGCTGCGCTGGCGTCATCGCGACGGTTCCTGGCACTGGTTCGACATCCGTGAGCAGGCCCTGACCCGCGACGACACCGGCCGCGTGGCCCGCCTGATCGGCGTGGCCAAGGACATCACCGATACCGTCGAAGCACACAACTCCCTTCGTGAGAGCGGGCGCCGCTACCGCATGCTCGCCGAGAGCATCAGCGACGTCATCCTCTCCACCGACGCCCAGGTGAAGCTCAACTACATCAGCCCATCGATCCAGCAGGTGTTCGGCTACAGCCCGGAATGGGTGCTGGCCAACGGCTTCCAGCAGGTGGCCGCCAACCCGGCGCAGCTGGAGCGCCTGGAGGAGCTGCTGCACCGCGTACAGGGCGCCATCGGCGAGCCCAAGCGCCTGGCCGAATTACGCGAAAGCGCCGAACCGCAGCTGTTCAGCCTCGACTGCCTGCACGCCGACGGCCACAAGATCCCGGTGGAACTGCGCATCGCCCTGATGTGGGACGACCATGGCCGCTTCGAGGGGCTGCTCGGCGTCGCCCGCGACGTCAGCCAGCAGCGCCGCGCCGAGCGCGAGATGCGCATGGCGGCCACGGTATTCGAGCACTCCACCGCGGCGATCATGGTCACCGACCCCGCCGGCTATATCGTGCAGATCAACGACTCCTTCAGCCGCCTTACCGGCTATTCCGCCGAAGAGGTGCTGGACCAGTTGCCGCGCCTGCTCACCGCCGACCGCCAGGAGGCCAACCAGCTCAAGCACGTGCTGGAAAGCCTGCGCAAGAGCGGCAGCTGGGAAGGCGAAATCCTGCAGAAGCGCAAGAGCGGCGAGCTGTACCCGAGCTGGGTCGGCATCACCGCCGTGCACGACGATGAGGGCGATCTGGTCAGCTTCGTCTGCTTCTTCAGCGACATCAGCGAGCGCAAGGCCAGCGAGCGACGCATCCACCGCCTGGCGTACTACGACGCCCTGACCCACCTGCCCAACCGCACGCTGTTCCAGGACCGCCTGCACACCGCCCTGCTGCAGGCCGAACGGCACCAGCAGTGGGTCGTGCTGATGTTCCTCGACCTCGACCGCTTCAAGCCGATCAACGACTCCCTCGGCCACGCCGCCGGCGACCGCATGCTCAAGGAAGTGGCCGAGCGCCTGAGCCATTGCGTCAGCGACGACGACACCGTGGCGCGCATGGGCGGCGACGAGTTCACCTTGCTGTTGCCCGGCCAGAAGGACCGCGAGAAGGCGCTCCGGCAGGCGATCCAGGTGGCCGAGCAGATTCTTTCCAGCCTTGCCCGCCCCTTCACCCTGGAAGGCCGCGAGTTCTTCGTCACCGCCAGCATCGGCGTGGCGCTCTCGCCGCAGGACGGCGCCGAGCTCAGCCAGTTGATGAAGAACGCCGACACCGCGATGTACCACGCCAAGGAGATGGGCAAGAACAACTTCCAGTTCTACCAGGCCGAGATGAACGCCCGCGCCCTGGAGCGCCTGGAACTGGAAAGCGACCTGCGCCGGGCCATCGAGCAGGAAGAATTCATTCTCCACTACCAGCCACAGTTCACCGGCGACGGCCGCCGCCTGACCGGCGCCGAGGCGCTACTGCGCTGGCAGCATCCCAAGCGCGGGCTGATTCCGCCGACGGAGTTCATCCCGGTGCTGGAAGAGCTGGGCCTGGTTGCCCAGGTCGGCGACTGGCTGCTGGAGCAGGCGTGCCTGCAACTGCGAGCCTGGCACCGCGACAAGGTGCGGGTGCCGAAGATTTCCGTGAACCTCTCGGCCCGGCAGTTCGCCGACGGCCAGTTGGGCGAACGCATCGCCAGCATCCTCGCCGACACCGGCATCGCCCCGGCCTGCCTGGAGCTGGAGCTGACTGAAAGCATCCTGATGAGCGATGTTTCCCAGGCGATGCAGATACTTCAGGGCCTGAAACGTCTGGGCCTGGCGATCGCGGTCGACGATTTCGGCACCGGTTACTCCTCGCTCAATTACCTCAAGCAGTTCCCCATCGACGTACTGAAGATCGACCGCAGCTTCGTCGACGGCCTGCCCCACGGCGAACAGGACGCGCAGATCGCCCGCGCCATCATCGCCATGGCCCACAGCCTGAACCTGATGGTGATCGCCGAGGGCGTGGAGAGCCATGAGCAACTGGAGTTCCTGCGCGAACACGGCTGCGACGAGGTGCAGGGCTTCCTCTTCGGCCGCCCGGTGCCGGCGGACCAGTTCGCCGCGCTGTTCGCCAGCAACGCATTGTTCCTGCTCGGCTGACCGCACGGCGCAGCAGGCGAGCGCCCTTGCAGGATGGCGTATTCATCCTGCACCTTCGACAAGCGGCTATCCACCCCACTCTGCCGCTCGTCTCTCCCGCGATCCTGGCCTTGAACCCCGCTTGTCAGCCACATGACCGCCTTTCATGTGCCAGCACCGGCGCCTTGAGTTAGAATGCGCGCCTTTCCCCAGCACCCGATCCTTAAGAGGACCGCCATGTTCAGCCGTGATTTGACCCTCGCCCGCTACGATGCCGAACTCTTCGCCGCGATGGAGCAGGAAGCCCAGCGCCAGGAAGAGCACATCGAGCTCATCGCCTCCGAGAACTACACCAGCCCGGCGGTGATGGAAGCCCAGGGTTCGGTGCTGACCAACAAGTACGCCGAAGGCTACCCGGGCAAGCGCTACTACGGTGGTTGCGAGTACGTCGACGTCGTCGAGCAGCTGGCCATCGACCGCGCCAAGGAGCTGTTCGGCGCCGACTACGCCAACGTCCAGCCGCACGCCGGCTCCCAGGCCAACGCCGCCGTCTACCTGGCCCTGCTGTCGGCTGGTGACACCATCCTGGGCATGAGCCTGGCCCACGGTGGTCACCTGACCCACGGCGCCAGCGTTTCCTCCTCCGGCAAGCTGTACAACGCCGTGCAGTACGGCATCACCGACGCCGGCCTGATCGACTACGACGAAGTCGAGCGCCTGGCCGTCGAGCACAAGCCGAAGATGATCGTCGCCGGCTTCTCCGCCTACTCCCAGGTCCTGGACTTCGCCCGCTTCCGCGCCATCGCCGACAAAGTGGGCGCCTACCTGTTCGTCGACATGGCCCACGTGGCCGGTCTGGTCGCCGCTGGCGTCTACCCGAACCCGGTGCCGTTCGCCGACGTGGTCACCACCACCACCCACAAGACCCTGCGCGGCCCGCGCGGCGGCCTGATCCTCGCTCGCAAGAACGAAGAGATCGAGAAGAAGCTGAACTCCGCCGTCTTCCCGGGCGCCCAGGGTGGCCCGCTGGAGCACGTGATCGCCGCCAAGGCCGTATGCTTCAAGGAAGCCCTGCAGCCCGAGTTCAAGGCCTACCAGCAGCAGGTCCTGAAGAACGCCCAGACCATGGCCAGCGTGTTCATCGAGCGCGGCTTCGACGTGGTTTCCGGCGGTACCCAGAACCACCTGTTCCTGCTGTCCCTGATCAAGCAGGACATCACCGGTAAGGACGCCGACGCCGCCCTGGGTCGCGCTTTCATCACCGTGAACAAGAACAGCGTGCCGAACGACCCGCGCTCCCCGTTCGTCACCTCCGGCCTGCGTATCGGCACCCCGGCTGTCACCACCCGCGGCTTCAAGGAAGCCGAGTGCCGCGAGCTGGCCGGCTGGATCTGCGACATCCTCACCAACATGGGCGACGAGTCCGTGGTGGACGGCGTGCGCGAGAAGGTCAAGGCCATCTGCGCCAAGTTCCCGGTCTACGGCGCCTAAGCCGAACCCGCGAACCGCGAAACGAAAAAGCCCGGCAGATGCCGGGCTTTTTCATGGGCTCAGTCTCCGCTGGCCGGCGGCGAGTTTGCCGCATCACGCAGGACACAGCGGATATCCCCGTGATTCTTCGCCTCCTGGCAGTAGCGGGCGATCTCGGCCTCTGTCTGATATCTGGGTTTGGTTTCACTCGCGCTCTTGAGCACCATCGCCGCCACGACAGTCAGGGCTATGAACAGGAGTACAACGATATGCAGGTAACGCTGGTAGCGCGACCATAGCCTCGCCAGCAGTCCGGTGACTCTCCCAATGAGGCTGAAGTACTTGAACAAGTGCAGGCTCAGCAGCATTCCCGGCGCGATGATGAGTGCCTGCAACCACAAGTCAGGCAGCCTCAGCCCCGAAGCCCCGCCAACAGCCAGGGCCAGCACATAGCTGATTGCACCATGCCAAAGCGGATGGATACCCGCGCCATGCTGGTGCCAGCTCGCCGGCAAAAAGCCACTCAAGCGGTAGTCGAGCTTGGCCAGCGCGTTGCCGCTCATCCCTTGGAACCACCCGATCACCCGGTTCAGCACCCAGGCCAGGACGATTGACACCACGGGAAGGCCGATGAGCAGAACCCCATAATCCGGATTCTGCTTGGCCAACTCGGCCGGAGCCACAGTTAGGCCGCAGAACACCAGGAGGGCACCCCACAACACAGGAGTTCGCCCTACCCATGGTCCGCTCTGCTCCAGGTCACGCCAGAAGTCCTCATCCAGCGGTGCACCAGGCAGACGCTCCTGCAAGTGCGGATAGCGATAGACGAACGCCCTGGCGATGGTCGTGCCGTGTTGCCGTTCTTCTTCTCCGAAGTCAGACATGAAACGACGCCGCTGAAGTCTATCCATCGGCGCAAGCACCAGCCGGGCGGCCCGGCACTCTGCCGTCAGTTCCCAGCGTCTGGCGTTGTCCAGCACCCGCGCGTAGTAACGCTCGGCATCCCAGCGCTCCAACAGTTCGCGCCATTGATAGTCAGGGCAATTTGCTTCCCGCTGGCCTTCCTGCCAGGCGAACACGGCAGCCACCTGATCCAGGGTGTCACAGGACCAGAAGGGCATCTCCAGCAGCATCGACACCACCGCGCGCTCCAGCAGCGCCCGGCCGTCGTAGCTCTGCAGCCAGATCTGATTGAGCAGTGTCTTCAAGCCTTCGATTAGCTCTCCCGGTTCGCCACGATTGTGCAGCGAGCGCAGGCTGGCGAGGTGGGCATCCACTATCCGCTCATATACAGGCAACCGTTCGGCGGCGCTCAGAGCGGGCGCTTCGCGCATCTCCAGCCAGCCATACTCGGCGCAGGCGGCATCGCGCAGATAGGAGCCCCACTCCGCCTTCAGGCACTCGCGCAGCACGCCACGCTCGAACTCCACCGCCAGTCCGATCTTTTCGGCCTTCAGGCGACGCTCGGTGAGCAGCGAAGGTTGCAGGTCCGCCAGCAGCTCAGCAAGTTGACCCAGCCGCTGATCGACCTCCGCCACCGGGGCGACAGGCTCAACCACCGGCCGAACGGCCACCACCAGATCGCCCGCATCCACGGCCTCGATGAGGGATTCGTTTGCCCCCTCTCCCGCCCCGGCCCGCCATTGCACCCAGCACAACGCTTGCTCGTAGGCTTCCCGCAGCGCCTGGAAGGCGACGGGGTCCTCATCGGGTCGGGTGGACTTCAGCAGCCGTGCGTATTGGCGCCTGATGGCGCGCTCATCGGCCTCTTCCTCGAGACCGAGAATTTCCCAGCAGCTCATGAGTACTTCCTTTTATTGCCAGGGTGAGCGTTCCAGCTCGTCGAGTCGTTGTGCGATGTCCGCGCGCATCAGCTCAATGCGTTGCAGATCCTGGGTCGCCAGCACCTGCTGGAAACTGCCAGCCATGCTGCCAAGCATCTCCCGCACCTCGCCCAGGTGCTCCTGATACAGGCGTTCCAGGCGCGCCAGCAGCACAGTGTTGACCAACTGCTCGCGGGGATGGACCTTCAACTGCGCCAGTTCGGCGAGACGACGGCGCACTTCCTCCGGCGACAGCACGCCAGGGCTCTTCTCGATCACCAGGCTGTGCACCTCGTCGGTGGCGGGGATCTTCACTTCCGCCTCGAGGATGCCGTTGTTGTCATAGGTGAAGCGCACATCCAGCTCCACCTCGCCCGCCGAGCGCGGCGGAACGGCAATGCTCAACTCGCCCAGGGCGATGTTGTCCTTCACCATGCGGCTTTCACCCTGGAATATCTTCAGCAGCACATGGGTCTGGTTGTCGTGCAGCGTCTGGATGGTCTTCACCCGGCTGATCGGCACGACGCAGTTGCGCTCGATGATCGGCAGGTAATGGCCAGCCTCGTACATCCGTCCGAACTGCGCCGTGGTCTCGATGCCCAGCGAGTAGGGGCAGACATCGGTCAGCACCACCTCCTCCAGCGCCGCCGCCCGCTGCTTGAGCGCCGCCTGGACCGCAGCGCCCAGCGCGACGACCTCATCCGGGTTGATCTGCATGGCCGGGAAGCGCCCGAACAGGCCCGCCGCCAGCTTGCGGATCAGCGGCATGCGCGTGGCACCGCCCACCAGCAGGATTTCGTCCAGATCGGCGACGCGGATGCGCGCATCGCGCAGGGCCCGTTCGATGGGGCCGCGCAGGCGCTCCAGCAGTGGAGTGCAGAGACGCTGCAGGTCATCCTGGGTCAGCGTCAGCTCCCATTGCCGGCCGTCGTGGGCCAGGCTGAAGGTCGCGCTCGCCTGCTGCCCGAGCGCGTGCCGCACACGCTCGGCTTCCCAGCGCAGGCGGTTGCGCAGGCCGGGCGCGTCGAATTCGGGAAAGGCCTTGTCCTGACGCAGGCTGGAAACGAAATGCTGCACCAGCGCGGCGTCGAAATCCTCGCCGCCGAGGAAGTTGTCACCGGCGCTGGCGCGAACCTCCATCACCCCTTCGAAGAGCTCGAGGATCGAGACGTCGAAGGTGCCGCCGCCCAGGTCGAATACCAGGAACGAGGTCTCCCGGTCCTTCTGGTGAACACCGTAGGCCAGCGCCGCCGCCGTGGGCTCGTTGACCAGCTTCTCGACCTTCAGCCCGGCCAGTTCGCCGGCGATCCGCGTCGCCTTGCGCTGGGCATCGCTGAAATAGGCGGGAACGCTGATCACCGCCTCTTCGACCGGCTCGCCAAAAGCCCGCTCGACATCTTCCTTGAGGCTGCGCAGGACCAGCGCGGACAGTTCCTCGGGGCGGAACCGGCGAGTGCCGAGGCTGATTTCCTGGGCGCTGCCCATGTGCCGCTTGAACAGCGCCGCGGTCAGCTGTGGGTGCGTCTGCAGACGCTCGCGGGCGGCCTGGCCGACCAGCACCTGGCCCTGCTCGTCCAGCCCGACCACACTGGGCGTGATCACGCTCCCCAGGGCGTTGGCCACCAACTGCGGGGCATCATCGCGCCAAACGGCGACAAGGCTGTTGGTCGAGCCGAGGTCAATGCCGACAATCATTCTGGCGCTCTCCTTGCGGGGCACAGCGAACCCGGTCGCCTCACTGCCCGATCCATCGGAATGTAAAGCCGCTATTACAGCGATTCCCCCCTACCGGGTAAAGCCCGGCGAGGTCACATCAGGGTTGCCCTCCGGCCCCCCTGCTCCGGCTGCACCGGCACATCCCGCAAGTCGTTGAGTCGCCGCACCAGCGTCTCCGCCTCCGCCTGGCTGGCAAACCCCTTGAGCATCACCTGGCCGTCCGTCACCACCCGCGTCACCTGGGGTAGCAGTCGCAGCTGCCCGTCGATCACCACCGCCAGGGCCTTGCCCTGCTCATCCTCGGTCAGCCTGGCCAGGCGCAGGCTGGCCTCGGGGGTGAACAGCACCCGCACCGCCGGCTTGCCGTCAGCCACGCTGGCCAGCTCGGCGCGCTGCACATCGTGCTGGGTCAACACCGGATGGGTTTCCAGCAGCACCGCCTTGCCCTGCGGGTCGGCCAGGGTGCGGGTACTGGCCGTGGGCTTCTCGGCCAGGGCGTGGACATCGAAGGTGTGCTGCGGCGCCGACGGCGGTGCACCGGCGCAGGCGCCCAACAATGAGGCGAGGAGGATCGGAATAGAGCGTTTCATCGACTGCGAATCGGATCGAGCGGCCCGGGCGGGCCAGGGTTATGAAGGATCAGACCACCGTCAGCGCACAA
Organism: Pseudomonas nitroreducens; assembly: GCF_010994165.1. Lineage (NCBI taxonomy): Bacteria > Pseudomonadati > Pseudomonadota > Gammaproteobacteria > Pseudomonadales > Pseudomonadaceae > Pseudomonas > Pseudomonas nitroreducens. Next base: position 308,738 of record NZ_WMBX01000003.1, on the reverse strand, counting down.
GTTGCACTCCCTTGGTCGGCACCCGCGACTAAGCTTGCAGACGAACGGATGCTGGCGGTCCGGTCAGAAATTCTCCGGCTCAGGGCAAGCTGGTATCATGCGCGCCTTTTGCCGGCCACAAGAAAAGGCGCAGGGCCCACCTGGGCATGTACCTTGCTTTTCCCGGCCAGAACGATAACGGCGCAAGAGCGTCACGGGGAGCCAAACATGCTGGAAAAGCTGTTCCAACTCAAGGTACACAACACCAATGTGCGCACCGAGATCCTGGCGGGTATCACTACCTTCCTGACCATGGCCTACATCCTCTTCGTCAACCCGAGCATCCTCGGTGAGACGGGCATGGATAAAGGCGCGATCTTCGTCGCCACCTGCCTCGCCGCCGCCATCGGCTCGGCGGTGATGGGCCTGATCGCCAACTACCCGATCGCCCTGGCTCCCGGCATGGGCCTGAACGCCTTCTTCACCTACACCGTGGTCCTGCACATGGGCCACACCTGGCAAGTGGCGCTCGGTGCGGTGTTCCTCTCCGCGTGCATGTTCTTCATCATTTCGATCTTCCGCATCCGCGAGTGGATCATCAACAGCATCCCGCTGGCCCTGCGCTCGGCCATCGCCGCCGGCATCGGCCTGTTCCTCGCGCTGATCGCGCTGAAGGAGTCGGGCATCGTCGTTGCCAACCAGGCCACCCTGGTGGGCATGGGTGATCTCGCCAAGCCCGCACCGCTGCTGGCGATCCTCGGCTTCATCCTGATCGTCGCCCTGGAAGCGCGCCGCGTGACCGGCGCGGTGATGATCGGCATCCTGGTCGTCACCTTCATCTCCATCGCCATCGGCGTCTCCCAGTTCGGCGGCGTGGTATCGATGCCGCCGTCGCTGGCGCCGACCTTCCTCCAGTTGGATATCAAGGGCGCGCTGGACATCGGCCTGTTCAGCGTGATCTTCGCCTTCCTCTTCGTCGACCTGTTCGACAACTCCGGCACCCTGATCGGCGTGGCCAAGCGCGCCGGCCTGATGGGCAAGGACGGGCACATGCCGAAGATGGGCCGCGCGCTGATCGCCGACAGCTCCGCCGCCATGGTCGGCTCGCTGCTGGGCACTTCCACCACCACCAGCTACATCGAGTCGGCGGCGGGCGTTTCCGCCGGTGGCCGCACCGGCCTGACCGCCATCGTGGTCGCCGTGCTGTTCCTGCTGGCGCTGTTCTTCGCCCCGCTGGCGGGCAATGTGCCGGCCTTCGCCACCGCCCCGGCGCTGTTCTTCGTCGCCGTGCTGATGGCTTCGGGCCTGGCCGAGATCGACTGGGACGACCTGACCGTCGCCGCCCCCGTGGTAGTGACCGCCCTGGCCATGCCGCTGACCTTCTCCATTGCCAACGGCATTGCCTTCGGCTTCATCACCTGGACCGCCTGCAAGCTGCTGTCCGGCCGCTTCCGCGAACTGAACCCGGCGCTGGTGATCCTGTCGATTCTCTTCGTGATCAAGCTGGGCTGGTTCAACGCTTGAGTGAAGGGGGCTGCTGCGCGTCGGCCATACTGCGTTGCCAGGTCAATCCGGAATGCTCATTTACAGCCGTAAACTCCGCTTCCGAATCGACCTGGCGCCTTGTCTGACCTAGCTCGCGAGTCCCGACAGTTTCGAGTTGTCCTTAATGAAAAGCGGCCCAGCGAGTCCGGGCCCCTTGAAGAGCGTTCCCCATGAGCAGTCCGCGTTTCGATCCCTCCCACTACGACAGCCAACTGGCCGACAAGGCCGCACGCCTGCGCGAGCTGCTGGCTCCCTTCGCCGCGCCGGAACCGGAGGTGTTCGACTCGCCCCGTGAGCATTACCGCCTGCGCGCCGAGTTCCGCCTGTGGCGCGAGGGCGAGGCCCGCCACTACGCGATGTTCGAGCAGGGCGACAAGCACACGCCGATCCTGATCGAGGAATTCCCCATCGCCAGCCAGCGCATCAACGAGCTGATGCCGCGCCTGAAGGCCGCCTGGGCCGAGCCGACGCTGGGCCACAAGCTGTTCCAGGTGGAGTTCCTCACCACCCTGGCGGGCGACGCGCTGATCACCCTCTGCTACCACCGTCCGGTGGACGCCGCCTGGCAGGCCGCCGCCGAGAAGCTGGCCGCCGAACTGGGCGTGAGCATCGTTGGCCGCTCGCGCGGCAAGCGCCTGGTGGTGGGACGTGATTACGTCAGCGAGGAGCTGACCGTTGCCGGCCGCACCTTCCGCTACCGCCAACCGGAGGGCGCCTTCACCCAGCCTAACGGCGAGGTCTGCCAGAAGATGCTCAACTGGGCTTACGAAGCCCTGGGCCAGCGCGATGACGACCTGCTGGAGTTGTACTGTGGCAACGGCAACTTCACCCTGCCGCTCGCCACCCGCGTGCGCAAGGTGCTGGCCACCGAGATCAGCAAGACATCGGTGCACGCCGCACTGGCCAACCTGGCCGACAACGCCGTGGACAATGTCACCCTGGTGCGCCTCTCCGCCGAGGAGCTGACCCAGGCGCTCAACGAGGTTCGCCCGTTCCGCCGCCTGGCTGACGTCGACCTGAAGTCCTACGAGTTCGGCAGCGTGTTCGTCGACCCGCCGCGTGCCGGCATGGACCCGGACACCTGCGAGCTGACCCGCCGCTTCGACAACATCCTCTATATCTCCTGCAACCCGGAGACCCTGGCACAGAACATCGCCCAGCTGCACGACACCCACCAGGTCAGCCGCTGCGCCCTGTTCGACCAGTTCCCCTACACGCACCACATGGAAGCCGGCGTGCTGCTGACCCGCCGCTGAGCCCCCGCTACCACGACGGGCCGCCCAACCTAGGGTTGGGCGGCGCCTCCGGGTTCTGCAGCTAGGCTTGCGGAACAACGACAAGAGGCACGCCCATGTCCCGCCTGATCCTTCCCCTGCTGTTCCTGCTGCTGAGCGCCTGTGCCGGCAGCGACCCCGCCGATATCAGCGTCTCCCCCGCCGCCAATGGCCGACAAAGCACCTTCTTCATCCAGGCCGTACGCGCGCAGGGCCACCGCGAGGATCTGGAGGATCGCTTCGATCTCGCCGTACGCCGCGCGCTGGAAGCCAAGGGCTATGAATTCAAGGAAGGCTCGGGAGAGCTACGGGTGATCTATGCCGTCGGCCTGGACAGCCAGACCGGTATCGTCCAGCGACCGGTGGCGACCAGCGCGGGCGTGATGACCCAGACCCAGTTCACCGATCAGGAACAGGCGCGCCTGGCGCTGAGGATTCTCGACGAGGCTACCGGGCAGGTGCTGTACCAGGCACAAGTGGCGCGCCAGCTGCACGACCCGAAGATCACCCAGCAGGCCGTGGACGAAGGCATCGCCCGCCTGCTGAAGGATTTCCCCGCACAGGCGGGGAACTGAGGATCAGCTGAAGTTCGACGGCGACTTGCGCACGAACTTGATGCTGTACTTGAAGTCGGCCTTGCGCGTGACGCTGATGGCGCGGCGAGTGACGGTGTCGATGGTGATGTTCCAGTTGCCGGTGCTGGGCACCTTGATCTTGGCCGGGAACCGGTCGAAGGCGCCGCCGTGGTACGAATGGCGGCCACCGTTCTTGAAGCTGCGGAAGTTCGCATCGGTCATCAGGCGGATGTTGCAGGTCATGGAACACTCGATGACGACCAGATCGCCTTCGTTGAGGTGTTCACGTTGATGGACGAACTTCATGCTGGCTCCGCTGCTGCTACCGCAAAATCAATACGATAGCACGGAGCGGGGTCGGCCCGGCAGCGCCGCTGCTTGCTGGCGACGCCACTCATCCGAACTCACAACCCCTCGAAGTCGGCCTTGCGCTCCTCGGGCTCCGGCTCTTCGCGCACCACCACCTGGCGATTACGCGACTGCCGCTCCAACCAGTAGAGAGCGAAGATCGCCAGCGCCGAAATCACTCCGCGGTAGACCACGCCGGCCAGCTGTGCGTCCCACTCCATGCCCCCTTCGGTCCAGGCGATCAGCAGGCGCGACAATGTCAGGGTCAGTTGCACCAGGATCACCAGGATCAGCGCCGGCCGCACCAGCAGGCGGCGACGCAGGGCAAAGACAAGGAACAGCGCGAGGGCGAACTGATGGCCGCCATAGAACACGCGAGCGTCGCTCACCGACGACGGCTCCATCAGCAACATGCCGCTGAGGTTGGCCATCTCATAGGGACGAATCCAGTAGAGCAATCCCAGGCCACCCCAGACCAGAGCCTGGACCAGCAGGACGAGACGGGCGAAGAGCATCCGATTTCTCCTTGGCCATGCAGCCATTGCCGAGCGTCCAGACCTGCGACCGGGAGTCGCGGACGCACCACCGATCAGCTAAAGACCCCGCACGGCGCGGCAAGTTCGGGCAAGCGCGTCATATGGGGAAACAAACACCGGGTGGGGGCCGGGTACACTGGGGAGTATGCTCAATCGCGTTCGAATTTCGAGGTTCCAACCATGCGCACCCTGCTTCTGCTAACCGCCCTCGTCGCCGGCGCCGCCCAGGCTGCCGAGCCGCTGTCCATCGACGTGCACCGCGATGCCAACTGCGGCTGCTGCAAGGACTGGATCAAGCACCTGGAAAGCAACGGCTTCACCGTCAACGACCACGTCGAGGCGGACATGAGTGCAGTGAAGACCAAACTCGGCGTCCCGCACAGCATGGGCTCGTGCCACACCGGCGTGATCGACGGCAAATTCGTCGAGGGCCACGTGCCGGCAGCCGATGTGCTGAAGCTGCGTGAGCGTGCCGACCTGATCGGCGCCGCCGTGCCGGGCATGCCGATGGGCTCGCCGGGCATGGAAATGGGCGACCGGCACGACGCTTACCAGGTGGTCGGGCTGACCAGGAGCGGTCAGCGCGAAGTGATCGCCGACTACCCGGCACACTGACGCCAGGGCTATCCCTCACCCCTGAGCGCTGGCGGAGGTGGGATGGGGCTTCCGGCGCGCGGGGCACTCTCCAGGTTCCCGCGCGGCAATGCTCCGCGAGCAGGATGGGGTGGGGGACTCCAAACAAAAAGGGCGACCATTGGGTCGCCCTTTTTCATTCACACACTCGTCATTCGGCTTTGGCCGGCAACAGCCCGTCGGCACGGAACATCGCCTTGATCCCCCGCACGGCCTGACGCAGGCGATCACGGTTCTCGATCAGGGCGAAGCGCACATGGTCATCGCCGTAGTCGCCGAAGCCGATGCCGGGCGATACGGAGACCTTGGCGTCCTTGAGCAGCTTCTTGGCGAACTCCAGCGAGCCCAGGTGCGCATAGGGCTCGGGGATCTTCGCCCAGATGTACATGGAGGCCTTGGGGTTCTCCACCATCCAACCGGCTTCGTGCAGACCTTTCACCAGCACATCGCGGCGCTTCTGGTACTGGTCGGCGATGTCGCGCACGCACTGCTGGTCGCCTTCCAGCGCAGCGATGGCCGCCACCTGCAGCGGGGTGAAGGTGCCGTAGTCGTGGTAGCTCTTGATCCGCGCCAGGGCCGAGACCAGCTCCGGGTTGCCGACCATGAAGCCGATGCGCCAGCCGGCCATGTTGTAGCTCTTGGACAGGGTGAAGAACTCCACCGCGATGTCCTTGGCGCCGGGCACCTGCATGATCGACGGCGCTTTCCAGCCATCGAAGGTGATGTCCGCGTAGGCCAGGTCGTGCACCACCAGCACGTCGTAGCGCTTGGCGAGGTCGACCACGCGCTCGAAGAAATCCAGCTCCACGCACTGCGCGGTGGGGTTGGAGGGGAAGCCGAGGATCATCATCTTCGGCTTGGGGATCGATTCGCGGATCGCCCGCTCCAGCTCGTTGAAGAAGTCGATCCCCGGCACCAGCGGCACCGAACGCACCTGCGCGCCGGCAATCACCGCGCCGTAGATGTGGATCGGATAGCTCGGGTTGGGCACAAGAATGGTATCGCCGTGGTCCAGGGTGGCGAGCATCAGGTGCGCCAGGCCTTCCTTGGAACCGATGGTGACGATGGCTTCGGTTTCCGGGTCGATCTCGACCTCGTAGCGGTCGCGGTACCAGTGCGAGATGGCGCGGCGCAGGCGCGGAATGCCACGGGACGTGGAGTAGCCGTGGGTGTCTTCGCGCTGGGCGACCTGGCAGAGTTTCTCGACGATGTGCGGCGGCGTGGCCCCGTCCGGGTTGCCCATGGACAGGTCGATGATGTCCTCGCCACGGCGGCGGGCGGCCATCTTCAGTTCGGCGGTGATGTTGAAGACGTAGGGGGGCAGGCGATCGATGCGCGCAAAGCGACGAGCTGAACGGGGTTCAGTCATGGTGTCCTCTGATTAACGTAGGCGCCCGGAACCGTCCGAGCGACGCCGGCCACTGCGGTGGCCTGGAAAGCACGGCGCTGTGACCTGCGCTTTCTTGTCGGCGAACATATAGCTCGCTAGGCTGGCTGTCGAGTTTTTCTTTACGCCGCTCAAGAGCGGTATCTGGAGGCCCATGTCCGCGCAACAGTACTGGCAGCTCGACGTCTTCGCCGACCAACCGCTCACCGGCAACGGCCTGGCGGTGTTCCCCGACGCCCGCGGCATACCCGCCCAGACCCTGCTGGCGCTGACCCAGGAACTGCGTCAGTTCGAGTCGATATTCCTGTTCCCCTCGGCCACGCTGGACACCCATTCGGCGCGCATCTTCACCGTCGACGAGGAACTGCCGTTTGCTGGCCACCCGGTCCTGGGAGCCGCTGCTCTGCTTCACCACCTGCACCAGCGCGGAGAGGAAGAACACTGGACGCTAGAGCTGCCGGCGAAAGCCGTGAAGGTTGCCACCCGCCGCCGGGGCACAGGCTTCCACGCCGAGATGAACCAGGGCGCGGCTGATTTCGGCACCGTGCTGGATGACGAGGCGCGCCGCTGGTTCGCCGAAGCCTTCTCGCTGAACGCCGAGGACCTGGCCGACTATCCGGCGGCCGTGGTCAGCACCGGCCTGCCCTACCTGCTGCTGCCAGTGCGCAGCGAAGCAATGGGCCGCGTGCGCCAGCGCACGGATCTGACGGCCGAGCTGGCAAAACTCAACGCCGCCTTCGTCTTCGTACTGGATGTGGATAATCGCGAGGGCCGCACCTGGGACGGCGTCGGGATCATCGAGGACGTTGCCACCGGCAGTGCTGCCGGCCCTGTCGCGGCCTACCTGGTGGAGCTGGGCAAGGCGCGCCGCGGCGAGTTGTTCCAGCTGTCCCAGGGTCGCTTCGTGGGCCGCCCCAGCCGTCTCGACGTGCAGGTCGGCCAGGACGACGAAGTCCGCGTCGGCGGTGATGTCCAGTTGCTTGCCCGCGCCGAACTGCTGCATCGATTCGCCTGACCACTGGATAGATCGGCAGTACAGAGAGACAAACCTGGAACATCATCCCAGGAATCGTCTGATCAATATTGAGGAATCGCCTTCCTCTAAGAGTCCGATCAGGTCCGGATAATCGCGCTGACTATTTCGGAGCGCCTCGCGGCGCACCTTCCAGCAGATTTTCAGGACGCCTTTCATGTTGAATCTTTCCAATTACCGCCGCGTCGCCGTTGTTGGCGGAGGAAGCGCTGGATGGTTCGCCGCGCTCGAGCTCAGGAAACTCTTTCTCGACAATGTCGAGGTTGTCCTGATCGAGTCCGAAACACTGGGCATCATAGGCGCGGGAGAAGGCAGTCTGCCCAACTTCAACCGCGCGCTCGATCGCTACGAGATCGACCGGGCCGAGTTCATGCGCGAGACCCGATCGACCTACAAGCTTGGGTTGACGCTGGAGGGGTGGCGCACTGGAACAAAGGACGACATTTTCTTCCACCCGTTCTCGTTCCACAGCGATGGTGTGGATCTGAACGCCTGGGTCGAGCCCAACGGCAGTTATCCACTGGCCTCCATACTCCTCAACCAGAATCTGCAGCTACACCACTTCCCCGATGCGTGGCGCCTCTACCGTGATGGGGCCAGTCAGCAGCAGGCCGAGACTTACCTGCAGGAGCAGCTGAAGTACTTTGCCGTGCCGCCGATGGCTTTCCATTTCGATGCGCGAAAACTGGCGGTATACCTGCGCGAAGTGGCCCTCAAACGCGGCGTGAAGAAGATCAACGCGCGAGTCGAGTCAGTACGTTTGAACGAACACCGGCACGTAACCGACCTGATTCTGGAGAACGGTGAACTCGCGGTCGACTTCGTCATCGACGCCTCCGGCCTGCATCGTTTGATCATCGACAAAGCCTTGCACTCGCCGTGGGAGTCCTACTCCGATCATCTGCTGCTAAATCAGGCGTTACCCTTTTTCATTCCTGCGCAGACTGCCCACCCGTCGCTGGTCACTCGTGCCATCGCCATGAACAACGGCTGGATGTGGTGCATCCCGACGCAAGATCGCCTTGGCGTCGGCTATGTCTACAGCAACCAGCACACCGACAAGGAAGGCGCGCTCCGCGAAGCCCAGGCCTACTGGGGAATGGAAATCGAACCGGTCAATCACTTCGCCTTCTCACCTGGCCACTTTAAGCAGGTATGGATCGGCAACGTCATGGCCGTCGGATTATCCTCCGGCTTTGTCGAGCCCCTGGAAGCCACGTCCATCGGCCAGACACTCATCCAGCTCGCTCGGTTCAATCAGGTGGTCAGCGCCTGCGACGGCTTCATCCCACAGCAGTTGATTGACCAGTTCAACCGAGACATCACCCGTCACTGGGACGGCATTCGCGATTTTCTTTTCCTCCACTACGACACGCCGCGCCAGGACACCGAATTCTGGAGGGCGGCAAGCAGTGCCACGCCTCCCCCGGCCTATGCAGAACTCAAGCGGACGTTTGCTCTACGCCCACCCCGTGACTTGGATCTCGAACCTTATCGCGGTGGTACCTTCAGTCTTTTCGGACCAACCAGCTGGATGTCCGTAGCAGCGCCTCTGGGCGTATTGACCCGGCAAGCAACGGCTGCAGACTTGATACGGCTCACAAAAGAACAGCGCTGGAACATTGGTGAGTTCCTCGCCAAGGTGGAACCGCGCATGAGTGCGGAAGCCGCCATGACGAACTCGGGGAAAGCCTAGGGCCCTGCAGCAACGATTGCCGGTGAGTTGCAGGGAGCGCTGCGTGTCCTTGCGGGGTAGCTGTGGAAACACTTGCAGCGCCCTCTGCTTCTTGCCGATCGGCAGCGAATCAACCGAACCCGTGCGCCAAAGCTCGAAACTGGATGTTGAGGGGCAAGGCGCAACCTTACCGCGACGAATCCCCTGGCCAATTGCAAGCCTTCTTCGGCGTCACGGCATACCTCATTTTCTCAAAATAATTCCCACATATATCAAGAGCTTTTCACCAATTAAATTCCGGAAATTCTTACAGCCTCTGTTAGCGTCCTGCTCTCTTCATTTTCGCATCGCATACGGATGATGGCGGGATAGCCGGAGTGCTGCACCGCACTCCATCCCGTAGCATTCCAGGAAGTCAATGATGTTGAATTTATCCAACTGCCGCCGAGTCGCCGTAGTAGGCGGAGGAAGCGCCGGGTGGTTCGCCGCGCTCGAACTAAGGAAGCTCTTTCTCGACAAGGTCGAAGTCGTCCTGGTCGAGGCAGAATCGTTGGGCATCATTGGTGCTGGCGAAGGCAGCCTGCCGAACTTCAACCGCGCTCTGGAGCATTACGGGATCGACCGTAGCGAATTCATGCGCGCAACCTGCTCCACGCACAAGCTGGGACTGGCGCTGGAGGGTTGGCGAAGTGGCGCAAGGGACGACATTTTCCTGCATCAGTTTTCCTACAGCCACGACGGTATCGACCTGACATCGTGGGTCGAGCCCAATGGCAGCTATCCCCTGGCCTCGATCCTGATCAACCAGGGCTACCAGTTACAGCACTACCCCGCGACCTGGAAGATGTGGCGAGAGGGGGCCAGTCAGGCCACCGCGGAGGCTTTTCTCCAGAGCCTCCCGGCCAATACCCCCATGGCCTACCATTTCGACGCCCGCAAGCTGGCCTCCTATCTGCGAGATATCGCGATCAAGCGAGGAGTGCGGCACATCAACTCAATCGTCGAGAACGTACGCCTTGACGCGCGGAAGCACGTCACTGCACTGTTGCTGCCAGATCGTGAAATCGCGGTCGACTTCGTCATCGATGCCTCTGGCCTGCATCGCTTGATCATCGGCAAGTCGTTGAATGCCCCTTGGCAGTCCTATGCAGAACACCTGCTGTTGAATCGGGCCCTCCCCTTCTTCATCCCTTCACAGACGGAACACCCACCCCTGGTCACCCGCGCCATTGCCATGAAGCATGGCTGGATGTGGTGTATTCCAACCCTTGAGCGTCTGGGAGTGGGCTATGTGTATTGCGACAGGTACACCGACAAGGAGGCCGCGACAAAAGAAGTCCAAGATTACTGGGGCATGGACATCGAGCCAGCCAACGACTTCGCCTTCGAACCCGGCCACTACGATCAGGTGTGGCTGGGCAATGTCATGGCCGTCGGGCTCTCGTCCGGATTCGTCGAACCGCTGGAGGCGACGTCCATTGGACAGACACTGGACCAGCTCGCGCGATTCGGCGAAATGGTCGTGGCCTGCGACGGCATAATCACGCAACAACTGATCGACCAGTTCAATAATGAGGTCTCGAGCTATTGGGATGGCATTCGCGACTTCCTGTTCCTGCACTACGACACTCCGCGTAACGACACCGAGTTCTGGCGCGCGGCGAGCAGTGCAACCGCGCCCTCCACGTACAAGGAGCTCAAGCGAACCTTTACCCATCGCCCACCACGGCAGATGGACCTGGAGCAGTACCGCGGCGGGCCGTTCCGCATGTTCGGTGTGCCCAATTGGATGTCAGTGGCAGCTCCGCTGGGCATCGTACCCCGTGAGGCAACCTCAATGGATCTGCGCTTTCTGTCGGACGAAAAGCGCCAGCGCCTGGGCGCATTCCTCGCCAAGGTGGAAAGCCGCATGAAGGCAGAAAACGCAGCCTCCGTCTAACCCGGACATACGCCAATCTCGCCAGCCATGCAGCATTGGACGTCGCCTGTTTTGCAGGGACGTCCAGCGTACAGTACGAATACCTGCCCAGTGCCGATCCCAAAGCAATCCCTGAGATCAAGCGCAATGCCTCACTCGCCATTTCTTCTCCAGCTGCTGGTCATACTGGCCGTTTCCCGCTTGTGCGGCCTGTTGCTAGGGTTACTGAAACAACCCACCGTGATCGGTGAAATGGCCGCTGGAATAGTGCTGGGGCCGATCGTGTTCGGTGCGCTGTTCCCGGCGCAGCACGCCGAGTTGTTCGAGCCCCATTCGCTTTCGGCGCTGTCCTCCCTGTCACAACTGGGGCTGGTACTGTTCATGTTCGTCGTCGGCGCCGAACTGCGCACGCCGGATGGTGCACGTGCCCAACTCAAGTCAGCCAGCCTGGTGGGTATCCTCAGCGTCCTGGTACCAATGGTTCTCGGCTTTGTCGCGTCCGCCCTGCTCCATTCCTCCCTGGCCCCGGCCGGAGTAGGTTTCTGGCCCTTCGCGCTGTTCATGGCGGCAGCCATGTCGATTACCGCCTTCCCTGTCATGGCGCGCATCCTGAAAGAGCGCGGCATGACCCAGACACCCATGGGGCGCCTGTCGATGGCATCGGCGGCTATCGCTGACGTGCTTGCCTGGATCATGCTCGCCGCGGTCGTCGCACTGACCGGAATCGATGGCTCTACCGCCATCGTGAAGACGACACTCGGCCTGGTCGTTCTCGTGGCCGTCATCTTTATCCTGTTCAAGCCATTGTGCGCATGGCTGCTGCGGACCTACGTGAAGGACGGTTGCCCTGGATTGATGATGCTTTCGGTCCTGGCCGGCGGTGCGATAGGCTGCGCCGCTTTGACCCAGTGGCTGGGCGTCCACGCTGTGTTCGGCGCCTTCCTGTTCGGGGCCTGCCTGCCGCGGGATGATCGCCTGCTGAAAACGCTGGTCGAACGCCTGGAGTTTCCTGCGCTGGTCCTGTTGATGCCCGTGTTCTTCGCGATTGCCGGACTCAGCACCACCACCGACGCATTCACCCCGACTCATATCGGAGCCCTGATACTGGTTATCCTGGTTGCAGTCGCCGGCAAGGTACTGGGTGGCGCTGCGGGAGCTCGCGCTGGCGGACTCGCCTGGCGGGACAGCTTTGCAGTTGGCTCGTTGATGAACGCCCGTGGCCTGATGGAACTGATCGTCATGAAAGTTGGGCTCGACGCAGGCCTGATCGGCCCCGAGATGTTCACCATGTTGTTGGTGATGGCGATTCTGACCACTGCCATGACCGCCCCGTTACTCAGCCTGTTCAGTGCATCCGCCCGACTGCCCTGAACACAGAGCCGACTGGAGTGCCGCAGGGCAGATCGGGCTCAGGCGAATCGCGCAGACTTGGCATCGGCCACACGACTGAGCGATATCAGTGCATCCTGAGCTCAGTCCAACGCCTCGCCTGACGATCGGGCTGGCGGCAAACGCCTCCCAAGACAACACTCAACCCACTTATTCGATGGAGATGCCGCCATGCTCTGGCGCAAAGGACGACGCAGCGACAACGTAGTGGATGCCCGCGATGAAACCGGCGGAGGCATGGGCGGTGGCGGAGGCATGCGCATCGGCGGGCGTGGACTGAGTCTGGGCGGCGTGGCTATCGTCGTGGTGATCGGCCTGCTCTCCGGACAGGACCCGATGACCATCCTCGGCTCGCTGCTCGGTCAGATGGATGTTTCCCAGCAACAGGCACCGAGCCGCCCAGTGCAGGGCAAGCCGGCCACCGGCGCCGACCCGCAGGTGGAATTCGTCCAGTCGATCCTCGGCGATACCGAAGACACCTGGGGCGAGATCTTTGCCCGCAGCAACCAGCAGTACGAGCAACCCAAGCTGATCCTGTTCAACGGCGGGGTGAACTCGGCCTGCGGCTTCGCTTCCTCGGCGGTCGGCCCCTTCTACTGTCCCGGCGACCACCGGGTTTACCTCGACCTCGGATTCTTCCGCGAGATGGAGCAGAAGTTCTCTGCCGCCGGCGACTTCGCCCAGGCCTACGTGATTGCCCACGAAGTCGGGCACCACGTGCAGAACCTGCTGGGTATCTCCGCCAAGATCAACGCCGCACGCCAACGCGGCGCGCGCATGGAGGGAGCCAACGGCCTCTCGGTGCGCCAGGAGTTGCAGGCCGACTGCTTTGCCGGCGTCTGGGCCAACCATGCCCAGCAGCGCCTGAACTGGCTGGAGCCGGGCGACGTGGAAGAAGCGCTGAATGCTGCCAATGCCATCGGCGACGACCACCTGCAACGCCAGGCGCGCGGCACAGTGATGCCCGACTCCTTCACCCACGGTTCCTCCGCGCAGCGTGTTCGCTGGTTCAAGCTCGGCTTCGAAAGCGGCTCGCCGGGCAAGTGCGATACCTTCAAGGCGCAGACGCTGTAAGGCACCGAGACGTATCGGCTTGGAGTCTGCGCCTAGAAACTGCGGCTTAACGCGCTCACGAACAGCACTGGATCCACAGGTTTAGGCAGGAAGTCCAGCACGTTCAGGGGCGGCTCCAAGCGCGATTCACCGAGCGGCATCGGCGCGGACAGGACGATGATGGGCAGAAAGCTGCCGCTCCGGTTCAGTTCGCGAATGAACGCAAGTCCGGGGCCATCGGGCTCCAGGCCCAGGCCGCTGACCAGCAGGTCGAGGGCCGACTCATCGCGGAGAATGCGGCGCAATGCCTCCGCTGCACTGCTGGCCGTCACGCAGCGCATTCCGGCGCCCTCCACCAGCCGGCGAAGCCGGGCCAGCGCGGCGCGATCATTGTCCACCACCAGGATCACCGGCTTGCGCGGTGCCACGGAGGCGATATCGCGCAGCGCTTCGAGTTCGTCATCATCGAGTGAATGGCGGTTGATCATGGCGCGATACGACCAGTAGAGGCACGGTGCCATTATCTTAGATGGCAACACGTCTTTATTCCTGCCGGACCAAGGTTGGGGCGATGTATGGGCAAGCCGGGCGGACAAAAAAAGGGCCGCAACGCGTGCGGCCCTGGAAATACGCCGGTCATGCCGGCGTCGTGGGATTTCAGCCGGCCTTCGCCAAGCCTGCCTGGCCCAGGCGCTCGGCGATCTCGCCGAGGATGGCTGGATCATCGATGGTCGAAGGCGGCACGTAGCTTTCGCCGTCGGCGATCTTGCGCAGTACGGCGCGGAGGATCTTGCCCGAGCGGGTCTTCGGCAGCCGCTTCACCACCACCGCACGCTGGAAGCAGGCCAGTGCGCCGAGGCGCTCGCGCACCAGCGCCACCAGCTCACGCTGCAGGTGGCCCTCGGTGACCTGTACGCCGTCCTTGAGCACCACCAGTCCCACCGGTACATGGCCCTTGAGGTCGTCCTGCACGGCGATCACCGCGCACTCGGCGACAGCATCGTGCAGCGCCAGCAACTCCTCCATCTCACCGGTGGACAGGCGGTGACCGGAGACGTTAATCACGTCGTCGGTGCGCCCCATGATGTAGACGAAGCCTTCCTCGTCCACGTAGCCACCGTCGCCGGTGTGGTAGTAGCCGGGATAGGTCTTCAGGTAGGCCTGCAGGTAGCGCGGATGATCGTTCCAAAGCGTCTGCGCACAACCGGGGGGCAACGGCAGGGCGATGACGATGGAGCCCTGTTCGTTCGGTCCCAGCAGTCGGCCTTCGTCGTCCACGACCTTCACGTCGTAGCCGGGCACCGCGCGGTTGGTGGAGCCGGCGCGCAGGTCGTGGTCGCCATGGCCCGTGCAAGGCGCCGTCACCGGCCAGCCGGTCTCGGTCTGCCACCAGTGGTCGTGCACCGGTTTGCCGGTCAGCTCCTCGAGCCAGTGCTGGGTGGTGCTGTCGAGCTTCTCGCCGGCCAGGAACAGGTGCCGCAGCGAGCTCAGGTCATGGCGCTTGAGCAGCTCGCCCTGCGGGTCTTCCTTGCGGATCGCGCGGATCGCCGTGGGCGCGCAGAACAGGCTGTTGACCTTGTGCTCCTCGATCACCCGCCAGTAGCTGCCGGCGTCCGGCGTGCGTACCGGTTTGCCCTCGTAGAACACCGTGGTGCAGCCGTTCATCAAGGGGCCGTAGACGATCAGCGAGTGGCCGACCACCCAGCCGACGTCGGAAACGCCCCACCAGACATCCCCCGGCTGCAGACCGAAGATGGTCGGCAGCGCATAGCTCAGCGCCACGGCGTGGCCGCCGTTGTCACGCACGATGCCCTTGGGTTTTCCCGTGGTGCCGGAGGTGTACATGATGTACAGCGGGTCGCCGCTGGCCACTTCCACCGGGTCAGCCGGCTGCGCGTGGACCAGTGTCTCGCGCCAGTCCAGGTCTCGGCCGGCGCGCAGCTCGGCCATCGCCTGCGGACGCTGCAGCACCAGCACGTGCGCCGGTTGATGGGTGGCCAGTTCCAGGGCCTTGTCCACCAGCGGCTTGTATTCGATGACCCGCTCGAACTCCAGCCCGCAGGAGGCGGTGAGCACCAGCTTGGGCCTCGCGTCATCGATACGCAGCGCCAGTTCGTGCGGCGCGAAGCCACCGAATACCACCGAATGCACGGCGCCCAGCCGGGCGCAGGCCAGCATCGCCATGGCCGCCTGGGGCACCATCGGCATGTAGATGATCACCCCGTCGCCTTTCTCCACGCCGAGCGCGCGCAAGGCGCCGGCCAGGCGTGCGACCTCATCGCGCAACTCCAGGTAGCTGAAGCGCTGCTGGGTCTGGGTCACAGGGGAGTCGTAGATCAGCGCGGCCTGGTGGCCGCGGCCCAGTTCGATCTGCCGATCGAGGGCGAGGTAGCAGGTGTTCAGGCGGCCATCGGCGAACCAACGGTGGCTGCCGTCGGGCAGGGCTTGCAGGGTATCCTGCGGCGCGCGGTACCAGGCCACGCGGCCGGCCTGCTCGGCCCAGAAGGCGGAGGGATCCGCGATGGAACGGTCATGGGACTGCCGGTAACTCATCGTCACTGCCTCTTATTGTTGTTATCGAGGTCGAACAACGAGTATGGACGGGGATCGCGGCCCCACCATCAACCTTTGGTCGTAGTTCCGTCGTCGCCCTGGTAGCAGATCCGGCGCCATTGCTTTTCAGGATTTTTCAGCGAAGCGGCACGTCGGCGGCCGAGGCTGTCTACCACGGGGCTGAAGGAAGAATCGGGCACGGCGCCACCGCATGTCGGCGACCACAGGTCGCACCTGCTACCGCCATATGACAGGACTACACTGAGGGTCCCTTTTCACCTGACTGCACAGGGGTGAGCACCATGAACATCCTCGTCCGTCCGTCCAGCCTCCGCAAAGACCAGCCGTGGGAAGTCTGCCTCGACCAGCAGGCGGTACGCTTCCGCAGCGAGCTCGAGGCGCGAAGTTTCGTCGCTACCCTCGAGGCGCGCCTGAAGGCGCCGCACCAGTTGCCCGAGTTGGTGCAACGCGCCAGTTGATCAGGCGGCGCGCTCGCTGATCTGCCCGCTCAGCCAGCCCAGCACCGCAGCCACCAGGCTGCAGGTGGTGATGACGACCGCCATGGGCAGCGCGGTGCCGTCGTGCAGCGCACCGACCAGCGCCGAGGCGCCGGCCGCTACGGTGAACTGCAGGCTGCCCATCAGCGCCGAGGCGCTGCCCGCGTGGCGGCCCTGGCTGGCCATGGCGCAGGCCGAGGAGTTGGGCATCAGGAAGCCCAGGCTGGCAATGGCGCCGAAGAGCGGAATCAGCAACGGCCACAGGTGCTCGGGCCGGAACAGGGTGATCACCAGCAGTGCGGCCCCGCAACCTAAGTACACCCACACCGCCCGGCGCAGCCAGAATCCCGGCCCGCGATAGCGCAGCAGCCGTGCGTTGACCTGTGCCATCAGGATGAAGCCGGCGGCATTGCTGCCGAAGATCCAGCCATAGTGCTCGGCCGGCACGCCGTAGAGTTGGATGAAGATGAAAGGCGACCCGGCGATGTAGGAGAACATCCCGGCGATGGCCACCCCGCCGGTGAGTGCATAGGTAATGAAGGAACGGTCGCGGAACAGCGCCCGATACTGCCCCAGCGCGCCCCGCAACGGAGCGCGCGGCCCGGCCGGAATCGTCTCCGGCAGCCACAGCGCGATGGCCCCACCAGCGAGGGCGCTGAACAGCGTGAGCGTCAGGAAGATCGATTGCCAGCCGGACAGGCTGAGCAGCAATCCGCCTCCCAATGGCGCCAGGATCGGCGCCAGCCCCATCACCAGCATCAGTTGCGAGAAGGCCTTGGCGGCGGCGACCGGGTCGCACAGGTCACGCACCACCGCCCGCGAGATCACCATCCCCGCGCAGCCGCCCAGTGCCTGGACGAAGCGCGCGCCGATCAGCCATTCCAGATTCGGCGCGACGGCGCAGGCAACGGACGCCAGGGTAAAGATGCTCACCCCCAGCAGCAGCGGGATGCGCCGGCCGACGCGGTCGGCCAGCGGGCCGTAGAGCAATTGGCCGATGGCGAGGCCGGCGAAGTAGGCGGACAGGCTCAACTGCACATGCTCGACGTCGGTACCGAAAGCCTGCGCCAGCGTGGGGAAACTGGGCAGGTAGAAGTCGATGGCCATGGGCCCGAAGGCGCTCAGGGCGCCGAGGATCAGCAGGATGCGGAGGTTCATGGATCACCTGATCACGCCGGGTCGCCGAATGGCGCTGCGCAGCGCGGGCAGTTCGGTGTGGATAACGGGTTGGCGCGCACGGATGGCGCAGCGAAGCCATGCATTGTGGCGAGCGCCGGGAAATTAGCAAGCTCCCTAAGCAACTCCCGGAACAAAGGGAGGGACAGGCCCGGCTGGCGCAGCCGGACCTGTCGGCACCTCAGGCCTCGTGCGCCCCCTCTGCGGCGGGCTTGGCCTTGTTCTTGCGGCCGCTGAGTTTGTCGGCAGCCGACTCCACCAGCATGTAGAACATCGGGATGAGGAAGGTGGCCAGCAGGGTCGCGGCCAGCATTCCGCCGATCACCCCGGTACCGATGGAGTGGCGGCTGGCCGAACCGGCCCCGGTGCTGATGGCCAGCGGCACGCAACCGAGGATGAACGCCAGCGAGGTCATGACGATCGGGCGGAAGCGCAGCTTGGCCGCCTCCAGTGCCGCTTCCATCGGGCCCATGCCCTGCTCTTCGCGGCACAGCACGGCGAACTCGATGATCAGGATGGCGTTCTTCGCCGCCAGGCCGATCAGGGTTACCAGGCCGACCTGGAAGTACACGTCGTTGTCCAGACCACGGATCCAGATCGCCAGGATCGCCCCGAATACCGCGAAGGGCACCGCGGTGACCACTGCCAGCGGCAGGGTCCAGCGCTCGTACTGCGCCGCCAGGATGAGGAACACCAGGATCAGGCCGAAGATGAACGCGGTACTGCCCGAGCCCTGGGTCGCCAGTTCCTGGTAGGCCGAGCCGATCCACGCCAGCGAGTAGTCCTCGCCCAGCACCTGGTCCGCCACCTCCTGCATCGCCGCCAGCGCCTGGCCCGAGCTGTAGCCCGGCGCCGGGCCGCCAAGCAGCTTGGCCGCCGGGAACACGTTGAAGCGCGCGTAGGAATCCGGACCAAGGACGCGCTTGACCGAGACCAGCGTCGACAGCGGCACCAGATCGCCGGTGGAGGCACGCACGAAGACCTGGCTCAGGTCCTCCGGCTTACGGCGGAACTCCGGCTCCGACTCCAGGGTGACCTGCCAGGTCCGCCCGTAGAGGGTGAAGTCGTTGACGTAATAGCTGCCGAAGGTGGACTGCATGGCGGTGAACACGTCGTTGATCGCCACGCCCAGCGAACGCGCCTTGGTGCGGTCCAGATCGATGTAGTACTGCGGCACGTTGGCGTTGAAGGTGGTATTGACCCCCGCCAGCTCCGGGCGCTTGGCCGCGGCGGCGAGGAACTTCATGGTCACCTCCTCGAGCTGCTCGGAGGTGCCGCCGCTGCGGTCCTGGATGTAGGCCTCGAAGCCGCCGGTGGTGCTCATGCCGGTGATGGGCGGCGGGTTGAACGACATGACGACGCCGTCTTCCTGCGAAGCACCCATCTTCATGAATTCATGGGTCAGGTTGCGCGCGTCGGTTTCCGGCGTGGTGCGCTCTTTCCAGTCCTTGAGCGGAACGAAAGAGACCCCGGCGTTGCTGCGGGTGCCGAAGGTCAGGATGTCGAAACCAGCGAAGGTCACCACGTCCTGCACCGCAGGATTCTTCATCAGTTGCTGGGTCACGTCGCCGGTGAGCTTCTCGGTGCGGCTCAGCGAGGCGGCCGGCGGCAGGAAGTAGGCGTTGATCACGTAGCCCTGGTCTTCATCGGGGACGAGCGAGCCAGGCACGCGGCCGAAAAGGACCACCAGCAACGCCACCATTCCGGCGAACAGTACCAGGCCGAGGATGGCGCGCTTGAGGAAGAACTGCACGCCCGCACCGTAACCGTTGGTGGCCCGCTCGAACACCCGGTTGAACCAGCGGAACGGCGCGGCAGGCTCCTTGTGCTCCGGCTTGAGGATCAGCGCGCAGAGCGCGGGCGACAGCGTCAGAGCGACGATGCCGGAAATCACCACGGAAACCGCGATGGTGATCGCGAACTGCTGGTACATCTGTCCGGCCAGACCGCCGAGGAAGCCGACAGGAATGAATACCGCACAGAGCACCAGCACGATGGCGACGATCGGTCCGGTCACTTCCTCCATCGCCTTGATCGCCGCCTCCTTAGGTCCGAGCTTCTCGGTGCGCATGACCCGCTCGACGTTCTCCAGCACCACGATGGCATCGTCCACCACGATGCCGATGGCCAGCACCATGCCGAACAACGACAGCAGGTTGATGGAGAAGCCCAGCAGGTACATGCCGGCGAAGGTGCCGATCAGGGACACGGGAATCGCCAGCACCGGGATCAGTGTGGCGCGGAAGCTCTGCAGGAACACGTAGACGACGATCATCACGAGGATCAGCGCTTCGATGAAGGTGTGGATCACTTCCTCGATGGAGACCTTCACGAAGGTAGTGGTGTCGTAGGGAATCTTGAAGGTGATGCCCTCGGGAAAGCGCTTGGCCAGCGCCGCCATGTGATCACGCACGGCCTGGGCGGTGTCCAGCGCGTTGGCGCCCGGTTGCAGGTAGATGCCGAAGGCAGCGTTCTGCTGACCATTGAGCGAGGTCACCAGGGAGTAGTCCTGCGCCCCCAGCTCCACCCTCGCCACGTCCTTGAGCAACAGGCTGGCGCCAGTCTGGTCGCTGCGCAGGATGACGTTCTCGAACTCCTTGGGATCGGTGAAACGACCCTGGGCCGTGGCCATGTAGGTGAAGTCCTGCGGCTCCTTCATCGGCTGCTGGCCGAAGCTGCCGGCGGCGAACTGCGAGTTCTGCTCGCGGATCGCATTCACTACATCCGTGGGCGTCATATTGTACTGCGCCAGCTTGTCCGGCCGCAGCCAGATGCGCATGGAGTAGTCCTTGGAGCCGAACTGGCTGACATCGCCGACGCCGGGGATCCGCTTGAGGTCGTCGATGACGTTGATCAGCGCGTAGTTGCTGATGAAGATCGGGTCGCGGGAGTTGTCCGGCGAATACAGGGTCACCACCTGCAGGATGTCGGAGGACTTCTTCTCCACCTGCACGCCCTGCCGGCGCACTTCCTCGGGCAGCTTGGCCAGCGCGGCCTGCACCTTGTTGTTGACGTCGATGGTGGCCTGGTCGGGATCGGTGCCGACCTCGAAGTACACGGTCAGACTCATGGCGCCGCTGCTGTCGGAGTTCGACAGCTGGTAGATCATGCCTTCCACGCCGTTGATTTCCTGCTCCAGCGGCGCAGCCACGGTTTCGGCGATTACCTGGGAGCTGGCGCCGGGATAGGCCGCGGTCACCGAGACCTGCGGTGGCACGATTTCCGGGTACTGGGCGATGGGCAATGCGCGCATGGCGACAAGGCCGGCGAGCAGGATCACGATGGAAATCACCATCGCGAACACGGGACGTTCAATGAAGAAGCGCGAGATCACGATGAGCGCTCCTTAGGACTGTGCCTGGGCGGGTTGCGGCGCGGGTGCCTGCGGTGCTGCCTCGCTGGCCTTGACCGGCTGGTCGGGCCGCACTTTCGGAATGCCCTCGACGATGACGTGGTCACCGTCATCCACGCCGGCATCGATGATCCAGCGACCGTTCACGGTCTGGTTGGTGGTCACCTGGCGCACACGGGCGAAGCCGTCCTTGTCCACGACATAGACGAAGGTGCCGCGTGGCCCCTGGGCCAGGGCGCGCTCGGGAACGGTCACGGCGGCCTTGCGGGTGATGCCCTTGATCAGCACGCGGACGAACTGGCCGGGAATCAGCTGGTTATCCGGATTGGGCACCACGGCGCGGGCATTTACCGTGCCGGTGCCGGTGTTGACGAAGCTGTCGGTGAAGTCGACCACGCCGTCGATGGGGTATTTGCTGCCGTCGCCGAAGCGCAGCTCAGCCGCCAGCTTGCCCCCGCTCGGCAGACTCAGCTTGCCGCTCTGCACCCCGTCGCGCAGGCGCGCGGCCTCGGTGTCCGGGTAGGCGAAGTTGACATAGACCGGATCGAGCTGGGTGAGCTTGGTCAGCAGGCTGGAATTGGGGTCGGCGGCGGCCACCAGGCTGCCTTCGGAGCGCACTTCCTTGCTCGCCATGCCGGAGATCGGCGCGGTCACGGTGGTGTAGTTGAGGTCGATCTGCTTGGCCTGCACGTTGGCGCGGGCGGCTTCGACATCGGCCTTGGCCTGCTCGAAGTTGGAGATGTAGCGATCCAGTTCGCTCTCGCTGGCGAAGCCCTTCTTCTGCAATTCACGGATGCGCCGCAGGTCGCGGTCGGTCTGGCGGTAACGCGCCTGGGCCTGGGCCAGCGAGCCCTGGGCCTGGCCGAGCGCCGCCTGGTATGGGCGTGGATCGATACGGAACAGTACTTGCCCCGCCTTCACCGGCCGACCTTCCTCGTAGGTACGCCGCTGCAGGATGCCGCTGACCTGCGCCCGCACTTCCACCTCGCGATAGCCGGCGGTACGTGCCGAATATTCCAATGTCATCGGCACCGGCGCGCTCTTCGCCACTTCGATGGTCACCGCGGGAGGGGGTGGTGCCGCTGCTGCGGGCTTGTCGTCCGCCCGTACTCCGCTGGCGAACAGGACTGGCAACCCAACGACAACAAGCGCGACGGGCAAACGGCGGGCAAACGGCATGTAACCTCTCCATGGAATTGACTGACGGCGGAACTCAGAAGATCGACGATTGCACGACGTTTACCTACGCCAGTGTCTGTAAAGCACTGTTCGCGCTATAAAATCAGTAAACTGCCCGTCACTCAGTGATCCTAGCCTGTATACCAACAAGCGCCATGAGAAGAACTAAAGAAGATTCGGAACGTACACGCCAGACGATTCTTGACTCGGCTGAGGGCCTTTTTTTCGAGAAAGGCGTCTCCAATACCAGCCTGGAAGAGATCGCTCGCGCCGCCGGAGTTACCCGCGGAGCGGTGTACTGGCATTTCCAGAACAAGGCGCATCTGTTCAACGACATGCTCAACCAGGTTCGCCTGCCACCGGAGCAACTCGCCCAGCGGTTGTCCGGTTGCGATGGCCACGATCCGATCGAGTCGTTGTTCCAGCTCAGCGTGGAGGTCGTCGAGAACCTCGCCCGCGACGAGCAGCGTCGGCGTATCCTCACCATCCTCCTGCAACGCTGCGAGTTCACCGACGAGCTGCGCGACGCGGAAGAGCGCCACAATCATTTCGTTCGCCAGTTCATCGAACTCTGCGAGCAACTGTTCAGCCGCGAGGATTGCCGCACGCGGCTGATGTCGGGTGTGACGCCCAAGATAGCCTCGCGCGCGGTGCACGCCATGATCTTCGGCCTGCTCAGCGATTGGCTGCGCGACCCAGCCCTGTTCGACCCACTGCAGGAAACCCGCGAACTGTTCGACGCCGTGTTCCGTGGCCTGGTGCGCGACTGGCACCCGGCGCTGGCATAAGGGCCGGCAGGACGCCGGCCCGGAAAGGATAAAGCCTCAGGCCGCCTCGGCCTCGTAGCCCTCCTCGCGGATCGCCGCGAGGATCGCGCTATCGTCCAGCCGGCTGGCCACCCGAACCTCGCCGGCGCCCAGGTCGACCTGTACGTCCGCCGCAGCGTCCAGCGCCTGTACCGCCTGGGTGATAGCCCTGACGCAGTGACCGCAGCTCATGCCTTTGACAGTGAAGGTATGCATGGAATGTCTCCTCTGATGGGTTGAAGCACTGGATGCAGTCTCGACCTTGCCACGGTGGCAAGGTCAAGCCTTTCTCGTCGACGTCGTCTTGTACTTGTCCTACGTCAGGCTCTAAGCCAAGCTGCGGAAAAAGCTGACACATCGGAGAACGCCCATGCGCCGTTCCCTTCTGCTCGCAACCGCTTTCGTCGCCACCCTGCCCTGGTTCGCCTGCGCCGATGGCATGCCCGACGAACCCGCCGCGCCCGCAACACCCTCGGCTCCGCCAGCGAGCACGCCCGGCTCCTGGCCGGTACCCGACGCCCAGCCGGTGGCCTACGCCGTGCTGATCGTCAGCCGTGAACGGCTGGATACCGGTACCGCCTGCGACATCGACCTCTACGTGCAGGACGAAAAGGTCTCGCGCCTGCAGCCTGAAGGCGAAGTCGCCCTCAACCTGCCACCGGGCGAAGTCTCCCTGCGCCTGCAGACAGCCAACTCCGGCCTCTGCCGCAGCGGCATCCAGCCGCTGCGCGCACAATCCGTCCAACTGCATGCCGGCGAAGTGCGCAAGTTCCGCATCGCCAACAGCGAAAGTGGCCTTTACCTGATGCCGGTCTCCAGCGGCAGTTGATAAAGGGGCAGCTGAAATGCGGCCGCGGATTTGACCTGCGGCAAGATGACAGCGAACGAGGGTTGACCTTACCCTCGTGTCAAGGTTGATGCTATCGGGGAACTTCAGGGAGAAAGCCCCATGAGCAGCGCCAACCCCATCGAACTCGACCTGCCCGTCTCCGGGATGACCTGCGCCAGCTGCGCCGGTCGGGTCGAGCGCGCCCTGCGCAAAGTACCCGGCGTGCAGGAAGCCAGCGTCAATCTCGCCAGCGAACAGGCCCGCGTCCAACTGGCCTCGCCGTCCAGCGATGCAACACTGCCGGCGCTGGTCGCCGCGGTCGAGCAGGCCGGTTATCAGGTGCCGTCCCACGGCCTGGAGTTGGCTATCGAGGGCATGACCTGCGCCAGTTGCGTCGGTCGTGTCGAACGTGCGTTGAACAAGGTTCCTGGCGTGCGCTCGGCCAGCGTCAACCTGGCCAGCGAACGCGCCCACGTCGAGTTGCTCGGCGCCGTGGATACCGCCACCCTGATCAGCGCCGTCGACAAGGCCGGCTACAAGGCCCGTCCGATCGAACCCGACCAGCCTGCTGTGGACCCCGCCGTGGCCCGCCTGGCGCGCGAGCGCTGGTGGCTGGCCGCGGCCATCCTGCTGTCGCTGCCGCTGGTGCTGCCGATGGTGGGCGACTGGTTCGGCCAGCACTGGATGCTCCCCGCCTGGGCGCAATTCCTCCTCGCCACACCCGTGCAGTTCCTCATCGGCGCGCGCTTTTATGTCTCGGCCTACAAGGCAGTGCGCGCCCGCAGCGGCAACATGGACCTGCTGGTCGCCCTCGGCACCAGCGCCGGCTACGGCCTGAGCCTGTACCTCTGGTACGCCGCCGCTCCGGGGCAGATGCCGCACCTGTACTTCGAAGCCAGCGCCGTGGTGATCACCCTGATCCTGCTCGGCAAGTACCTGGAAAGCCGCGCCAAGCGCCAGACCGCCGCCGCTATCCGAGCACTGGAAGCCCTGCGCCCCGAGCGAGCGACCCGTGTGCGAGACGGCATGGAAGAAGACGTCGCCATCGCCGAGCTGCGCCTGGGCGACGAAGTGCTGGTACGCCCCGGTGAGCGCTTCCCGGTGGACGGCGAAGTCCTCGCCGGCCAGAGCCATGCGGATGAAGCCTTGATCACCGGCGAGAGCCTGCCGGTGCCCAAGGACATCGGCGACCCGGTCACCGGCGGCGCCATCAACGGCGAAGGCGTGCTGCGCGTGAAGACCACCGCACTGGGCGGCGAAACCGTGCTCGCGCGGATCATCCGCCTGGTGGAGGACGCCCAGGCCGCCAAGGCGCCGATCCAGAAGCTGGTGGACAAGGTCAGCAACGTGTTCGTCCCGGTGGTGATCGGCATTGCGCTGGTCACCCTGGTCGGCTGGCTGATCGCCGGCGCCGGCTGGGAACACGCACTGATCAACGCCGTGGCCGTGCTGGTCATCGCCTGCCCCTGCGCCCTCGGCCTTGCCACACCGACCGCGATCATGGCCGGCACCGGCGTGGCGGCCAAGCACGGCATCCTGATCAAGGATGCCGAGGCCCTGGAGGTCGCCCACGCGGTGACTGCCGTGGCCTTCGACAAGACCGGCACTCTCACCTCCGGTCAGCCGCGCATCACCAATCTCGCGGCGCCAGGCGACGAAGCCGAAGCCCTGGCCCTCGCGGGCGCCCTGCAACGCGGCAGCGAGCATCCGCTGGCCAGGGCCGTGCTGGATGAGTGTGCCGAGCGCGGGCTCAACCCCGCTGCTGCCGAGGCTACCCAGGCGCTCACCGGGCGCGGCATCCAGGGACGAGTGGGAGACCGCCTGCTCGCCCTGGGCAACCGGCGGATGCTCGACGAAGCGCAGTTGCCACCCGGCGCGCAGGCCGACTCCGCCGCGCAATGGGAAGCAGAGGGCCGCACCTTGTCCTGGCTGATCGAGCGCGAGCCGAAGGCCCGCGTGCTTGCCCTGTTCGCCTTCGGCGACAGCCTCAAGGAAGGCGCCAAAACCGCCATCGACGCCCTGCGTGAACGCGGTATCGACAGCCACCTGATCACCGGCGACAACCGTGGCAGCGCCAAGGTCGTGGCCGATGCCCTGGGCCTGGACGATGTGCACGCCGAAGTACTGCCCGGCGACAAGGCTGCCGTGGTCGGCGCGCTGCGCAAGGAAGGGAAAGTCGTGGCGATGGTCGGCGACGGCATCAACGACGCCCCGGCACTGGCCGCGGCGGACGTCGGCATCGCCATGGGCGGCGGCACCGACGTGGCCATGCATGCCGCCGGCATCACCCTGATGCGCGGCGACCCGCGCCTGGTCCCGGCGGCGCTGGACATCTCCCGGCGTACCTACGCGAAGATCCGCCAGAACCTGTTCTGGGCCTTCATCTACAACCTGGTGGGCATCCCGCTGGCCGCCTTCGGCCTGCTCAACCCCATGGTCGCCGGCGCGGCGATGGCCGCCTCCAGCGTCAGCGTGGTGAGCAACGCCCTGCTGCTCAAGCGCTGGAAACCACAGGATCAGAAATGACCTTGCCGCCCCCGAACCATCGGGGGCGGCCGTTCAAGAGGAATCGGCATGAACATCGGCGAAGCGGCGAAGAAGAGCGGCCTGACCGCGAAGATGATCCGCTACTACGAATCCACCGGCCTGCTCGCCCCCGCCGGCCGCAGCGCCAGCGGCTACCGGCACTATAGCGAGCAGGACCTGCACACCCTGGCCTTCATCCGCCGCTCGCGGGACTTTGGCTTCTCCCTGGAGGAGGTCGGCCAACTGCTCGCCCTCTGGCAGGACCGCCAGCGCGCCAGCGCTGACGTCAAGGCCCTGGCCGCCCGGCACATCGATGAGCTGAACCGCAAGATCGCCGAGCTGAGCAGCCTGCGCGATACGTTGCAGGAGCTGAGCGACCACTGCCAGGGCGACCATCGCCCGGACTGCCCGATCCTCAAGGACCTGGAGTCGGGAGCGTGCTGTCACTGACTATGATTTCAAACGAGCCTCGAGTGCCGCAACGGCACTTTTTGCACCTTCGCAATCTCGCTCCATAGCCAATCGCAGGTAACGCAACCGCTCCTCCTGCCCTCTGCGACTTACGGCCTTTGTGCGACGCGCTAGCTCAAAGTAGGCCTCCGCTTCGAATTCCGCTTGGGTCAGTTCGGGGAGTGGGAAGGCAGCACGCTGATTGTGCACACAAAGGCGGTAGGCAGGAGATTGCATCGGATAATACGCAGCGTGGCGCGGTGCCTGCTCAATGGCTTGCTTCAGGCCCCCCTGCATATCCTGCGGCGCCATCTGTTCCTGGCAGATACTCGGGCCAACCAAGGCCGCTGGCAGGAAATTCTGCTTCGCGCTGCGCATCAGTAGATCGCAGACAGCTTCCTGCTTCTCCGACGGCCCCACCGAGGGAATCCTGAGCGTCATCGCCAGCAAGTACTGGCCAGCGGCATTTCCCTCCTCAGCGGAGCGTCGCAACGCAGGCAACGCCTCCCTGGCGAAGGTCACATAGTTGACGAACTGGGTCTGCAAGGCCGGATCCGTCCCCCCCTGCGTCGTCAGGAGGTCGTAATCCTTGATCGAGCTTTGCGAAAGGGACAGCAACTCGCGCGCCTGCGCCAGGTCGCTGTCACCTGGTGCGGCATGCGCGGCCAACGGTAGCAATGAGAGGAGCCAAGCCGCCGCGGCGAATTTCGAACGCATATCCAGATATCCCTTCCAGAAGATCAAGTCGCGAGTGTGTACCAGGCGCTCGCCCCCGGCAATTCAACCGCTCCGCTTACGCGCTGGCCACCGCCCGGCGACGCCAGATCGATGCCGGCAGCACCGTCACGGCGAGGCCGATGAAGACCAGCACGCAGGCCATCCAGTCCTGGGCGGTGAGGTCTTCACCCAGGAACAGCCAGCCCGACAACAGCCCGGACACCGGCACGGCCAGCGCAAAGGGCGTGACCTGGCTGGCCGGGTAGCGGCGCAGCAGGAAGCTCCACAGGCCGAAGCCGACGGTAGTGGCGAGAAAGGCGATGTAGAGCAGCGCACCTACCCCGTTCAAGCTGATGTTCACGACGGCGTGCTCGATGGCCTCGGGGCCTTCGAAGATCCACGACAGCACCAGCAGTGGCAGCGGCGGGATCAGGCTCACCCAACTGATCAGGCGCAGCATGTCGCTGGCGCCGGAGCGCTTGGTGGCGATGTTGGAGAAGGCCCAGGCAAGTGCGGCGGCGATCACCAGCAGGAAGGCCACCAGGCTGTCGCCCATGGGACGCTCCAGGCCAATCAGCAGCAGGCCGCCGGCGGCCAGCGCCAGGCCGATCAGAGCGCGCGCGCTGGGACGCTCGCCGAGGAAGGCGGCGGCGATCAGCACGGTGAAGAACACCTGGCTCTGCAGCACCAGCGACGACAGGCCCGCCGGCATACCGATATGCATGCCGACGAACAGCAGGCCGAACTTGACCACGCCCAGCAGCACACCGATCTGCACGATGCGCCAGAACGGTGCCGGCAGCGGGCCGCGCAGGAAGATCAGTGGCAACGCCGCCAGGGCGAAGCGCAGGGCGCAGAACAGCAGAGGCGGGAAGTCATGCAGGCCGACCTTGATCACGACGAAGTTGACGCCCCAGATCAAGGTGACCAGCAAGGCGAGGAGAACGTGGCGAAGGGGCATGGCAGAGCGCTCGGGGTGGGATACCGGAAAACTACCAGCCCACGCCTGAAATGTATGGATACAGTTGCGGCCTTACAGTTTTCCGAGATGATCTTCGTGGGATCTTTCATCCCGCCACGTGCACCGGAACGCCAGAGCTCGCGAGCAAGCCCGCTCCTACAAGGGCTCGATACGTAGTTTCGGCCAGCGCGCCGGCCAGTTCTTGGCGGCGAGGCGTGCGCGGTAGATGTCCGGCTTGCCGCGGAAGTGCTCGGTGGGCCTGACGCGCAGTTCCCAGATGTCATCGATGCCCAGCGGCGCCAGTAGTTGCAGGGACTCGTCGCTCAGCCGAACGGCCACAACGGTGCAGACTTCCGGCCAATGGATCATGGCGTCGGCGCAATCTCGGTAGGGCGAGTCGCCGTTGCGCAGATGCATCCGCGCCTGGTTACGCACGGACCAGGGTACATCCGTGCAGACGCCCAGCAGCCGACGCTCCCAGGCGTAATCCGCTTCGGGCTCCAGGCAGTCGGCAGAGAAATACAGCACATCGATATCGCTCAACGGCGTGGGTTCGCCATAGCCATGCAAGGCGTCCCACACCGCGTTGCGCACGAAGCCCGCCGCAATCCAGGCGCCCGCGGGGCCGTGATCCCGCACGACGCGCAGCAGGTGCATGCGTTCAGGTTGCCCGGCGATCAGCGCGAGAAGCTTCCTCTCGCCGGGCGGTGGCATCAGGCCTGCTCCCAAGGCGGAGGCGGTGGCTCGTCGCTCTTCTGCGGGGAATCCTGGGCAGCGCGGCCAGCTTCGCGACGTTCCTGCTCGCGCATGGCGTCGGCGATCTCCCGCAGCACGGAGTCCACATCCGCCTCGTCTTCCGGGTCGTCGAAATGCCCGGTCAACTCGGTATCCGGCAGCAACTTGCCGTCCTCGTAGAGCGCCCACATTTCCTTGGCGTAGTGCGTGTACCTGAGCTCCGGGGCGAAGCGGCCGAAGTAGGCAGCCATGTTGCCCACGTCGCGCTCCAGCATACGGAAGGCGTGGTTGTTGCCGGCGGCATCGACGGCCTGCGGCAGGTCGATGATCACCGGGCCATCCGGGCCGACCAGTACGTTGAACTCCGACAGGTCGCCGTGCACCAGGCCCGCGCAGAGCATCATGACGATCTGGCGGATGAGGAATTCGTGGAAGTCGCGGGCCAGCTCCGGCTCCATCACCACGTCGTTCAGACGCGGCGCGGCGTCACCGTCTTCGTCGGCAACCATCTCCATCAGCAGTACGCCGTCAAGGAAGTCGTAGGGCTTGGGCACCCGCACTCCGGCGTTGGCCAGGCGGAACAGCGCAGCCACCTCGGCGTTCTGCCAGGCGTCTTCCTGCTCCTTGCGGCCGTACTTGGTGCCCTTGGCCATGGCGCGCGCCTGGCGGCTGTTGCGCACCTTGCGGCCTTCCTGGTACTCGGCGGCCTGGCGGAAGCTGCGCTTGTTCGCTTCCTTGTAGACCTTGGCGCAGCGCAGCTCTTCGCCGCAGCGCACTACATAGACCGCTGCTTCCTTGCCGCTCATCAGCGGCCGCAATACTTCGTCGATCAGGCCGTCTTCGATCAACGGCTCTAGGCGTTTCGGGGTCTTCATCGGGCTTCCTGGCGTACCTCTCTGGGGCGCTGCGCTCCTTATACGGCAATCATCGACAACCGCCCAGTACGATCAGGGCTCAGGCGGCGTCAACTCGATACTTTCGGTCACGGCATCTTCCAGGCGCTGCAGTTCCAGCCCCAGCGCTTCGTCACTGTCGGCGTAACGCTGGGCAATGTTGGCAAAGCCTTCGGCGACTTCCCCGAAAGCCTCCACCACGCGCGGGTCGAACTGGCTGCCGGCGCCGGCCTTGATGCGCTCGGCGGCTTCGTCCGGGGTCAGCGAGGTGCGATAGGCATGGCGGCAAGTGAATTCGTCATAGCAATCGATCAGCGAGAGCATCCGCGCGCCCAGGGGAATCTGCTCGCCAGCCAGGCCCGCCGGGAAGCCGCTGCCATCCCAGTGCTCGTGGTGGCTGTAGGCGATTTCCTTGGCGAAACGCAGGAAATCCGCCGGGGAGCCCAGCTTGCGCTCGGCCGCCGCCAGGGCATCTCGACCAACGGTGGTGTGGCTTTCGAGAATCAACCGGTCGGCCTCTTCCAACTGGCCGGGGCTGTGCAGGATTCGGTCGGGCACGGCGACCTTGCCGATGTCGTGCAGCTGCGCCGAGCGCACCAGCAACTCGATGTTCTCCACTGACAGCTCGGCGGCGAACTCGCTGTGCAGCGACAGCGCGCTGCCCAGCAGGCGCATGTAGTGCTCGATGCGCACCAGGTGGTTGCTGTGCGGGTTGTCGCGCAGGTCGCAGAGGGTCGCCATGGCTTCCAGGGTGGCGTCCTGGATGGCCTGCAGCTCGCGGGCGCGGCGACGCACCTCGAGTTCCAGGTACTCGCTCTTGTCGCGCAGGAAATCGGAATTGGCTTTCAGATTCAGGTGCGCGCGGATGCGCGCCAGGGTCACCGGCGGGCTGATCGGCTTGGTCAGGTAGTCCACCGCCCCCAGGTCCAGGCCCTTCTGCTCGTCGGCGGGGCTGACCATGCCGGTAAGGAAGATCACCGGGATGTCGCGGGTCAGCGGGTCGGCCTTGAGCTGGCGGCAGACTTCGTAGCCGTCCATCTCCGGCATCATGATGTCGAGCAACACCAGGTCCGGGCGCGGATCGCTCTGCATCAGGCGCAGCGCCTTCGGCCCGCTGGCGGCGACGCGCACCTGGTAACGGTCCATCAGCAGTTCGCTCATGAGCATCAGATTGTCCGGCTGATCATCCACCACCAGGATCATCTCCTGCTCCGGCCGGTCCAGCATGCTATCCATCGCAACTCCTCGCATCGGTCAGATTCGTGACATGCCATGGGGGATCGGACCACCGCCCTGTCCGCGTGTTCCTGTCCCGCATTTCCCTATCTGCCACTTCATATACGGATATCGCGCTCCCTCGCGAGATTCACCAGACTCTCCAGGGCCCGCTCGAACTCGAAGCGCCGCACGCTCGTGGCGATGCCCTCATAGCCCTCATTGAAGACGCTGCGCAGCAGGCTTGCACGTTCGCCGAGCAACCTCCCTGCGCGCGGGTCGTCGGCGGCCAGCAGGTGCGCCAGGCGCCGGCAGACCTGTTCGACCTCGGCGTCGTTGCCGCTCTCCAGCAGCGCAGGCGCCGCCGCCGCGGCCGGCAGCATGGGCACCGGCAGCGGTTCGTGGCTGATGTTCTGCAGACTCAGGCTGGCCGAGTCGTCGACCCGCCCCATGGGCAGCCGGCACCAGAACAGGCTGCCACGGTTCGGCTCGCTCTCCACGCCGACGCTGCCGCCCATCGCCTCTGCCAGTTTCCTGCAGATCGCCAGGCCCAGGCCGGAGCCGCCGTACCGGCGGGTGATCGAGCTGTCCGCCTGCTGGAAGGATTCGAACAGGCGCTCCTGCTGCGGCTCGGAGATGCCGATGCCGGTATCGCGGAAGGCGAAGTAGAGTTGCAGGCTGTCTTCGTCCTCGTCCTCCAGGCGGACGATCAGCACCACCTCGCCCTGCTCGGTGAATTTCAGTGCGTTGTTGCCGTAGTTCATCAGGATCTGCCGCAGGCGCAACGAATCCCCCACCACCTGGGCCGGCACCCGCGGGTCGATCTCGCAGCGCACCGCCAGGCCCTTGCTCGCGGCGCGGATGTTGAACAGGTCGAACAGCTCGCCGAGCAGACGCTCCAGGTCGAAGGGGATGTGCTCGAACTCCAGCTTGCCCGCTTCCACGCGCGACAGGTCGAGGATGTCGCTGATCAGCTCCAGCAGGTACTGGCCCGAGCCCTGGATCTTGCCCAGGTAGTCCACCTGTTGCGGGTCCAGGGTGGTCTCCTGGAGCAGGTGCGCCAGGCCGATGATGATGTTCAGCGGCGTGCGGATCTCATGGCTCATGTTGGCCAGGAAGTCGCTCTTGAGCTGCGCCGCCTCTTCCGCCAGGTCGCGGGCCTCGGCCAGCGCCAGTTCGGTGGCCTTGCGCGCGGTGACGTCGCGGCTGACGCCGACCAGGCCGAGCTGCCGCCCGTGGTCGTCGTGGAAGGCACTGCGCAGGGTATCGAAGAGCACCCGCCGGCCATCCGGATAGACCACCCAGCCTTCGCTGGCATAGGGCTCGCTCTCGTTGAGCGCCTGGCGGTCGCGCTCCTGCCGGCCGGCGCCGGCCGCGCGGCTGAACATCTGCTGGTCGCTGCGCCCGACGATGTCCTCCGGCGCGCGCCCCAGGCAGTCGGCGAAGGCCTGGTTGACCCCCAGGTAACGGCCCTGGGTGTCCTTGAACCAGATCGGGTCGGGGATCGAGTTGATCAACGCCAGCAGAGTGCTGCGCTGGCGCCGCTCCTCTGCTTCGGCGCGCGCGCGCTCGGCCACCTGGATCGACAGCCGGCGGTTCCACACCAGCACGAAGGTCAGCAGGGCCAGCACGCCCACAACCCAGGGCCAGGCGATCTGCAGCAGGTGCATCCAGTCGAAGACGTCCAGCGACGGCAACCAGCGCGCCTGGATCGCCTCCTGCTCATTGCGGGTGATGTTGTTCAGTGCGCGGTCCAGCAGCGGCACCAGCGGCTCCAGCTCCTTGCGCGTGGCGAAGCGCACCTGGCTATTGCCCAGCCCGCTATCGCCGCGCACTTCCATGTTGGACAGGCCGAGCTGCTCGATCAGGAAGGTCGAGGTGATGAGGTTGCCCACATAGGCATCGGCACGCCCGATGGAGACGGCCTTGAGCGCGCTGGGCGAATCCTCCGCCAGCACGAAATCGATCCCCGGCACCGCCTTGGCCAGCAGCTCATGGACGGCATAGCCCTGCTCCACCGCGACCCGGCGGCCGGACAGGTCGTCCAGCGTGCGGATGGTGCTGTCGCGCCGGGCGAAGATCAGGCTGCTGGTGGTGACGTAGGGCTGGGTAAAGCTCAGGAAGCGCTGGCGCTCGTCGGTGGCCGCCATGGACGGCAGCAGGTCCACCTCGCCTGCCTTCACCGCGGCCAGCACCTCTTCCCAGGTGTTGTACAGCACCGGCTGGACCTTCATGCCCAGGCGCTCGGAGATCAGCTGCAGGTAGTCGGCGCTGATGCCATGGAACTGGTCGAACTCGTCGATCACCTCGAACGGCGGCCAGCCGGCGCGGAACAGGCCGACACGGATCGGCTCGTGGGCCGTGACGAAGGCACGCTCCTCATCGGACAGCGCCAGGCTTGCTGCTCGGGCCTGGACGCACAGCGCAACGAGCAGCAGAAGGCAGCACAGGCAGAATCGGCGCAAGGGCATGGAGGTCTCTCTGGGAATACCCTGCAAGCGTAGCCCGGCCGGCGACAACGAGTTTGAAAACGCGATGCGGATTGCTGCTCCGCCAGGCCCGACGGAGAATCTCCCCAACGGCCATTGCCCCGGAGACAGCCATGACGACCACCCGACTTGACCCCGAGCGCTGCTGGCAGGCGGTCTGCGAGCGCGATGCGCGTTACGAGGGACGTTTCGTCTTCAGCGTGCGCTCCACCGGCGTCTACTGCCGGCCGAACTGCCCGGCACGCCGGCCATCACGGGAGAACGTGGCCTTCTATAGCGCCGCCGAGGCGGCCGAAGCTGCCGGTTTCCGCCCCTGCAAGCGCTGCTCGCCGCGCGGCCCGAGCCCGCGCGAGCAACTCGATGCGCTGGTTGCTGCGGCCTGCGAGCTGCTCGACAAGGCCGATAAGCCCCCGACCCTGGACGAACTGGCCAGCCGTATCGGTCTCTCCGCCTCGCACCTGGCCCGCGCCTTCAAGGCCCGCACCGGCCTCACGCCCCGAGCCTGGGCGGAATCCCGCCGCGAGCAGCGCCTGGCTGCCGCCCTGCCGCAATCGCGCTCGGTGCTCGACGCCGCGCTGGAGGCCGGCTACTCCGGCACCCGTGCCCTGTACGAAAGCGCCACGCCACTGAGCCCGGCACAACGCCGGCAGAAAGGCGCGGGTGAACGACTGCGCTATGCCATCGCGCCCTGCCCGCTCGGGCTGGTGCTGCTGGCGGCCACCGACAAGGGCGTCTGCGCCCTGCTCTTCGCCGACAACGCCAGCGAGCTGGAACGCCAGTTGGCCGATCGCTTCGCCGCCGCCGAGCGAACCCGCGACGACACGGGGCTGGGCGACTGGCTGCGCGAGGTGATCATCCAGCTGGAAGAGCCCGAACAGGCCGCCCACCTGCCGCTGGACCTGCACGGCAGCGCCTTCCAGCTGCGCGTCTGGCGCGCCCTCACGCGCATTCCCAGCGGCGAGACGCGGCGTTACGGCGAGCTGGCCGAGGAGCTGGGCACGCATCCGCGCGCCATCGCCCGCGCCTGCGCCAGCAACAACGTCGGCCTGCTGGTGCCGTGTCATCGCGTGGTCGGCGGCACCGGCGAAGGCGGCTATCGCTGGGGCCTGCCGCGCAAGCGCGAACTGCTGCGACGCGAGGGCGGCTCAGGCGACGCCGGCGAACTCCGCCACCGAGCCGATCAGGATCAGCACCCAGAGTAGGCCGCCGAGGATCAGGAAGGGCACGTTGTAGCGGGTCAGCGAGGCGTTGCCCTGGCCCAGCGGATCGCCGCTGGCCTCGTTGGCGCGGCGCTGGATGTTCGTCAGCGGAATGAGTGGCACCAGACCGAGGATGAGGAACGGCAGGCTGTAGTGGCTGAGTTCGGGAATCCGGCTGGTGAGCTTGTCGGCGACATTGGAGAGGATCAGCAGCACCACCGCCCAGGTGGCGTCGCTGCCATAACGCCAGGCCCTGCGCTGTTCCTCCGGCAGCGCTTCGTGCACGCGTCGGGCGAGGGAATGGATATAGAAGATCATGAACAGGCTGCGCAGCGGCGGGTTGATCTTGCGCGGCATGTGCGGCTTCTGGATCGACCAGTGCTTGTACATCCAGTAGAGGTTGAACAGCCCCAGCGTCGCCACATACAGCACGACCATCTTGGTGATGGAGATGACGAAGAACCGGCTGGCCTGTTCGGCGCCAGCATGCGTCTCGACCAATGGGGCTTCGGGGGCGCGGTAGGGATTTTCCATTTCCATGGCGAACATTCCTTTGAACTGAAGGCGCCATTGTGGGCCAGGGCTGGCGCCGGGGCCAAGCTGGCGCATGCGCACAGGCTCGCATCCCGTCGCACGGCTCTCGGGGACGGCACCGGGCTGTGCTAACGTTGCCCGCCTCAGCCCCGCCTTCCCATGCCCATGTCCTTCTGGCCAATGATTACCCGCCTCGGCGACAGCTCCCTGCTGGCGCCGGCCGCCGTGCTCGTCTTCTGCTGGCTGCTGTATCGCCGCCAGACCGCAAAGGCCGGGCTGTGGCTGCTGCTGTTCGGATTCTCGACCGCGCTGGTGGTGGGTTCGAAGCTGGCGTTCATGGGCTGGGGAATCGGAATTCCGAACCTGAACTTCACCGGCTTCTCCGGGCACAGCATGCTGGCCGGTGCCGTGCTGCCGACGCTGGCCGCGCAGCTCTTCACCACGCGCCGCGCCGGCCTGGCCGCCGCCGCGCTGGCGGCAGTGATCGCCGTGCTGGTCGGTCTCTCGCGGCTGGCGATCAACGTTCACTCGCCCTCCGAGGTCTACGCCGGCCTGGCGTTGGGCCTGGGCACCAGCGCGGCCTTCCTCGCCGCCACCCGTGCGCAGTTGCCGGCCTTCCATCCGGCCGCCCTGCTGCTGATCCTCGCGCTGGCTCTCGGGCAGACCGTCACTGGCGTACGCGCTCCGACGCACCAATTGCTCGAGCGCATCGCCGCGCACCTGGCCGATCGCGATCAGCCGTTCCAGCGCGGGCAATGGGGCGGTCAGCCGGACGTCTGACCCTGTTTGTCGTTCGGTTTTCCGAACGAGGAATCCGGAAAAATCCGGATATCCGAATGACGGGGGACTTTTCGCTCACCGCCATTCTAAAAATAACTGTTTAAATTCAAATAGTTAAATAAAAAAGACAGCCTTGGCACGGAGCCTGCTCTGCTCCTCCTCGAACATGCGACCGGCCTGGAGTGAGCCTCGCCGGCGCAGGACTGAATAACAAACACAACCAGTCG
The DNA here is from genome assembly GCF_010994165.1 of Pseudomonas nitroreducens. Lineage (NCBI taxonomy): Bacteria > Pseudomonadati > Pseudomonadota > Gammaproteobacteria > Pseudomonadales > Pseudomonadaceae > Pseudomonas > Pseudomonas nitroreducens. The sequence continues at coordinate 272,275 of NZ_WMBX01000003.1, read as the reverse complement.
AGGTAGTCTCCATGCGTTTCGCACCCCGTGCGTTGGGCGTCGCCATTGTCGCGGCCCTGCTCGCCACTCCCGTCGTCGCCGAAGAACTGACCGGTACCCTGAAGAAGATCAAGGACTCCGGCACCATCGTCCTCGGCCACCGTGACGCCTCCATCCCCTTCTCCTACCTCGGCAGCGATCCGCGTCAGCCGGAAGGTTATTCCCACGACCTGCAGATCAAGGTCGTCGAGGCCCTGAAGAAAGAGCTGAATGCTCCCGACCTGAAGGTTCGCTACAACCTGGTGACCTCCCAGACCCGTATCCCGCTGGTGCAGAACGGCACCGTGGACATCGAGTGCGGCTCCACCACCAACAACCTCGAGCGCCAGAAGCAGGTCGACTTCTCCGTCGGCATCTTCGAGGTCGGCACCCGCCTGCTGACCAAGACCAGCTCGGGCATCAACGACTTCCCGGATCTGAAGGGCAAGAACGTGGTGACCACCGCCGGCACCACTTCGGAGCGCCTGCTCAAGCAGATGAACGCCGATCAGAAGATGGGCATGAACATCATCTCGGCCAAGGACCACGGCGAGTCCTTCCTGATGCTCGAATCCGGCCGTGCCGTGGCCTTCATGATGGACGACGCGCTGCTCTATGGTGAAATGGCCAAGGCCAAGAAGCCGGACGACTGGCACGTGGTCGGCAAGCCGCAGTCCTACGAGATCTACGCGTGCATGGTGCGCAAGGGCGACGCGCCGTTCAAGAAGGTCGTCGACAAGGCCATCTCCGACACCTTCGCCTCGGGTGAGGTCAACAAGATCTACGACAAGTGGTTCATGCAGCCCATTCCGCCGAAGAACCTGAACCTCAACTTCCCGATGAGTGATGAGCTCAAGAAGCTGATCGCCAATCCGACCGACAAGTCTGCCGAGCAGATGTAACGGTCGCGCCGGGTGCCGCCCACAAGGCGGCACCCGGCGGGGGATCGGGAGCGCACGCCATGCGCTCCCGGCCCACCTTTCCTGATGACGATGCCGGAACACCCGCTACCCGCGGGTGGCGGGCGGCCTTGCGCCCGCGTCCGGCCCCGTGCCGTACAAAGCCACCGTGAAACGCAATCGAGGGGAAACCCGTCATGGATTACAACTGGGACTGGGGCGTGTTCTTCAAGTCCACCGGGATTGGCGACGAGCGCTACCTGGACTGGTACATCACCGGCCTGGGCTGGACCATCGCCGTCTCGCTCGCGGCCTGGGTCATCGCCCTGGCGCTCGGCTCGCTGCTGGGCGTGATGCGCACCCTGCCCAACCGCTGGTTGTCGGGCATCGCCACCGCCTACGTGGAGCTGTTCCGCAACGTGCCGCTGCTGGTGCAGTTGTTCATCTGGTACTTCCTGGTGCCGGACTACCTGCCGCAGCCGATCCAGGACTGGTTCAAGCTGGGCATCGCCCCGGAAACCTCGGCCTTCATCAGCGTCGTCGTGTGCCTGGGCCTGTTCACCGCCGCGCGGGTCTGCGAGCAGGTGCGCACCGGCATCCAGGCGCTGCCCAAGGGCCAGCTCGCCGCCGCCAGTGCCGTTGGCTTCCGCCTGCCGGCGATCTACCGCCACGTGCTGCTGCCGCAGGCCTTCCGGATCATCATTCCGCCGCTGACCTCGGAATTCCTCAACGTCTTCAAGAACTCCTCGGTGGCCTCGCTGATCGGCCTGATGGAGCTGCTGGCGCAGACCAAGCAGACCGCCGAATTCAGCGCCAACCTGTTCGAGGCCTTCACCCTCGCCACCGCGATCTACTTCACCCTGAACATGAGCCTGATGCTGATCATGCGCATGGTCGAGAAGAAGGTCGCCGTGCCGGGCCTGATCTCCGTGGGAGGTAAATGATGGACTTCAGCCAGATCGTCCCCGCCCTCCCCGGCCTCTGGGAAGGCATGCTCACCACCCTGCAGCTGATGGTGCTGGGTGTGCTGGGCGGCGTGGTGCTGGGCACCATTCTCGCGCTGATGCGGCTGTCCAACAGCAAGCTGCTGTCGAACATCGCCGGCTTCTACGTGAACTACTTCCGCTCGATCCCGCTGCTGCTGGTGATCACCTGGTTCTACTTCGCGGTTCCGTTCATCCTGCGCTGGATCACCGGCCAGGACACCCCCGTGGGCGCGTTCACCTCGTGCCTGGTGGCCTTCATGATGTTCGAGGCGGCGTACTACTGCGAGATCGTCCGCGCCGGCATCCAGGCCATTCCGAAGGGCCAGATTGGCGCGTCCTACGCACTGGGCATGACCTACGGCCAGTCCATGCGCCTGATCATCCTCCCGCAGGCGTTCCGCAAGATGACCCCGCTGCTGCTGCAGCAGAGCATCATCCTGTTCCAGGACACCTCGCTGGTGTACTCGGTGGGCCTGATGGACTTCCTCAACGCCGCCCGCTCGCGTGGCGACATCATCGGCCAGCCCCATGAATTCCTGATCTTCGCCGGTCTCGTCTACTTCGTCATCAGCTTCGCCGCGTCCCTCTGCGTGAAGCGCCTGCAGAAAAGGTTAACCGTATGATCTCCATCGATAACGTCAGCAAGTGGTACGGCGACTTCCAGGTTCTCACCGACTGCAACACCAAGGTCGCCAAGGGTGAAGTGGTGGTGGTCTGCGGGCCGTCCGGCTCGGGCAAGTCGACCCTGATCAAGTGCGTCAATGCGCTGGAACCCTTCCAGAAGGGCGACATCACCGTCGACGGCACCTCCATCGCAAACCCCAAGACCGACCTGCCGAAACTGCGCTCCCGGGTCGGCATGGTGTTCCAGCACTTCGAGCTGTTCCCGCACCTGACCATCACCGAAAACCTCACCATCGCCCAGCGCAAGGTGCTGGGACGGAGCAAGGAAGAGGCGATGGACAAGGGCCTGGCGCTGCTCGACCGCGTCGGCCTCAAGGCCCATGCGCACAAGCACCCCGGCCAGCTCTCCGGCGGCCAGCAGCAGCGCGTGGCGATCGCCCGCGCGCTGGCCATGGACCCGATCGTCATGCTGTTCGACGAGCCGACCTCGGCGCTCGACCCGGAGATGGTCAACGAGGTGCTCGACGTGATGGTCCAGCTCGCCCACGAAGGCATGACCATGATGTGCGTGACCCACGAGATGGGCTTCGCCCGCAAGGTCGCCGACCGGGTGATCTTCATGGACCGCGGGCAGATCGTCGAGGACTGCGCCAAGGAAGAATTCTTCGGCGACCTGCAGAACCGCGCCGAGCGCACCCAGCAGTTCCTCGCCAAGATCCTGCCGCACTGATTCCGCTGTTGTTCTACCCGAGTGCCCTGGCTCGCCGGGGCACTCAACCTCACCGCAAGCACAAGAATAAATAAGGAAGTCCCATGCGCGTGTTCCACTTCAGCAAGCTGCCCCTGGGCGTCGCGATCCTCGCGGCGAGTTCGTCGGTCTTCGCCGTCACCCTCGACGGCGGCGCGGTTGCCGCGCCCGATCAGTACGGCGCGAAAGTCGCCGCCGAGATCCTCAGGAAGGGCGGCAACGCCGTCGACGCCGCGGTCGCCACCGCCTTCACCCTCGCAGTTACCTACCCCGAAGCCGGCAACATCGGCGGCGGTGGTTTCATGACCCTGTACGTCGACGGCAAGCCGTACTTCCTCGACTACCGCGAGATCGCGCCGAAGGCCGCGACCAAGACCATGTACCTGAACGAGAAAGGCGAGGTGATCGAGAACCTCAGCCTGGTCGGCGCCAAGGCCGCCGGCGTGCCGGGTACCGTGATGGGCCTGTGGGAAGCGCACCAGCGCTTCGGCAAGCTGAAGTGGAGCGAGCTGCTGACCCCGGCCATCGGCTACGCGCAGACCGGCTTCAAGGTCGCCGACCAGCAGTACCAGTATCGCCAGGACGCCATCGCGCTGTTCAACGGCAAGACCAATTTCGGCGACTACTTCGGCACCATGAAACCGGGCGAAGTGTTCAAGCAGCCGGAACTGGCCAAGACCCTGGAGCGCATCGCCGACAAGGGCCCGGACGATTTCTACAAGGGCGAGACCGCCAAACTGCTCATCGCGCAGATGAAGCAGGATGGCGGCCTGATCACTTCCGACGACCTGGTCGACTACCAGGCCAAGTGGCGCGAGCCGATGCGCATCGACTGGCAGGGCAACACCCTCTACACCGCGCCGCTGCCCAGCTCCGGCGGCATCGCCCTGGCCCAGCTGATCGGCATCAAGGAACAGCGCGCCGCCGACTTCAAGGGCGTGGAGCTGAACTCCGCGAAGTACATCCACCTGCTCTCGGAGATCGAGAAGCGCGTGTTCGCCGACCGCGCCGACTACCTCGGTGACCCGCAGTTCTCCAAGGTGCCGGTGGCCCAGCTGACCGACCCGTCTTACATCGCCAGGCGCGCCAGGGAAGTGAACCCGGACGCCATCTCGGCCACCGAGAAAGTCCGCCCCGGCCTGGAGCCGCACCAGACCACGCACTTCTCCATCGTCGACAAGGACGGCAACGCCGTCAGCAACACCTACACCCTCAACTGGGACTTCGGCAGCGGCGTGGTGGTCAAGGGCGCCGGCTTCCTGCTCAACGACGAGATGGATGACTTCAGCTCCAAGCCGGGCGTGGCCAACGCCTTCGGCGTCGTGGGCAGCGACGCCAACGCCATCGAGCCGGGCAAGCGCATGCTCTCCTCCATGAGTCCGAGCATCGTCACCCGCGACGGCCATGTCAGCCTGGTGCTGGGCACGCCCGGCGGTTCGCGGATCTTCACCTCGATCTTCCAGGTGCTGAACAACGTCTACGACTTCCACCTGCCCCTGGAGAAGGCCGTGGCCGCGCAGCGTGTGCATCACCAACTGCTGCCGAAAGACACCATCTATTACGACGCGTACGCACCGCTCACCGGCAAGGTCGCCGATGAGCTCAAGGCCATGGGCTACACCCTTGAAGACCAGGGCTGGAACATGGGTGACATCCAGGCCATCCGTGTGAACGGCAAGGCACTGGAAACCGCCTCCGATCCGCGCGGCCGCGGCGTCGGGATGGTGGTCAAACCCTAAGCCCCGGCAGACGCACCGTGTGGTACCCGAGCCAGTCCATCGCCGCCCCCCGGCGTTGGGCTGGCTCGGCCCCGGCGACTGTGCTGCAATGCGCTTCCAGCCCATTGCCGCCGCCGCTCACCGTGAAGCCACGCCTCGTGCGCAACTACCTGCTGCCCTTCCTGCTGCTCCTGCTCACCCTGGGCTTCGGCTACGGCGGCTACCTGATCAGCGAAGGCGCCGGCACCCGCAGCCTGATCGAGTCCGGCGAGCGCCAGCTGGAACTGCACGCCCGTGGCGTGGAAAGCGAGATCAGCCGCTACACCTACCTGCCCAGCCTGCTGGAACTCGAAGGCAGCGTCAGCCGCCTGCTGGTGGACCCCACGCCGCTGCACCGCGACCGCGTCAATCATTACCTGGAAGGTCTCAACCGCCGCGCCGGCAGCCGCGCCGTGTACCTGCTGGACACCTCCGGCCGCGTGCTGGCCACCAGCAACTGGCAGGACGCCGACAGCTACCTGGGGGAGGACCTGTCCTTCCGCGCCTATTTCCAGGAAGCCGTACAGGGCCGCCCCGGCCGCTTCTACGGCATCGGCAGCACCACCGGCGAACCCGGCTACTACCTCGCCCACGGCCTGGTACATGGCGGCAGGATCGTCGGCGTGGCGGTGGTCAAGGTGAAGATGGAATCCCTGGAAGAGCGCTGGGAGAAGGCTCGACTACAGGCCTTCGTCAGCGACGAGAACGGCATCATCATCCTTTCCAGCGACCCGACCCTGCGCCTGAAGGCCGTGCGCCCGCTCAGCGATGCGGACAAGGAACGCCTGGCCCGCAGCCTGCAGTACTACTGGTGGGCGAAGGCGTCGAGGAAATCAGCTTCGCGCCGGGCGAGCACGCCGACAGCCACAAGCCGCTCAGCTACCTGATGCAGACGCGCCAGCTCAGCGACACGCCGTGGAACTTCACCCTGCTCACCCCGCTGGCCGACCTGCGCCGCGAGGCGATGATCCACGGCATGCTCGCCGCCGCCGGCTTCGCCCTGTTCGCCTTCCTGCTGATTGCCTGGAACGAGCGGCGCAAGGTCATCGCCACCCGCCTCGCCGCCCGCGAAGCGCTGGAGCAAGCCAACAATGCGCTGGAGCGCCGCATCGCCGAGCGTACCGCCGACCTGCGCGCCAGCAACCAGCACCTGCGCGAACAGATCCGCGAGCGCCGCCAGGCCGAGGACACCTTGCGCAAGGCCCAGGACCGACTCGTACAGGCCGGCAAGCTGGCGGTGATCGGGCAGATGTCCACCAGCATCGCCCATGAACTCAACCAGCCGCTGGCAGCACTGCGCACTCTGTCGAGCAACAGCGTGCGCTTCCTCGAACGCGGTAAGCTGGACGTCGCCAGCAGCAACCTCGAAGCCATCGCCGAGATGGTCGACCGCATGGGCCGCATCACCGCCAGCCTGCGCGCCTTCGCCCGGCGCGCCGACGACCACGGCCAGGCGACCTTGAGCAAGGCGGTGGACGCCGCCGTGATGGTGCTGCAGGGGCGGCTTTCCGAAGTGCCGGTAACCCTGCACCGCGATTACCCCGATGCGCACCTGGCCATCGACCAGACGCGCCTGGAACAGATACTGGTCAACCTGATCGCCAACGCCCTCGACGCCATGAGCGGCCAGAGCGACCGCCAGCTCTGGCTGGAAGGGCGTATCGAAGGTGACAACCACTACCGCCTCGTGGTGCGCGACAACGGTCCCGGCATTCCGCCGGACGCCCGCGTGCACCTGTTCGAGCCCTTCTTCACCACCAAGCCCGGCGAACTCGGCCTGGGCCTGGGCCTGACCCTTTCCGCCAGCCTCGCCACCGCCGCCGGCGGTTCCCTGGGCGTGGCCTACCCGGAAACCGGCGGCACCGCGTTCGAACTGCACCTGCCGCTGCTGCCCGCCCTGGAGACACCCGCATGAGCGATCCATCCCTGCGCGTCCTGATCGTCGAGGACGACCCGCACGTACGGCTCGGCTGCCAGCAGGCGCTGGCCCTGGAAGACATCGAGACCGACAGCGTGGGCAGCGCCGAGGAAGCGCTGAAGAAAGTCGGCGCCGACTTCCCCGGCATCGTCGTCAGCGACATTCGCATGCCCGGCATGGACGGCCTGCAGCTGCTGGAGAAGCTCAAGGAACGCGACCCCAGCCTGCCGGTGGTGCTGATCACCGGCCATGGCGACATCGCCATGGCGGTCAAGGCCATGCGCGACGGCGCCTACGACTTCATGGAAAAGCCCTTCTCCCCCGAGAAGCTGGTGGACACCGCGCGCCGTGCCCTGGCCCAGCGCGCCCTGACCCGCGAAGTCAGCCAACTGCGCCGCCAGCTCGCCGGCAAGCAGGCCCTGGAAAGCCGGCTGATCGGCCGCTCGCCGGCCATGCAGGCGCTGCGCGAGCTGATCGCCAACGTCGCCGACACCTCCGCCAACGTGCTCATCGAAGGCGAGACCGGCACCGGCAAGGAACTGGTCGCACGCTGCCTGCACGACTCCAGCCGGCGCCAGCCCAAACCCTTTGTCGCGCTCAACTGCGGCGGCCTGCCGGAAAGCCTGATCGACAGCGAAATCTTCGGCCACGAGGCCCACGCCTTCACCGGCGCCGGCAAGCGGCGGATCGGCAAGATCGAGCACGCCGACGGCGGCAGCCTGTTCCTCGACGAGATCGAGAGCATGCCGCTGAACCTGCAGATCAAGCTGCTGCGCGTGCTGCAGGAACAGCAGCTGGAACGCCTGGGCTCCAACGAACTGATCCGCGTGGATTGCCGGGTGATCGCCGCGACCAAGTCCGACCTCGCCGCCATGGGCCGTGAAGGCACTTTCCGCAGCGACCTCTACTACCGCCTCAACGTCATCACCCTGAACCTGCCGCCGTTGCGCGAACGCCGCGAAGACATCCTGATGCTCTTCGAGCACTTCCTGCAGCAATCCTCGCTGCGCTTCGACCGCCCCGCGCCCAGCATCGACAACGCCACCGCCGCCACCCTGATGGCCCACGACTGGCCGGGCAACGTGCGCGAACTGCGCAACGTCGCCGAACGCTTCGCCCTTGGCCTGCCGGTGCTGGCCGGCGGCAACCTCGGCCCGGACGCCGGCGAGCCGCGCTTCGCCGAAGCCGTGGAAGCCTTCGAGAAGAGCCTGCTGTCCACCGCCCTGGAACGCCACGCCGGCAACCTCAGCCAGGCGGCGCATGCATTGGGGATGGCCAAGACCACGCTGTTTGACAAGGTGAAGAAGTACGGCCTCAAGGGCGAGTGATACGGCGCGCGCACCACAATCCCACGTCGGTTCCCGTTGTGCTTCATCGCACACCCGAGCCGGTACCCAAGCGACGCGCAGGCCACTAGTATTGTGGCCTCGCAGCAGTCCATCGGTCGCTTGCAGTCCGCCATGAAAATTCAGCCGCTTCCTCCGCTCAACAGCCTGCTCGCCTTCGAGGCGGCCGCGCGCCATCTGAGCTTCACTCTTGCCGCCAAGGAGCTGAACGTCACCCAGGGGGCGATCAGCCGTCAGGTGCGCTTGCTGGAGGACTACCTGGGCAAGACGCTGTTCCAGCGGACCACGCGCACCATCAACCTGACCCCGGCCGGCGTCCAGTACCACGAGACGGTTCGCGACTGTCTGCAGCATCTCGCCCGCGCTACCGGCGAGGTTCGCCAATGGCGCGGCGACCAGCAGGTGACGGTGGCCACCAGCACCGCGATGGCGTCGCTCTGGTTGCTGCCACGGGTGGCGGAGTTCCAGAGCCTGCACGAGGACATCGACCTGCGCATCATCGCCCATGACCACGTGAAGGACTTTTCGCGTCTGGAGAGCGACCTGGCGTTGTACTACTGCAGCACGCCGCCCAAGGGTATGGACGTGACGCCGTTGTTTTCCGAGGAAATCTTCCTGGTCTGCAGCCCGGCCTACCTGGCGAAGCATCCGCAACTCGCCTCGCTCGACGGACTTTCTTCCTGCACCTGGCTGTGGCTGGAGGACTCGCAACGCGACTGGATCGGCTGGCCCGAATGGTTCGCTCGGGTGGGCCACCCGCCCTTGATCCCCAAGCATCGGATCAACATCAACAGCTACAGCATGCTGATTCAGTCGGCCATCGCCGGGCAGGGCGTGGCGCTGGCCTGGAACAATCTGGTCGATGCCCCGCTGGCCAGTGGCGCGCTGGTCAGACCTAACGACACGATGTTGCAGACCGACGCGAAGTTCTGCCTGCTCGAAGCCGTGGATGGACGCGGGCCAAGGCACAGCGTGCGGCTGTTCCGCGACTGGTTGATGACCCAGTTGTCCGTGGCGGATTAAACCCTGAAACGACCGAAGCCGACCGCTTGTGACGGTCGGCTTCGGTGCTGTCAGGTGGCGCGATGGCCAATGCCAGCGGACGTCACACGGCGGGCACCAGCCCACTGGCCATCCCGCCCAGTACCGGCTCGCGACTCGGCGAGGCACCCTGCTGGGAATACTCCTGGGCGGGCGCACGGTCGTCCCGGGGTGACCGGGGCGCACCGTCGAGCGACTCCTGGCGCAGGCTGCGGATCAGGGTGTAGCTCATCGCGGTCATCAGGAGTGCGATCGGCAGGCCGACGACGATGCTCGCCATCTGGATCGCCTTGAGTCCGCCCGCCAGCAGCAGCCCCGCGGCCACCGCCCCTTCCAGGATGCACCAGAGCAGCCTGATCCAGTTGGGCGGGGTGATGCTGCCCATGGCGTTCAAGGTGCACAGCACCTGGGTGCCGGCATCCGCCGTGGTGACGAAGTGCACCGCCAGCAGCAGGCAGACCAGCACGCAAAGCAGGGCGCCGACGGTCGGCCCCTTCAGCGAACCGAGCAGGGTGAAGGTGGCCGCCGTGGTTTCCTTCTGGGTCGCTTGCAGCACGCTGCCGCCTTCGAATTTCACCGGCTCGCGGACTTGCTCGGCACTGGCGACCGGCGGCTGGAACTGCTGGCGCGCGGTCAGTTCGCTCTTCAACGCCGCGCCGCCGAACACCGACATCCACAGGATGGTCACCATGGTAGGCACCACCAACGCACCGATCACCAGCTCACGAATGGTGCGGCCCTTGGAAATGCGCGCGATGAACAGGCCCACGAACGGTCCCCAGGTCATCCACCAGGGCCAGTAGAACGCCGTCCACCAGTTCTGCCAGCCGCTGTCCTTCTGGGTATCCATCCACAGGCTCAGGCCGACCAGGTTCTGCAGGTAGTCCCCGGTGGACTCGAACATCAGGTTGAGGATGTAGCGGGTCGGCCCGATGGCCAGCACGATCAGCATCAGCGCGAACGACAGGTACATGTTGAGGGTCGAGAGTCGCTTCATGCCCCTGGAGAGGCCGGCGAGCAGCGACACGCAGGCGATGATGGTCACCGCCAGGATGATGGCGAGCTGGAAGCCGACACTGATGGGCAGCCCGAAGACCTGATGCAGCCCGGTATTGATCTGTGCGACACCCAGGCCCAGGGATTGCGAGACACCAAAGGCGGTGATGGCCACGCCGAGGATGTCCACCACATGGCCGATCCAGCCGTAGATGCGTTCGCCGATCAACGGGTAGAGCAGCGAGCGTAGCGCCAGCGGCAAGCCTTTGCGGTAGGCGAAATAGGCCAGGCACAGGCCGATCAGGCTGAAGATCGCCCAGGGATGCAGCCCCCAGTGATAGAGGGTGATCCGCATGGCCACGGTCGCCGCCTCGTCGCTCAGGCCCGCCGAGAAGGGATTGCCGGCGTAATGCAGCATCGGCTCGGCCACCGACCAGAAGATCAGGCCGATGCCCATGCCGGCGCTGAACAGCATGGCGATCCAGGCGGCGAAGCTGAATTCGGGCTGGTCGTGTTCCGCGCCCAGTTTCAGCGCGCCGAAGCGGCTGATGCTGACGTAGAGCAGCAAGCACAGCGCACCGCTCACCAGCGCCAGGTAGTACCACTTGAAGTTGTCGAGGATGAAGGTAGAGGCTGATTCGAACGTCTTCGCCGCCTGTTCGTTCTGGATCGCGCAGAACAGCACGAACAGGATCACGGTGGCGATGGACGTCAGGGTGACACTCGGATTGAGGCCTTTGAGCAGGCCCGACTCTGCACGCATGGTTATCCCCTATTATTTTTGTTCAAGGGTTGAGGATCTCGCGGCGGGTTCGCGGCTCAGGTATCCGCTCCTGGCAGCCATTACGGCACGCCTGCCACAAGATGATCGCCAGCCTGTCGCGGCCGGAGAACGTGACTACACCATGGTGGAGGCAGGTCGTTCGGACAACTCATTTATCCTCATCGACTCATTACCTTAACGCATCAATCGAGAAACCCGGCGTTCTCTGCCAAAGCCTCTTGCTTCGCGCTCATCCCTTCGCTTCCGATCAACAAATTAATGATAAAAACTAATAAATAGAGGCGAAAAAATCGTTTGTCCGCCGCGTCATCTCTTGCCGACACTCGCCGCCAGGCCGTGGGAACACCCACCGAGCCCTTCCTTTCCGTGCCAGCAAGAGAAAACAACAATGACGACGACAACCGCCCCTTGCCTGATTGCCACCCATAACCTGGAAACCGTACTGGCGCCCATTCATCAAGCCCACGGCCTGACCAACGAGTACTACACCGAGCAACGCCACTTCGAACTGGAGCGCGATCAACTGCTCGGCCGCAACTGGGCCTGCGTGGGTTTTGCCAGCGACCTGCCGAACAACAGCTACGTGAAACCGGTGGACTTCATGGGCCTGCCGTTGCTGCTGATGCGCAACCGCGAAGGCCTGGTGCAGGTGTTCCACAACGTCTGCAGCCACCGCGGCGTGAAGCTGGTGCAAGAGGCTGGCGACGTGCAGGGCGTGATCCGCTGCCCCTACCACTCCTGGACCTACGACCTGAATGGCGGCCTGAAAGGCACGCCGCACATTGGCGGCATCAACCAGCACAAGGACGAGCGCTTCGCCTGCGAGAAGCACGGCCTGAAGGCGCTGCGCAGCGCGATCTGGATGGACATGGTGTTCGTCAACCTGTCCGGCGATGCCCCGGCATTGGAAGAACAGCTCGCGCCGCTGACCGAGCGCTGGGCGCAATTCCTTGGCACTGACGGCCTGTCGCTGCTGCGTCGTGAGGCCAACAGTGGCGCCTTGAACATCAAGGTCGAGTGCAACTGGAAGCTGGCGGTGGAGAACTACTGCGAGGCCTATCACCTGCCCTGGGTGCATCCGAGCCTGAACAGCTACTCGCGCCTGGAAGACCACTACAACATCCTGTTCGACCAGTTCGCCGGCCAGGGCAGCCATGCCTACAACCTGTCCGACGTCGCCGGCACCCACCTGCCGATGTTCCCGTCCTGGCCGAAGGACCGTCTGCGCACCGCCGAATACGTGGCGTTCTTCCCCAACGTGCTGCTGGGCATCCAGGCCGACCACGCCTTCGCCATGATGCTGGAGCCGGTCGCACCCGGTAAGACCGTCGAGCACCTGCGGGTGTTCTATGTCGGCGACGAGGCGCTCGACGACAGCTACGAAACCGCGCGCAACGCGGTCCTGGAATCCTGGCGCGTGGTGTTCGCCGAAGACATCGCCTCGGTCGAGGGCATGCAGCAGGGTCGCCATTCCCCTGGCTACAGCGGCGGCGCCTTCTCCCCGGAGATGGACCTGCCCACGCACTACTTCCACCAGTGGGCCGCGCGCCAGTTGCTCGATTACGCCCAGAACGCCTGAGGGAATCGCCATGCAGAAGATCCCCCCGCACTGGCTGAACTTCATCGACGGCCAGTGGTGCGACAGTGAGCAGCGCCTGGTCGTCAACAATCCCGGCACCGGCGAGCCGGTGGCCAGCATCGCCCAGGCCGGCGTGGCCGATGCCCAGCGCGCGCTGCAATCGGCGCGGCGCTGCGTCGACAGCGGCGAGTTGACCCGCCCGCGTCCGGCGCAACGGGTCGCCTGGCTGCTGGCAATCGCCGCGCAGATTCGCGCGGTGATCGACGACGGCGCCTGGGTGCTGTGCCAGGAGAACGGCAAGGCCCTGCGCGATGCGCGCGACGAGTTCATCGAGGCGGCGCGCTACTTCGAGTACTACGCCGGCATGGCCGACAAGATCGAGGGCACCTCGATTCCGCTGGGCAACGGCTACATGGACTTCACCGTCTACGAACCGATGGGCGTGTCGTTGCAGATCGTGCCGTGGAACTTCCCGGTGTCGATCTGCGCCCGCTCGCTGGCACCGGCCCTGGCGGCCGGCAACGCGGTAGTGATCAAGTCGCCGGAGTTGTCGCCGCTGGGCCTCTGCGTGCTGCTGCAAGCCATCGAACGCGCCGGTCTGCCGCACGGCGCGGTCAACCTGCTGTGCGGCCGTGGGCGGGAAATCGGCGCATACCTGGCGGGGCATCGCGACGTCGACCAGATCGTCTTCACCGGCTCGGTCCCCACGGGCCAGAGCATCCTCCGTGGCGCCGCCGAGCGGGCCATTCCCAGCGTCATGGAACTGGGCGGCAAATCGGCCGCGCTGGTGTTCGCCGATGCCGACCGCGCGCAACTGCTGAGCAGTGTGCGCAACGGCATCTTCTTCAATGCCGGCCAGGTGTGCTCAGCCATGTCGCGCTTGCTGGTGCAGCGCTCGGTGTACGAGGAGGTCATCGCGGACGTGGTGGCCATGGCCGAAGGCCTGAGCGTCGGCCTGGGCCAGGACGATCCCGACCACACGCCGGTGATCTCGGCGGGCCAGTTGCAGGGCATCCAGGCCCTGTGCCGACGCGCCCAGGAACAGGGGGCGGTGGTCGCCACCGGCGGCGAGGCGCTCAGTGGCCGGCGCGGGCACTACATGGCGCCGACTGTGTTGCGCGACGTGCGCCCGGAGATGGAAATCGCCCAGACCGAGGTGTTCGGCCCGGTGCTCGCGGTCATGCCGTTCGACACCGAGGAGGAAGCCATCGCCATCGCCAACGGCACCGACTTCGGCCTGGTCGCCGGGGTCTTCACCCAGGACCTGAACCGGGCGTTGCGCTGCGCGCGGCGCCTGCGCGCCGGCCAGGTGTTCGTCAACGAATGGTACGCCGGCGGCATCGAAACGCCTTTCGGCGGTGTCGGGCTCTCCGGTTTCGGCCGGGAGAAGGGCCAGGAAGCGCTCTACAGCTACGTGCGGACCAAGAACCTGGCCGTACGTATCCAGGGCGAGTGAGGAGATGCCGCGATGAAGAAATGGCTCTGTGTTATCTGTGGCCTGATCTACGACGAGGCCCTGGGCTGGCCGGACGACGGCATCGTCGCCGGCACCCGCTGGGAGGACGTGCCCGAAGACTGGCTGTGCCCCGAGTGCAAGGTCGGCAAGGCCGATTTCGAGATGATCGAGATCAGTGAGCCGGTGAAGGCCGTGGCTGCTTCAGCGGTCATTAGCACGCAGCCGTCGAAGGCCACACCGACCACGCAACCGACCGCTCAGCCCATCGTCATCATCGGCAGCGGGCATGCCGGTTATGGTCTGGCCCAAGCGCTGCGCAAGGCGGATCCGCAACTGGACATCCGTGTGCTGACCGAGGAATCCGGGCACCTCTACGCCAAGCCGGCGCTGTCCATCGCGCTGGCGCAACAACGCGACGCGGCCTCCCTGGCGACGGAAAGCCCGCTGGCGCTGGAGCGCCGCCTGGGCATCCGCATCTACCCGCACTGCCGGGTCGAGCGCATCGACGCCCAGGCCCGGCGCCTGCACACCAGCCTCGGCGACATCGACTACGGCCAATTGGTGCTGGCCACCGGCGCCTCGCCGCTGCGCCTGCCCATCGAGGGCTGTGCCGAGGCGCTGCTGAGCGTCAATAACCTGCGCGACTACCAGACCTTCCGCGCACGCCTGGACAGCGGTGCACAGCGCATCGCCATTCTCGGCGACGGGCTGATCGGTTGCGAGTTCGCCAACGACCTGGCGAGCAGCGGGTATGCCGTGCGGGTGATCGGCCTGGGCGACTGGCCGATGGAACGCCTGCTGCCCGAAACGGCGGGTCGGCACCTCCAGCAGGCACTCGCCGAACTGGGCGTGCAGTGGCACTTGCGCACGACCTTGCAGCGCATCGAGACCACCGCCAACGGCTATCGATTGAACCTGGCCGATGGCCAGAGCGTCGAGGCCGACCTGGTGCTGTCGGCGGTGGGCCTGCGCCCCAACCTGGAGTTGGCACAAACCGCCGGCCTCGAGTGCGGCCGCGGGATCAAGGTCGACGCCCATCTGCGCACCTCGCAGCCGGGTATCTTCGCCCTGGGCGACTGCATCGAAATCGACGGTCAACTGCTGCCTTACCTTGCGCCGATCAACGAGGGCATCCGCGCCCTGGCCAGGACCCTGCTGGGCCAGCCCACACCGGTCAGCTACCCGCTGATGCCGGTGACGGTGAAGACCCCGGCGGCGCCGCTGTGCCTGTTGCCGCCCGCACCGGATTGCCCCGGCGACTGGCACTGCGAGAGCACCGGCGATGGCCTGAGCGCGGCCTTCCACGACAGCGCGGGCGCGCTGCGCGGCTTCGTCCTCCTCGGGCGCCAGGCGCAATTGAACCGAAATGCCTGGCTGCAGAACTGCCAGGCCACCCAACAGCACGTGGCGTGAGAGCCGACCCATGAACAGTTTCGTCAACCTGCCCCACGATGATCAGAGTTGCGGCTGGTACGCCGCCTTGCCCGCTCCCCTGCCCTGCCAACGCCTGAGCGGCGAGCAGAACGCCGACGCGGTGGTGATCGGCGCCGGCTTCGCCGGGCTGGCCGCCGCACGGCGCCTGGCCGAGCTCCAGCCGCAGTCGCGCATCCTGCTGGTGGATGCCCAGCGCGTCGGCTACGGCGCCTCCGGGCGCAACTCCGGCTTCGTCATCGACCTGCCGCACAAGTTCGCCCTGGAACATCCCGATCCCCAACACAAACAACGCCTGCTCGGCCTCAACCGCGCCGCCATCGCGCAACTGCAAACCCTGATCGGCCGCCACGGCATCGACTGCCAATGGTCCCACGCGGGCAAGTACCAGGGCGCGGTGGGCGCGCGCGGGCTTGCCTACCTCGAACACTTCCAGAAGCTGATGAGCGAGCTGGGCGAACCCTATCGCCTGGTGGAACGCGACGAACTGGCCGGCGTGCTGGGCAGCCCCTACTACAGCCGCGCCATCTTCACCCCCGGTTGCTACCTGATGCAGCCGGCGGCCCTGGTGCGCGGCCTGGGCAGCTCGCTGCCGGGCAACGTCGAGTTGCTGGAAGAGTCACCCATCCGCCGCCTGGAGCGCGACGCCAGCGGGCGCTGGCTGCTGCATGGCGATGCCGGGCTGATCCGCACGCCACGGGTGTTACTGGGCACCAGCATCTTCACCCAGGAGTTCGGCTTCCTGCGCAACCGCCTGCTGCCGGTGATGACCTTCGCCAGCTGGACACGCCCGCTGAGCGACGCCGAAATGGCCAGCAGCGGCCTCCAGGCCGACTGGGGCCTGACCCCCGCCGACCACGCCGGCACCACGGTGCGGATGACCCAGGACCGCCGGCTGATCATCCGCAACACCTACAAACACGTACCGCGCTACGGCCGCAGCGTTGGCGACGGCACCCGCGAAAAAATCCGCGCGGACCACCGCAAGGCCTTCCTGGCGCGTTACCCGCAGCTCACCCAGGTGCCCTTCACCCACACCTGGGGCGGGGTCTATGCCATCTCGCGCAACTTCACCAACTTCTTCGGCCAACTGGACGACGGACTCTTCGCCACCGCCTGCGACAACGGCGTCGGCGCCGCCTGGGGCACCATCTCCGGAACGCTGCTGGCCGACCTGGCGGCGGGCGCGCAGTCCACTCAGCTCGACGACATTCGCGCGGTCACCGGCATGCCCTCGCTGAACCCACCGGAGCCACTCCTCGGCCTGGGCGTGCGCACGCGCATCCGCTGGGCGGCATGGAACAGCCGGAGCGAACTATGAGCCAGACAACCAGCGGGCGCGGACCGGTGCTCTTGGTCGATCACCGCGACCTGGCATTCACCCCGCGCGGCGGCCCTCCCGGTGCCGCCAGCGTGGCCCGCGCCATCAGCAACGAGGTGTCGCCGAACCTGGGCATCGGCTTCGCCCGCTGGGAAGGCGCGGAGGTCGCCTGGAGCCTGCTCTACGACGAAGTGATCTTCGTCATCGAGGGCTGCTTCGAGCTGCGCGCGAACGGCGAGTTGTACCGGGTGCAGCCCGGGCAACTGCTGTGGATTCCCGAGGGCACCGAGCTGGTCTACGGCGGCCATGCGCTGTTCGGCTACGTCGTCCACCCCGGCGACTGGAAGCAGCGCCACGGCCTCGACTGAGCAGCGCGCGTTCGATCAACCTGGAGCCCTCCCTTGCTAGCACTCACCCGAACCTTCGGCACGCTCTACCTGGCGACCTTGCTGATGCAACTGGGCTCCAGCCTGCTGATGACCTACCTGGCCCTGCACCTGGATGCCGGCGGTGTCGCCGAGCGCTGGGGCGGGGCGCTGATGGCCGCCAATGCGCTGGGAATGGTCCTGGGCGGCCGTGTCGGTTACTGGCTGATCGGCCGCGTCGCCCATGTCCGGGCATTCGTGGCCGGCGCCGGGGTGATCGTCAGCGCCGCGCTCTGCCACCAGCTCAGCGACTGGCTGCCGCTCTGGCTGCTGCTGCGCTTCATCGTCGGCGCGGCGATGATGTGCCAGTTGATGGTCATCGAAAGCTGGCTCAACGGCTGCGCGCCAGGGGAGCGTCGGGGCGGCGCCCTCTCGCTGTACATGGTGGCCAGCTATGTCGGGATGATGCTGGGGCAACTATTGCTCAGCCTCGGCGACGGGCTCGATGCACGGACCCTGAGTGGCGTGGCCATCGCCTTCGCCATCGGGCTGCTGCCGATGGCCCTGCATCGCGGCGCGCAGCCCAGCGCCCTGCAGCATGCCAGGGTCTCGCCGCTGCTCTACCTGCGGCGCCTGCCGCAGGCGCTCGGCACGGTATTCGCCTCGGGCCTGCTCAATGGCTGCTTCTACGGCCTGACGCCGATCTTCGCCGCGCACCTGGGCTTCACGCCCGCCCAGGTCGGCCAGTTCATGGCGCTGACCATCGCCGCCGGGCTGCTCGCCCAACTGCCGCTGGGCAAACTGTCGGACCGGGTTTCCCGCGTCACCCTGGTACGCCTGATCGCCCTCTTGCTGGTGGTGGTCTTCCTGCCGCTGGCCTTGCTGAAGACGCCCGCGCACAGCGTCGTGCTGCTCGCCGGAGCGCTCATCGGCTTCCTGCAGTTCTGCCTCTACCCGCTGGGCATTGCCCATGCCAACCACAGCCTGGAGCCGCAACTGCGCGTCTCGGTCTCGGGCGTGCTGCTGGCCACCTTCGGCATCGGCGCCACGCTCGGCCCGCTGCTCGCCGGGCTGCTGATGGAGCATGCCGGCCCGCAGGCGCTCTATCTGTTCGGCATCGCCGTGGCCGCGAGCGTCGCCTGCCTGGTCAGGCAGCGGCGCAACGGCAGCGACTCGGAGATCACCTACAACCAGTGCGGTGAAAAACGATGGTGGTCCGGGACGCCCGTCGACTTATCTGCTGGCTCGCCCCAAGTCCTTGAGTCAACCTCCCGACTAATGCCCCCTGCCACTCCGGTCGTCAGCATCGGCAGCCCCGGTCAATGAAGACCTTTCCCATTGCTCTCCCTCGCCGGCTCCCCGAAACTATCACCCTTTGAACCGGCCGCACGAGCGGGAGCCACCATGTCCATCCAAGCCGAAACCCTCTGGAACCAGCTCTGCGCCGACGCCGGCGTCGACCCGCAGCAGCGCATGGCCGCGCGTCGCGCCATCCTCGCCGACAGCAACGCGCTGGACGCCACCGTCTACCGTCCTGACGACAACGACCCTGACGCCGAAGAACTGGACATGGGCGACGCCAAGGTGCTGTTCATCGGCTCCTTCGAGGCGCCCACCGAGTGGGACGCCGCCGAGCGCGAGGACTTCTTCGACGACGCCGACCCGGCGCTGTTCTTCAGCGTCCGCATCGAGTGCGAAGCCGAGCCGGGCACCTCGGGATTCTTCGTTCCGGAAGTGGGCGACTACCTGGCGGTGATGGACGCCGGCAAGATCCAGATGTACTTCCTCCACGACTGGCGCGAAGACGAGGACGGCTGCACCTGCGTGCTGATCCGCGACGATATCCAGCTCTGACGTCCAGCCCGGAAAATGAAAAAAGCCCGTTCAACTGAACGGGCTTTTTTGTCGGCGCGCGGAGCGCCCTCAGCGCTTGGCCGACAGCTGGTCCTGCTTCATCTTGCTGGTGTCCAGGTGCAGCAGGCCGAACGCTGTGCCATAGAAGATGTTGCCCTTGGTATCGACCTTGATCGGCGCGTACATGCCGTTGTAGATCGGATCGCTACCCTCGCGGATGGTCAGCACGGTCTTGCCGGTGTCCAGGTCCATGCCGATGTGATGGCGATCGTTCCAGGCGTTGTTGAAGTACCCATCGACAAGGGCCATATGGCCTTCGCCGGAAATCATCGGCACCACGGAAATCGACGATACGTCGTTGCGTCCCCACAGCTGCTTCCACTCATGGGTCTGGCTGTTCCAGCGGAAGCTCGCTGCACCCAACGGTCCCGGGCGCGTCGCGCCGAGCAGGGTGCTGACGTAGTAGGGGCTCGGATCGAGGGTCTTCTCGTCGGCGCTGCGGATGTTGTTCACCACGAAGGCGTAGTCGCCGTAGACCGCCACCGACTGCTCTGACTGCACCGTGTCGGTACCGGGGATTTCCACCTTGCGCTGGTCGGCGATGCGCGGGCTGGCGGTGCCCGGCTTCTGCTTCCAGCCGGCGGGAATCTGGTCGCGCCAGAAGGCGACCATGCTCATGTTCTTCGCGCCGTCGGTGATCACCACCAGCTTGTCTTCATCGGGCCCGAAGCCCATCAGCGTCGGCGTGGCGCCGGTGCCATCGGCCAGCTTGGGCGCCGGCATGCGGATGCCGCGCTCGTACCCGGCCTTCCAGGCGCCGCTGGCTTCGTCGTCGTGGATCTTGCCATCCTTGTCCACCACCAGTCGGTACATGGTGGTGTTCGAGGCGACATAGATGGCGCCTCCGTTCGCTTCCGGGCCGGTGGCGAAACTGTTGAGGAAGAGTTCGTCATCGCCGGCGACGGTGTAGCTGTCGATCACCTCCAGCGTGTCGCGGTTGAGCGTGATGATCTTGCCGCCCTGGGTGTTGACCACGACGAAGCCGTTGTAGCTCATGCTCATGCCGAACAGCATGTCGCCGGGGAAGCGGGTACCGCGCTTGACCTTCTCGTTGTCGAACAGGCCTACCGGAATCGCGCTGACCTTGCCCAGCTTCATCGCCGAATCGGCCCGCTTGGGGTCGGCCTGGTCGATGCGGAATATCTGCCGGCCGTTGCAGCCGACGAAGGCATCTTCCCGGGTCAGCAGCGCATAGACAGAGCCGTTGAGCGCCTGGTCCGAGGCAGCGGTGAGCATGCGGTTCGGCTGCGCCTTCATGTAGTCGAGCAGGCCCTTCTCGTCCTTCGCATCGAGGAACTTCTGCACCGCCCTGGACTGCTCGACGCGCTGCTGGGCAGTAACGGGCGTGTAGTTGGGCAGCTTGACCGGAATATCGGCACGCGCCAGCTCGGTGAGCTTGCCGCCCTCCAGGCTGACCTTGCGCAACGCAAAGCCCGACCACCAGAAATACACCGGCTTGCCGTCCACGGTGTCGGAGAAGATCGGCAGGCCCACGCCTTCGCCGGGCAGGAACTGCACCGACTCGGGGGTAACGTCGTACGCACCGCGGGCCACCGGGAAGCCGACGCTGTCGGTGGCGCCATCGTTCCAGTGCGTCTGGTTGTTGTAGGACTGGGCGAGGTACGGATTCTGCGCGGGCCACGCAGGCTCGGCGGCGTGGGCCAGCCCGCCGCACAGGGCGAGCGCAACGGAAAACGGAAGCAGACGAAGGGAAGGCATGCAACGACGGGACATCGACGGACTCCTGCGAATGAGCGGCGCCATGGATCACTTCGGGAGAGCGAGCGCCGACTGACCGAATCACCGTACGGGTGCCGCAAACGGGTAGTGACCACCCGAATCAGGGAGCAGAGCGGAAAACGACGCGTCCGGTCGCGCGGAGACATTCGTCCGTCAGACGGCTGCCTTCATAAGGCTCGCGAAGCAGCACGCCTCACACTGCCGGGAGCAATCCCGATGCAGCGCTTGAACGCCCGGCTGAACGCCGCTTCGGACTGGTAACCCAGGCGCTCGGCCAATTCCGCCACCGCGATCTCGCGCTCCTGCAGCCAGCTCAGCGCCACGTGCATGCGCCAGCGGGTGACGTACTGCATGGGCGGCATGCCGACCCGCTCGGCAAAGCGTGCGGCAAAGGCGGAGCGCGACATGGCCGCCGCATCCGCCAGCGCCGGCAGGTTCCAGTCCCGCGCCGGCTCGCGGTGGATCAGGCTCAGTGCGCGGCCTAATTGGCGATCCTGCAGGGCGCCGAGCCAGCCGGACTGGGCGGCGGGGTCCTGCTCGATCCAGGCGCGAATGGCCTGGATCACCAGGATGTCAGCCAGGCGGGTGATCACCGTCTCGCCGCCGGGGCGCATGGCCCGAGCCTCGTTCTCCATCAACTGCAGGGTGCTCATCAGCCAGTCGCGCTGGCCGGGGTCACGCACCTGCGCTTCCAGCACGCGCGGCAGCAGGCGCACCAGTTGCAGCGCAGCGGGGTGGTCGAAGCGCACCGCGCCACAGATCATCGCCGTCGGCTCGCCACCGCCGCCCTGGCGCAGCACTTCGTAGCGGTCACTGGCGTAGGCGCGTGTCAGGTCGAACAACCCCGCCGCAGGCTCACCCGGCGCGCTCACCAACCGGTGGCCCTCACCGTGGGGCACCAGCACCAGGTCGCCCGGCGCCAGACAACGTGGCTCATCTCCCTCGGCTTCCAGCCAGCATTCGCCGACGGTCAGCACATGGAACATCAGGCACTGCGGCATCGCCGGCAGATCCAGCCCCCAGGGCGCAGTGAACTCCGAGCGGCAATAGAAGGTGCCGCTCATGCGCAGGAAATGCAGAGCCTCACCCAGGGGATCGGTGGAGGCCCAGGCGTCGGTGAGGTCCGGTATGGCGGTAGGAGCGTTCATGGCCCTGAGACTGCTACGGCAGTTGGACGGCGTCCAGCAGGTCTGGACGAATGAGCATGAAGCGTCGATTTTCAGGCATTAACCGTCCAGCAATTCAGCGAGAGACTGAACCCAGGCCAACGATCCTACGGCGGGCGCCGCGGGACGGCCAAAGCGAGGACACTGCCATGATCACCGTAATGGGAGCCACCGGCCGCACCGGTTCGAGAATCTGCCAGAACCTGCTGGATGCCGGCGTGCCGGTTCTTGCCCTCGGCCGCAACGCCGAACGCCTGGAGGCACTGGCCGCCGCCGGGGCCCGGATTGCCGTGGGCGAGCCGCATGACGCCGCCTTCCTCACCAAGGCCTTCCACGGCGCCGACGCGGTCTACACCCTGCTCGCCTAGGGGCCCGACACCGAGGACTACCGCCGCCAGCAGGCCGCCCAGGGGGAAGCGATACTCCAGGCCATTAGCGCCAGCGCTGTGCGCCGGGTGGTCTTCCTCAGCAGCGTGGGTGCCGAGGTGGCTTCCGGTACCGGGCCGATCATCAGCATGCACGACCAGGAGCAGCGCCTGCGCCAGTTGCCCCGGCAAGTGAATGTACTGATGCTGCGCTCCGGCGCGCTGTTCGAGAACCTGTACGGCGCGCTGGAAATCGTCCGCGCCTACGACTGCTACAGCGACGCGGTGGCAGCGGATGTGCCAGTCCCGATGGTCGCCACGCAGGATGTCGCCGATGCCGCCAGCCATGCCCTGCTGGACCGCAGTTGGCAGGGGGTGCTGACCCGCGAAGTACTCGGCCAGCGCGATATCAGCTACGCCGAGGCGACCCGCCTGCTGGGGGCAGCCATCGGCCGTCCGGAGCTGCCCTACGTAGCGGTGTCGCCGCAGGAACTGAGCGGCGCCCTGCAGGAGGCCGGCTATTCCCCCAGCGTCGCCGCGTGCTACGCCGAACTGGGCGAGGCGATCAGCAACGGACGGGTACGGGCGCAGGAAGCACGCTCGCCGGCCAATACGACGGCGACCCGCTTCGAGGACTTCGCCCAGGCCTGGGCCAAAGCTTACCGGGCCTTGCCCTGAGGCGATGCCTTCGGTCAGAGCAACATAATTTCCTACAAATATCTCGGAAGACCCTGATGAATTTGGCGCTGGTCCGCTGTCTAGAGTACTCGCCCATTTGCAAACGGCCGGACCACCGCCATGAACCACGCTCCCGACAGTCTCTGGGTCGATGTGCAGACCTGGTCTCCCTACCACCCGCAACGCATCCTTCACGGCCGCATCAGCCGCGAGGATTACCTGGCCCTGCGCAACGGTCGCGCGCCCTTGGAGGTACGCCTGGGCGACTGCCAGAGCCGTCACTGCCCTACCGGCCCGGTGCAGGACCTGTTCCTCAGCGGCTCGCACATCCTCAATGTCACCCCGGCCGAACGGGTGGCCTGAACGACGAGGGACAGTCGCACCGCTCAATCAGAAGAACCTGACAGAGGCAGCGCGGAGCGAACGCTATGGTTCGCCACCTCTTTTCACCTTCCTTCGAGCGCCGTGGCAATGAACGAACATCTCAAGGTCGAAGTCGTGGTTCGCGCGCACAACCGCGAATCCTCAGTGCTCCAGGGCTGGATCAGCCAAGGCGACTATATCGCCCTGTGTGATGGCCACGCCCCCACCGTGGTGCGGCTGAACGACTGCCAGTCCGCCTCGGGGCTGGTGCAGCATACGGAAGACCTGTTCCTGCGCAGCGCCTACATCCTGAGCATCGAGCTGCTCGAGCGTCTGCCGCGCTATCAGTCGGCCATGCCTCGATAGACGTAGGTCATCGGCCGCGGCCCCGGAAGGTAATCCTGGCTCAGTTCGCGTAGCTGGAAGCCGCCGGACTCGATCAGCGCCGGCATGTCGCGATCCAGGTGACAGCCTCCGGCCAGCGGCCTCCAGACCGGCGTCAACCGGTGCTGCCAGGCGCGGACACCGGCATCCGGCGCCAGGCCATGTTCGCAGAAGAGGAACTCGCCGCCGGGCTTGAGAACCCGGCGCATCTCCCGCAGTGCGGCCAGCGCATCGGGGATGCTGCACAGGGTGAACGTGCAGACGATGCTGTCGAAGCTGCCTGCGTCGGCGCGGATCTGCCCGAGTTCCAGCGCCACCATTTCCACCGGAATTTGAATCGCTTCGGCACGGCTGCCGGCGAGCTTCTGCATCTGCGCCGCGGGGTCGACGCCGACGATTGTCGACACTTTCGCCGGATCGTAGAACGACAGGTTCAGCCCGGTGCCCATGCCGATCTCCAGCACGCGGCCGCGGGCGCGGGGCACCAGCAGCGAGCGCTGCTTCATCACATCGCCCATGCCGCAGGCGAAATCGATCAAGCGGGGCAGAGCATGGCGGTCATACCAGGTTCGGATCATGTCGCGTCCTCAGGCTTGGCAGGCTCCAGGCCAGCAGGTTCAGCAAGGTCGCCAGCGACAGAGGCCAGGCACATACCACCGCCACTTCCATCACCAGCTCCGCCAGAGTGTAGGTACTCCAGCCGGCCACGCGGCTTTCATAAAGGCACAGGTCTACCCAGAACCAGCCCGCCAGGAACGCAAGGGACGACAATGACGCACGCCAGGTCGGGGCAATCCAGCGTGCCCTGGCCAGCACCGCGATGAGCGGCACCCAGACCAGCAGCAGCGGCAACATCTCGCCCGTCAGGCCGACATCGCGCATATCGGCCGGCAGGGTGTCCCGGTAGGAATTCAGCCCCCATGACGCCTGGCCCCAGCCCAGCAGCAGAAACCCAGTCATGCTGGTCGCTGCCCGGCCTGTTCGTCCTTTCAATATCACGTCCTTCTCCCTGATGCGCCAGGCGACATCCTCTCACGTCCGGCTGGGTTCGCGGCAGAGACAACCGCACGGCAAATATCAGCCTTCCACTAGACGATTGTCGACAATTCATCAGATCTCGATTGACCCATAGGGTTTACAGGGGTAGCTTTCGCCGCACACCCAGAAGATTGTCGACACCATGAGCGATAGCCTGATTCTGCCCACTCCCGCCAGCGACGACAGCGAGACCCTGTCGGAACACGTGTTCCGCAAGATCCAGTCGGCCATCGTCAAGGGCGAGATCGCCCCCGGCAGCAAGATTTCCGAGCCGGAACTGGCGCGTACCTATGGCATCAGCCGTGGGCCGCTGCGGGAGGCGATCCACCGCCTGGAAGGTCAGAAGCTGCTGGTACGCGTACCGCACGTCGGCGCGCGCGTGGTCTCGCTCAGCCATGAGGAGCTGCTGGAGCTCTACGAGATCCGCGAATCCCTCGAAGGCATGGCCTGCCGCCTGGCCGCCGAGCGCATGACGCCGGCCGAGATCGACGAACTGCGCCGGGTGCTCGACACCCACGAGCGCGACGAAGCCTTCCAGGCCGGCCGTGGCTACTACCAGCAGGAAGGCGACTACGACTTCCACTACCGGATCATCCAGGGCAGCGGCAACCGCACCCTCACCCGCATGCTCTGCGGCGAGCTGTACCAGCTGGTGCGCATGTACCGCCTGCAGTTCTCGGCGACGCCCAACCGCCCGCGCCAGGCCTTCGCCGAGCACCACCGGATTCTCGATGCCATCGCCGACCGTGACGGCGAACTGGCCGAGTTGCTGATGCGCCGTCACATCGGCGCGTCGAAACGCAATATGGAGCGCCATTACCTGGACGCCCACGCCAAGACAGCCAACGAACGAGGTGAACAATGAGCTACAAGACCGCCGGCCAACGTTTCCGCGAAGCCCTTGCCGAAGAAAAGCCGCTGCAGGTGATCGGCGCGATCAACGCCAACCACGCGCTGCTGGCCAAGCGCGCCGGCTTCAAGGCCATCTACCTCTCCGGTGGCGGCGTGGCGGCGGGTTCCCTCGGCCTGCCGGACCTGGGCATCAACACCCTGGATGACGTGCTCACCGACGTGCGCCGCATCACCGACGTCTGCGACCTGCCGCTGCTGGTGGACATCGACACCGGCTTCGGCCCCAGCGCCTTCAACATCGAGCGCACCGTGAAGAGCCTGATCAAGGCCGGCGCCGCCGCCGCCCACATCGAGGACCAGGTCGGCGCCAAACGCTGCGGTCACCGTCCAGGCAAGGAAATCGTCTCCACCCAGGAGATGGTCGACCGCGTGAAGTCGGCCGCCAATGCCAAGACCGACCCGAACTTCTTCCTGATCGCCCGCACCGACGCCATCCAGGCCGAAGGCGTGGACGCCGCCATCGAGCGCTGCCAGCGCTACGTCGAGGCCGGCGCCGATGCGATCTTCGCCGAAGCCGCCTACGACCTGCCGACCTACAAGCGCTTCGTCGATGCGCTGAACGTGCCGATCCTGGCCAACATCACCGAGTTCGGCGCCACCCCGCTGTTCACCCGCGACGAGCTGGCCTCGGTCGGCGTGGCCATCCAGCTGTATCCGCTGTCGGCCTTCCGCGCCGCCAACAAGGCCGCTGAAGCCGTGTACACCGCGATCCGCCAGGAAGGCCACCAGCAGAACGTGATCGAGCTGATGCAGACCCGCGCCGAGCTGTACGACCGCATCGGCTACCACGCCTTCGAGCAGAAGCTCGATGCGCTGTTCGCCGCTGGCAAGAAGTGATCTGAGGCAAAAACGGCGGATAACGCTAGGCGTTATTCGCCCTACGTCCCAGCCTGAAACACCGTAGGGCGCATAACGCCACAGGCGTTATCCGCCGACCAGATTCGAACCGAAATCCCGGCCCGCGCCGGGGGACAAGAACAAGCAACCGGATTTGATGAGGAGACACGCGATGAGCGCTACCGCAGAAACCACCACCGGCTTCAAGCCGAAGAAGTCCGTGGCCCTGAGTGGCACCGCCGCTGGCAACACCGCCCTGTGCACCGTCGGCCGTACCGGCAACGACCTGCACTACCGTGGCTATGACGTACTGGATTTCGCCAACCGCTGCGACTTCGAGGAAATCGCCCACCTGCTGGTCCACGGCAAGCTGCCCAACGTCGCCGAACTGGCCGGCTACAAGGCCAAGCTCAAAGCCCTGCGCGGCTTGCCGGCCGGCGTGAAAGCCGCCCTGGAAACCCTGCCGCCGTCGGCCCACCCGATGGACGTGATGCGCACCGCCGTGTCCGTGCTCGGCTGCCTGTCGCCGGAGAAGGATGACCACAACCATCCGGGCGCCCGTGACATCGCCGACAAGCTGATGGCTTCGCTCGGTTCCGCGCTGCTCTACTGGTACCACTTCAGCCACAACGGCAAGCGTATCGAGGTCGAGACCGACGACGACTCCATCGGCGGCCACTTCCTGCACCTGCTGCACGGGCAGAAACCGCGCGAGTCCTGGGTGCGCGCCATGCACACCTCGCTGAACCTGTACGCCGAGCACGAGTTCAACGCCTCCACCTTCACCTCCCGGGTGATCGCCGGTACTGGTTCGGATATCTACTCCTGCATCGCCGGCGCCATCGGCGCGCTGCGCGGTCCGAAACACGGCGGCGCCAACGAGGTGGCCTTCGAGATCCAGAAGCGCTACGACAACCCGGACGAAGCCGAGGCTGACATCCGCGCCCGCGTCGAGCGCAAGGAAGTGGTGATCGGCTTCGGCCACCCGGTCTACACCGTGTCCGACCCGCGCAACAAGGTGATCAAGGAAGTCGCCCACCAGCTGTCGAACGAGCAGTCCAACACCAAGATGTACGACATCGCCGAGCGCCTGGAAACCATCATGTGGGACATCAAGAAGATGTTCCCCAACCTCGATTGGTTCAGCGCCGTGAGCTACCACATGATGGGCGTGCCCACCGCGATGTTCACCCCGCTGTTCGTCATCGCCCGCACCGCCGGCTGGTCCGCCCACGTCATCGAGCAACGCATCGACGGCAAGATCATCCGCCCGAGCGCCAACTACACAGGCCCTGAAGACCTGAAGTTCGTGCCGCTCAAGGACCGCAAATAACCATGACTACTACCGTGAACAGCCAATACCGCAAGCGCCTGCCCGGCACCGCGCTGGATTACTTCGACGCCCGCGAGGCAGTCGAGGCGATCCAGGCCGGCGCCTGGGACAAACTCCCCTACACCTCCCGCGTACTGGCCGAACAACTGGTGCGCCGCTGCGACCCACAGGACCTGACGGCTTCGCTGGAGCAGCTGGTCTACCGCAAGCGCGACCTCGACTTCCCCTGGTACCCGGCGCGCGTGGTCTGCCACGACATCCTCGGCCAGACCGCGCTGGTCGACCTCGCCGGCCTGCGTGACGCCATCGCCGAGCAAGGCGGCGACCCGTCCAAGGTCAACCCGGTGGTGCCGACCCAGCTGATCGTCGACCACTCGCTGGCCGTGGAAGCCGCCGGCTTCGACCCGGACGCGTTCGAGAAGAACCGCGCCATCGAGGACCGCCGCAACGAGGATCGCTTCCACTTCATCGACTGGACCAAGACCGCGTTCAAGAACGTCGACGTGATCCCGGCCGGCAACGGCATCATGCACCAGATCAACCTGGAGAAAATGAGCCCGGTGATCCAGGCACGCGGCGGCATCGCGTTCCCTGACACCTGCGTCGGCACCGACTCGCACACCCCGCATGTGGACGCCCTGGGCGTGATCGCCATCGGCGTCGGCGGCCTCGAAGCCGAGACCGTGATGCTCGGCCACCCGTCGATGATGCGCCTGCCCGACATCGTCGGTGTGAAGCTGACCGGCAAGCGCAAGCCGGGCATCACCGCCACCGATATCGTCCTGGCGATCACCGAGTTCCTGCGCAAGGAACGCGTGGTCGGCGCCTACGTCGAGTTCTTCGGCGAGGGGGCGGACAGCCTGTCCATCGGCGACCGCGCGACCATCTCCAACATGTGCCCGGAATACGGCGCCACCGCCTCGATGTTCTACATCGACGGCCAGACCATCGACTACCTCAAGCTCACCGGCCGCGAGCCCGAGCAGGTGGAATTGGTGGAGAACTACGCGAAGACCCTCGGCCTGTGGAGCACCGCGCTGGAAACCGCCGAGTACGAGCGCGTGCTGGAGTTCGACCTGGGCAGCGTGGTACGCAACATGGCCGGCCCGTCCAACCCGCACCGCCGCCTGCCGACCTCGGCACTGGCCGAGCGCGGCATCGCCGACGAAGCCAAGCTTGCGTCCGGCCGCGTCGAGGAAGCCGAAGGTCTGATGCCCGATGGCGCGGTGATCATCGCCGCCATCACCAGTTGCACCAACACCTCCAACCCGCGCAACGTCATCGCCGCCGGCCTGGTGGCGAAGAAGGCCAACGCGCTGGGCATGGTCCGCAAGCCGTGGGTGAAGACGTCGTTCGCGCCCGGCTCGAAAGTCGCCAAGCTGTACTTGGAAGAAGCCGGCCTGCTGCCGGAACTGGAGAAGCTCGGCTTCGGCATCGTCGCCTATGCCTGCACCACCTGCAACGGCATGTCCGGCGCGCTGGACCCGGCGATCCAGAAAGAGATCATCGACCGCGACCTGTACGCCACCGCCGTGCTTTCGGGCAACCGCAACTTCGACGGCCGTATCCACCCCTACGCCAAGCAAGCCTTCCTCGCCTCGCCGCCGCTGGTGGTCGCCTACGCCATCGCCGGCACCGTGCGCTTCGACATCGAGCAGGACCCACTGGGTACCGACAAGAACGGCAACCCAGTCACCCTGAAGGACCTCTGGCCGTCCGACGAAGAGATCGACGCCATCGTCGCCGCCAGCGTCAAGCCCGAGCAGTTCAAGCAGGTCTACATCCCGATGTTCGACCTGGGCAGCGTGCAGGAAGCCGAGAGCCCGCTGTACGACTGGCGCCCGATGTCCACCTACATCCGCCGCCCGCCGTACTGGGAAGGCGCACTGGCCGGCGAGCGCACGCTCAAGGGCATGCGTCCGCTGGCGATCCTGCCGGACAACATCACCACCGATCACCTGTCGCCGTCCAACGCCATCCTGGCGGACTCGGCCGCCGGTGAGTACCTGGCAAAAATGGGCCTGCCGGAGGAGGACTTCAACTCCTACGCCACCCACCGCGGCGACCACCTGACCGCCCAGCGCGCCACCTTCGCCAACCCGCAGCTGGTCAACGAAATGGCCGTGGTCAACGGTGAAGTGAAGAAAGGTTCGCTGGCCCGCGTAGAGCCCGAAGGCAAGGTGATGCGCATGTGGGAAGCCATCGAAACCTACATGAACCGCAAGCAGAACCTGATCATCGTGGCCGGCGCCGACTACGGCCAGGGCTCGTCCCGCGACTGGGCGGCCAAAGGCGTGCGCCTGGCGGGCGTGGAAGTGATAGTCGCCGAAGGCTTCGAGCGCATCCACCGCACCAACCTGGTGGGCATGGGCGTACTGCCGGTGGAGTTCAAGCCGGGCACCACGCGGCTGACCCTGGGCCTGGACGGCACCGAGACCTACGACATCAGGGGCGAGGTCTCGCCGCGCTGCGACCTGACCCTGGTGGTCAATCGCCGCAATGGTGACGTGGTCGAAGTCCCGGTCACCTGCCGCCTGGACACCGCCGCCGAAGTGAAGGTGTACAACGCCGGCGGCGTGCTACAGCGCTTCGCCAAGGACTTCCTGGAAGGCGCGGTAGCGTGATGTAACAGCCAGCCCGCCTCACGGCGGGTCGGCACTAATCCTGTAGGAGCGAGCTTGCTCGCGAACCAACCCCACTGCGGGGCTGTTCGCGAGCAAGCTCGCTCCTACAACAAATTTCAGGACCCGACCCATGCCCCACGTACCCCAAGTGAAGATCCCCGCCACCTACATCCGCGGCGGCACCAGCAAGGGCGTGTTCTTCCGCCTGCAGGACCTGCCCGAGCGTTGCCAGGTGCCCGGCGCGGCCCGCGACCAGCTGTTCATGCGCGTGATCGGCAGCCCCGATCCCTACAGCGCACACATCGACGGCATGGGCGGCGCGACCTCCAGCACCAGCAAGTGCGTGATCCTGTCGAAAAGCACCCAGCCCGACCACGACGTCGACTACCTCTACGGGCAAATCTCCATCGACAAGGCCTTCGTCGACTGGAGCGGCAACTGCGGCAACCTCTCCACCGCCGCCGGATCCTTCGCCATCCACGCCGGCCTGGTCGATCCGACGCGCATCCCGGACAACGGCACCTGCGTGGTGCGCATCTGGCAGGCGAACATCCAGAAGACCATCATCGCCCACGTGCCGATCACCAACGGCCAGGTCCAGGAAACCGGTGACTTCGAACTGGACGGCGTGACCTTCCCCGCCGCCGAGATCATGCTGGAGTTCCTCGACCCGTCCGACGATGGCGACGAAGGCGGCTCAATGTTCCCCACCGGCAACCTGGTGGACGACCTGGAGGTCCCCGGCATCGGCACCTTCAAGGCGACCATGATCACCGCCGGCATCCCGACCATCTTCGTCAACGCCCAGGACATCGGCTACACCGGTGCCGAGCTGCGCGAAGCGATCAATGGCGACCCCGAGCAACTGGCGCGCTTCGAGAAATTCCGCATCGCCGGCGCCCTGCGCATGGGCCTGATCAAGACCGCCGAAGAAGCCGCCACCCGCCAGCACACGCCGAAGATTGCCTTCGTCGCGCCAGCCAAGGACTACGTCACCTCCAGCGGCAAGCAAGTGCAGGCCGGCGACATCGACCTGCTGGTCCGCGCGCTGTCCATGGGCAAGCTGCACCACGCCATGATGGGCACCGCCGCCGTGGCCATCGGCACTGCCGCCGCCATCCCCGGCACCCTGGTGAACCTCGCCGCCGGCGGTGGCGAACGCAGCGCCGTGCGCTTCGGCCACCCCTCCGGCACCCTGCGCGTGGGCGCCGAGGCGAAGCAGGTGAACGGCGAGTGGACCGTGACCAAGGCCATCATGAGCCGCAGCTCGCGCATCCTCATGGAAGGCTGGGTGCGGGTGCCGGGGGATTCGTTCTGATCCTTCGCCAGACCCGTGAATACACAAGGTCCGCACATGCGGGCTTTGTCGTTTCAGGTCGTGTCGGAGCGGATTCATCCGCGATGGTTTTGCGCGGCAGCGGGGCAGATCGCGGACGGAGTCCGCCCCCACGCAAGCCACACCGAAAGGCAATCCCGGTAGGAGCGAGCTTGCTCGCGAACAGAGTTAACCGGCGGTGACGGCGCTGGGCGGGTTCGCGAGCAAGGGCTAGGCGCCCTCCTCGATCCTACAAAAGCTGCTGGGTCAGGCGACGAAATCGCCCTGGAGTTGTTCCAGCAATACCTGGATCCGCGCCAGGCGCACGGTGGGATCGTTCATCTCCAGCAGCACCTGCTTCTGGTCTCGCTCGAAGGGCAGCAGATAGGCGAGCTGGCAGGCCAGTTCCTGCTGGCCATTGACCTCGCCACCCATCTCCAGCGCCGACACCATGGGGTGCATGGACAGCGCTTCGAGCAGCGCGGCGAGATCGTCGTGTTCCTTGGTCAGCGGCTGGTTCGGCTGCTCGTCCAGCCACTCCACCTCAGCCACCGTCAGCTGGTCCGTCTGCACGTTGGCGGAGAGCACGCGGAAGCGCCGGCCCCCCTCAACACGGATGCCCAGCAAGCCGTTGGACTGCTGCTTCCAGTCCTTGATATGCGCTTCGCAGCCGACCAGGCTGTAGCGCTCCGGTGCATCGCCGACTTCCTCGCCCTCGACGATGGCCACCACGCCGAATCCGCCGTTCTGCTTCATGCAGCGGCCGATCATGTCCAGGTAGCGCGCCTCGAAGATCTGCAGGTCGAGGCGGCAGCCGGGGAACAGCACGGTATTGAGGGGGAAGAGCGGAAAACTCATGGGTACTCCCATTTTCGATCAGAGCCTGTTTACAATCGTGCGAGCTAGAGCCGTAGTAGGCGGCAAGCGCCTGAAGAGCGGAGTTTACTGCTGTAAATGAGCATCTGAGGGCGTTTGTCAACGCCCTACAGCCGACGCGCAGCAGATCGTCAACAGGCTCTCAGGCGATCAGCGCTACCGCCAACGGTAGCAGCACAGCCGTGGCCACGCCCATCAGGCTCATCGCCAGGGCGGCGAAGGCGCCGCATTCCTCGCCCTCCTGCAAGGCGCGGGAGGTGCCCACGGCATGGGCGGTCATGCCCAGCGCCATGCCTTGCGCAGCCGGATGGTGGACGCCGAAGCGGCGCAGCAGTTCCGGGCCGAGGATGGCGCCGAGCACGCCGGTAATCAGCACGAACACCGCCGCCAGCGCCGCCACGCCGCCGATCTGGCTGGCCACCAGCATGGCGATGGGCGAGGTCACCGACTTGGGCGCCAGGCTCATCAGCAATTCGTGGTCGACGCCGAACAGCCAGCCCAGGCCGATGCCCAGCGCGGTGGCGAACAGGCCGCCGACCAGCAGGGTAATCAGCGTCGGCCAGAACAGTTGGCGGATGCGCTTGAGGTTGAGGAACAGCGGTACGGCGAGGGCGACGGTCGCGGGGCCGAGGAGGATGGTCAGCACCTTGGCACTGTTGCTGTACTCGCTGTAGTCGATGCCGCACGCCAGCAGCACCGCGATAACGATCAGCATCGACACCAGCACCGGCTGCAGGAATACCCAGCGTGTACGCTCATAGGCGGCCAGCGCCAACTGATAAGCGCCCAGGGTGACGCCAACGCAGAACAGCGGATGGTGGATAACGGAGTCCACCGCGCCTTGCCAGTCGAACATCAGGCGTTCTCCTTCTGCTTGCGCTGGCGGTCGATGAGCTTCTGCATCAGCCAGCCGGCGAACACGAAGGACACCAGCAGCGACAACGCCAGTGCGCCGGCGATCGCCCAGAAGTCCGCGGCGATCTGCTTCGCGTAGGCCATAACACCGACCGCCGCCGGCACCAGCAACAGCGGCAGGTAGCGCAGCAGCGAGGCAGCCGCCTCGTTGACCGGCTTGCTCACCTCGCCGTTCCACACCAGGAAGGCGAACAGCAGCACCAGCCCAATGATCGGGCCGGGGATCATGTGCAGGATGAGAGCATTCAGGCCCGTGCCGAGCAGTTGGAACAGCACCAGCCAGGTCAGGCCGCGTAGCAACATCAGAAAGATCTCCAGCGCAATATGCCGACATTATGCCCGCCCAGCGCCCGCTATGGCGCGGCATTCGCCCAAAGCATGAATGCTTGACCGCTCCTGGGCGCCATGCTGATCTACAGGCGGATTTCACGTAGGCCGTACTAGAAGAACAACGCATTCCCCGGAGGAAACATGGCATTCGTACCCGTAAGCGCACTGAAGGACTACATCGGCAAGGACCTGGGCCATTCGCAGTGGATCACCATCGATCAACAGCGCATCAACCAGTTCGCCGAGTGCACCGAGGACCACCAGTTCATCCACGTCGACCCGGAAAAGGCGAAGAAGACGCCCTTCGGCGGCACCATCGCCCACGGCTTCCTGTCGCTGTCGCTGATCCCGAAACTCTGCGAGGGCCTGCTGGTCCTGCCGGAAAACCCGAAGATGGTGGTCAACTACGGCCTGGACAGCGTGCGTTTCATCCAGCCGGTACCGGTGGATTCGCGCGTGCGCCTGCAGGTGACCATCACCGACATCACCGAGAAGAACCCCGGCCAGTGGTTGATCAAGGCGCGCTGCACCCTGGAGATCGAAGGCCTGCCCAAGCCGGCCTACATCGCCGAATCCCTGAGCCTGTGCTTCGTCTGACGGTCCGCTCGCAGCGATGAGAAAAAAGCCCGCGACCGCGGGCTTTTTTGCGTCACACTGCCAGTGCGCCCCTCCGCCGATTCGAGCCTCCCGATGCCACGCCACCTCCTTCCCCTGAGCCTCGTCCTGTTCCTCGCTGCCTGCGGCGAGGGCGAACCACTGACGCCACCGGACGCCCGCCTGCCCGACGGCGCGCGCTACCGCGGCGAGCTGGTGAACGGTCAACTGCAGGGGCCGGGGCGGCTCGATTACAGCAACGGCGCCTGGTACGAGGGCGGCTTCGACAAGGGCCTGCAGAGCGGCCAGGGCAAATGGAACGACGGCAACGGTACAAGCTACGAAGGTGAGTTCCGCAACGGAATATTCGAAGGGCGCGGCCGCCTGCAATATGCCGACGGCAGCGTCTACGAAGGCCAGTTCAAGCGCGGCGAGTTCGACGGCGAAGGCCGCCTTGCGCAGGGCGGCACTACCTACAGCGGCGGTTTCCGCAAGGGTCGCTACGAAGGCCTGGGCAGCCTCGAACAGCCCGACGGCACCCGCCACCAGGGTGCCTTCGCCAAGGGCGAGGCCAACGGCGAAGGCGCCCGTCGGGACAGCCTGGGCAACCAGTACAGCGGCACCTTCAGGAACGGCGTGCTGGAGGGTAAGGGCATCTTCCGCGACGAGGCGGGCGACCAGTACAGCGGCGAGTTCCGCAACGACCAGTTCGAGGGGACCGGGCGCTTCCAGAATGCCGACGGCGATGTCTGGTTCGGCCGCTTCAAGGCTGGCGCGCTGAGCGGGCCGGGCGAGTTCATCGGCACCGACGGCAGCCGTTACCAGGGCGAGTTCCGCTTCTGGCGCTTCGACGGCAAGGGCACGCTGACGCGCTCCGATGGCCAGGTCTACAGCGGAGGCTTCGCCCGCGGCGAATACTCGGGCGAAGGCACCCTCACCCGCAGCGACGGCAGTCTGCAGAAAGGCGTCTGGAATGCCGGGCAACTGCGCCAGGATGCCACCGGCAAGCGGCTGCCCAATCCACTGGAAGTCGGCTTGCTGGAACAGGGCGCGTTGCTGGAGAAGGAACTGGCCGCCATCCCGCCATCCACTCCGGCGATCGAGCTCTATGGCGTCAGCCTCGGCGGCGACGGCAAGCAGAGCGTGTTCCTGCGCGAGGCCGACTACGTCGCCAACCTGCTCGGCGAACGCTTCGGCGCGCGCGGCGTGGTGCGCCTGGTGAACCATCGCGACCACCTCGCCGACCGCCCCATGGCCACCCGAGAAACCCTGGCCCGCACCCTGCGCACCATCGCCGAACGCAGCGGCCCGGAAGACCTGGTGTTCATCTACCTGACCAGCCATGGCTCCCATGACCACCAGCTGGTGCTGGACATGCCGGGGCTCAAGCTCGACGACCTGCCGGCCAGCGAACTGGCCAGCCTGCTCGCCCCGCTCAAGGACCGCGACAAGGTGCTGGTGATTTCCGCCTGCTACAGCGGTGGCTTCATCCCCGCGCTCAAGGACGACAAGACCCTGATCATGACCGCCGCACGCAGCGACCGGGTGTCCTTCGGCTGCTCCGAGGAGGCCGACTTCACCTACTTCGGCGACGCGCTCTTTGCCAAGGCCCTCCGGCAGACCGACGACCTCAAGCAAGCCTTCACGCTGGCCAGCGCTACCGTGGCCAAGCGCGAGAAGGAGGAAGAGTTCGAACCATCGGAGCCGCAACTCTGGGCGCCGAAGGCGGTCATTACTCGCTGGCAGGCCCTGCGCGCGCAGCAGTCGCACGGAGAGCTGGCGCTCGGCAATACCGATGCGCAGGCAAAACGACAGGGTGGCAACTAAGCTGGAAAGTGTGTCAGAGGGGAAACACAGATGTACTCGAAACCGACGAATATCCTGCTAGCGGGCGCCACCGGCCTGACCGGTGAACATCTGCTCGACCGCATGCTCAACGAGCCCACGGTCAAGCGCGTCATCGCTCCGGCCCGAAGGAAGCTGGCGGAGCACCCACGCCTGGAAAACCCCATCGGCCCGCTGGCCGAGCTCATCCCGCACCTGGTCCAGCCGGTGGACACGGTGTTCTGCTGCCTGGGCACCACGCTCAAGGAAGCCGGCTCCGAGGAGGCCTTCCGCAGTGTCGACTTCGACCTGCCGCTGGCCCTGGGCGAGCGTGGCCTGGCACTCGGCGCGCGGCACTATATCGTGGTCAGCGCACTGGGCGCGGACAGCAAGTCGTCGATCTTCTACAGCCGGGTCAAGGGCGAGTTGGAGGATGCCCTGCGCCAGCAAGGCTGGCCGCAGCTGACCATCGCACGGCCATCGCTGCTACTGGGTCAGCGTGAGGAAATCCGCCTCGCCGAACTGCTCGCCGCGCCCTTCTCGCGCATCCTGCCGGGCAAGCTGCACGGCATCGAAGCCATCGCCCTGGCCCGCGCGCTCTGGCGCCTGGCGCTGGAAACCGGCAAGGGTAGCCGCGTCGTCGAATCGGACGAGTTGCGCAAGCTGGGCAAGTGACCTTCCTGGCCGGTAGGGCAATGGTCTTCTTCTGGAAAAACGATGTCCAGGCCTTCCCCTCACCCCAACCCTCTCCCAATGGGAGAGGGAGCAGTCCTCCGCGACAAGTAACGGCCACAGTTCTCCTGATGTTTCAGGGAGCGATGCGCTGCCCGGACAGCACCGATCAGTCCCCTCTCCCTTTGGGAGAGGGTTAGGGTGAGGGCCGGCCACCGCACCAAACCCCGTTCGCAAGCAAGCTCGCTCCTACAGGATCGGGCTCAGTTCCCGCCCCACACCTGCAGGCCAACCCCCAGTTCCGCGGCGATCGACAGAGGCAGCAGCAAGGTGTCGAGCAGCGCGCTGCCGGGCAGGTCGAGGCCGGGATAGGCCGGCGCGTCGGTGCCGAAATGATCCTTCGGGCAGCAGCCGCCATTCAGCGAATACCAGTCCAGCCGGGTGCCGGCGTAGATCAGCGGATCGCCGGGGCGGCTGTCGTTGAGGGTCTTCACGGTGGCGCAACCGCCCAGTTGCAGCAGCAGCAGGGCGGCGAGGAGCTTATTCGTCACTGACAAGATGGTGTTCGCCCCAGCGCGGCAGCATGTCCTGGGGGATGCCCAGTTGATTGAGGATGCGCGCGACGACGAAGTCGATCAGGTCGTCCACCGTCTGCGGCTGGTGATAGAAGCCCGGAGCGGCCGGCAGGATCACCGCGCCCATATTGGACAGCTTGAGCATGTTCTCCAGGTGGATGCTGGAGAACGGTGCCTCACGCGGCACCAGGATCAGCTGGCGGCGCTCCTTCAGTGCCACGTCGGCGGCGCGTTCGATCAGGTTGTTGCAGGCGCCGGTGGCGATGGCCGAGAGCGTCCCCGTCGAGCAGGGCACCACCACCATCGCGCTGGGCGCGCCGGAGCCGGAAGCCACCGGGGCCATCCAGTCTTCCTTGCCGTAGACGCGAATCTGCCCCGGCGCGGCGCCGGTGTACTCGCTGAGAAAGGCCTGCATCGCCTGCGGCTTGCTCGGCAGGGTCACGTCGGTCTCGGTGGCCACCACCAGTTGCGCGGCCTTGGAGATGAGGAAGTGCACCTCGCGGTCTTCCTGCACCAGGCAGTCGAGCAGTCGCAGGCCGTACTGGGCACCGGAGGCACCGGTCATGGCGAGGGTGACGCGTTCGGCTCCCCCCATGCTCAGCCCTCCAGCGCCTGGGCCAGCTTGCCGTGCAGGCCGCCGAAACCGCCGTTGCTCATGACCACCACCTGGGTGCCCGGCGTGGCGATGGCCTTCACACCCTCGATGATGGCCTCCAGCGAATCGCACACTTGGGTGGGCACGGTGGAGCCGGCCACGGTGGCGGCCAGGTCCCAGCCGAGGTTCGGCGGGGCGTACCAGAACACGTTGTCGGCCTGCACCACGGACTCCGGCAGGCCGTCGCGGTGGGCGCCGAGCTTCATGGAGTTGGAGCGCGGCTCGACCACGGCAATGACCTTGGCATCACCGACGCGCTTGCGCAGGCCATCGAGGGTGGTGGCGATGGCAGTCGGGTGGTGGGCGAAGTCGTCGTAGATAGTCACGCCGTTGACCTCGGCGACCTTCTCCATGCGCCGCTTGACGCTCTTGAAGGCCGACAGCGCAGCACAGCCCAGCTCCGGCACCACACCGACATGACGGGCCGCCGCGAGGCAGGCCAGCGCGTTGGCGACGTTGTGCTGGCCGGTCAGTTCCCAGTCCACGGTGCCCTGGGGTTTGCCGTCGAACAGGACTTCGAAGTGCGAGCCGTCTTCGCTGAGCAGGCGCGCCTGCCACTGGCCGCCTTCGCCGGTGGTCTGCACCGGCGTCCAGCAACCCATGTCGATCACCCGCTTGAGCGCGGTTTCGGAGGTGGGGTGGATGACCAGGCCTTCACCGGGAATGGTCCGCACCAGGTGGTGGAACTGCCGCTCGATGGCGGCGAGGTCGGGGAAGATGTCCGCGTGGTCGAATTCCAGGTTGTTCAGGATCGCCGTGCGCGGGTGGTAGTGGACGAACTTCGAGCGCTTGTCGAAGAAGGCGCTGTCGTACTCGTCGGCCTCGACCACGAAGAACGGCGTGCCGCCCAGGCGCGCGGAGACGCCGAAGTTCTGCGGCACACCGCCGATCAGGAAGCCCGGGCTCATGCCCGCATGTTCCAGCACCCAGGCCAGCATGCTGCTGGTGGTGGTCTTGCCGTGAGTGCCGGCGGCGGCCAGGACCCAGCGGCCCTGCAGCACGTGGTCGGCCAGCCACTGCGGGCCGGAGACGTAGGGCAGGCCCTTGTTCAGCACGTATTCTACGGCGGGGTTGCCGCGCGACAGCGCGTTGCCGACCACCACCAGGTCCGGAGCCGGCTCCAGGTGCGCGGGGTCGTAGCCCTGCATCAGCTCGATGCCCTGGGCTTGCAGCTGGGTGCTCATGGGCGGGTAGACGTTGGCGTCGGAACCGGTCACGCGGTGGCCCAGCTCCTTGGCCAGGACGGCCAGCGAGCCCATGAAGGTGCCGCAGATGCCGAGGATGTGGATATGCATGCAGACTCCTGCAATCAAGCCTTTCCAGGCGCTTCGAATGGGCGGCAGAGTAGCACAGCGCGCCCCCGCGCGGCCCGCCGCCGGGGCATCAGACGACGAGGTGGGGAGGCGGTTCCCGGTGAGCAGCGAAAGCCGTCACAGACGAGGACCGCAGGATGGGTGGAGCGAAGCGATACCCATGCTGTTTCGGCCGCGCTGCCTTGATGGGTATCGCTGCGCCTCACGCCATCCTACGAAAGAGTTCTCCGGTTCAGGCCGTGGCGATTGAGCTTGCGGTACAGCGTGTTACGGCTGATGCCCAGCTGCTGCGCGGCGCGGCTGACGTGCCAGCGCTGCGCTTCCAGCACTGCCAGCAGTGCGTCGCGCTCGGCGGCGCCGAGGGTGTCGCCGCCCTCCTCGCTCACCGGTACCGCAACAAGAACGGGAGCCGAAGTACGTCGCAGGTCCGCCGGCAAGTCGGTCATATGGATGCGTCCGCCCTCGCACAGCGCACAGAGCGTGCGCAGCACGTTGCGCAGCTGGCGCACGTTGCCCGGCCAGGGGAAATCGAGCAGGTGCCGGCGCACGTCGTCGTCCAGTCGCACCGAGCGGCCCTTGCTCTCCTCGGCCAGCAGGTGATCGAGCAACGCACCACGGTCTTCGCGCTCGCGCAGCGGCGGCAATGCGACGACCAAACCATTGAGGCGATAGTAGAGGTCTTCACGGAACTGCCCGGCGGCCACCAGCGCTTCCAGGTCACGGTGGCTGGCGCTGATCAGGCGGATGTCGACGTCCAGCGGCTCGCCGCCGATGGGCACTACCTGGCGCTCCTCCAGCACGCGCAGCAGGCGCGTCTGCAACGCCAGCGGCATGTCACCGATCTCGTCGAGGAACAGCGTGCCGCCGTCGGCCTGCTGCAACTTGCCGCGCATGCCTTCCTTGCGCGCGCCGGTGAAGCTGCCGCCGCGGTAGCCGAACAGCTCGCTCTCGATCAGGGTCTCGGGGATCGCCGCGCAGTTCAGCGCGACGAAAGCCTTGCCGGCACGTTCGCCACCCAGGTGCACGGCGCGGGCGAAAGCTTCCTTGCCGGTGCCGGTCTCGCCCTGCAGTAACAGCGGCACGTCGTGGGCGTAGACCTTCAGCGCCCGGCGGAAATCATGGGCCAGTTGCGGATCCTCGATGCACAGCCCTTTCGCCAGCGGCGCACGCGGCAGCACCGGCGCGGCGGCGATGGGGCGCCGGCCGCGCAGCAGCGCATAGAGAGTGCGCCCGGCGTGGGTGCGCAACGGCCAACTGGCATTGGGCTGCGGGTCGGCGCGGCTGAACAGGTCGTCCAGCCGGCAATCGAAGAACTGTTCCAGCGAGCGGCCGACCAGGCTGTCCCGGCGGCTGCCGAGCAGGTTGATCGCGCTCTGGTTCGCCGCGCGGATTCGCCCGTCAGCGCCGAAAGCCAGCAGGCCTTCGCTGAACAGGCCGAGGCCGTCCGGCTGCAGGTGGAAGCGCAGCAGCCACTGGTCCTCGAAATGCCGCAGGAAGTAGCAGCTCTCGATGGCCTTGGCCGACAGGTTGACCAGCGCCATGGTGTGGAACTGGCTCTGCCGCGACACGTCGCGGCGCGCGGAGGAAACGTCGAGCACCGCCAGCAGCTCGCCCTGCGGGTCGAACACCGGGCTGGCCGAGCAGGTCAGCCCGGTGTGGCGGCTGCGGAAATGTTCGTCCTGGTGAATGGTCAGCGCCTGACGCTCCACCAGGCAGGTCCCGATACCGTTGGTGCCCTCGCGCGCTTCGCTCCAGTCGGCGCCGAGCCACAGCCCGGCCTGCTCGAACGTGCGGCGCTCGGCGGCTTCGCTCACGCAATTGAGAATGACGCCACGGGAATCGGTGAGCAGCACCGCATGGCCGGCGCCGGAGAGCTGCTGGTGCAGGCTGTTCATCTCGCCGCTGGCGATTTCCAGCACCTGGCGATGGTGCTCGCGGACCTCGAGCATGCGCGCATGTTCCAGCACCGTCGGCGCCATGGGTTGCGCCGGGTCGAGGTGGTACTGCTCCAGGCAGCGCATCCAGGAGCGGGCGATCGATGGGTCCGCACCGGGCGCTCCGGCGCGGGCCTTGCCCTCGGCCACGGTCATGACCTGGCGGGCGTGGCGGCTCAAATCGTTGGCGCGCATTCTTGTTGTTCTCCGCTTGGGGGACGGGGAGGCAGCCCCGGATTCCAGCGACTGTTTGTCAGACAATTCGGCGGAACGCAGAACAGCATCCCCCACGCGTCAAACCAATGCAACGCCTGTCCGACCGTCAGGTCACGACTGTCACGAATACGGGACAAAGTGTCACCCAGCCGTGTGCCAGGGGCGTTACAGGGCGATTTCCGGCGCCCGGCTCGATTCGCCGCAACCCAAGCGGCGCGGGGCTTTCACTGGCATGGCCCGGCCCTTGCTCTACGCTTGATCAACGTCCTCCCCAACAAGCACAAGACCCAGGAGATCCGACCATGCGTTATGCCCATCCCGGTAGCGAAGGCGCCATCGTTTCGTTCAAGGCGCGCTACGGCAACTACATCG
Organism: Pseudomonas nitroreducens; assembly: GCF_010994165.1. Taxonomy (NCBI): domain Bacteria; kingdom Pseudomonadati; phylum Pseudomonadota; class Gammaproteobacteria; order Pseudomonadales; family Pseudomonadaceae; genus Pseudomonas; species Pseudomonas nitroreducens. The sequence goes on along the minus strand of NZ_WMBX01000003.1, from coordinate 230,061 downwards.
GCGGCGAATTCGTCCCGCCGGTGAAGGGTCAGTACTTCACCAACACCTCGCCGGTGAATGGTCAGCCCATCGCCGAATTCCCCCGCTCCACCGCCGAGGATATCGACAAGGCGCTGGACGCCGCCCATGCCGCCGCCGACGCCTGGGGTCGCACCTCGGTGCAGGACCGCTCGCTGGTGCTGCTGAAGATCGCCGACCGCATCGAACAGAACCTGGAACTGCTGGCCGTCACCGAGACCTGGGACAACGGCAAGCCGGTGCGCGAAACCCTCAACGCCGACATCCCGCTGGCCGCCGACCACTTCCGCTACTTCGCCGGCTGCATCCGCGCGCAGGAAGGCAGCGCCGCCGAGATCAACGACAGCACCGTCGCTTACCACATCCATGAACCGCTGGGCGTGGTCGGGCAGATCATCCCGTGGAACTTCCCGCTGCTGATGGCCGCGTGGAAGCTCGCCCCGGCGCTGGCCGCCGGCAACTGCATCGTGCTCAAGCCGGCCGAGCAGACCCCGCTGGGCATCTGCGTGCTGATGGAGCTGATCGGCGACCTGCTGCCCAAGGGCGTGCTCAACGTCGTCCAGGGCTTCGGCAAGGAGGCTGGTGAAGCGCTGGCCACCAGCAAGCGCATCGCCAAGATCGCCTTCACCGGCTCGACCCCGGTGGGCTCGCACATCCTCAAGTGCGCCGCCGAGAACATCATTCCGTCCACCGTGGAGTTGGGTGGCAAGAGCCCGAACATCTACTTCGAAGACATCATGCAGGCCGAGCCGACCTTCATCGAGAAGGCTGCCGAGGGCCTGGTGCTGGCCTTCTTCAACCAGGGCGAGGTGTGCACCTGCCCGTCCCGCGCACTGGTGCAGGAATCCATCTACCCGCAGTTCATGGACGTGGTGATGAAGAAGGTGAAGGCGATCAAGCGCGGCGACCCGCTGGACACCGACACCATGGTCGGCGCCCAGGCCTCGCAGCAGCAGTACGAGAAGATTCTCTCCTACCTCGACATCGCCCAGCAGGAAGGCGCTCAGATCCTGGTCGGCGGCTCGGTCGAGAAGCTCGATGGCAACCTGTCCACCGGCTATTACATCCAGCCGACGCTGCTCAAGGGCAGCAACAAGATGCGCGTGTTCCAGGAAGAAATCTTCGGGCCGGTGGTGGGCGTCACCACCTTCAAGGACGAAGCCGAAGCACTGGCCATCGCCAACGACACCGAGTACGGCCTCGGCGCCGGCGTCTGGACCCGCGACATCAACCGCGCCTACCGCATGGGTCGTGGCATCAAGGCTGGCCGCGTATGGACCAACTGCTACCACCTGTACCCGGCGCACGCCGCCTTCGGTGGCTACAAGAAATCCGGCGTGGGCCGCGAGACCCACAAGATGATGCTCGACCACTACCAGCAGACCAAGAACCTGCTGGTCAGCTACGACATCAACCCGCTGGGCTTCTTCTGATTGCGCGCTGCTGATTGACCCCGCCCGGCTCGCCGGGCGGTCTCCCCCGAATCGATCTTTGCGCGGCTTTCGAGCCGCGCTTTTTTATTCCTGAGGGAAATCTGTGGCTGATCATCGCAGACGGTGCCCGCTCCAGAGCAGGATGCTGAACCTGCAAGAACAACGATCTCCTTCTGGTTAGTCCGAGTGAACACCTCCCCCTCACCCCAACCCTCTCCCTCAGGGAGAGGGGGCAGCTCGAGTCGACTGACGCTATGGTTTCATCCTGCTCCGAACGGTCCCCTCTCCCCCTGGGAGAGGGTTAGGGTGAGGGTAATCCCGAGCGCAGATTTCACCTCTAGAGCGGGGAATATCAGCCCACATCACTCCGCCACTGCCGAGGACTCACGCCGAACCAGCGGCGAAAGGCGCGGGAGAAGGCACTGGTCTCGGAATAACCCAGCAACGGCGCCAACTCGGAAATCGGTCGCTGCGGCTGACGAAGGTAATGCAGTGCCAATTCGCGGCGGGTGTTTTCCACCAGTTGGCTGAAGCTCAGCCCAGCCTCGCGCAGGCGGCGCTGCAGGCCGGCGCTGGTGAGTTCCAGTTGCTCGGCGATCAGTTCCAGCGAAGGCTCGCCATCGGCCAGCGCCAGGCGAATCTGCGTGCCGGCGTCCTCGACCAGGTTGGGCGCGCCACTTTGTTCGCCCAGACGACGAATCACGTCCTGCACCAGGAACAGCAGGTTGGCATCGCGCTCGGGCATCTGCCGGCCGTAGAGGTCGCGCTTGGGAATCAGCATCGAGTTGCAGCCGCGCTGGAACAGCACCGGCGCGTCGAACACCCGGCCATGTTCCTGCCAGCCTTCGGGCCGTGCATGCTCGAAGCTCACCGCACGAGGCGCCCACTCGGGGCCGAGCGCATGGCGCATCAGGTTCAGCGCCATGCCCAGGGTCAGCTCGGCGTCCTGGCGGCGGTCGAGGATCGCGCCGTGGCGGACCTGGTAGTCGAAGCGGTAGCACTCGCCGCAATCCACCAGGCGGATCAGCGTGTCGTGCTGGTGATAGGGAAAGGCGGCGGCGAAGTTCTTCAGCGCGTCTTCCAGCGTCTCGGAACACAGCCCGACGTAGCCCAGCAGGCCCAGTTCGCGCGGGCGGAACTGCTCGCCGTAGCGCAGCCCGAAGTTGTCACAGCCCGACTGTCGCGCGGCTTCTTCCAGCACCTGGCAATAGTTGGTCAGCGCCAGGCTCAGGGTGGGATGCAGCAGGCGTTCCGGGTCAATGCCGGCACGGCCGAAGACGCGGTCGATATCACCGCCCTGGTCGCCGATGAAACGACCCAGGCCGCTGGCGGCAGCAGACAGCACGCCGATATTGCTGGCCAGGGGCAGGCTAAGGCCGGACGGAGAAAACAGAGGCTGGCTCATGTCGGTTACCGATCTTGTTTTGAGACGCGCAAGGCACATGTCTCCCGGAAGGTAGGGAACGAATAAACAAAGCAATTCCCGTGCCTCGCCATGCATTACCGATCAGCCGGACACGGCGCCACGCCTGGCCTGCAGCTGCCACCGCAGAGGGCAGATGCGAGGAATTGGGCACCAGAAACGGGCACCGGGCGCCGTGTGGGGCAATGGGTAACAGCCAGTTGACCCTGCGCGGCGAAAGCCGATTCCAGCGGTCAAGTCTTGCGCGGCAGTGCGCCACTACCATCGAGGCTCAGGTATCCGTCCACGCCCCTGCGGCCCGCCATCTGCGGCCTACCCCTTGCGGAGAGAGGAACAACAACAATGAGCGCATCACAACTCAAACCAACGCTGGGCACCCTGCACCTCTGGGGGCTCGCCGTGGGCCTGGTGATCTCCGGCGAGTACTTCGGCTGGAGCTACGGCTGGGCCGCCGCCGGCACCCTGGGTTTCCTCGTCACCACGCTGATGGTCGCGGTGATGTATACCTGCTTCATCTTCAGCTACACCGAACTGACCACCGCCATCCCCCACGCTGGCGGGCCGTTCGCCTACAGCCTGCGGGCGTTCGGCAAGACCGGCGGGATGATCGCCGGCATCGCCACCCTGATCGAATTCGTCTTCGCCCCGCCGGCCATCGCCATGGCCATCGGCGCCTACCTCAACGTGCAGTTCCCCGGCCTCGATCCGAAGTGGGCCGCGACCGGCGCCTACGTGATCTTCATGACCCTGAACATCCTCGGCGTGAGCATCGCCGCCACCTTCGAGCTGGTGGTGACGGTGTTGGCGGTGGCCGAGCTGCTGGTGTTCATGGGCGTGGTGGCGCCGGGCTTCAGCTTCAGCAACTTCGTGCTCAACGGCTGGGCCGGCTCGGACGTGTTCGGCGCCCCGGCCATGGCCGGCATCTTCGCGGCGATTCCCTTCGCCATCTGGTTCTTCCTCGCCATCGAGGGCGCGGCCATGGCTGCCGAAGAGGCGAAAGACCCGAAACGCACCATCCCGCGCGCCTACATCGCCGGCATCCTGACCCTGGTGACGCTGGCCATCGGCGTGATGATCTTCGCCGGCGGCGTGGGCGACTGGCGCGCGCTGTCGAACATCAACGACCCGCTGCCGCAGGCGATGAAAGCCGTGGTCGGCAACAATTCCACCTGGATGCACATGCTGGTGTGGATCGGCCTGTTCGGCCTGGTGGCGAGCTTCCACGGCATCATCCTCGGTTACTCGCGGCAGTTCTTCGCCCTGGCTCGCGCGGGCTTCCTGCCACGTAGTCTGGCCAAACTCTCGCGCTTCCAGACCCCGCACCGCGCCATCCTCGCTGGCGGTGTCGTGGGTATCGCAGCGATCTTCAGCGACAGCCTGATCAGCCTGCAGGGCATGACCCTGACCGCGGCGATGATCACCATGAGCGTGTTCGGCGCCATCGTCATGTACATCATGAGCATGTTCAGCCTGTTCAAGCTGCGCCGCAGCGAGCCGGACCTGGAGCGCAGCTTCCGCGCGCCGGGCTACCCGTTGGTCCCGGCCATCGCCCTGGTGCTGGCGCTGGTCTGCCTGGCCGCGATGCTATGGTTCAATAGCGTCATCGCCTCAGTGTTCCTGGTGCTGATGATCGGCGGCTGCTCCTGCTGCAGCATCGTCATCAGCCTCAACCGCGGCACCGAAGCATCCTTCGCCAGCCAGGGCTGAGAGAGGTCAGCATGTCCGGATTCGCCCACAGCATCGGTGGCCAGACCTGGCGCTTCGACAGCCTGCGCGAGGTGATGGCCAAGGCCAGCCCGGCGCGCTCCGGCGACCGCCTCGCCGGGGTCGCCGCCGGCAGCGACGCCGAGCGCGTGGCCGCGCAGATGGCGCTGGCCGATATCCCGCTCAAGCACTTCCTCGACGAGGCGCTGATCCCCTACGAGAGCGACGAGGTCACCCGGCTGATCATCGACAGCCATGATCGCGAAGCCTTCGCCCCGGTCAGCCACCTCACGGTCGGCGGCCTGCGCGACTGGCTGCTCGGCGATGCCGCCGACGAAACCAGCCTGCGCGCCCTGGCGCCGGGGCTGACGCCGGAAATGGCAGCCGCGGTATCGAAGATCATGCGCGTGCAGGACCTGGTGCTGGTGGCGCAAAAAATCCGCGTGGTCACCCGTTTCCGCAACACCATGGGGCTGCGCGGGCGCATGTCGACGCGGCTGCAACCCAACCACCCCACGGATGACCCGGCGGGCATCGCCGCCAGCGTGCTCGACGGCCTGCTCTACGGCAACGGCGATGCCATGCTCGGCATCAACCCGGCCACCGACAGCCTGCAGTCGATCTGCACGCTGCTGGAGATGCTCGACGCGATCATCCAGCGCTACGAGATTCCCACCCAGTCCTGCGTGCTCACCCACGTCACCAGTTCCATCGAGGCGATCAACCGTGGCGCGCCGCTGGACCTGGTGTTCCAGTCCATCGCCGGTACCGAAGCGGCCAACGCCAGCTTCGGCGTGAGCCTGTCGATCCTCCAGGAAGGCTACGAGGCGGGACTGTCGCAGAAGCGCGGCACCCTGGGCGACAACCTGATGTACTTCGAAACCGGCCAGGGCAGCGCGCTGTCGGCCAACGCCCACCACGGCGTCGACCAGCAGACCTGCGAGACCCGCGCCTACGCGGTGGCGCGGCACTTCAAGCCGTTCCTGGTGAACACCGTGGTCGGCTTCATCGGCCCGGAATACCTGTACAACGGCAAGCAGATCATCCGCGCCGGGTTGGAGGATCACTTCTGCGCCAAGCTGCTCGGCGTGCCCATGGGCTGCGACATCTGCTACACCAACCACGCCGAGGCCGACCAGGACGACATGGATATGCTCCTGACCCTGCTGGGCGTGGCCGGCATCAACTTCATCATGGGCATCCCGGGTTCCGACGATGTGATGCTCAACTACCAGACCACCTCCTTCCACGACGCGCTCTACGCGCGCCAGACGCTGGGCCTGCGGCCGGCGCCGGAGTTCGAGGCGTGGCTTGCGCGCATGGAAATTCTCCACCAGCAGGACGGCCGCGTGCACATGGCCAGCCAGCTTCCCGGCGCCTTCCGCCATGCGCTTGCGCAACTGTCCTGAGGGCCGCTCGCCTGAGGAGTCTTCGATGAGCGACAGCTTCACCCCCAATCCCTGGCAGGAGCTGCGCCGGCTGACCTCCGCGCGCATCGCCCTGGGCCGTGCCGGCACCAGCCTGCCGACCAGTGCGCAGCTGGATTTCCAGTTCGCCCATGCCCAGGCGCGTGACGCCGTGCACCTGCCGTTCGACCGCGACGGGCTCGCCGCGCAACTGTCTGAACACGGCCGCGAGACGCTGCTGCTGCACAGCGCCGCCGCCGACCGCGACACCTATCTGCAACGCCCCGATCTCGGCCGCCGCCTGAACGAAGATTCGGCAGCGATCCTGCGCCGCCATGCCGAGCGCCATCCACAAGGCTACGACCTCGCCGTGGTGATCGCCGACGGGCTTTCCTCGCTGGCCGTGCAGCGCCACAGCCTGCCCTTCCTCGAACGCATGGAAGAACAGGCGCGCAACGAAGGCTGGAGCCTGTCGCCGGTCGCCCTGGTGCAACAGGGCCGGGTCGCCGTCGCCGATGAAGTGGCCGAGTTGCTGCGGGCGAAGATGGTGGTGATCCTGATCGGCGAGCGCCCCGGCCTGTCATCACCGGACAGCCTCGGCCTGTACTTCACCTGGGCGCCGAAGGTCGGCCTGAACGACGCCTACCGCAACTGCATCTCCAACGTGCGCCTGGAGGGTTTGAGCTACGGCCTGGCCACGCACCGCCTGCTCTACCTGATGCGCGAGGCGTGCCGCCGGCAGCTGTCGGGAGTGAACCTGAAGGACGAGGCGCAGCTACCTGCGCTGGAAGGAGACGACGGGCCGTCACGGGGTAATTTCCTGCTCGGTGGCTGAGCAGGAAGGCCCTGCCGTGAACGCGACCACATGCCGCGCAGGTGATCGCCGTCTTTAAGAATCGTCTTAAATCGCCCCTCCCGCTCATCGCGATAAAAACCTCGCCATCAAGGACCGTGCACTGGCACGGAAGGCTGCGCCGCCCGGCGCACCCCAGTCGATGGCGAGAACATGGATTCACCCCGTAGCGCTACCTTCACCCGGCTTGCGAGCCAACGCGGCATCACCCTGGTCGAGACCCTGGTGACCATCGCGATCCTGGCGATCCTGCTGGGTATCGCAGTGCCCTCCTTCGACCTGCTGATCAACCGCAACCGCGCCCAGAGCGGCGGCAAGCAACTGATCGGCCTGCTGCAATATGCCCGCGCGCAGGCGCAGATCAGCCACCAGGAAATCAGCGTCACACCGCAGGCATCCGGTGACTGGGCTTCGATGCTGGTGGTGTCCCAGCGGCGTGGCGGCGACCTGGCTGGCAGCCAGGCCATCGAACTGCGCCGCACCCAGCTGGACGACTCGGCCAAGGTGCAGGTCCAGACCAGCACCAGCGCCGCAAGGGTAGTCTTCGACGGCAACGGTATCGCCGAATCCGGCCTCGACTACCCGCTGGTCTTCACCCTCGTGTCCGGCAGCTACAGCAGCCAGGTCTGCCTGCAACGCAGCGGAGCGGCATGGGTATGCGAATGAGGCCGATGCCCAGCGAGCGGGGCTTCTACCTGATCGAGGTCATGGTCGCGGTGATGCTCACCAGCGTTGGGCTGCTGGGCATGCTGGCCCTGCAGGCGCGCAGCATCAGCTACGCCCACGACAGCCAGCAGCGGCAGAACGCGATCCTTCTGGCGGCCGATCTCGCCCGCAGCATGCAGGCCAACCGCGAGGGGCTGGTCCGTGAGGGCAAGCTCAGGGACGATGCGGCATTCCTGGTGGCCAAGGGCAGCGCGTTCCCCAGCCTGGGCAGCGGTGCGTCCTGCGTCACCAGCGGGCTCGGCGCGAGCGACAGGATCCGTCGCGAGCTGGCCTGCTGGACGGCGCAGGTGCAGCGCCGACTCGTCACCGACGACGAACTGCTCAAGGACTCCACCTTCATCTGCGCCACCCGCGACGGTAAATCCTGCGCCAGCGGTTCGAAACAGCCCCTGCTGCTGATCCAGCTGGCCTGGCACAGCCGCAACTGCCGCAACGGCAGCCCGACCGTTGCCGAGGACGCCGACTCCGCCTGCCTGAGCGCGGACGCTGACGGTGGCGTCGAGCGCTATCGACTGAGTTTCCAGCCATGAACGCCAGCACACAGAAAGGCCTGTCACTGATCGAGCTCATGGTCGCGCTGGCGCTCGGCACCCTGGTGCTGTTCACCGTGCTGCAGATCTACCTGTCGGGCAGCGACCACGCTGCCTTCAACAATGCCCAGCAACAGAACCAAAGCCGCGCGCGCTTCCTCCTCGACCTGCTGCAGAACGAGGCCGGGCATGCCGGTTACGTCGCCTGGCAACGCCATGCCGTGGCCCAGGACGCCACGCAATTCGACTTCATCCTCGACCGCGACGGCCCCTTCCCTTCGCTGACCGACAGCCGTACCGGCTGCAGCTTTGGCGCTGGCAAGGTCAGTTCCGTCGACGCCAACGGCAAGGGCCTGTGTCTGCGCTACCAGCGTTCGCAGCGGGTCGACGCACAGTTCCAGCAGGACTGCAGTGGCGGCGCCCTCTACAGCGATACCGACAGCGGCACGCCGCTGGTACTGGTAAGCCACCTGTACTTCTCGAACGGCGAGCTGCGCTGCAAGACCAACAACAGCGCTTCCGCCGGCGAGGCGGTGCTCGCCACGGGCATCCACGACCTGCGTTTCCTCGCCGCCTCGGTCAACCAGGTCCGCGTCGGCCTGGTGCTGACTTCGACCCGCCCGCTGCTGCCGGAGAACTGCACCTATCCCGACCCGCTCGGCGACCAGCAGAAGGACACCGGTACGCGCGGGCTGTGCGGCGCCTTCGCGCAGACGCTCTACCTGAGGAACCAGCCATGACCCGGCAACGCGGCCAGACCCTGTTGATCGCCCTGATCCTGCTGCTCGGCCTGAGCATCCTGACCCTGGGCAATCTGCGCAACGGCCTGCTACTGGACAACAGCCTCGCCGACGCCCGCGACTATCAGGCGGCGCTGGGCGGCGCCACCTCGGCCATCAACGAGGCGCTGTACCGCAGTCGACATAGCCCGAGCATGGCGGTGGGCACCGTCGACGACTGCATCGATACCGCGCAGGACCAGCAGCAGGTGCTGCTCTGCGACCGTCTCTGGCTGAACCCTTCCGACCCGGCCAGCAGCGCCCTCATCACGAAAGCGCGCACCTACCGCGGCAACGACCTCGCCAGTCCGGGCGAGCTGGATGAACTCAGCCGCGCGCCACGCTGGTATGTGGCCGCCCAGTGCGAAAGCCGCTCCTCCAGCGCCATGGCCGACTGCCTGGCCGGCAGCGGCACCCTGCTGCTGCAGGTGAACGCCCTTGCCACCGGCATCACCGACCAGGCCCAGGTACGCCTGCAGGAGTACGCCCGTGTGCAACGCTGAAACCCTCCTGCGTGGCGCACTGCTGGGAGCCGCTGTGCTCGCCGGCGGCAACGCTGCGGCCGCCACGCCGAGCCAGGCACCGCTGTTCCTGGTCGAGGGCGTCTCGCCGAACCTGATCGTCACCCTCGACGACTCCGGCAGCATGACCAGCGCCTACACGCCCGACGGCATGAGTTCCTACACCATCGCCAACCGCTCCGCGTCGTACAACCCGATGTACTACAACCCGGCGATCACCTACGAAGCGCCGTGGAAGGTCACCTTCAGCGGTGGGCGCCTCATCAGCGAGCGCTACACCACCCAGTTCGACAAGGCGTACTACGACGGCTTCCTCACCCTCCAGACCGGGACGTTGGACCTGAACAGGTACACCGGCAACGGCTACGGGCAGAACTCGATCCAGGCTGTCAACACCACCGACAGCTACAAGCAATACGCCCACTACTACCAGTTCGACGCCGCCTGTCCGCATGCCCGCAACGTTGCCACCAATGCGCTCAGCGCCGTACAGAACTGCGCAACCGACTACTCGTACACCAATGCAAACGCCTGCACCAAGAGCTGCTTCGCGCCTCGCTGGGTCACGACGGCAGAGGAAAAACAGAACTACGCCAACTGGTTTTCCTTCTACCGTACTCGCCAGCTCGCGACGCGCACCGCCGCCAACCTGGCATTGTTCGAGCTGCCCGATCATATCCGCGTGACCTGGCAGGGGCTGAACAGCTGCTACAACACCAACTTCAACCTGTCCTCCACAACCTGCGGCAACCAGACCCTGGCGGCCTTCGCCGACCAGCACAAGGCTGACTTCTTCACCTTCACCAGCCGCCTGGTCGCCAGTGGCGGTACCCCGCTGGGCGCCGCGCAGAACCGGGTCAACAGCTACCTCTCCAGCACGTCCGCGTACAACCCCTATGCTCGCGCGCCGGGCGCCACGCGCGACGTGAAGACCGAGTACGCCTGCCGCCCCACCTACCACCTGCTGATGACCGATGGCTTCGGTGACGGCTCCGGTGGCAACAATGCCGACGGCACCACGCGCACCCTGCCCGACGGAAAGGCCTTCGCCGCCAGCGCGCCTTTCTACGACAAGTGGTCCAATACCCTGGCCGACAACATCTTCCTCGGTTGGGCGACCGATGCGCGCGCCGATCTGGAGAACAAGGTCCCGCCGCGCTACCGCGACGGCAACGACTACTGGAATCCGAAGAACGATCCGGCCACCTGGCAGCACGTCACCACCTACACCGTGGGATTGGGCCTCGGCCCGACACTGAAGTACCTGCAGTGGGGAGGTGACACCTACTCGGGTTCCTACCCGCAACTGCTCGATGGCAGCAAGAGCTGGCCCAACCCCAGCGGCAGCACGGTGCTGGACGGCATGACGGTAACCGCCAACGAAGGCAAGGTGGCGGCGCTCTGGCATGGTGCGCTGAACGCCCGTGGCGAGTTCTTCAGCGCCGACTCCACCAGCGAACTGGTACAGGCCTTCCAGGCCATCGTCAGCAGCATTTCCACCAACCAGCTGGCGGTCGCCGCGGCAGGCGCCAGCTCGACCTCGCTGAGCACCGACACCTACCTCTACCGCGCCAGCTACCAGCCCAACGACTGGAGCGGCGACATCCTGCAATACCGCCTCGATGCCGACGGCAACGCCCAGGCCAATACCGCGCTGTCCTTCCGCAACCAGCTCGACCAGCGCTCGCCTGGGAGCCGCAACCTCTACTTCAACTCACGCCCCGACCGTCCAAGTGGGAGCCTCCAGGCCTTCGCCTGGGACAACCTCGCGACCTCACAGCAGGACCTGCTCGACAAGGCGCCCGGCACCCAGACTCGCGACCATCTCGGCCAGCGTCGCCTTGCCTGGCTGCGTGGCGACCGCAGTGACGAAGACGCCACGTTCCGTGCGCGCAACCATCTGCTCGGCGACATCATCTACTCCTCGCCGGTCGTAGTCGGCGCCCCCTCCAGCGTCACCTACTACCTGGAGAAAGCCGCCCGCACCACGGGCTACGAAACCTTCCGTCAGGACCACGCGGACCGCGAACGGCGCATTTACGTCGGTGCCAACGACGGCATGCTGCATGCCTTCGACGAAACGGGCCGGGAACGCTGGGCCTTCATCCCTGCCGCCGTGGTCGACAAGCTCAACTACCTGCCGGCGAAAAACTACGCGGGGCGCTCGGAGGAGGAGAACACCAACAACCTGCACCGCTTCTTCGTCGACGGCACTGCCGTCACCCAGGATGTCTATTTCGACGGTGCCTGGCGCACTGTCCTGGTGATGGCGCCGGGACGCGGCGGGCGCGGGCTGTTCGCCCTGGACATAACCGATCCGGACTCGCCCGCGCTGCTCTGGGAGCACACCGCCCGCGCAACCAGCCGCGACGGCAAGACCATCGACTTCGGCTACCTGCTGGAGCGCCCGGTCATCACCTCCTTCGATGGCGAGCCCTACATCCTCACTGGCAATGGCTACGACGCGGGCAAGGGCTATTCGCTGTCGATCCGCCTGGCCGACGGCCGGATCGATGCCGCCAGCCACGCCACCGGCGGCGACGGTGACGTCGCCAGCACGGTCGCCTGGACCCAGGCCGCCAGCCCCGGGGAACTCGCCCAGCGCTATTACGGCAGCCTTCAGGGCAACCTGTATCGCCAAGGCGGCATCGATGCCAAGGCAAGCCTGCTGGCCAGCCTCGCCAGCGCACGGGGCCAGGCTGTGAGCGCGGCACCGGAAGTCACCCAGCATCCGCGCGGCGGGCAGCTGGTGCTGGCCGGCACGGGCAAGTACTTCGAAGGCAGCGACAAAGAAGGCCCGGCCACCGCGCAATCGCTCTATGGGTTCTGGGACCAGACCGACTACCTCGCCCACGTCGATGGCGCCGGCGATCCCGCCACCCTGACCAGACTGGGCGACCTGCAGAAGCAGACGCTCACCGAGGAAACCGTCAGCCACAGCGGCGGCAGCACCCTGGTCCGGCAACTGAGCAGCGCCAGCGTGAGCTGGGACAGCAGCGGCAAGCGTGGCGTCGGCATCCGAGGCTGGTACTTCGATCTGGCCGACAGCGAGATGATCCTCGACCAGCCCTTCATGCTCGGCGACGTTCTTTTCGTCACCGTCAGCAAGCCCAACGCCGACCCCTGCAGTGCCGGGATCACCTACTGGCTGCTCGCCGTCAACCCGAAGACCGGAGGGGCGCTGAGCTTCAACGTCTTCGACCTGGCAGGCGACGGCTCCTTCAGTGAACGCGCCAGCGGCATCCAGATCGAAGGCCCGGTGACACGCATCGGCGGCAACCTCTATACCCCCGACGGCAGCCGCCTGCCCGTACAGCTCTTCGACCCGGTCAACCAGGGCCGCTTCAACTGGCAGATCCTGAATTTCAACCTGCCCACGGGGTACCCCTGATGTCCATCCGTATGCCCGCGAGCCAGGTGCAAGGCTTCACGCTGATCGAGCTGATGGTAGTGGTCTGCATCCTCGCGCTGCTGGCCGGCATCGCCATCCCCAGCTATCGCCAGTACGTCCTGCGCGCCAATCGCAGCGAGGCCCAGACACTGCTGCGCGACGCCGCTGCGCAGCAGGAGCGCTACCTGGCGCAATACAGCAAGTACACCGATGCCGCGACCCGGCTGGCCTTCGGTTACCCGCTGGTCGATGGCAAACGCCTGTCGCCGCACCAGCTTTATGAACTGCAGGCCGAGTTCATCGGCGGCAACACCCGCAGCTACCGCCTGACCGCCCTGCGCCGGGGCGCCCAGGCCAGCGACAGCGAATGCGGCGACTTCACCCTCGACCACCAGGGCCAGCGCGGCACCAGCGCCGGCAGCGTGGATAGCTGCTGGCGCTGATCAAACGCTCGCTTGGATTGCGCTTTCCACAAATTCTGGTGCAGCATCGGACCAATGGCTATTCGCTGGCATAGCCCCTGCATTGCCATACCAGCCCACCCACCTCCCGCCGAGGCCCGCTTATGCGCATCGTGCAAGCCACGCTCGACCACCTCGATCTGCTCGCTCCGTTGTTCGTCAAATATCGCGAGTTCTACGGGATGCTCCCCTACCCCGAGTCCTCGCGGAAATTCCTCGAGAAGCGCCTGCGCCGCAAGGAATCGGTGATCTACCTGGCCCTGCCGGACGACGACGACAACAAGCTGCTGGGCTTCTGCCAGCTCTACCCGAGCTTCTCCTCGCTCTCGCTCAAGCGCGTGTGGATCCTCAACGACATCTACGTCGCCGAAGAAGCCCGCCGCCAACTGGTCGCCGACCACCTGCTGCAGACCGCCCGACAGATGGCCCGCGAGACCCAGGCCGTGCGCATGCGCGTGTCCACCAGCGTCAACAACGAAGTGGCGCAGAAGGTCTACGAGTCCATCGGCTTCCGCGAGGACAGCGAGTTCAAGAACTACATCCTGCCGATCAGCGACGACCTCAACTGAGGCACGCAACGGCCCGCTGGCGGCGGCGGGCCGGGCACACTAAAGTGCCATCATCGGAATTGCCGCGGCCTCCGCATGAAGGGATCCCATGCGTATTTCCCTGCTCGTCCTGCGCACCGCCTGCTTCTGCCTGGGTCTTGCGGGCGCCATCGCCCAGGCCCAGACGTTACGTGTCGCCACCCTGGAATGGGCACCCTACGTCGGTAGCGACCTGCCGGGCAACGGGCTGGCCAGCCGCATCCTCAACGAAGCCCTGGCGCTCAATGGCGACAAGGCAGAACTGGTGTTCCTGCCCTGGCAGCGGGCGCTCAACGAAACCCGCGAGGGCCGCTTCGACGCGCTGATGCCGGCGTACCTGTCGCCCGACCGCCGCCAGGACTTCTACACATCGATGCCGCTGCTGGACTCCCAGCTCGGCTTCTTCCGCCGTCGCGACCGCGCCCTGCCGATCAACCCCCGCGACCTCGATACCCTGCGCCCCTACCGCATCGGCGTGGTGCGCGGCTACGTCAACCAGGAGAGCTTCGACAGCGCCGACTTCCTCAACAAGGACGTGGTCAGCAGCGACTGGCAGAACCTGGAAAAACTCCTGCGCGGGCGCATCGACCTGGCCGTGGTGGACCGTTACACCGGCTACCAGTTGCTCAGCCAGAACGCCCCGGCGCTGCGCGAACAACTGGAGTTCGTCGACCCGCCGCTGGAGGTCAAGCCGCTCTACGTGCTGGTGCCGAAGAAGCGCGCCGAAGGCGAAGCCCTCGCCGCCAGCCTCGACCGCGGCCTGCGCACCCTGCGCCGCAGCGGGCGCCTGCAGCAGCTGATTGCCGAGGCACGCCTGGAAACCGCGATGAACACCCGTGAAGTCGCCGCACACCCGCTGGCCGAACAATTGCCAGCCGCCGGCGAGCAGCACGGTGCGGCATCGGCACCCAAGGTGGCGCCCGCCCTGTTGAGCTGGCAGGCGAGCCTGCTCTGACGCAGCGTCCAGCGCTTCTGCGGTATTTGTCACAAGGCGTTGCCGCGCTTGCAGCGACAGGATTTTCACGCAGAAGCTGTAATATCCTCCCGCGGCTCTCCGTCGCAGGATTCGACGGAGAGCGCCCCCGGCAGTCAGGTCGCGCCTTATAATGGTCGGCCCGGCCGTTCACCTCGTTGTCAAACAGGCTTCTCATGGAATTCAACCCGATCGACCTGATTCTCCACCTCGACAGCTACCTGTCGCTGGCGGTAGCCAACTATGGCACCTGGATCTACGCCATCCTCTTCCTGGTGATCTTCTGCGAGACCGGTCTGGTGGTGACGCCCTTCCTGCCGGGCGACTCGCTGCTCTTCATCGCCGGTGCCATCTGCGCCGCCGGCGGCATGGACCCCTGGCTGCTCGGCGGCCTGCTGCTGCTCGCGGCGATCAGCGGCGACAGTACCAACTACGTGATCGGCCGAACCCTGGGCAAGCGCCTGTTCAGCAACCCGAACTCGAAGGTCTTCCGCCGCGACTACCTGGACCAGACTCACGCCTTCTACGAGCGCCACGGCGGCAAGACCGTGACCCTGGCGCGCTTCCTGCCCATCGTGCGCACCTTCGCGCCCTTCGTCGCCGGCATGGCCTACATGCCCTACGCGCGCTTCCTGTTCTTCAGCGTGGCCGGCAGCATCGCCTGGGTCGGCGGCCTGGTGACCCTGGGCTACTTCTTCGGCAACGTGCCCTTCATCAAGCAGAACCTCTCGGTGATGATCATCGCCATCATCGCCTTCTCCCTGGTACCCATGCTGATCGGCTTCATCCGCCACAAGATGCGCCCATCGGCCAAGGCCCAGCCAGGCGAGCACTGATCCGCCCATGTGGTCGTTCAGCGCCTGGCGCCGCCGGCGCTTCCTCGCCCGCTATCCGCTCGACGCCCAGCTCTGGGAGCAGGTGCGGCGGCAGCTGCCGATCCTCGACGGCCTGAGCGAAGAGGAACTGCGCCGGCTCGGCGAGCGGGCGCTGCTGTTCCTGCGCGACAAGCGCCTCTCGCCGCTGCCCGGCATCGAACTGGACGACTACCGCCGCCTGCTGCTCGCCACCCAGGCCGAGCTGCCGCTGCTGCACCTGCCGGACCTGAACTGGTACAGCGGCTTCCATGAGCTGGTGCTCTACCCCGACGACTTCGTCAGCCCGCAGAAACACCGCGACCCCGCTGGCGTCATGCACGAATTCGACGACGAGCGCGCCGGCGAAACCTCCCTGCAAGGCCCGGTGATCCTTGCCTGGCCCGGCGTGGAGAGCGGCGGTGGCTGGGACGCCTACAACCTGGTGATCCACGAACTGGCGCACAAGCTCGATATGCTCAACGGCGACGCCAACGGCCTGCCGCCACTGCACCGCGACATGCGCGTCACCGACTGGGCCGCCGCCATGCAGGCCGCCTACGACGACATGAACCGCCAGCTCGACCGCGATCCGCAGGCGCACACCGCCATCGACCCTTACGCGGCCGAGAATCCTGCCGAGTTCTTCGCCGTCACCAGCGAGTACTTCTTTACCGCTCCGGACCTCCTTCAGGCGGCCTATCCCAAAGTCTATGAGCAGCTTTCGCTGTTCTACCGGCAAGATCCGCTCTCGCGCCTGCACCGGCTGCAAGCCGAGCACCCCGAATATCAGGAAACTCGGGCGCACTAGGCGATGTCTGTGGCTTGGACACGGCAATCTGCCTATAATCCGCCGCACTTTTTCGGCCCGACCACTATCTGGAGTCGTCCATGAGCTACAGCAGCATCCCGGCTGGCAAAGACCTGCCGAACGACATTTACGTCGCCATCGAGATCCCGGCCAACCACGCGCCGATCAAGTACGAGATCGACAAGGACACCGACTGCCTGTTCGTCGACCGTTTCATGGCCACCCCGATGTTCTACCCGGCCAACTACGGCTTCATCCCGAACACCCTGGCCGACGACGGTGACCCCCTGGACGTGCTGGTCGTGACCCCGTATCCGGTCGCTCCGGGCTCCGTGATCCGCGCCCGTCCGGTTGGCGTGCTGAACATGAGCGACGAAGCCGGCGGCGACGCCAAGCTGATCGCCGTACCGCACGACAAGCTGACCGTCCTGTACAAGGACGTGAAGGAATACACCGACCTGCCGGCCCTGCTGCTGGAGCAGATCAAGCACTTCTTCGAGAACTACAAGGATCTCGAGAAGGGCAAGTGGGTGAAGGTCGAAGGCTGGGGCGACGCCGCCCAGGCCCACGACTACATCACCAAGGCCGTCGCCGCCTTCCAGGCCAAGTGATGGTCGCGGGGTAGCCCCCGCCGCGAAGAAGCCCCGCCACTGCGGGGCTTTTTTGTGACCGGGATTAGGCTTTTCGTCCCGACTTTGCTACCATGCGCGCCCCGCACGCAGTCCCCTGCGTTGCCACAGAATCAAGGCGGCCCGCCCTACCAGAAGTAAGGTTGGACCACCCCCTGAAAGCCGGCCACAAGCCGGCTTTTTTAATGCCTGCGAAAAAGCCTCAGCCCATGTCAGACCGCTCGCCAGCCAATGCGCCGCTGTCACCAGGCAGGCATAAGATCAAGCTATCCCCTCGCCGGTTGCACCGACATGACACGCCTCTCGCCACTTCACGTTGCCTTGCTCATGGCAGCGCCACTGCTGACATGCAACCCGGCCTGGGCGCAGGCGCAAGACTGGAAACTGGCGAGGAACGAAGATGGCGTGCAGGTTTACCTTCGCGACGTGCCCGGCTCCCGCTACAAGAGTTTCCGCGGGGTGACCCTGGTGAAATCCGACGTCGCCACCCTCGGCCACCTGCAGGAGAACCTGCGCGTCTCCTGCGCCTGGCTCTACGCCTGCGCGCTGATGCGCCTGCTCAAGTACAGTGACGAGGCGATCTGGGTCTACCTCGACACCAAGCTCCCGTGGCCCGCCGCCCCGCGGGACCTGGTGCTGAAGGTGAGCACCGAGGAAACCGCGGACGGCGGCATGATCCGCCACCTGCAGGCTGCGCCGGACTATCTTCCTCCGGTGAAGGACCGCATACGCGTACCCAATGTTTCCGGCACCTGGCAGATGGTCCCCAAGGGCCCGAAGCTCACCGAAGTCACCTACGAAATGCGCGGCGAACCCGGCGGCAGCGTGCCGTCATGGCTGGCGAATCAGTTCGTGGTCGATGCTCCATTCGAGTCGCTGCGCATGCTCAGGGTGGTGGCGGAGCATCAGGGCGTCCGCGACGGCGGCTATTAGAAACCGGTCCGAAAGCGCCGCCGGCAAGGGTTGTGCAGTCGCTGGCGGCCTGACCGAAGATTTGCCCGCAAAGCCCGTCTCTGCTAGTGTCGCGAGGTTTCCGAATACCCCCGCCGAGATGTCCGCATGGCCCGCAAGAAAGCTTCCCTCGACTTCGAACAGTCCCTCGCCGAGCTGCAAACGCTGGTGGAGCGCCTGGAAAGCGGCGAGTTGTCGCTGGAGGACTCGCTGGGGGCCTTCGAGCAGGGCATCCGCCTGACGCGCGACTGCCAGGCGGCGCTGACCCAGGCGGAGCAGAAGGTGCAGATCCTGCTGGAACGCGATGGCGAACTGAGCGAAGCGCCCTTCGATCCGGAAGGCGAAGACGCATGATCGCCGGGTACCAGGCGCGCTGTACGGCGCGTGTCGACGCTGCGCTGGAAAAACTCTTCGTCGCCCCCCGTGAAGAACTCACTCGCATCTACGCCGCCATGCGCTACAGCGTGGTCAACGGTGGCAAGCGCGTGCGCCCGCTGTTGGCCTACGCGGCCTGCGAAGCACTGGGCGGCGACGCCGAGCGGGCGGACGGCGCTGCTTGCGCAGTGGAGCTGATCCACGCCTATTCCCTGGTGCACGACGATCTGCCGGCGATGGACGACGACGACCTGCGTCGCGGCCAGCCGACCACCCACATTGCCTACGACGAGGCCTGCGCGATTCTCGCCGGTGACGGCCTGCAGGCACTGGCATTCGAGGTGATCGGTAACGCCCAGCTCAATCCGCAGGATGCCCAGACCCGCTTGGACATGCTGATGATCCTCGCCCGCGCCGCCGGTTCGGCCGGGATGGTTGGCGGGCAGGCGATCGACCTGGAGTCCGTGGGCCGCAAGATCGACCAGGCCGCACTGGAAACCATGCACCGGCACAAGACCGGCGCGCTGATCGAGGCCAGCGTGCAGCTCGGCGCCCTCGCCAGCGGCCGCGCCAACACCGATGCGCTGCAAGCCCTGCGCCGCTACGCCGAAGCCGTGGGCCTGGCGTTCCAGGTGCAGGACGACATCCTCGACGTGGAAAGCGACACCGCCACCCTCGGCAAGACCCAGGGCAAGGACCAGGCGCACGACAAGCCGACTTACCCCGCCCTGCTCGGCCTTGACGAAGCGAAGGCCTACGCCTTGGCGCTGCGCGACCAGTCGCTGGCCGCGCTGGAAGGCTTTGGCGATAGCGCCGAACCGCTGCGCGCCCTCGCCCGCTATATCGTCGAACGCCGTAACTGATTCCCCGGCACGCGCATTGCGTGTGCAAATCCCCTGATTCATCCATTGCGATGACCGCTCGCCGGTGCTTCACTGCATTACAGGGATTTCGTATACCATATCCGACAACAACCACCTGACCGGACTGCATCGTGCCGCTACGCAACGCCCCCAACCTGGGTATCGTCCCCTCCGCCTCGGAGACCATCGCCAAGCACCTGCGCGAGGCGATCATTTCCGGCCAGATGGCAGAGCACGAGCCGATCCGCCAGGACGATATCGCGCAGATCTTCAACGTCAGCAAAATTCCCGTGCGCGAGGCGCTCAAGCGCCTGGAGGCCGAGGGGCTGGTGGAGTTCCAGCGCAACAAGGGGGCGCTGGTGACGAAGATATCCGAGCCGGAACTGGCGCAGATGTTCGAGGTACGGGTCGTTCTCGAAGCCCAGGCGATCCGCCTGGCGGTGCCGAACATGACCGCCGAGACCTTCGAGCGCGCCGAGCGCATCTGTGCCGAGTTCGTCGGCGAGGACGATGTCGGCCGCTGGGCGGAACTGAACTGGGAGCTGCATGCCTGTCTCTATGAACCGGCGCAGCGGCCCTACCTGGTTGGCCTGATCCGCTCCATCCATGACAAGCTCGAACGCTACCTGCGCATGCAGATGAGCCTGTCCTCCGGCAAGGATCGCGCGGATCACGAGCACCACGACATCCTCGACGCCTGCCGCGCCGGCGATGGCGAGCTGGCCGCGCGCCTGCTGGAAGAACACATCAACGGTGTCTGCCGCACGCTCTACGAGCACCTGCCGAATCGGCCGACACCGAGCTGATCGAAAAGACCCGCTGTGCCGATTTCATCATCGGCCCGGCGGAAAACCCTCAAGCTCCCATCCCCGCTCCGCGCCACCCTAGGGTCAACCACAAGACCACCTCAGGGGGCAGCATGAAACGCATCCAGGTTCTCGATTCCCACACCGGCGGCGAACCCACGCGCCTGGTGCTCGACGGCTTTCCCGATCTGGGCAAGGGCAGCATGGCCGAACGCCGTGCGCTGCTGGCCAGGGAGCACGACAGCTGGCGCGCCGCGACCGTGCTGGAGCCGCGCGGCAGCGATGTGCTGGTCGGCGCATTGCTCTGCGAGCCGGTGGACCCGAGCGCCTGCGCCGGGGTGATCTTCTTCAACAACACCGGTTACCTGGGCATGTGCGGCCACGGCACCATCGGCCTGGTCGTCTCGCTGGCGCACCTGGGGCGTATCGGCCCCGGCACGCACAAGATCGAGACGCCGGTGGGCACCGTCGAAGCAACCCTGCACGACGACCGCTCGGTGAGCGTGCGCAACGTCCCTTCCTATCGCTACCGCAAGCAGGTGCCGGTGCAAGTGCCCGGCCATGGCCTGGTGCACGGCGACATCGCCTGGGGCGGCAACTGGTTCTTCCTGATCGCCGATCACGGCCTGCGCGTCGCCGGCGACAACCTGGACGAACTGACTGCCTACACCGTCGCCGTGCAGAAGGCGCTGGAAGACCAGGGCATCCGCGGCGAAGACGGTGGCCTGATCGATCACATCGAGCTGTTCGCCGACGATCCCGATGCGGACAGCCGCAACTACGTGCTCTGCCCCGGCAAGGCCTACGACCGCTCGCCCTGCGGCACCGGCACCAGCGCCAAGCTGGCGTGCCTGGCCGCTGACGGCAAGCTCGCCGCCGGCGACGCCTGGCGCCAGGCCAGCGTGATCGGCAGCCAGTTCGAGGGCCGCTTCGAGTGGGTCGGCGAGCCTGCCGAGGGGCGCATCATCCCGACCATCCGCGGGCGCGCCAACATCAGCGCGGAAGCCACCCTGCTGCTGGAAGAAGACGACCCGTTCGCCTGGGGCATCCGTTCGTGAGCGATGCGGACATCATCGTCATCGGCGCCGGCATCGTCGGCGCCGCCTGCGCCCACGCCCTCGCCCGCCGCGGCCTGGACGTGCTGGTGCTGGATGCGCGCCTGCCCGGCGCCACCGCCGTCGGCATGGGCCACCTGCTGGTGCTCGACGACAATGCCGCCGAACTGGCGCTGAGCAACTACTCGCTGCAGCGCTGGCGCGAGTGGGGCCACGACATGCCCGCCGAATGCGCGTACCGCAGCAACGGCACGATGTGGCTGGCGGCCAATGACGAAGAGATGGCCGAAGCCGAACGCAAGTTCGCCGTGCTGCGCGAGCACGGCGTCGCCGCAAGGCTGCTAAACAGCGCGGAGCTGCAGCAGGAAGAACCCGAGCTGCGCAGCGACCTGCACGGCGGGCTGGAGATCACCGGTGACGGCATTCTCTACGCGCCGCGCGCCGCCGCGTGGCTGCTGGAGTCGGCGCTGAAACCGATCCGCCAGCGCCAGGCCAAGGTGGTGGAAATCGACGAACCCCGAGTGCGCCTGGACGACGGCCAGTGGCTGAGCGCCAAGGCCATCGTCCTGGCCAATGGCATCCAGGCCACGCAGCTCTGCGCCGACCTGCCCATCGAACCGAAAAAAGGTCATCTGCTGATCACCGACCGCTACCCCGGCAAGGTGCGCCGCACGCTGGTGGAGCTGGGCTACGTGACCAGCGCGCACAACGCCAGCGGGCCTTCGGTGGCCTGCAACATCCAGCCGCGCCCGACCGGCCAGTTGTTCATCGGCGCCTCGCGGCAGTTCGGCACCACCGACCCGCAGGTGGAAGGCTGGATGCTGGCGAAGATGCTGCGCCGCGCTGTGGACTACATGCCCGGCCTGGCCAACCTCAACGTGATCCGCAGCTGGGCCGGCTTCCGCGCCGCCAGCCCGGACGGCATGCCGCTGGTGGGCGAAAATCCGCAGCGCCCCGGCCTGTGGCTCGCTGTCGGCCACGAAGGCCTGGGCGTAACCACCGCGCCGGGCACCGCCGACCTGCTCGCCGCGCAGCTGTGCGGCGAAGCGTTGCCGCTGCCGGCCGAACCCTACTCCCCGCGCCGCTTCCTCGGAGCCACCACCCATGCCTAACCTGACTCTTGACGGCCGCCCACTGCATGTCGTCGCCGGCACCACGGTGGCCGCCGCACTTGCCCTGGGCGGCGACGGCACCACACGCACCTCGGTCAGCGGCCAGCGCCGTGCGCCGCTATGCGGCATGGGCATCTGCCAGGAGTGCCGGGTGATCATCGACGGCCAGCGCCGCCTGGCCTGCCAGACCCTGTGCCGCGAGGGCATGCAGGTGGAGACGCGCCCATGAGCGAGCCCGTCGATATCCTCATCATCGGTGCCGGGCCGGCGGGAATGTCCGCCGCCCTCGCCGCCGCGCCGAGCGGCGCCAGCATCGTCATCCTCGACGACAACCCGCTGCCCGGCGGGCAGATCTGGCGCGACGGGCCCAATGCGCACCTGCCGCGCGCCGCTCTGGAGCTGCGCGAAGAAGTCGCCGCCTGCGCCAACATCAGGATTCACAGCGCCACACGCGTGGTGGCCCTGGCCGGCGAACGCGGCCTGCTGCTGGAAGACTTCCAACGTGGCTGGCGGCTGGATTACCGCAAGCTGATCCTCTGCACCGGTGCCCGCGAGCTGCTGCTGCCCTTCCCCGGCTGGACGCTGCCCGGCGTCACCGGTGCAGGCGGACTGCAGGCACTGGTGAAAGGCGGCGTACCGGTGGACGGCCAGCGTGTAGTGATCGCCGGCAGCGGCCCGTTGCTGCTCGCCAGCGCCGCGACCGCCCGCGCCAACGGCGCGAAGATCCAGCGCATCGCCGAACAGGCCTCTTGGTCTGCGTTGGCCAGCTTCGCCCTGAAGCTGCCACGCTGGCCGAACAAGCTGTTGCAGTCCTTCGGCCTGTACGACCCGGCCTACCGTGCCGACAGCCATATCGTCGCCGCACTGGGGACAGATCACCTGGAAGGCGTGCGAATCAGCCAGGGTGGCAAGCTGAAGGAAATCGAATGCGACCGACTGGGCTGCGGCTTCGGTCTCATCCCCAACGTGCAGTTCGGCCAGGCACTGGGCTGCGCGGTGGACGACGGTGCAATCCGCGTCGACGCCTGGCAGGCGAGCAGCCGCGATGGCATCTACGCCGCGGGCGAATGCACCGGCTTCGGCGGCTCGGAGAAGGCCCTGGTGGAGGGCAGCAT
This sequence comes from Pseudomonas nitroreducens, assembly GCF_010994165.1. NCBI lineage: Bacteria > Pseudomonadati > Pseudomonadota > Gammaproteobacteria > Pseudomonadales > Pseudomonadaceae > Pseudomonas > Pseudomonas nitroreducens. Next base: position 206,688 of record NZ_WMBX01000003.1, on the reverse strand, counting down.
CGCCGGCCACGCCGCCGTGGGTGAACACGACCGCGCCCGTGGGCTCTGGCCGCAGCGCCAGCGCTGGCAGGGCTTCGCCGACGCACTGAAAAAGGACTTTGCCCTCGACCCGCGCCTGAACCAGCTCGCCCAACCGGACACCCTGGTCTGCCGCTGCGAAGACGTGCCCTACTCGGCACTGGCGGGCAAACCGGACTGGACCGCCGCCAAGCTCGCCAGCCGCTGCGGCATGGGCGCCTGCCAAGGCCGTGTGTGCGGTGCGGCAGCCAAACAGCTGTTCGGCTGGCAACCGCCGGCGCCGCGTCCTCCCTTCAGCCCGACGCGGGTGGAAACCTTGCTGCAGCTCGCCGAAGACTGAGCTCCAACCGGATCACTCGTAGGGCGGATAAAGCGGCACGCTTTATCCGCCACGCCCACCTGCGTACGTGGCGGCCGGCGGATAACGCCCGAGGCGTTATTCGCCCTACGAGTTGACAGCGTCCCGCCATCTCGCCACCTTGCAGCGTACCTTCCGCCATGTTCCGACAGCCGACTCGCCTCCCGATGCACGACCTGATTCCCCAGGGCGCCCGCGACCTGGATAGCCTGCTGCAGACCCTTGCGCAGATTTCCCCGCTGCTCGATGCCATGCCCGGCGTGGTGTTCTTCATCAAGGACACCGCGGCGCGCTACGTGCTGGTCAACCAGACCCTGGCGCGGCGCTGCGGTGTGAAGGATGCCCGCGAGCTGCTCGGGCGCACCGCCGAGGAGGTCTTCCCGTCGCGCTTCGGCCCGATCTACACCGAGCAGGATCGCCGCGTACTGGAAACCGGCGGCCAGCTCAGCGATCAGCTGGAGCTGCACCTCTACCCCGGCCGGCTGCCAGGCTGGTGCCTGACCCACAAGCTGGCGCTGCGCGATGCGCAAGGCGCCGTGATCGGCATGGCGGGAATTTCCAGCGACCTGCAGGCGGCGCAATCCACGCATCCCGCTTACCAGCGCCTGGCGGCAGTGGACGCCTATATCCGCGAACACTTCGACAAGCCGATCAACCTTGCCGAGCTGACCGAGCTGGCCGGCCTCTCCGTCGCCCAGCTGGAGCGCCACTGCAAGCGCATCTTCCAGCTCACGCCACGGCAGATGATCCACAAGGCGCGCCTGGGTGCCGCCACGCGCCTGCTCGGCGAGGACCTGCCGATCACCGAGATCGCCCTGCGTTGCGGCTACACAGACCACAGCGCCTTCAGCCGGCAGTTCCGCGCACTGACCGGGCTGTCGCCGACGCAATATCGCGAGTCGCAGGTCGCGCCCAACTGACGAAACCTGTAGCGCCCCATGCGCGCGATCGCTGGCATGGGCTGAGGGGCTCCTCCTCTACAAGTGCCCCCTCACCCTAACCCTCTCCCGCAAGCGGGAGAGGGGACCGTTCTGAGCAGCATGAGACCCCCAGCGTCAGCCGGCACGATCTGCCCCCTCACCCTCAGGAGCGGGGCGCGTAGCCAGGGCTGGGGATAGGGGAAAGCAGGCACGAACTTTCCCGCAGAAGACAATTGCTCCCACAAGGGACATCAACGCGCACAGCTTCCCGAGTGCTCCCATACGGGGCAGCGAAACACGCTCCTGCTTCATTTGGTAACAGCGCTCGGAACGCACCTACAGCCAATTCGAAGCACCCTGTAGCCCTGATCCCACCAATAGCAGGCCTCGCGACCGATCGGTCATGCCCGGGCCATTTCTGGCACATGCCTTGCTCTAAGAAATATCGTATACGAAATCCATAATACAAAATCGCTGCACAACACTGACTCAGAGAGGCCCCCATGAAATTCTCCCGAATTGCGCTAGCCCTCACCGCTGTGTTTCTCGTCGGCCAGGCCCAGGCTGACAAGCTCGACGACATCATTGAATCCGGCAAGCTGCGCTGCGCCGTCACCCTGGACTTCCCGCCGATGGGTTCGCGCGATGCGCAGAACAACCCGGTCGGCTTCGACGTGGACTACTGCAACGACCTGGCGAAAGTCCTCGGTGTTACCGCCGAAGTCGTCGAGACGCCCTTCCCGGATCGTATCCCCGCGCTGGTATCCGGCCGCGCCGACGTGATCGTCGCTTCCACCTCCGACACCCTGGAGCGCGCCAAGACGGTCGCCATGACCATCCCCTACTTCGCCTTCCAGATGGTGGTGCTGACCCGCGAGGACACCGGCATCACCCAGTACGAGGACATCAAGGACCGCCCGGTGGGCAACACCAGCGGCACCTATGAAGCCATCGCTCTGGAGAAGGACGTGAAGAAATGGGGCGGCAAGGGCTCCTTCCGCGCCTACCAGAGCCAGAACGACACCATCCTCGCCGTCGCCCAGGGTCACATCGACGCCACCGTGGTGACCAACACCGTCGCCGCCTCCACCCTGAAATCCGGCAAGTACAAGGGCCTGAAGGTCGTCGGCAACGCGCCCTACGTGATCGACTACGTGTCGCTGGCCGCCGCGCGCAACGAGTACGGCCTGATCCACTACCTCAACCTCTTCGTCAACCAGCAGGTCCGCACCGGCCGTTACGCCGAGCTGTACGAGAAGTGGGTCGGCGGCACCCCGGTCGACCTCACCGTTCCCCACGTGTACTACTGACGGCGGGCGCAACATGTCTTCGATTCAGGCTTCAAGGGTGCGGGACTCACGCCTGACAGGGCGGGTCCTGATGGGGGGTAGCGCCGAAGGGGCGCTACTCCATGCCGACACCGGGCTGAGCTTCTGGGGAGGCGTAGAGCCTTTCACGGGCGAGGTCATCGACCGCCACCATCCGCTCTCCGGCAGCTTCCTGCCCGGGCGGGTGCTGGCGATTCCCAGCGGACGCGGCTCCTGTACCGGCAGCAGCGTGATGCTGGAAATACTGCTCAACGGCCATGCGCCGGCAGCCCTGCTGCTGGCCGAGCCGGACGAGATCCTCACCCTCGGCGTGCTGGTGGCGCAGGCGTTGTTCGGCCGCTCCATACCGGTGCTGTGCCTGGGCCACGAGGCTTTCGAGCAGTTGTCCACGGGCGCCTGGGCCCGTATCGAAGACGGACAGGTAACACTCACCGCCGAGCGCCCTGCCGATAGCTGGCAGGGCGTGATGGCCAGCGACGCCGGGCCACTGCCGGAAGGCCTGGCACTCACCGCCGGCGACCATGAACTGCTCGACGGCAAGCGCGGCAAGGCCGCCCAGGCCGCCATGCAGATCGTCCTGCGCATGGCCGCGCTGCAAGGCGCGAAAGACCTGCTCGACGTCGCCCAGGCGCACATCGACGGCTGCATCTATACCGGCCCCGCCAGCCTGCGCTTCGCCCGCCAACTGGCGGACTGGGGCGGCAAGGTGAAGGTGCCGACCACCCTGAATTCCATCTCCGTGGATCACCGCCGCTGGCGCGAGCTGGGCGTCGACAAGGCCTTCGGCGAGCCCGCCGCCGCGCTGGGCGATGCCTACATGGAGATGGGCGCGCAGATGAGCTACACCTGCGCGCCCTACCTGCTGGACAGCAAGCCGAGCCTCGGCGAACAGGTCGTGTGGGCCGAGTCCAACGCCGTGGTCTACGCCAACAGCGTGCTCGGCGCGCGCACCCTGAAATACCCGGATTACCTCGACATCTGCATCGCCCTCACCGGCCGTGCGCCGAACGTCGGCAGCCACCGCGACGAAGGTCGGCTGGCCGTGCTGCGGATCGATGTCGAGCTGCCGGCCGAACATGACGAGTCGATCTTCCCGCTGCTCGGCTATCACATCGGCGAGCTGTGCGGCACGCGCATCCCGGTGGTCGACGGCCTGCAGCCGCTGGCGCCGGACAGCGATGCGCTGAAAGCCTTCGGCGCAGCCTTCGCCACTACCTCCGCTGCGCCGATGTTCCAAATCGCCGGCGTCACCCCGGAAGCGCCGGACGTCGCCACCGCACTGGGCGGCAAAGCCCCGCTGCAACACCTGCGCGTCACCCCGGCGGACCTGATCGCTTCCTGGCGCGAACTGGACCACGCGGCAGAGCCCAGCGTGCAACTGGTGTCCCTGGGTAACCCGCACTTCTCCGCCAGCGAGTGTGCCGAGCTGGCCAGGCTGGTCGCCGGGCGCCGCAAGCATCCGGGTGTCGCGCTGGTCGTCGCTCTCGGCCGCGCCGTGGAGGAAAAGGCCCGCGCCGCCGGCGACGTGAAGGTGCTGGAAGACTTCGGCGCGCAACTGCTCAACGACACCTGCTGGTGCATGATCGGCGAGCCGGTGATTCCGCCGTCCTGCACCACGCTGATCACCAATTCGGCGAAGTACGCCCACTACGGTCCGGGCCTGGCCGGGCGCCAGGTGCACTTTGGCAGCCTTGCCGCCTGCATCGAGGCGGCCTGCAGCGGGCGCGGTGACGGTGGCGTCCCGAGTTGGCTGAGCGAGGGGGTGCGCTGATGTTCAACTACAGCTTCCACTGGCGCTCCGCCTTCAAGGCCCTGCCGGACATGCTCGGCGGCGCCTGGGTAACCCTGGAAACCGCGGCGCTGTCGATGATCCTCGGCGTGCTCATCGCGCTGCTGCTCACCGTCATGCGGCAGATGAAGAATCCGTGGCTGAAGGGCTTCGCCGACACCTGGGTATCGATCGCGCGCAACACGCCGTCGCTGTTCCAGATCTACATCCTGTACTTCGGCCTGGGCTCCTTCGGCCTGCACGTCAGCTCCTGGGTGGCGCTGCTGGCGGGGATCACCTTCAACAACGCCGGCTACCTCGCGGAGAACTTCCGCGGCGGCCTCAAGGCCGTGCCGGACACCCAGATGCGCGCCGCGCGCTCGCTGGGCATGAGCGCCTTCCAGGCGTACCGGATGATCATCGTTCCGCAGCTGCTGCGCATCGTCTATTACCCGCTGACGAACCAGATGGTCTGGGCGGTGCTGATGACCTCGCTGGGCGTGGTCGTGGGCCTGAACAACGACCTCACCGGCGTGACCCAGGACTTCAACGTGCGCACCTTCCGCACCTTCGAGTACTTCGCCCTGGCCGCGGTGCTCTATTACCTCATCGCCAAGGTCATCGTGGTGGTCGCCCGCCTGCTGAGCTGGCGACTGTTCCGCTACTAGGAGAAGCACGCATGTTTTCCACGAGCTTCACCGTCAATGACCTGATGTTCCTGCTGCAAGGGGCCTGGGTCACCGTCAAGCTGACCGTCGGCGCCATGCTCATCGGCACCCTCGCTGGCGTCGTGCTGGGCTGGCTGCGCGCCACCCTGCCGCGCGCCACGATGCCGGTCGGCTGGTTCCTCGACATCTTCCGCAGCGTGCCGCTGCTGATCCAGTTCGTGCTGTTCAACTCGCTGAAAAGCATCGTCGGCCTGAACTGGAGCGCCTTCACCGTCGGCTGCCTGGTGCTGGGCGTGTACGCGGCGGCGTTCTGCACCGAGATCATCCGCAGCGGCATCCTCGCCGTCGGCCCGAACATCCGCCGCGCCAGCCGCTCGCTGGGCCTCAGCTACTGGCAGGACCTGCGCTACATCGTGCTTCCGCTGGCCGCGCGGGTGGCCTTCCCCGGCTGGCTGAACCTGGTGCTGGGGGTGATGAAGGACACCGCGCTGGTCATGTGGATCGGCATCGTCGAACTGCTCCGCGCCTCGCAGACCATCGTGACGCGCATCCAGGAACCCCTGCTGGTGCTGTGCATCGCCGGGGTCATCTATTACCTCATGAGTTGGGTCGTGGCGCGCCTCGGCGCTCGGCTGGAACAAAGGTGGCAGGAAAATGATTGAAATCGACAACGTGCACAAAGCCTACGGCGATCTGGAAGTGGTCAAGGGCGTCAGCCTGACCGTGAAGAAGGGCGAGGTGGTCTCGATCATCGGCGGCTCGGGTTCGGGCAAGTCCACCCTGCTGATGTGCATCAACGGCCTGGAGCCGATCCAGCGCGGCAAGATCCGCGTCGACGGCATCGAGGTCCACGCCAAGACCACCGACCTGAACAAGCTGCGGCAGAAGATCGGCATCGTCTTCCAGCAGTGGAACGCCTTCCCGCATCTGACCGTGCTGGAGAACGTCATGCTCGCCCCGCGCAAGGTGCTCGGCCTGTCCAAGGAAGAGGCCGAGGCGATGGCGGTGAAGCAGCTCAAGCACGTCGGCCTGGGCGACAAGCTCAAGGTGTTCCCGCAGAAGCTCTCGGGCGGGCAGCAGCAGCGCATGGCGATCGCCCGCGCGCTGGCCATGTCGCCGGACTACATGCTGTTCGACGAAGCCACCTCGGCACTCGACCCGCAACTGGTGGGCGAGGTGCTCGACACCATGCGCCTGCTCGCCGAAGAGGGCATGACCATGGTGCTGGTGACCCACGAGATCCGCTTCGCCCGCGATGTGTCCGACCGCGTGGCGTTCTTCCGCGAGGGGCTGGTACATGAGATCGGCACGCCGGAGCAGGTGATCGGCAATCCGCAGCGGGCGGAGACGGCGGAGTTCCTCCGTTCGGTGAACTGACAAGAGCCCCTCACCCTGACCCTGGCTGCGCGCCCCGCTCCTCAAGCGGGAGAGGGGACTGATCGGTGCAGGATGAAACCACAGCATCAGCCGGCACGGCCTGCCCCCTCTCCCTCTGGGAGAGGGCTGGGGTGAGGGAGGCCGGGCTCCACAACGTAGGGAGAAAGACAATGCGTTCGAGCAAGATCATCCACGTCGTCAGCTGCCACGCCGAAGGCGAGGTCGGCGACGTCATCGTCGGCGGCGTCGCCCCGCCGCCGGGCGATACCGTGTGGGCACAGTCGCGCTTCATCGCCAGCGACAACACCCTGCGCAACTTCGTCCTCAACGAACCGCGCGGCGGCGTGTTCCGTCACGTGAACCTGCTGGTCCCGCCGAAGGACCCGCGGGCGCAGATGGCCTGGATCATCATGGAGCCGGCGGACGTGCCGCCCATGTCCGGCTCCAACTCGCTGTGCGTCAGCACCGTGCTGCTGGACAGCGGCATCCTGCCGATGCAGGAACCGCAGACGCGCCTGACCCTGGAAGCGCCGGGCGGCCTGATCGAAGCCGTGGCCGACTGCAAGGACGGCAAGGTGCAGCGCGTGGAAGTGCGCAACCTGCCCTCCTTCGCCGACCAGCTCGATGCCTGGATCGAAGTGGAAGGCCTCGGTTCGCTGCAGGTGGATACCGCCTACGGCGGCGACAGCTTCGTACTGGCCGACGCGCACGCGCTGGGCTTCACCCTGCACGCCTCGGAGGCCGCCGACCTGGTTGCCACCGGCCTGAAGATCACCCAGGCGGCAAACCAGCAACTGGGCTTCAAGCACCCGGAAAACCACGACTGGGCGCACATCTCCTTCTGCCAGCTGACCGCGCCGGTGGAGCGCATCGACGGCGTGCTGAACGGCCGTAACGCCGTGGTCATCCGCCCCGGCAAGATCGACCGCTCACCCTGCGGCACCGGCTGCTCGGCACGCATGGCGGTGCTGCATGCCAAGGGCCAGTTGAAGGACGGCGAACGCTTCGTCGGCCATTCGATCATCGATTCCAAGTTCCACTGCCGCATCGACGGCCTCACCAGCGTCGGCGGCAAACCGGCGATCCACCCGTGCATTTCCGGCCGCGCCTGGATCACCGGCACCCACCAGCACCTGCTCGACCCGAGCGATCCCTGGCCCGAGGGCTATCGGCTCTCGGATACCTGGCCGAACGGCTACTGATTTCCCCCTAACCGATTCCACCCCTGATTCGCCGCGTAGCGGCACCCGACGACGAAATGCTGCGGGATTTCCTTCAGACGTTTCGTATACGAAATACGACAATTGGAGAGCAACATGAGCAAGAAGGTCAATTGGAGTGGCGTGTTCCCCGCGGTGACCACTCAGTTCAACGATGATTTCTCGGTCAACCTGGAAGCCACCCACAAGGTGATCTCCAACCTGGTGCGCGACGGCGTCTCCGGCCTGGTGGTGTGCGGCAGCGTGGGCGAGAACACCTCGCTGACCATCGAGGAGAAGATGGCCGTCACCGAAGTCGCCAAGGACGCCTCCGGCGGCCGCGTGCCGGTGATCTGCGGCATTGCCGAGTTCACCAGCCACGGTGCCTCGCAGGTGGCCAAGGCGGTGCAGAAGGTCGGCGTCGACGGCATCATGGTGATGCCCGCGCTGGTCTACTCCTCCAAGCCCCATGAAACCGCCGCGCACTTCCGCAGCGTGGCCACCAGCACCGACCTGCCGGTGATGGTCTACAACAACCCGCCGATCTACAAGAACGACGTCACCCCGGACATCCTCATCTCCCTGGCCGACTGCGAGAACATCGTCTGCTTCAAGGACAGCTCCGGCGACACCCGCCGCTTCATCGACGTTCGCAACGAAGTGGGCAACCGCTTCATCCTCTTCGCCGGCCTCGACGACGTGGTGCTGGAGAGCATCGCCGTGGGCGCCGAAGGCTGGATCTCGGGGATGTCCAACGTCTTCCCGCAAGAGGGCGAGACCATCTTCCGCCTGTGCAAGGCCGGCCGTTACGAAGAAGCCATGCCGATCTACGAATGGCTGATGCCGATCCTCCACCTCGACGCCCGCCCGGACCTGGTGCAATGCATCAAGCTCTGCGAAGAGATCGCCGGCCGCGGCACCGCCCTCACCCGCCCGCCGCGCCTGGCGCTGCAAGGCGCGGACCGCGAGCACGTGGAGACAATCATGGCCAAGGCACTGGCGAATCGGCCGAAGCTGCCGGATGTCGGACTCTGAGTGGAGATTGAACCACCCTCACCCTAACCCTCTCCCAAGGGGAGAGGGGACCGTGCGTACCCGCTAGAACTCCCGTGTTCGCAGGTACGCTCACGGTTTCCGAGCACCGTGCCAGCCGGCCAACTCCAGCGTCACCGGTCGCACGATCTGCCCCCCTCTCCCTCCGGGAGAGGGCTGGGGTGAGGGGCTTTCGTTCCTCGCCTGCACTTTTCCACCAGAGAGCCCGCCCATGACCGCCCAGAACTTCATCGCCGGCCAACGCATCGGCACCGGCAGCATCCGCCTGCAGAGCCTTGACGCCAGCACCGGCGAAGCACTACCGCGCGAATTCCTCCAGGCCACCGAGGCCGAAGTCGACGCCGCCGCCGGCGCCGCCGAAGCCGCCTTCCCGGCCTACAACGCGCTGCCGGCGGAGCGCCGCGCGCAGTTCCTCGACGCCATCGCCAGCGAACTGGAAGCCCTCGGCGACGACTTCATCGCCACCGTCTGCCGCGAGACGGCCCTGCCCGCCGCGCGCATCCAGGGCGAGCGTGGCCGCACCGCCAACCAGATGCGCCTGTTCGCCAAGGTGTTGCGTCGGGGCGACTTCCTCGGCGCGCGCATCGACCGCGCCCTGCCGGAGCGCCAGCCGCTGCCACGCCCGGACCTGCGCCAGTACCGTACCGGCGTCGGCCCGGTAGCCGTTTTCGGCGCCAGCAACTTTCCGCTGGCCTTCTCCACCGCCGGTGGCGACACCGCTGCCGCGCTGGCCGCCGGCTGCCCGGTCGTGGTGAAAGCCCACAGCGGCCACATGGCGACCGCCGAACTCGTCGGCGAAGCCATCGTCCGCGCAGCCGAATCCACCGGCATGCCCGCTGGCGTGTTCAACATGATCTACGGCGCCGGCGTCGGCGAACCGCTGGTGAAGCACCCGGCGATCCAGGCGGTCGGCTTCACCGGCTCGCTCAAGGGCGGTCGCGCACTGTGCGCCCTGGCCGCCGCCCGCCCCCAGCCGATCCCGGTATTCGCCGAGATGAGCAGCATCAATCCGGTGCTGGTCCTCCCCGCCGCACTGGACGCACGCGGCGAGAAGATCGCCCGCGAACTGGTGGATTCGGTGGTCATGGGCTGCGGCCAGTTCTGCACCAACCCCGGCCTGGTGATCGGTATCGCTTCGCCGGCCTTCAGCCTGTTCGTCGCCAACCTGATCGCCGAGATCGGCCAGCGCCCGGCGCAGACCATGCTCAACGCCGGCACCCTGAAAAGCTACGAGAAGGGCATCGCCAAGCTGCTCACCCACCCCGGCCTGCGCCACCTCGCCGGCCAGCCGCAGGAAGGCTCACAGGCGCAGCCGCAACTGTTCCAGGCCAAGGCTGAATTGCTGCTGGCAGGCGAGGAACTGCTGCAGGAAGAAGTCTTCGGCCCGACCACCCTCGTCGTCGAAGTGGCCGATGAAGCCGAGCTGCGCCGCGCGCTGGATGGCCTGCACGGCCAGCTCACCGCCACGCTGATCGCCGAGCCGGGCGACCTCACACACTTCGCCGCCCTGGTGCCGGTGCTGGAGCGCAAGGCCGGGCGCCTGCTGATCAATGGCTACCCGACCGGCGTGGAAGTCTGCGACGCGATAGTCCATGGCGGGCCATATCCGGCGACCTCCGACGCGCGCGGCACATCAGTCGGCAGCCTCGCCATCGACCGCTTCCTGCGCCCGGTGTGCTACCAGAACTACCCGGATGCGCTGCTGCCAGACGCATTGAAGGACGCCAACCCGCTGGGCATCGCGCGGCTGGTGGATGGCGAGACGACACGCAACGCCGTGACTCGCTGAGGGTTCGTCGGCGCGGGAGTCAACTGTCGGCCAGTCCCGCACCGATGCTCAGCCCCGGCCTTGCGCCGGGGCTTTTTTATGCGCGCCTACAGGGAAGTGCCGTTACTCCAGCAGCTTGCGCAAGTCGGCATACAGCGAATCGCTGATCTCTACGCCCTCTTTCAGGCTGCGTTCGCGCGCTGCAAAGCGCCGCTGCGACGGCAGGCGCGCGCCCATGTCGACGATGGACTCGAACAGCGTCTCGGCCCGCGCCAGGTGCTGCGGTGCTTCGGCGCCGAGGAAGCGCGCCGGGTCGATGGCGATCAGCAATTCGCCGTGGTACGGCGAGGACTTCGTCCCTTCGTCGAACACCGTGGACTCGGCACTGGTCAGGTCGCCGATCAGCGGGCCGGCGATCAGCTCGACCATGGTCGCCAGCGCCGAGCCCTTGTGCCCGCCAAAGGTGAGCATGGCGCCGTCGAGCACGGCGCTTGCGTCAGTGCTGGGGTTGCCCTGCGCATCGATCCCCCAGCCCAGCGGAATCGACTTGCCCTCGCGCTCGTGCAGCTGGATTTCACCACGCGCCACGACCGTGGTGGCGAAGTCGAAGACATAGGGGTTCTGCCCGGCGCGCGGCCAGCCGAAGGCGATGGGATTGGTGCCGAACAATGGCCTCTTCCCGCCGGCCGGCGCCACGTAAGCCTGGGCCGGCGTAACGGCCAGGGCCACGAGGCCGTGGGCGACGATCCGCTCGATCTCCACCCACAGCGCCGAAAAGTGCACGCAGTGGTTCACCGCCATCGCGGCGATACCCTGGCTGCGCGCCTTCTCCACCAGTTTCGGCAGCCCCAGATCGAAGGCGCACTGCGAGAAGCCACCCTTGGCGTCCACCCGCACCAGCGCCGGGGCCGGTTCCGACAGCTCTGGCACAGCGTCCAGCGAGACCTTGCCGGCGCGCGCCGTATGGATGCAACCGAGCAGGCGCCAAACACCGTGGGACGTGCAGCCATCACGCTCGCCGGCCAGCACAGTCTCGGTCACGCCCTGCACATGGGGCTCGCTGAAGCCATGGCGACGCAGGATCGCCTCGGACAATTCGCGCAGTTCTTCCAGACTCAGTCGGGTCACGCCATCCTCCTCGATTGCTACAAAAGGCTGCGGCAAACCGCCGCCGGTCGGTCATCGTGCCTACAGTGGCGCCTGGCGCCGGGGCTGGCTTGCCTGCAATCGGCAGGGGCGACGACGATTTCGGCACAGCCGGCGGCCGAATCCCGACCATCCGGTCGTCCGAAGGATTGGCCCCACGTTGCTTGGGCCAATCCGGAGCTTCGGGTAAACTTCCGCATCTTTGCCTCTCATAACGATCAGCCTGATGCCCACGACGTTCCACGAGATTCCCCGCGAGCGCCCCGCCACGCCTCTGCTCGACCGCGCCAGCACGCCGGTCGAGCTGCGCCGGCTGGGGGAAGCGGAGCTGCTGACCCTCGCTGACGAACTGCGCCAGTACCTGCTGTACAGCGTCGGCCAGACCGGCGGCCATTTCGGCGCTGGCCTGGGCGTCATCGAGCTGACGGTCGCCCTGCACTACGTCTTCGACACCCCGGACGACCGCCTGGTGTGGGACGTCGGCCACCAGGCCTACCCGCACAAGATCCTCACCGGTCGCCGCGAGCGCATGGGCAGCCTGCGCCAGAAGGACGGCCTGGCCGCCTTCCCGCGCCGCTCGGAGAGCGAGTACGACACCTTCGGCGTCGGCCACTCCAGCACCTCCATCAGCGCCGCCTTAGGCATGGCCATCGCCGCGCGCATGCAGGGCTCCAACCGCAAGTCGGTGGCGGTGATCGGTGACGGCGCGCTGACCGCCGGCATGGCCTTCGAGGCGCTCAACCACGCGTCGGAAGTGAAGGCCGACATGCTGGTGATCCTCAACGACAACGACATGTCGATCTCCAACAATGTCGGCGGCCTGTCCAACTACCTGGCCAAGATCCTCTCCAGCCGCACCTACAGCAGCATGCGCGAAGGCAGCAAGAAGGTGCTCTCGCGCCTGCCCGGCGCCTGGGAGATCGCCCGCCGCACCGAGGAATACGCCAAGGGCATGCTGGTCCCCGGCACGCTCTTCGAGGAGCTGGGCTGGAACTACATCGGCCCCATCGACGGCCACGACCTGCCGACCCTGATCGCCACCCTGCGCAACATGCGCGACCTCAAGGGCCCGCAGTTCCTCCACGTGGTGACCAAGAAGGGCAAGGGCTTCGGCCCGGCCGAGATCGACCCGATCGGCTACCACGCCATCACCAAGCTCGAACCCGAGGGCGCCCCCGCCCACGCCGTGCCGAAGAAGGCCGGCGGGCCGAAGTACTCCAGCGTGTTCGGCCAGTGGCTGTGCGACATGGCTGCCCAGGACCCGCGCCTGGTCGGCATCACCCCGGCGATGAAGGAAGGCTCCGACCTGGTGGCCTTCGCCGACAAGTTCCCGGATCGCTACTTCGACGTCGCCATCGCCGAACAGCACGCCGTGACCCTGGCGGCCGGCATGGCCTGCGACGGCGCCAAGCCCGTGGTGGCGATCTACTCCACCTTCCTGCAGCGCGGCTACGACCAGCTGATCCACGACGTCGCGGTGCAGAACCTCGACGTGCTGTTCGCCATCGACCGTGCCGGCCTGGTGGGCGAAGACGGCCCGACCCACGCCGGCAGCTTCGACCTCTCCTACCTGCGCTGCATCCCCGGCATGCTGGTGATGACCCCCAGCGACGAGAACGAACTGCGCAAGCTGCTCACCACCGGCCATCACTTCGAAGGCCCGGCGGCGGTACGCTACCCGCGCGGCACCGGCCCGAACGCCGCCATCGAAGCCGAGCTGGCTCCGGTGGAAATCGGCAAGGGCGTGGTGCGCCGTGAAGGCAAGGCCGGCAAGGTCGCCTTCCTGGTATTCGGCGTGCAACTGGCCGAGGCACTGAAAGTCGCCGAGCAGTTCGACGCCACGGTCGCCGACATGCGCTTCGTCAAGCCGCTGGACGAGGAACTGGTGCGCCAGCTGGCCGCCAGCCACGAGCTGCTGGTGACCATCGAGGAGAACTCGGTGATGGGTGGCGCCGGCGCCGCCGTCAGCGAATTCCTCGCCCGCGAGAATATCCAGCAGCCGATCCTGCACCTGGGCCTGCCGGACTACTATGTCGAGCATGCCAAGCCTGCGCAGATGCTGGCGGAGTGCGGTCTGGACGCCGCCGGCATCGAAGCCGCGGTACGTGCGCGCCTGCACGTCCTCGGCGACCGCTGAGCACATCCCTCGTCCTGAGTATTGCCAGCCACGGGCGCACCTACTAAGGTGCGCCCGTTTTCGTTCGAGGTAACGGGAAGCAGGTGAAAGACCTGCGCTGCCCCCGCAACGGTAACCGACACGTTCCCGAACCGGATCCTGATCTCGCGAGCTAGAGCAGAACAAGGCGAAAGCAGAAGTGGAAGCGGAGTTTGCTACAGCAAATGAGCATTTCGCTTCTGCTTTCAACGCCGTTATGCCGACGTGCAGCAGATCAGGGCCGGTTCGATTCGTAGCATCGCCATGGCCACTGCAGATTGTGGGAAGGCGGCGATGTGACGTCGGCAGCCCGGAGACCGCCCTCGACACGCCCCGACAGGTGTTGCGGAGGGCCGCACCGTCAAGTGCGGCCTGCCGCCCTTGCCACGCCCTCCTCGAAAGTCATCCGCCCGCTTTTGAGGACGCTCCATGAAACTGACCCGACTCGCCCTGGCCACCAGCCTGCTGCCCGGCCTGGCCTTCGCCGCCGACGACATCTACCGGCTCTCCGACCAGGTGATCACCTCCGCGCGCCAGGCCGAGCCGCGCGCCGAAGCCACCTCGGCCAACAGCGTGTTCACCCGCGCCGACATCGAGCGCCTGCAGGTACGCAGCGTCCCTGACCTGCTCGCCCGTGTGCCCGGCGTGCAGATGGGTAGCTCCGGTGGCGTGGTCTCCTACTCCGTGCGCGGCACCAGCACCGCGCAGACCCTGGTGCTGGTGGACGGCCAGCGCATCGCCTCGGCCAGCAGCGGCATTGCCCGCCTGGACTACCTGAGCATCGACAGCATCGAGCGCGTCGAAGTGACCCGTGGCCCGCGTTCCGCGCTGTACGGCGCCGACGCCATCGGCGGCGTCATCCAGATCTTCACCCGCCGCGGCGAAGCCGGCCTGCACCCGGAAGTGCGCCTGGCCGCCGGCAGCCACGGCACCTTCGAGCGCAGCCTGAGCCTCTCCGGCGGCACCGAGCAGACCCGCTACAACCTCGGCGGCAGCCTGGACGAAAGCCAGGGCTGGGACCGCACCAGCGACAACGTCGGCGCCGACAACGACCACGACGCCCAGCGCAACAAGGCCGTGCACCTGAACCTGGACCATCGCTTCAGCGAGGACTGGAAGGCCGGCCTGAACCTCAACGACCAGCGCGGCAAAAACGAATACGACGACGCCTACAACTTCGAGCCGGGCTCGCCCCGCGACGAATTCCGCGTCAGCAGCTACAGCGCCTACCTCGACGGCCAGATCACCAACATGTGGAGCAGCCGCCTGGAGCTGGGCCGCAGCTTCGACCGCAACAAGGCCGTGGGCGCGGCCGACAGCTGGAACAACGGCACGCTGGAAACCACCCGCCACTCGGCGAGCTGGATCAACCGCCTGCAACTGGACGAGGCCAATCAGCTGGCCCTGGGCGCCGACTGGTACGAGGACAAGGTCGACGGCAGCACCGACTTCGCCGAGGACCAGCGCAGCAACCGCGCCTTCTTCGCCCAGCACAGCTTCAAGGGCGACGACTTCGGCACCGAGCTGGGCATCCGCCACGACAACAACCAGGCCTACGGCAGCCAGAACAGCTGGAACGCCGCCTTCAGCCTGCCGGTCGGCAACAACCAGACCTGGATCGCCAGCTACGGCGAAGGCTTCCGCGCACCGACCTTCAGCGACCTCTACTACCCCGGCGCGAGCAACCCGGACCTGAAGGCCGAGACCTCGAAGACCTACGAGCTGCAATGGCGCGGCGACTTTTCCGGCACGCACCTGGAAGCCGCGCTGTACCGCACCGAGGTCGACGACCTGATCGCCTGGGACAGCACCAGCAACCAGCCGGAGAACATCAACAAGGCACGCATCAATGGCTTCGAGGCCAGCGTTGCCCGCGAAGTACTGGGCTGGCAGGCCGCGCTCGGCCTGAGCCTGATCGACCCGCGCGACCGCGATACCGGCCACACCCTGCCCTACCGCGCGCGCCGCACCCTGAGCCTGGACCTGGATCGCCAGTTCGGCGCCTTTGGCGTCGGCAGCACCTGGCGCGCGGTCAGCCAGCGCTACGACGACGCGGCCAACACCCGCGAACTCTCCGGCTACGGCGTTCTCGACCTGCGCACCAGCTGGCTGGCCAGCAACGAAGTCCGCTTCGACCTGAAGCTGGATAACGCCCTGGACCGCAACTACACCCTGGGCGACTACCTGCGCCCCACCAGCCCGAGCGACTTCATGGGCGAAGCCCGCCCCTACCGCGAACCAGGCCGCACCGCGCTGCTGGCGGTGACCTGGACGCCGGAGCTGTAAGAAAAGCGGCCTGGCGGCCCCTCACCCTAACCCTCTCCCGGAGGGAGAGGGAACTGACCTGGCGTCCGGCGAACGCCGTGCCCCCCCGGCAACGCCGAACGGCCCCCTCTCCCTTTGGGAGAGGGCTGGGGTGAGGGGAGGAGCCCCAGCACCGATGCCAATCAGGCCACCATAGGAGCGGATTCATCCGCGATGCCCAATCGCGCACGGGCAGACATCCACGGCGGCCCGGTGCAGGAGCCCGCTCGCAAGCAGCGGATTAAACCAGTACCCCCGCCATCCGCCCCAGTTCCGCGCAGTCCTGCGCATGCCAGTCGGTCAGCTCGGGCCAGGGATTCTCAGCAAGATTCACCAGCGCACTGTGTGCCCCAGCCGCACGCGCGCAGTCGAGGTCGAAGCGGTAGTCGCCGACCATCAGCATGGTCTGCGGCGCCACGTCCCAGCGTGCGGCCAGACGCAGCAGGCCATCCGGGCTCGGCTTGGGGTCGGCCTCGCCACGCCCGAGAACATCCTCGGTCAGGAAGCAATCGCCAACGCCGATGGCCGCCAGCGTGATCAGCGCCAGCTCGTGGGCATTGCGCGTCAGGATGCCCAGGCGGTAACCCGCAGCATGCAGCGCACGCACCAGATCCACCGCGCCCGGCGCCGCTTTGGACGCCACCGCCAGCTCGCGCTCGTGCTCCAGCAGCCAGGCGTGCTTGGCCGCCGCCTCATCCTCCGGCAGCGCGGCCAGGTGGGTGAGGATGTCGTGCTCCTGGGGAATCCCCAGGGCCCGCTTGATCGCCGGGAAGTCGTGCACGGCCAGGGTCAGGGTGCCGTCCATGTCGAACACCCAGTGGCGAATCTCTCCCAGCGGCAGGGCGAGCGTCATGCCCAGTCCTCGCGGCGACGGATCAGGCCTTCCTGGGTCGAGGAAGCGACCAGTTGGCCTTCACGGTTGAAGATACTGCCGCGCACGAAGCCGCGGCCATTGCCGGCCCAGGGGCTGTCGATGGCGTAGAGCAGCCACTCGTCCGCGCGCAGGTCGCGGTGGAACCACACGGAATGGTCGATGGTGGCGACCTGCATGTCCTTCTGCCACACCGAGCGGCCATGGGGCAGCAGCGAGGTGGTGAGGAAGCCGAAGTCCGAGGCGTAGGCGAGGATGTACTTGTGCAGCGCCGGGATGTCCGGCAGCTTGCCGTCGGCGCGCAGCCAGAGGTACTTGATCGGCTCGCCGACCTCCGGGTCGTACGGGTCGTTCTCGGTCACCGGGCGGATTTCGATGGGCTTGGGGTAGAGCAGCTTGTCGCGGATACGCTCGGGGAACTGCGCGGCGCTGCGCTTCTTGAGTTCCTGATCGGTCGGCAGGTTCTCCGGGCCGACCACGTCGGGCATGCTGATCTGGTGCTCGAAGCCTTCCTCGTCGGTCTGGAACGAGGTGCTCAGGGCGAAGATCGGCTGGCCCTTCTGGATCGCGGTGACGCGGCGGGTGCTGAAGGTGCCGCCGTCGCGCACGCGGTCGACCTGGTAGACGACCGGCTTGCTGGCGTCGCCCGGACGCAGGAAGTAGCCGTGCATCGAGTGCACGTGGCGCTCCGGGTCGACGGTCTGGCTGGCCGCCGACAGCGCCTGGCCGAGTACCTGCCCGCCGTAGAGCTGGCGGAACCCGAGGTCCTGGCTCGTGCCGCGGAACAGGTTCTCTTCGATCTGTTCCAGGCTCAGCAGAGCCACCAGGTTGTCCAGGATCTGGGTCATGCGCGTTGTTTCCTCAATTGCGGTCTTGCTGAAGTGGGAGTCGGCGTGGCGACGGATAGGCGGGAAGGCTGGTGAGCCGTTCATCCCAGACCGCGCGGCCAATGGTGAAATGATAGAGGCTGACTGGGCAGTCCGGCCCCCCTTCCAGCAGTTGGCGTACTGCCGGATCGAAATAGCAGCCGATGCCGGTGCCCGACAGGCCCGCCGCTTCGGCTTCCAGGTAGAGCAGTTGGCCGATCTGCCCGGCTTCCCAGTACAGGCGCGGATAAGTCCAGGCGCCCTCGGTCAGCGCGGTGTCGAGGTCGGCGAGCATGGCGAAGGCGACGCAACCGTCGCTGGCGATGTCCTGCCCACAGGACAGGAACGCCGACAGCCCGCGTGCATCACCGGACAACAGGCGGTACAGCGGCACACCGCTCTCCTCGACCGGCTGCCACAGGTAGTCCTCGCGCAACCCTCCCGCCTCGCGACCACTGCGGCCCAGCCAGTACAGGCCCGGCTCCAGGCCCTGGACGCGGTGGACAAACAGCAGCAGGTCGACACGCGCCGGCTCGCCGGTGCAGGCGAACGGCACGGGCGAGCGCTCCGGCATCAACCGCTGCAGCCAGGCATACAGCAGTTCGGCGCGAATGCCGCTGCGGCCATCCATGGACTGCGCGCTGCGCCGACGATGCAGGATCGGGCGCAACGGCAGGCCGGGGTTATCCACAGCGGGATAGGCATTCGCGACGCTCCATTGGCCGGCGGGCAACGCGGGCGCGCGGCACAACTGGTGCACGCGCTCCAGCTCCGGCCAGTGGCGATAGTCGCGGGACAGGCGATTCGGCGTGCCGTCCAGCGGCAACTCGGCAAGGCCCTTGAGCAGGGAGTCGGGCAATGGGAATTCGGCCGGCTGCGCCGGGCCGATCCATAGCAGTGCGTCGGCGAACTCATGCTCGCTGAAGCCTTCGCGGTCGAGACCGATCAGCGCATCCAGCCGTGATTCGGCAATGCCGCGCAACAGGCGCACCTCCCAACCCTGGATCGCCGCGGCGATGCCCAGACAGGCCAGCGCGTGGCCCAGGTCATGATTGCAGTAGCGGTAGGCGCGCTCGCCGTACTTCCAGGCCTCGCGCCAGGGAATGCTCGCCAGCGCCAGCAGGAAACCACCCGCCGGCAGCGCATCGTTCAAGGGTTCGGCCAGCGGCGCGGGCAGCTCGGCGCGCACCTCCAGCACGTGTTCGTCGGCGCTGTAGTGCACCAGCAGCGCAGCGTTATCCACAGCGCCGGGGGGCAGCAGCAGATAGGCTTCGGTCGGGTGCAGATTGCCGCTGGACGGGTTGACCCGCAGCGCCCAGCGGTTGCCGCCGGCCTCCTTCCACGCCGAGATCGCCAGGCTGTCGTAGAGCAGCTGCGAAACGCTGGCGAGGCTCAGTGGCGCCGGTGGGCCGATGGGGCCGGCGAAGGCGTCGTCATACCCCGGCGACTCTTCCTGCGGCCGGTGCAGCAGTTCGACACAGCGCGCCCCCGCGTAGCGGCGGAAGGCGGCCGGCTGGGTCGCCCAGTCGAGCTGGCCGGGGCCGGGGGCGAAGCGCTCCGGACGATGGCTGCTCAGTTCGTGGTAGGCGCGCACGCCGTCTTCCGGCTTCATGGGCGGCGAATCCGGTACAACACATGGGGGCGCAAGGCGTGGCCTTCCGGCAGGCGCGGGTGCTCGAAGTCGCCGGCTTCATCGCGAATCATCCCCAGGCGCTGCATCAAGCCCTGGGACGGCAGGTTGGCCGGCACGGTGAAGGCCACCACTTCCTCCAGCTGCAACTGCTCGAAAGCGAAATCCAGCGCGGCGCGGGCCGCTTCCAAGGCATAGCCCTGGCGCCAGTGGGCGACGTTGAAGCGCCAGCCGATCTCCACTGCGGGCGTGAAGGCCGCCTCGAAGGACACCCGCGCCAGCCCGAGCACGCCGAGGAACGCGCCATCCTCGCGGCGCTCGACTATCCACTGGCCGAAGCCATGCTCGTCGAAATGCTGGAGGATGCGCGCGGCCAGCAGGTCGCTCTCCTCGCGGCTCATGCAGGCGGGGAAGTGGCGCATCACCTGTGCGTCGGCGTTCAACGCGGCGAAGGGCGCAAGGTCCTCGGTGCGCCAGGGCCGCAGCAGCAGGCGCTCGGTAGTCAGGCTCGGGATATCCATGGTCGGCATCACGCGTCGGCAAAGGTGACCATGATACCCGCCCACGGACCTGTAGGCGGCAATCCGTCAGACCAGGCGCAATCGATTCAGCAACGAGCGCCATCATCTGGTATTTTTCTCCTACCTTCGCTGTCGGTCACTGCCTTGACCGTGCTCTCGCAGACAGCCGCGCTGCCACGGCGCACCTCAAGAAGACCAAGGAAACCCCATGACGACCTCCACCACCGGACTGCAACGCAGTACGGCCCTGGTGCTTTTCGCCCTTGCCGTCGGCGGCTTCGCCATCGGCACCACCGAATTCGCCACCATGAGCCTGCTGCCCTATTTCGCCCCGGCGCTGGGCATCGATGCCCCCACCGCCGGCCACGTGATCAGCGCCTACGCCCTGGGCGTGGTGGTCGGCGCGCCACTGCTGGCGGTGCTCGGCGCGCGCCTGCCGCGGCGTACCCTGCTGGTGCTGCTGATGGCGCTGTTCGCCGTCGGCAACGGCCTCAGCGCCCTGGCGCCGACCTACCACTGGATGCTGCTGTTCCGCTTCATCAGCGGCCTGCCCCACGGCGCCTACTTCGGCATTGCCGCGCTGGTCGCTGCCTCCGTGGTGCCGCCGCACCGGCGCACGGTGGCGGTCGGGCGGATGTTCCTCGGCCTCACCGTCGCCACCATCATCGGCGTGCCGCTGGCCAACTGGCTGAGCCAGGCCGTGGGCTGGCGCTGGAGCTTCGCCCTGGTCGCGGCACTGGGCGTGCTGACCATGATCTGCGTGCGCCTGCTCGCGCCCTACTCGCCCGCCGAGCCGGACTCCAGCCCGCTGCGCGAGCTGGGCGCGCTCAAGCGCGGCCAGGTCTGGCTGACCCTGGGCATCGGCGCCATCGGCTTCGGCGGCCTGTTCGCGGTGTACACCTACCTGGCCGACATCCTTGGCGCCGTCACCCACATCTCGCCGAGCATCGTGCCGCTGGTGATGGCGGTGTTCGGCATCGGCATGACCCTGGGCAACCTGTTCATCCCGGTACTCGCCGACCGCGCCGTGATGCCCACCGCCGGTGGCCTGCTGGTGTGGAGTGCGGTGGTGCTGGCGATCTTCCCGTTCACCGCCGGGAACATCTGGACCATCTCCATCTGCGTGTTCTTCGTCGGCTTCGGCGGCGCCCTGGGCACCGTGCTGCAGACCCGCCTGATGGACGTCGCCGAAGACGCCCAGGGCCTGGCCGCGGCGCTGAACCACTCGGCGTTCAACTTCGCCAACGCGCTGGGCCCGTACCTCGGCGGCCTGGCCCTGGCGGCCGGCTACGGCTGGACCTCGCCGGGCTGGGTCGGCAGCCTGCTGGCCATCGGCGGCTTCGTGCTGTGGTCGGTCTCGGTGGTCACCAGCCGAAGCGCGCAACGCAGCACCGCCCTCTCCAACGAAGGCTGATCCAGAAGGGCCGGCGCCATGCCGGCCCTTTCGTCCGTGCACGAGCTCGGCGTACCCTTGTCGCCATGCCGCTGCCCCTGGTCTACCACGACGACTACAGTCCGCCCTTCCCGGACAACCACCGCTTCCCCATGGAGAAGTTCCGCCTGCTGCGCGACCACCTGGTGGACAGCGCCCTGGTGAGCGACGCCGAGCTGCTGCGTCCGGAACTCTGCCCTGTGGATATCCTCGCCCTGGCCCACGACCGCGATTACATCGAGCGCTATTGCAGCGGCGAGATGAGCCGCGAAGAACTGCGCCGCCTCGGCCTGCCCTGGAGCGAAGCGCTGGCCCGGCGCACCGTGCGTGCGGTCGGCGGCTCGCTGCTGACGGCCGAACTGGCGCTCGAACATGGGCTGGCCTGTCATCTGGCCGGCGGCACCCACCACGCGCACCACGACCACGCCTCGGGCTTCTGCATCTTCAACGATCTTGCCGTGATCAGCCTCTACCTGCTGGAAAGCGGCAAGGCCAACCGTGTGCTGATCTTCGACTGCGACGTGCACCAGGGCGATGGCACTGCACGCATCCTGGAGAACGTGCCGGAC
Organism: Pseudomonas nitroreducens; assembly: GCF_010994165.1. NCBI lineage: Bacteria > Pseudomonadati > Pseudomonadota > Gammaproteobacteria > Pseudomonadales > Pseudomonadaceae > Pseudomonas > Pseudomonas nitroreducens. Next base: position 184,737 of record NZ_WMBX01000003.1, on the reverse strand, counting down.
GCGGTGACCGTGTCATTGCACTGCGAAAAGAATTTCCCCGCGCGCAAGGCGCAGAGCGACTGGGACATTCCCCTGCCGCTGCACCTGGACGATGCGGACTACCTGAAGGTGGTGGAGGAAGCGCTGGACTACCTGCTGCCGCTGTACCAGCCGGACATCGTGCTCTACGACGCCGGCGTGGACGTGCACAAGGACGATGCCCTGGGCTATCTGCAACTGACCGATGCGGGATTGGCAGCGCGGGACGAGCATGTCATCCGCCGCTGCCTGGCCAGCGATATTCCGGTGATCGGCGTGATCGGCGGGGGCTACGACAAGGACCGCCGCGCGCTGGCCCGGCGCCATGGCATCCTGCACCACAGCGCGGCGCGGGTAGCGCGCGAGCTTCAGTTGGCCCGGTAGCGCGAGTTGTTGGTGTCCATGCGCGAGGGCAGGCGCTGCTGCTCCCAACGCGCCAGCTCTTGGGCCGAGAAGCCCAGCAGCGCGCTGGCGCGCAGGCGGCAATCCTCACCGTAGTGCTTCTCGCAGAAACGCATCACCTGTTCGGGTACATGGTGCTGCAGCAGTTCCTGGGCGCGCAGCGGCCCCGCGAACTGCAGGTAGCGCGGTAACAGGCGGCTCCAGTTGGTGAACACGTAGAGGTTGTGCAATGCGACCTGTATCGACAGCAACTCGAGCACACGCTGCTCGAACTTCACTTTCGAACCCTGCAGGTTTTTATTCAGGCGCACCACCATATGGGCCACCGCCTCGTTGAGCAGAGTGCGAATTTCCTCGCTGGGGAGCGCGCGAATAACGATGTCGAGGCCATTCACGCGCACGCGGGTGTCACTGCCCTCCACCCAAAGGTGAGCCTCATGAGAGCGAAGGTAATCACGAACTTTCATCGAGCATCGGACCAAGGTTGCAAGAGGCCCGCATGCTGACGGATTCACAAAAGCGCCAACATCGGCGGAATCTCGATCCGCTGTCAGAATTATCGTAACCCCTACCCTCTGGGGATCAGGGCGCGCTGTACGATACTGACCACCTCCTTGGAATATGCCGCGGCCAACGTTTTCCACCATGGCTGTGGAACGGCCTGTGGATAACCTGCGGGAAAGCGCTCGACGCCCTCGCCTGCGCAGGCTCCGGGAAAACTGGGCAAAAAATGAGCAACCGGCGCGCAGTGCTGCTGCGCTAGAATTGCGCCTTTTCCCGCACTCTCCGCCTGGCCTTCTGCATGATCGATTCCCGCCCGCTCGCCTCCCGTACCGCCATCGTCATCGGCGGCGGCCCCACTGGCCTGATGGCGGCCGAAGTCCTGGCCGGCGCCGGGGTGAAGGTGGACCTGTTCGACGCCATGCCCTCGGTCGGTCGCAAATTCCTGCTGGCCGGCGTCGGCGGTATGAACATCACCCATTCCGAGCCCCGCGAGCCGTTCCTGTCGCGCTACGGAAAGCGTGCGCAAACCCTGGCGCCGCTGATCGACGCTTTCGACAACCAGGCGCTGTGCGCGTGGATCCATGGCCTGGGCATCGAGACCTTCGTCGGCACCTCCGGCCGCGTATTCCCCACCGACATGAAGGCCGCACCACTGCTGCGGGCCTGGCTCAAGCGCCTGCGCGAAGCCGGCGTGGTCATCCACACCCGCCACCGCTGGCTGGGCTGGAACGTCAACGGCGCGCTGCTGATCGAAGGGCCGGAAGGCCAACGCAGCGTGACGGCCGATGCCACCGTACTCGCCCTCGGCGGCGGCAGCTGGCAGCGCCTGGGCTCGGACGGTGCCTGGGTACCGCTGCTGGCCGAGCGCGCTGTGGATATCTCGCCGCTGCGCCCGGCCAACTGCGGTTTCGAGGTGGCTGGCTGGAGCGAATTCTTCCGCGACAAGTTCGCTGGCGCACCGGTCAAGCCGGTGGCCCTCTCGCTGCCCGGCGACACGCCGCGCCAGGGCGAGTTCGTGGTCACCGCCGGCGGCATCGAGGGCAGCCTGGTCTATGCCCTGTCTTCCGCTATCCGCGAGCGCATCGAGCAGTCCGGCAGCGCCACGGTGCACCTGGACCTGCTGCCCAGCCGCAGCCTGGAACAGGTCGCCAAGGCCGTGGCGCAGCCGCGCGGCTCCAAGTCCATGGCCAACCATCTGCGCGGCCGCCTGGGGCTGGACGGCGTGCGTGCCGGGCTGTTGCGCGAGTTGTCCACAGCCGCCGACTATGCCGCCCCGCAGCGCCTCGCCGCCCTGATCAAGGCGCTGCCGCTGACCGTGGTGCGCACCCGCCCGCTGGACGAAGCCATCAGCAGCGCCGGTGGCGTGACCTTCGAGGCGCTGGACGACTGCCTGATGCTCAAGGCGCTGCCGGGCGTGTTCTGTGCCGGCGAAATGCTCGACTGGGAAGCGCCCACCGGCGGCTACCTGCTTACCGCCTGCTTTGCCAGCGGCCGCGCGGCCGGGCTTGGCGCACTGCACTGGCTCGAAGCACAAGGCTGAGCGCTGCACTTTATGGAACCATGGTGCTAGATTCTCGACTCCCACCCAGGAGTCGCCTGCATGCCGCTGACCTTCCGCCGCGCCCGCCCCGATGATGTCGACGCCGCCATCCCGCTGATCTACAGCTCAGGCCCCGACGCCTTCGACTATGCCTTCGCCCGCCCCGGCCGCAATAGCGCGCAGGACTTCCTGCGCTACGCCTTCGTCCAGGGTGGCGGGCAGTTCGGCTGGCGCCAGCACTGGGTCGGCGAACAGGACGGTAAAGTCATTACCGCCGGCACGGTGTTCGGCGGCGAGGTGACGCTGGGCTACATGCTTGCGGCCACGCGGCAGATTCTCGGCTATTTCGGCCTGGCCGCGCCCGGCGTCATCCGCCGCGGCCTGCAACTGGAAAGGATCATCTGCCCGCCGCCGCGCAGAACGCTGTACCTCGCGCACCTGGGCGTCACGCCGGACCTTCGTGGCGAGGGGCTGGGCAGCCAGCTGATCGAGCACTTCCTGCAAATCGGCCGCAGCAATGGCCTGCCCATGGCGGCGCTGGACGTCTCGGTAGCCAATCCCAAGGCACAGGCGCTCTATGAACGTTTCGGCTTCGAGGTGCAGGTGGAGCGCGTCTCGACGCTGCCGGGCGTCTCCAGCCATCGCTACATGCAGCGCAAGCTCTGAGTTAGACTCGCAGCCAGCCGCCCGCCAGAGGCGGCCCGGCCCATAGAAAACACCGTCGAGAAGCCTGCTCACGCATGAACCAGGAAGGTTGCCCATGAGCACTGCCAGCGTTGAACTGAAAGTCTTCGTCCCCGCCCGCGATTTCGCACTCTCCCAGCAGTTCTACAAGGACCTGGGCTTCAACTCGCCGTGGAGCTCCGAGGAGCTCGCCTACTTCCACCACGGCGACCATTGCGCCTTCCTGCTGCAGAACTACTACGTCAAGGAATTCGCCGAGAACCTGATGCTGCACCTGCTGGTGGAGGACGCCGACGCCTGGTACGCCAAGGTGCGCGACGCCGGCCTCGCCGAGCGCTACGGCGTGCGCCTTGGCGCGCCGGAAGACCAGCCGTGGAAGATGCGCGACTTCACCCTGCACGACCCGAGCGGCGTGCTCTGGCGGATCGGGCACAACCTCGATTGAGTGCCGGATTCACACCATCCCCTCTCCCTGAAGGGAGAGGGCTGGGGAGAGGGGCGAAGCCCGGCCGAAACACCCGAATGACCGAGAGTATCCATTCGCGAGCAAGCTCGCTCCAACAGTGATGCCCCTACTTCAGGTACCAGCCCCAGGGCTGGTCGGAGATGTACTCGGTCACCTGCTTCACCTCCAGGTAGTTCTCCAGCCCCCACACGCCCAGCTCGCGGCCGATGCCGCTGTGCTTCATGCCACCCCAGGGCGCCTGGGTGAAGGTGGGTTGCGAGCAGTTGACCCAGACGATCCCCGCACGCAGCCCGTCCGCCACCCGCGCGGCGCGCTGCGGATCGCCGGACATCACCGCGCCGGCCAGGCCGAAGCGGCTGTCGTTGGCCAGGCGCAGGGCCTCGGCCTCGGTCTTGAAGCGCTTCACGCAGAGCACCGGGCCGAAGATTTCCTCGCGCCAGATCAGCGCGTCCTCGGCCGGTTCGTCGAAGATCGCAGGCTCCATGAACCAACCCTGCTCCAGCCCCGCGGGACGCTTGCCGCCGGTGAGCAGGCGGGCACCGCCGGCGCGGCCCTTGTCGACGAAACCGAGCACCTTCTCGTGCTGCCCCTGGCTGACCAGCGGGCCGAGCAGAACGCCCGGCTCCATGCCGTTGCCGATGCTGATGGCGCGGGTCGCTTCCACCAGACGCTCGATCAGGCGCGGGGCGATGCCCTCCTGCACCAGCAGGCGCGAGGTGGCGCTGCACACCTGGCCCTGGTTCCAGAAGATGCCGAACAGGATCCACTCCACCGCCGCTTCTACATCGCTGTCTTCGAAGACGATGAAGGCAGACTTGCCGCCCAGCTCCAGGCTGACGTTCTTGATGTCCTGGGCCGCCGCCGACATGATCCGCGAGCCGGTCGGCACGCTGCCGGTGAAGGCCAGCTTGTCCACGCCCGGGTGCTGGCTCAGCGGCCCGCCGGCCTCCGCGCCCAGCCCCGGCAGCACATTCAGCACGCCGGCCGGCAAGCCGATGGCGTCCGCCGCGGCGGCCAGTTCCAGGGCGCTCAGCGGCGTCAGCTCGGACGGCTTGAGCACACAGGTGGCGCCCGCCGCCAGCGCCGGCGCGACCTTCCATGCAGCCATCAGCAGCGGGTAGTTCCAGGGGATGATCTGCCCGGCCACGCCCACCGGTTCCTGGCGGATGCGGCAGCGGAAGCGTTCGTCGGGCAGTGGCAGAGCCTGGTCCTGGCGCTCGTCCAGTTCCCGCGCAAGCTCGGCGTAGTAGCGGAAGCAGCCGATCGCGTCGGCCACGTCCCACTGCGCTTCGGGCAGCGGCTTGCCGTTGTCGCGCACCTCCAGTTCAGCCAGCGAATCCTGGTTGCGTGCGAGCTCCTCGGCCAGCGCTTCCAGCCATTCGGCACGCTCGCTGCCGCGGCTCTGCCCCCAGCCACGATTGAACGCTGTACGCGCCGCGCGCACCGCGTGGTCGACGTCTTCCTCGGTGGCCGCCGGCACTTCATGCAGCGGCTGGCCGGTGGCGGGGTCGTAGCTGGTGAAGCGGCCGCCCAGGTCCGGCCTGACCCACTGCCCGTTGATGTAGAGCTGGTCGCGCATCCTCGAGTCTCCTTGAAGTCGGCCCTCAGGCGGCCTGAACGCCGGTGCGGCGGTTCTGCAGGTAGCGGGAGGTGAACAGCAGCGCCAGCGAGGCGCAGATGATCACCGTGGAGATGGCGTTGATCTCCGGCGTGATACCGCGGCGGATCGACGAGAAGATGTAGATCGGCAGCGTGGTTTCCGAGCCGGCGACGAAGAAGGCGATGATGAAGTCGTCGAAGCTGAAGGTGAACGCCAGCAGGAAGCCGGCGAGGATTGCCGGGGCGATCTGCGGCAAGGTCACGCGCCAGAAGGTGTCCAGCGGCGGCGCGTAGAGATCGGCGGAGGCTTCCAGCAGCGACTTGTCCATCGCCTCGACGCGGGTGCGGACGATCACCATCACCAGCGCCATGGTGAACAGCGAGTGCGCTGCCACCACGGTGCCGAAGCCCATGTTGAGTTTCGGCAGGCCGATATCCAGTAGCGCCAGCAGCGGATTCACCACGTCGAACAGGGTGATGAAGGCAATCAGCGTGGCGATGCCGATGACGATGCCCGGCACGATGATCGCGCAGTAGGTCAGCGCGTCGAACAGCAGGCGCACGCGCTTGCCGACCCGCTGCAGGCCGAACACCGCGAGGGTGCCGAACAGCGTGGCGATCAGCGCCGAGCAGAAGGCGATCAGCGCGCTGTTACCCAGGGCTTCCATGATGAACGGGTTGCCGAAGGCGCGGCCGAACCACTGCACCGAGCAGCACTGGAAGCTCAGCCCGCTGCGCCCGGCGTTGAAGGCGAAGAGCATGATCAGCGCGATGGGCGCGTAGAGGAACAGGTAGACCGAGGTGGAGTAACTGCGTAGCCACATGTCAGAGCACCCCGTCGTTGCGTGAGCCGCCGTAGCGCGCCACGAGTTTCAGGTAGACGCCGATGATCACCAGCATCATCGCCACCAGGGTCATTGCCACCGCGCTGCCGAACGGCCAGTTGCGCGATTGCAGGAACAGGTCGACCAGCGCGTTGCCGACAAAGAACACCTTGCCGCCGCCGAGAATCGCCGGGATCAGGAACTCGCCCATGAGCAGGATGAATACCAGCATCACCCCGGTGATCACCCCCGGCGCGGAGAGCGGCAGGGTCACCCGGCGGAAGGTCTCGAAGGCGCTGGCGCCGAGGTCGCCGGAGGCTTCCAGCAGGCGTTTGTCGAGCTTCTCCAGGGTCACGTAGATGGGGAACACCATCAGCGGCAGGTAGCCGTAGACGATGCCGATCAGCACCGCGTAGGGCGTGTTGATCAGGCGCACGTCGGCAATGCCGAAGCTCTCCAGCAGCGCGGGAATGCCGCGACCGCTGAGGATGAAGATCCAGGCATAGGTGCGGATCAGGAAGCTGGTCCAGAACGGCACGATGACCAGCGTGAGCAGCAGCGACTTGTTGCGTCGCACCTTCACCGCCAGGAAGTAGGCCAGCGGGTAGGCCGCCAGCAGGCAGGCCAGGGTGCCCAGCGGCGCCAGGGTCAGGGTGTTCCAGAAGGCCTGGGCGCGGGAACCGAGGTTCAGGTAGTTCTCCAGCGTCAGCCCGCCGCCATAACCACCCACGGCGCTGCGTTCGCCGAAGCTGAAGACCAGGATGATCACCAGCGGCATCAGCAGCAGTAGCAGGAACCACAGGGTGGACGGCAGGAGCAGCAGGAGCGTGACGCGCCGGCCGAGGCTTTTCGCGCGCGAAACCGCGGGCGTCGCCTGGGTCTGCGGCAACGGGGCGCTGACAGCGATGTTCATGTTCGATTCCCTACGCATGGAGCGGACCTTCGCGGCAGGGCGAATAACGCACCAGCGTTATCCGCCGCATTCCGCATAAACGCTGAAGCTGCCGATCAGGCGGCCTTGAACCGCGCCATCAGCTCGGCGCGCGCCGGGCTGGTAAGGGTCGCCGCGGCGCCGAACTCCAGCGGCGACAGACGCTCGGCCGCCGGGTACATGATCGGGTCGTCGAGCATTTCCTTGGAGAGCAGCGCGTCGACACGCTTGTCGCCGCTCGGGTAGCCGTGGGAGAGCACCTCCAGCTTGTTGTGCGGCGGGTCGAGCAGATAGTTGATGAAGGCGTAGGCGGCATCCTTGTGCTCGGCGCTCTTGGGGATGGCGAAGAAGTCGCTCCAGATCTCGCCGCCCTCCTTGCCCAGCACGAAGGTCATGTCCGGGTTGTCGCGGTGCAGTTGGGAAGCATCGCCGGTCCAGGCCATGGCCATCCAGGCATCGCCGTTGCGCAGCGAGGGCTGGATGTCGGAGTTGATCGCGAACAGGTGCGGCTTGGCCTGGATCAGCAGCTTCTCGGCCTCGGCCAGCTCCTTCGGGTCCAGCGAGTTGAAGCTGTAGCCGTAGTACTTGAGCGCGTTGCCGATAGCGGTGAGCTGGTAGTCGTGGACGATGGTGCGGCCCGAGGCGCTGGTCAGGGTGAGGTCCCAGAACTGTTTCCAGGAATCCGGGCTGCCCTTCACGCGGCTGGCGTCGTAGACGATGCCGGTGGTACCCCAGTTCTTCGGCACCGCGTAGACCTTGCCGTCCACCGTGCCCTGGGCCATGAAGCGCTCCTCGAAGGCCTTGGGGTCGAAGTTGGGGATGCGCGAGAGGTCCAGCGGCTCGATCAGCCCGAGCTGCACGTAGGTACTGATGGTGTAGTTGGTCGGCACGAAGACGTCCCAGCCACTGCCGCCGGCCTGCAGCTTGGCGAGCATCTCCTCGTTGGAGCCGAACACGTTCATCTGTACGCGGGCGCCAGTGGCCTTGGCGAAGGCGTCGAAGTTCTCCTGGCTGTGGTAGTTCGGCCAGGTGGCCAGGGCCAGACGGTCGCCGATATTGCTGCCCTCGGTCGCGTAGGCCTTGCCGGTCAGCAGACCGGGAGTGTTGGCGGCGACCACCGCCATCGCCAGGCCGAGGCCGGTCTTGCCGAGGAAATCGCGCCGCGTGATGGAGCCGTTTTCCCAGCTGCGCATCGTCTTGATGAAGTTCTTCTTGTCCATCGTCACTCCCCGCCTGTCTGCTGATTTTTCTGGTTAGGATTGGATCGTTTTCAGAGCGCCATGGCCAGGCCGCTGGCCTGGTTCCAGCCGACCTGCACCGGCGCGCCGTGCTCGAAGGCTTCCGCCTCGCCGCCGGCCTTGCGCGGCACGCGCACGCAAACAATGCCGAAGGCGTCGGTGCGCACGCGGTATTCGGTGAGGTTGCCCAGGTAGATGCGGTCTTCGACGCGGCCCTTCAGGCGTACTTCGCGCTGCAGCTCCGAATCGGCGGCGGCGATGCCGACCAGTTCGGGGCGCACGGCGATGCAGCCTTCGGCCTGGGGCGAGAGCGAGGGACCGGTGGGTGTCGGCGGGCTGCTCAGTTCCAGCCCGGCCGGCGTGCCCAGCACCACACGGCCGGAATCGAGGCGGCGGACGGTGCCGGCGAACAGGTTGGACTCGCCGATAAAGTCCGCCACGTAGCGGCTCGCCGGGGTCTCGTAGAGCGCCTCGGGGGTGGCGGTCTGGATGATCAGGCCGTCCTTCATGATGCTGATGCTGTCGCTCATCGACAGCGCCTCTTCCTGGTCGTGGGTGACCAGCACGAAGGTGATGCCGACCTCGCGCTGCAGGCGCAGCAGTTCCGACTGCATCTCCTTGCGCAGCTTGCGGTCCAGCGCCGCCAGCGGCTCGTCGAGCAGCAGCACGGTGGGCTTGTTGACCAGCGCGCGGGCCAGCGCCACGCGCTGCTGCTGGCCGCCGGAAAGCTCGTGGGGCTTGCGTGTGCCGAAGCCGGACAGACGCACCATCTCCAGCGCCTCGTCAGCCATGCGACGCTGCTGCGCGCGGTCCGGGCGCGGCGTGCGATAGCGCAGGCCGTAGGCGATGTTCTCGGCCACCGTCAGGTGCGGGAACAGCGCGTAGTGCTGGAACACCATGTTCACCGCACGCTGGTGCGCCGGCACCCCTGCCACCGCCTGGCCGGCCAGCAGGACCTCGCCTTCGCTGGGCTGCTCGAAGCCGGCAATCATCCGCAGGGTGGTGGTCTTGCCGCAGCCGGAGCTGCCGAGGAAGGAATGGAAAGCGCCGCGCTTGACCTTGAAGCTCAGCCCGTTGACCGCCGGCACGCTGCCATAGCGCTTGACCACGTTACGGAACTCGATATCGACATCCTGACCGCTTTCCATCACCGCGCTCCCACCTTGTTCTTGTTGGTGGTCACGCTAGCAATGGGGCTTTCGGGGTGTATATATCCCTCGGGGGATAGATGGCGGGATTGGTTCTCTCGGCGCGCGATCGCGGGACAGGAATCCCCTGCAGGACCGAGGGGGCGCCCGGCCCTTGCTCGCGAATCGCCCAGCGCCGGAGTTATCGGGGAGCCCGTTCGCGAGCAAGCTCGCTCCTACAAAAGAGCTACCCGGTTCAGCCGGCTGCGCGCATCCCACCCGCCACATCGCGTCCGGCCAACTCGCGGATGAACAGCCCGAGCAGCTCCGACTGGCTGCCGATGCCGAGCTTGGCGTAGATGTTCTTGCGGTGGATCTTCACCGTGCCTGGGCTGATATCCAGCTGCTCCGCTACCGAGGCGCTGGAGTGCCCGCGCAGCAGCAGCTGGACGATCTCCTGCTCGCGGGGCGTGAGCAGCTGGGCGCCGAACTGGTCGAAGGCCTCGCGGATCTGGTAGTCCAGGTCCTGCGCCGGACGCGGTTGCGCGCGGCGCAGTTCCCAGGCTTCGCGCACCACCTGCTCGACCACCGGCCGCGCACATTCGAGCAGCTGCATCTCGTCGCGGCTGTAGGCCGGACTGGAAGTCTTGCGCATCAGCGAGAGCACGGCGGTGGCACCGTCGGCCAAGTCGACGAAGAAGGCGATCTCCTCGGTCAGGCCGGTCTGCTGGTAGTAGGTCTGGTAGTACTCGCCCACGTAGAAGTGGTCCGGCGCGAACTGCCGCAGGCGCCACAGCCCCGGCGCCTGGTGGCGGGTGCAGGCGAGGTAGAAGGGATCGAGCAGGTAGGGGCCGACCTGGTAGTCCTCGACGTAGACGTGGCGGATGTCGGCCGGGAAGGTGTCGAACAGGTCCAGTGGGCGGTGGTTGCCTTCGTAGACGAAGAGCACGAAGTTATCCACCGCACAGACCTGCTGCAGCCATTGGCTGAGGCCGAGCAGGCGCGGACGACCGGCGGCCAGCGGGAGCAGATGGGCGACTCCGCCGGTCCAGGCTTTGAGTTCCTTGTGGCGCATGGGCTGTCGTTCTTGTTGTGTGCGCGATGGGCACACTATAGGCGTTCGGGATTCCACACGGAAATGCAGCTTTTGCGCCACACCCCACAAGACCCCGCCACGCCTGGGGAAAGCCCCGACTCAGCCCTCGGCGGCGCACCGCGATGAAGCAGGCGCGCGCCTTAACGGCTCAGGGGCGGCGACCGCCCTTGCCGGCCGGCTTTCCAGAAGAGAGTTTTCCAGAAGACGGCTTGCCACCTGCCGGTTTGCCGCCAAGGCCGAACCCCGGCGCCTTGCGCACCGCCTTGACCTGCGGCTTGTCGTCCAGCAGCGAGCCCAGGTGGACCTTGCCCGGTTTGCCTTCGGGCACCTTGGATTGCTTGGGCTTCTTCGGTTTTTTGGTTATCTGGCCGCCGGGGGCGGTGACGGGCACCCGGTGTTCCGCCTCGAAGCCATCTTCTTCCTGGCGCTGCAGGGTCTGGCCGATCAGCGTCTCGATGGCCGCCAGCTGCTGCACTTCGTCGGCGCAGACCAGCGAGATCGCCTGCCCGCTGGCGCCGGCGCGACCGGTACGGCCGATGCGGTGCACGTAGTCTTCGGGGACGATGGGCAGGTCGAAGTTGACCACCAGCGGCATTTCCTCGATATCCAGGCCGCGGGCAGCAACGTCGGTGGCAATCAGGAAGTCCACTTCGCCGGCCTTGAACCGCGCCAGCGCGCGCAGGCGCGATGGCTGCGGCTTGTCGCCGTGGATCGAGTCGGCGCGGATGCCTGCTTTCTGCAACAGGCCAACCAGCTCATCGACGCCCTTGCGGGTCTTGGCGAACACCAAGGCCTGGCGCCAACCCTGCTCCCGCATCAGGTGCAGGAACAGCTCGGCCTTGCGCTTCTTGTCGACGGTGACCAGGTGCTGCTTCACCGTCTTCGCCGCCGTGTTGCGCGGCGCCACGTCGATGGTCAGCGGGTCGCGCAGCAGCTCGCGGGCCATCTGGCGGATGGCATCGGAGAAGGTTGCGGAAAACAGCAGGGTCTGCCGGCGCCTGGGCAGCGCGGCGAAGACCTCGTCCAGTTCGCGGGAGAAGCCGAGATCGAGCATGCGGTCGGCCTCATCCAGCACCAGGGCCTGCAGCTGGGTGAACTTCAGGGCGTTCTGACGATACAGGTCGAGCAGTCGGCCAGGAGTGGCCACCAGTACGTCGACGCCCTTGCGCAGCTTCATCATCTGCGGGTTGATGCTGACCCCGCCGTAAGCCACGGCAGTGCGCAGCGGCACATGCTGGCCGTAGGCGCGGAAACTCTCGTGGACCTGCTCGGCCAGTTCGCGGGTCGGCACCAGCACCAGCGCGCGCATCGAGTTGGCCGCGACCTGGTGACCTTCCTGCAGGAGCTTCTGCAGCAACGGCAGTGCGAAACCGGCGGTCTTGCCGGTACCGGTCTGCGCGGCGGCAAGCAGGTCTCGGCCCTTGAGCACGGCAGGAATGGCCTGGGCCTGCACCGCCGTCGGGTTCTGGTAGCCGAGCCCGTCGAGGGCGCGCAGGAGGGGATCGATCAGGCCGAGGTTGGCGAAGGTCATGGAGCGCTCGCAATACGAATTCGGAATGGGCGGCATTGTAGCCGCAAGGCTCAGGAACGCAGCAGCAGCGCGCCTTCGATGGGCACATAGCGGCTGGCCGCGCGGATCAGCGCCTGGGCGGTGAGGCCCGGCACGCCGTAGGCGGTGGCATCGGTGCCGCCGGCGCGGACGCGGTCCAGGAGCAGGTCGAAGTCACCGTCGCCGGAAGCCAGCACGACTTCGTCCACATTCGGCGCGGCGTCGAGGATGTCGATGGTGATGCCCACGTCCCAGTCGCCCTTGGCCGAGCCGTCGGCGCGCTGGATGTAGGGCTTGAGCTTCACGGTGAAGCCGAGCTTGCGCAGGATCTGCTGGAACTGCTGCTGCTTCGCGTCACCCCGGTCGATGGCATAGGCGTAGGCCTGGACGATGTTGCCCTGGGCGCTCAGCTCGGCCCATAGGGCGGCGTAGTTGAAGTGGCAGCCGTAGGCCTGACGCACGGTGTAGTAGAGGTTCTGCACGTCGGCGAACAGGGCGATGGTCTTCAACGGTGACTCCGGGACTCGAACAGCGGGGGCGCATTATCGGCACAGCGGCGCGCCCCCGCCAGTCCCGGTGGGCGGGCGGCTCAGCTGAACATGTCGCCGTCGTCGCCGCCGAAGAAGCCGGAGTCGTCGCCGAAGCTGCCACCGTCGTCGTAGTTGGCGTCACTGAAGTTGCTGTCGGCATAGCGGTCGCCGCCGCCAAAGGAGTCGTCCGTCCGCGAGTCGTCGAAGCTCGAAGGTTCCGGCTGCACCGGCTGCTCCTGGATCACTTCGACGATTTCCTGCGGCTGGTTGTGGTGGAACATGCTGGTCAGCAGGTCCGCCACCATCACCCCGCCGGCCACGCCCGCGGCGGTCTGCAGCGCACCGCGCATGAAGCCACCGCCCTGCGGTGCGGCTTGCGCCGGCTGTGCGGGGCGGAAGTCGTTGGGATTGCCGGCCGCAGGATTGTTGGCGTACGCCGCATTGCCGCCGGGCTGCGAGAAACGCGTCTGGCCCCAGCCGTCCGGGCGCTGCTGCGGTTGCGCCGGGCGCTGCTCCTGGCTCTGACCGCCACCGAACAGCCCGGCGAGGAAGCCGCCGCTGCTCGGGCGCTGCTCCTGAGCCCTGGCCTGCTGCGCTTCGAGTTCCTTGACGCGCTGGTCCAGGCGTTTGATCGCCGCTTCCTGGATCAGCATCGCCTGGGCCATGTAGTAGGGCGCGGCCGGCTGCTGCACCAGGTGCCTGTTGATCTGTGCCTCGGCGTCGGCGTCACGGGGCGCGGTCTGCGACTCGGCGTCACGCAGGCGGGTGAACAGACCATCGATCAGGGATTGCTCTTCGGAATTCATGACAGGCCTCGAGTGAGCGGGTGAATCAAAACGGATCGCTGAAGCGAAACATTGGATCGGGTCGGAAAAAAACAAGTTCCGGTCACAGAATTCTTGCGCCTTCTATCTGAGGGTTTGCTTAAGTTAGAGTCGAAGCCCTCGGACAGTATCGGGTTACTGATGAATCCCCTTTCCATCCTCCGCGACACCTGGTTCTTCTTCTCCCGTCATCTGGGCACCCTGGTGCCGCTGTGCCTGCCGTGGATCGTCATCGAGACACTGGTGCAGCAGCAAATCAACATCGCCGCCGGCTCGCAGAACATCGCGCCCTGGGGCATGGCGGCGGGCCTGGTGTTCTACCCGATCTACACCGCCAGCCTGATCCTCTACATGATCGACGCGGGCGAAGGTATCGAGCGCAGCGTGCGCGAACTGTGGAGCGCAGCGTTGCGCCTGTGGCCGGCTTTCGCCCTGCTCTCGGCGATCACCTCGCTGCTGATCGTGATCGGCCTGTACCTGATGGTGCTGCCGGGCATCTTCGTGATGATCAAGCTGGCCTTCGCCGAATTCCTCCTGGTGCAGCGCGGCCGCGCGCCCATCGACGCGATGCGCGAGAGCTTCAGCCTGACCACCGGGCATTTCTTCCTGCTGCTGATCACCTCCCTGGCCATCCTCGCGCCGGTGTGGATCGCCGAGGGCTGGATCACCGAGGCCGGTCAGGACGCGCCGGTACTCAGCGTCGCGCTGCACTCGCTGAGCGGGTTCTTCCAACTGCTGCTGACGGTGGCCGCCTACCGCATCTTCATCCTGCTTGGCCGCGAGGCCGCCTAGCGGCAGCAAGTCGCAACAAATCCCCCGGCACGTCGAGCGCCGGGGTTCTACGCTGGAGTCTCCTTTCCCCGAGTATGGAGACTCGCCGTGAGCGACTTCCCGCCCAGCTGCCTCTCGCACATTTCCATCGGCACCAACGACTACCCGCGCGCCAAGGCGTTTTACGACGCCGTGCTGCCCACCCTGGGCTGCCAACAGATCATGGAGCACCCCGGCGCGGTGGCCTATGGCCGCGCCTTCCCGGAGTTCTGGCTGCAGACGCCCATCGACGGGCGCCCCGCCAGCGTCGGCAACGGCACGCACTTCGGCTTCATGGCCAATTCCCGCGAGGAAGTGGACGCGTTCTATCGCGCCGCGATAGCTGCCGGCGCCACCGACGAGGGCGCCCCCGGCCCGCGCCCGCTCTATGGCGATCCGTACTACGGCTGCTTCATCCGCGACCTGGACGGGCACAAGATCGAGGCGTCGTTCTGGGACATGGCGCTGGCAGGCGGTGGTTTCGACACGCACTCGCATTGATCTGAACCGATCTTCGTCAAGGGCATTTCCGGCTGGCCGCTGTGTTCATCGTTCTGCCCAATGGTCCCCTCTCCCGCTTGCGGGGGAGGGTTAGGGAGGGGACGGGCTCACGCCCGGCAATGCAGTTCCACGGCGAGTGCCCTCTCCCCAACCCTGGCTGCGCGCCCCGCTCCGAAGGGAGAGGGAGCAAGAGCCCCCGGACATTCAGTTTCCCGGCCTGAGCCCCGACATCTTCGGTACCAGCAGCTTCTCGAACAGCCGCGGGAAGAAGCGCGCCAGCAGCCTCGCCCGCCAGTTGACGTTGGACAGCACCAGCAACCGCCGGCGGCGCAACGCGCCCTGGTAGATCGCCTCGGCCACGTCGCGCGGCGAGGCGACCTCCGCGCCCAGCACCAGCGCCGGCTGCCGGATCACCGAGCCATCGCCCACCAGCGCGTTCTTGCGCAGGTCGGTGGCAGTGAAGCCGGGGCATGCCAGGGTGATTGCCACACCGGTGCCGTCCAACTCCATGCGCAACGTGTCGAACAGGCCGTGCAGCGCATGCTTGCTGGCGTTGTAGGCGCTGCGGTAGAGCAGCGGCGCGAAGCCGGTCAACGAACTGAGCACGACGATCTGCCCATGCCGCGCCAGCAGGCTGGGCAAGGCCGCCTGGGTGCAGTGCAGCGCGCCGTAGAAATTCACCGCCATCACCCGGCGGAAGACTGCCAGCTCGGTCTCGATGAACAGGCTGCGGTGGGTGATGCCGGCGTTGTTCACCAGCACGTCGATACCGCCGAAGCGCTCGACAGCCAGTGCCACCGAGCGCTGCACCGCCTCGGCATCGGCGATGTCGCAGCGCAGGCCAAGGGCCTCGACGTTCAGGTGTTCGCGCAGGTGCTGCACCAGGCTGTCCAGCGCCGCCTGGTCAAGGTCGAGGATCACCGGATGGGCCCCGGCCCGGGCGAAGCGCAGCACCAGAGCGCGGCCGATGCCGGAGCAGCCGCCGCTGACCAGCACCACCTTGCGTCGGTAGACGGGATGGGAGAAGAGCTTGCTCGACATGGCAGCCTCCCGGAGCGCGCGGGTGCGAAACAGCATCCTGCGAACTACGTCTCACAAGGTTTCAGGATTATTCCCACACTAAACACAGAGATGAAATACGAAGTCACAGCCACTATCCTCTGGTCCCAACAAGCATAGCCCCTGGTCACCCATGAGCCTCTCGCTTCGCCGTCGCGCCCTGTTCCTGCTGTTCATCGTCCTGCTGCTCGCCCTCTCCGCCGCCGCCTGGCTGCTGGCCTGGCACCCCGCCGAGCGCGAAAGCGTCGCCGCCCAGTGCCGCGCGCCCGCGCCGCAACTGCAGCCGGGCCAGGCACTGAAGGTGATGACCTGGAACGTCCAGTACCTGGCCGGCAAGCGCTACATCTTCTGGGACGACCTGCCCGACACCACTGGCCCGGACGACAGCCCCAGCCCCGAAGACATCGCCTACAGCCTCGACGAGGTGGTACGGGTGATCCGCGACGAGGCTCCGGACATCGTCCTGCTGCAGGAAGTGGACGACGGCGCCGCCGCCACCGGCAAGCAGGACCAGCAGGCGCTGATCGGCGACCGCCTGGCCGACCTTTATCCCTGCTCCAGCGCCGCCTTCGACTGGAAGGCACGCTTCGATCCCAATCCCCATGTGTTCGGTAGCGCCGGGCGCAAGCTGGTGACCTTCAGCCGCTTCCAGATCGCCAGCAGCGAGCGCATCGCCCTGCCGCAGCGTTCATCCATCCCGCTGCTGCATCTGTTCGCCCCGCAACCGGCGCTGTTGCAGAGCGACCTGCCGATCCGCGGTGGCGGCCAGTTCAGCGTGATCAACACGCGCCTGGAACGCCCCAACGGCGACGACACCCCGCAGCGCCAGGTGGAAGCCGTCGAGGCCCAGCTGAACTCCCTGCAGGCCGCGGGCCGCCCCTGGCTGCTGGGTGGCGATCTCGGCCTGCTGCCGCTTGGCCAGTATCCCTACCTGCCGGAAGTGCTGCGCGCGCCCTATCGCGCCAACAGTGAACTGAACCTGCTGGCAGCGCGCTTCCCGGTGATCCCGGCGGTGGAAGAGTCCAGTGGCGCCGACCAGGAGAACTGGTACACGCATTTCCCCAACGATCCGCGCGTGCACAAACCCGACCGCACCCTCGACTACCTGTTCCACAGCCCCAGCCTGAATCGTCTGGAGGCCGGCGTACGCGCCCACGACACCCTGCGCATCTCCAATCACCTGCCGCTTTCCGCACGTTTCCTGCTGCCCCACTGAGCGCTTCGGCATAACGCCGCCGGTGGACGCTGGACAAGTGCGAGGCGGCAGTCGCATGCTCGGCCCGCTTCGAACAAAAACGATAACGAGCACCCAGGCCATCCATGCATTTGCGCCGTCTTGCCGGGCTGATCCTCGCCCTCCTCTGCCTCAACGCCCTGGCCGTCGACCGGCCCACGCTGGCCGACCGCCTGCCGCATCCAGTGCCGGCGCTGACGGTGGGCTACTACGAATTCCCGCCCTACACCTATACCGCCCCGGATGGCAGCACCCGCGGCAGCGGTGCCGAAATGGTCCGGCGCATCCTGCTCAAGGCCGGCTACCGCGCCGACTTCCGCCCGCTGCCCAGCGCCCGCCTGTACCTGGGCCTGCAGGACGGCAGCGTGCAGCTCTGGGCCGGCGCACCCGGCAAGCAGGAACTGGCGGGCAGCACGCTGGAGTGCGAGCGCGTGCTGGGCCACGTCGAGCTGAACCTCTACCGCCTGCCCTCGCGGCCCTCGCCCGAAGTGCCCGGCGGCCTGACCGGCAGCCGGGTCATCCTCATCAGCGGCTACAGCTACTGGCGACCGATCACCGACCTGCTCGCCGACCCGGCGCTGAAGCTGGAGCTGCACCGCACCAGCACCCACACCGCAGCGCTGCAGATGCTCGAACGCGGTCGCGGCGACTACCTGATCGACTACCAGACGCCGGTAGAGCAGGCGCGCCGGGAGCTGAACATGGCGCCACTGGCCTTCGACAGCCTGTACAGCGTGCCGACCAAGCTGATCGTCTCGCGCCACGCGCCCGACGCCGAAGGGCTGCGCGCACAGCTGGACCATGCCTACGACGAATTGCAGGCGGCAGGTTACGAGATGAAATTGCCCTGACCGGGAAGACCGCTATCGCGTAGGTCCGCAGACACAAGCGGACTCCGTCCGCGATCGGCTCCGCTTCGCACAGAAACATCGCGGATGAATCCGCTCCTACCCGACAGTCCTGTACTCGGATCAGCCCTCACCCTCTCCCAGAGGGAGAGGGGACCGTTCGGTGCAGGATGAAACCTTGGTGCCCGCCGGCACGGGCGGCTCCCTCTCCCTCTGGGAGAGGGCTGGGGTGAGGGAAGGCACTGGCACGGACTTACCTGAAGAAGACAGTTGCTCCTACAAGAGCAGGAGCCCTTGCGCGAATTTCAGGTCTTGCGCGGCTTGGCCCGCGCCGTCGGCTCGGCGATCAGCGGGTCGTCCGGCCAGTAGTGCTTCGGGTAGCGCCCCTTGAGGTCCTTCTTCACTTCGGCATAGGTGCTGCGCCAGAAGTTGGCCAGGTCCTGGGTCACCTGTACCGGCCGCTGCGCCGGAGAGAGCAGGTGCAACTTGACCGCCACCCGGCCCTGGGCGATGCGCGGCGTATCGGCGAGGCCGAACAGCTCCTGCAGGCGCACAGCGAGGACCGGCGGGAACTCGCTGTAGTCCAGGCGGATGTTCGAGCCGGACGGCACCTGCAACGTGCGCGGCGCCAGTTCGTCCAGGCGTTGCGGCAATGGCCAGGGCAGCTGCGCATGGAGAATTCCGCTCAAGTCCAGGTTGCCGAAATGCGAGAGCCGCGAAACCTTGCCCAGGTAAGGCAGCAGCCAGTTCTCCAGCGAGCCCAGCAAGGCGGCGTCGCTGACGTCCGGCCACTCGCTCTCGCCCTTGCCCTCCAGGTCCAGCCGCCGCAACAGCGCGATGCGTGCCTGCCACTGGCGCAGCTCCG
Organism: Pseudomonas nitroreducens; assembly: GCF_010994165.1. Classification (NCBI taxonomy): domain Bacteria; kingdom Pseudomonadati; phylum Pseudomonadota; class Gammaproteobacteria; order Pseudomonadales; family Pseudomonadaceae; genus Pseudomonas; species Pseudomonas nitroreducens. Next base: position 166,088 of record NZ_WMBX01000003.1, on the reverse strand, counting down.
GCGTCCAGGGTAACAACTCCAGGCCCTTGCGGCGCACCAGCCCGAGCAGCGCGCGGCTGCGGGCTTCGGCGTCCAGATTGGGCAGCGCCTCGGTGGACAGCACCAGCTCGCCGACCTTGCGCTGTCGCTCGGCGCGCAATACGCCTTCGCGCTCGTCCCAGTCCAGTTCGTCGTGGACGCTGACCTGCTCGGCGAGAATCGACTCGAACAGCGCCGGCTCCAGCGCCGCCGCCAGGTAGATGCGCTCCTCGCGCTGGCCCTGGCGGCTGCCGAGGTCGGCGATCACCAGCCAGGCTTCCTTCATCAGCGCATCCGGCTCGCCGAACAGCGCGGCGCGACCGTTGGCCAGGCGGTATTCGCCGCCACCGGCGCGGCGCTGGCGGGCGATACGGTCCGGGTAGGCAAAGGCCAGCAGGCCGCCGAGCCAGCGCGGATGATCCGGATCGCTCACCGGTTCGCGTGCCGGGCCACGCAAGTAGCCCTTGAACTGCCGCGCCAGCTGGCGAACGCGCTGCACCGCGCCGCGGCTGGCGCGCGGGCCATTCTGCTCGCCGGCCAGCAGGGCGATGCGGTGATGCAGGTCGGCGTCGTTGCCGCGCAGGATGTCGCGCTCGCCCAGCAGGGCGGCCAGATCACAGGCCAATTGTCCCAGCCCCAACGCGTGGCCGCGCAGCAGCAGGTGGGCGATTCGCGGGTGCGCCGGCACCTCGGCCATGGCCTGGCCGTGGGGCGTGAGACTGCCGCCGCCGGCGCGGGAGGCCAGCGCGCCGAGACGCTCCAGCAGGTCCTGGGCCTGTGCATAAGCGGCGGCGGGCGGCAGGTCGAGCCAGGCCAGCTCCTGCGGGGCCACGCCCCAGCGCGCCAGTTGCAGCGCGAGGCCAGCGAGGTCGGCCTGGAGAATTTCCGCCGCGCCATAGGCCGGCAGTTGATCGTGCTGCGCCTCGGACCACAGGCGGTAGCAGGCGCCGGGTTCCAGGCGCCCGGCACGGCCGGCGCGCTGGGTGGCGGAGGCGCGGGAGATGCGCTGGGTATCCAGGCGGGTCATGCCGCTGCCCGGATCGAAGCGCGGCACCCGCGCCAGCCCGGCATCCACCACGACGCGCACGCCATCGATGGTCAGGCTGGTCTCGGCAATATTCGTGGCCAGCACCACCTTGCGCTTACCCGCCGGCGCGGGCTCAATGGCAGCGTGCTGGGCGTCCAGATCAAGCTCGCCGTGCAGCGGGCAGATGAGTACTTCAGGCCGACCAGCCAGTGTGTCGCCCAGCTGTTCGGCGACGCGGCGAATCTCCGCCTGGCCGGGCAGGAACACCAGCAGGCTGCCGGGTTCATCCGCCAGCGCCTGCTGCACGGTCTGCACCACGCGCGGCTCGATGAATTCGCCGGCCTGCCAGGGGCGGCCCCAGCGGATGTCCACCGGGAACATGCGGCCCTCGCTGCGTACCACCGGGGCATCGTCCAGCAACGTGGAGAGGCGCTCGCCCTCCAGGGTCGCGGACATCACCAGCACCTTGAGCGGCGGCTCGTCGCGCAGCAGCGCGCGGCCGTTGAGGGTCAGCGCCAGGGCCAGGTCCGCATCGAGGCTGCGTTCATGGAATTCGTCGAAGATCACCAGGCCCACGCCCTCCAGCGCCGGGTCATCCTGGAGGCGGCGCGCGAGGATGCCTTCGGTAACCACCTCGATGCGCGTCTTCGGGCCGACCCTGCTATCCAGGCGGATGCGGTAACCAACGGTCTCGCCGACTGTCTCGCCCAGCTCACTGGCCAGGCGCTCGGCGGCAGCGCGGGCAGCCAGGCGGCGTGGTTCCAGCATCAGGATCGACTGCCCGGCCAGCCACGCCTCGCCCAGCAGCGCCAGCGGCACGCGGGTGGTCTTGCCGGCGCCGGGCGGCGCTTCCAGTACCACCTCATGGTGCTCGGCCAGGGCCTGGCGCAGGACGGGAAGGACGCTGTCGATGGGAAGGGCGTTCATGCCGGCTCCTGGAATTTCATGGGGCAGTAACCCCGATTGTGCGGGGGCCGGCGATTATAGCGGGCGAACCACGATGCCAACTCGGCAGTCATAGAAGCAACGAGAACGCCGCATAGTGCGAATCTGCCAGCAGCGACAGCGAGCTCGTTGATATAGTTGTCCGCATCATCCTCCCGGAGGTCTTCCATGCGTCTTGCCACCCGTGTGTCCTGCGCCGTTCTGAGCGCCGCCCTGTTCAGCCAGCTGACCGCCTGCGGCACCCTGTTCTACCCCGATCGCCGCGGCCAGATCGACGGCCGTATCGACCCCGCCATCGTCGCCTTCGACGCCATCGGACTGTTGTTCTACGTCATCCCGGGCCTGATTGCCTTCGGCGTAGACTTCGCCACCGGCGCGATCTACCTGCCCGATGCGAAGTACTCGGTCGCGCCGGAAAAGCTCAAGGATGCCGTGGGTGAAGACGGCACCGTGGACAAGGCTAAACTCAAGGCGATCCTCGAGCGTGAAACCGGCCGCAGCCTGCCCCTGGACGACCCGCGTCTGATCCAGCGCAGCGGCAGCCTCCAACAACTCGCCAGCCTGGGCCTGCGCCCGGAGGCCTGATATGCACGGCGCTCTCGCTTCACACCTTCAGCAACTCCTGGCGTACCACCAGTGGGCCTACGAACGCATCCTGGAGGCCATCGCGCCCCTGGATGAAGAGACCTACCGCGCACCGCGCGGGCTGTTCTTCGGCAGCCTTCACGGCACCCTCAACCACCTCGCGGTGGTCGATCGCATCTGGTTCGCCCGAGTGCAGCGAGAGCCCTGGCAGTTCGAACGCCTCGACGCCGAGGCGGCGCCTGACCGCGCCGGCCTCGCCGACTTCCTCAATGACGGTGTCGGCGCCTGGCGCCTATGGCTGAGCAAGCAGAGCGATGCCACCCTCGGCACCCAGCTGGACTACCGCAACATGGCCGGGCAGGAACACCGCCAGAGCCTGGCGAACATCGTCCAGCACCTGGTCAACCACGGCACCCACCATCGCGGGCAAATGAGCGCCGCGCTCACTGCGCTGGACCAGAAGGCGCCGCTGCTGGACTACATCTACTTCCTGCCCAACCGCCTGGACACCTGATGCTCAAGCACGCCAGCCACTCCCACCTCATGCGGCTGGCGACCTTCGCGTCGCTCGGCGTCGCCACCACCCTGATCGTCGCCAAGGCCATCGCCTGGTGGCTCAGTGGCTCGGTCAGCCTGCTGGCCGGTCTCACCGATTCGCTGCTCGACGGCGCCGCTTCCTTCCTCAACCTGCTGGCGGTGCACTACGCCATCCGCCCCGCGGACGACGACCATCGCTACGGCCACGGCAAGGCGGAATCACTGTCCGGGCTGGCGCAAGCGCTGTTCATCGCGGTGAGTGCCGTACTGGTAGGCACCCAGGCCATCGACCGACTGCAACATCCCGAGCCGGTGGAAGCCGTCGGCTGGGGCATTGCGGTGATGATCCTGTCGCTGGTACTCACCGCCGGCCTGCTGACGGTACAGGGCTACGTGGTGAAGATCACCGGTTCCAATGCCATCCGCGCCGACTCCCTGCACTACCGCTCGGACCTGTTGCTCAACAGCAGCATCCTGGTCGCCCTGGTGCTGGCGAACTTCGGCTGGCAACAGATGGACGCCCTCTTCGGCCTGGGCATCGCCCTGTACATCCTCTGGAGCTCCTTCCAGATCGCCCGCGAATCCATCGCGGTGCTGATGGACGAAGAACTACCGCCGGACGTCAGCACGCGCATGCTCGAACTGGTGCGCGAAGTGCCCGGCGTGCTCGGCGCCCATGACCTGCGCACGCGGATTTCCGGCACGCACTGGTTCGTTCAGCTGCACCTGGAGCTGCCCGGCGAGCTGTCGCTGTCCAAGGCGCATCACCTGTGCGATGAGGCGGTGCTGGCGATCCACAAGGAATTCCCGCAGGCCGAGGTGCTGGTGCACGCCGACCCGCAGGAAGTGGTGGGCAAAGAGACGATCAGCTAGAGAGCATCAGTTGACGCTGTAGCCGCGCCCGCTCAGGCAGGCGCCCAGGGCGCGGCGGTAGTTGTCGGCAATGTAGGCCGGTGGCGCGTAGCTGGCCGATGCCGGATCGAAGCCACTTTGTTGCACGGCCCAGCCGTGGCATTCGTAGCGGTCACGGGCCTGCTGGTCCGGCCCCTGGTTGTACAGCGGATAGGCGATCACGTCATAGCCGGTCTGTGCCACGGCCACCGGTTGCTGCTGGGGCGGTGCCACGACTTCGTAGTCCTGCGAACTGGCCTGCCACAGGTAGTAGGTGCCGGCAGCCAGGAAGTAGCCGATGCTGCCGACCCACACCTGCTCGGCATAGGAGGGCAGGTAGCGCACGCGCACGCCGTAGGGCGGCGTCACTACCACGTAACGAGATCCGTAGGGACGGTACCAGTAGCCGTCGTTGAAGTAGTAGTCATTGCCACGATAAGGCACGCGGTAGTGCCCGCTCGGCATGGCATTCACCACATAGCCCGGCCGCCAGTAGGACGGATGTGGCCCCCAGTTGCCGTGGGACGGCGGCCGCCCCTGCCAGTTGCCGGATGGTGGGCGCACTTCATGGGAACCGAACTTGCCCGCGTTGCCATTGTTGGCCGGCGGACGGTTCTGCCATTGACTATCGCCATAGCCCGGCGGGCGACCCTGACCGCCCTGCCACTGATTGCCATTCTGGCCCGGAGGGCGGCCGTGCCACTGGCCATTGTCATGGCCGTTACCGGCGCCGTTTGGCGGATGCCCTTGCCATTGGCCGTTGTTATTACCGCCATTGCCCGGAGGGCGGCCCTGCCACTGGCCATTGTTTCCACCGCTGGGCGGGCGCCCCTGCCAGCCACCGCCGGAACCGTTCGGGACTTCGTGGGAGCCGAACTTGCCACCGCCAGCGTTGCCCGAACCGCCGGAAGGACGTCCCTGGCCACCGCCCTGGCTCGGCGGCTGGCCCTGGCCGCCCTGCATATCCGCGCCGCCAAAACCGGCAGCCGTGGCGGTCTGCACGGCCACCGCCAGCGAAAGCACAGCGAAGGAGGCGAACCGCCCAATGCCCGACTTCATGAATTCCTCACTTCGGCGACGGCCGAAAACTGCGATGTGACAATGCCATAGACCACGGCGCAACGCCCGCATTGCAAGGTGTTGGGTAAAGTCAGGGTAAAGATGGGGGGCAGATCACGGGCAAGAAAAAAGGGAGGCTCGTCAGCCTCCCTTTGTGGAATCTCGTCCTGCTCGTCGCTGTTGGCGCCGGCTCACCTCGCTCCGCCTTCTGGGCAGTGCGCAGCCCGGTGGCCGGCGCGATCCTGTGGGGTCGGCGGGCCGCGAAGCGCCTGATTGGGCGGATCGCAGGGGGACGTGATGTCCGGGCTGTGAATCTGGAAGAAATAGTACGGCGACAGAGCGGATAAATGATTGCTAAGATTGCTCATAAAGGCACCACCTGAGCAACAAACAGCCAAAAATTACGCCAAAAGCGCAATTCAATTAAAATCCGAGGCTTTCATGGACAAGCTGGACCGCTACGACCTGCGAATTCTTGCCGAACTGCAACGCGACGCGCGCATCTCCAATCAGGAGCTGGCCGAACGCATCGGCCTGTCGCCCTCCCCCTGCTCGCGACGGGTCAAGCAGCTCGAAGACGATGGCTACATCGTCCGCCAGGTCGCCCTGCTGGACAGCAAGAAGCTCGGCCTGAGCCTCACCGCCTTCGTGCTGATCGGCATGGACCGGCACACCCCGGAACGCTTCGAGCATTTCCAGCAGATCATCGGCAAGTGCCCCGAGGTGCTGGAGTGCAGCCTGGTGACCGGGATGGACGCGGACTACCAGCTCAAGGTGATGGTGCCGGACATGGAGCACTACCAGCACTTCCTGCTCGGCACCGTCACGCGCATCGAAGGCGTTACCAGCGTGCGGTCGAGCTTCGTGCTGCGCAACGTCCTGGCCAGCACCGAGTTGCCGCTGGACCACCTGCGCGTCTGATCAGTTTTTGCAGGAGCGGCCAGACCTGCGACACAGCACCGCACCCTGCCTCCCGCCGAACGAAATCGATACCGGAAATTTCCCCGCCAGCCGGGCTGCGGCGGGAATTTTCGCGGCATTGCGTGCGTCGCTCAGGAGGAACTGCTCAATTTATGAACGGCTCTGAACGACAAAGCGCCGCATGCGTATAATGCGCGCCTTCTCCACCACCACCCTCAGTCCCGGCGCCCCACGAGACACATCCGTACCGGGCAGGAGCAGCAATGAACGAAAGTTTCGAAGACTGGATGATGTATGGCCTGGTAACCGGCCTGATCCTGTTCATGGCCTTCATCGTCTGGGACCTTGCCAAGAAGTCCAAGGCCGGCCGCATGGGCACCATGGTGTTGTTCTTCGCACTGGGCCTGGGCGTGCTCGGCTTCCTGATCAAGTCGGTGGTCGTCGCCGGACTCGAAGGCGGATTCTGACGCCCGCCTCGCCCCGGACCCTCAGAGTTCGGGGCTGACTTCCCGCCATTCCCCCGGCTGCAGCCCATCCAGCTGCCACGGCCCGATGCGCACGCGCACCAGGCGCAGCGTGGGCAGGCCGACTGCCGCCGTCATCCGCCGGACCTGGCGATTGCGCCCCTCGCGGATCACCAGCTCCAGCCAGGCCGTAGGCACCGACTTGCGGAAGCGCACCGGCGGGTCGCGCTCCCACAACTGCGGTTCTTCCAGCCGCCGGGCCTCGGCCGGCAAGGTCGGGCCGTCGTTGAGCTGCACGCCCTTGCGCAGCAGGGCGAGCTGTTCGTCGCTCGGCTCGCCTTCCACCTGCACCCAATACGTCTTCGGCAGCTTGTGCCTGGGATCGGCGATACGCGCCTGCAGGCGGCCGTCGTTGGTCAGCAGCAACAGGCCTTCGCTGTCGCGGTCCAGGCGGCCGGCCGGATAGACGCCCGGTACATCGACGAAGTCCTTCAGCGTCGCGCGGCCGTCGCTGTCGTTGAACTGCGTCAGCACGTCGAACGGCTTGTTCAGCAGGATCAGCCTGGGTTGTGCCGGCGGCGCCTTGGCCACCCGGCGAGACGTGGGACGGACGGCAGGACGGCGATTGGCGGGGCGCGGAGGACGGGGCATGGCGAAAAGACTGGTAACTGAGGTTGGGGGTACGGCGAATGCCCGGCATGCTAGGTTGTGCCGAGTCCTCCTCGCAAGAGCACGCACGAGCATGCCCATGAGCCACCCCACCTGGCTGATCACCTTGCAGAACCTCAGCGGGTGCCTCGGCGCCCGCTATCGCGGCCCGCAGACGGCGCACTTCGACGGTACCCGCTTTCACAATCTTGACCGCCAACCGCACAACGGCCTGCGCGCCTTCCTCAAGTGGCAGCGCGAACGCGGCCGCCAGCAGGAATGGATTGCCCAGCCCGGCCCCGACGTCCGCACGGAGACGCCGGCCCGCGTGGAAGGCGACGAACTGCGCGTGACCTACATCAACCACGCGACCCTGCTGATCCAGCACCGCGGCCTGAACATCCTCACCGACCCGCTCTGGTGCGAGCGCACCAGCCCGTTCAGCTTCGTCGGCCCCAAGCGCGTGCACCCGCCGGGCCTGGCGCTGGACGAGTTGCCGCCGATCAACCTGATCCTGGTCAGCCACAACCACTACGACCACCTGGATATCCACAGCCTGCGCGAGCTGGCCCGGCGCTTCCCGTCAGCGAAAGTGGTGACCGGCCTGGGCAACGGCGAGTTGATCCGCGCCTGCGGCTTCACTGACATCGTCGAACTGGACTGGTGGCAGAGCCTGCCGATGCCCGAGGGCATGCTGCTCACCGGCGTGCCGGCGCAACACTGGTCGGCGCGCTCGCGGCGCGACACCAACCGCACGCTGTGGATGGGTTTCGTGCTGGAGTCGCCGGACGGCCCGCTGTTGTTCCCCGGCGATACCGGGTTGGGCGAGGAATTTCGGCTGATGCATGAGCGCTTCGGTCCGATGCGCTTTGCCGCCCTGCCCATCGGCGCCTATGAGCCGCGCTGGTTCATGCGTCACCACCACATGAACCCGGACGACGCCGTACAGGCGCACCAGCATCTCGACTCGCAATGCAGCATGGCGATCCACTTCGGCACCTTCCGCCTGAGCGACGAAGGACAGTTCACGCCGCTCAGCGATCTGGCCGTGGCGCTCCAGCAGCGCGGTGTGCCAGCGGAGCTTTTCCGGGCTCCGAAGCCGGGGGAGCAATGGCGGATACCTCCGCTTCGTTAGAGCTCGGCGTGCCCGGCGGGCGCTGCCACTCCGGCGGCGCCCACAGGTGCTTGAGGCGCAGCCGCAACGGGCCCGGCCGGGCCAGGTCACGGAACATGTCGACCCACTCGTGCAGGTTCAGCCACAACGGGTTGTAGCTCTCCACCTGGCGCACGATGCCGTACTCCGGCGTTTCGCGTTCCTCGACGAAGGTGCCGAACAGTCGGTCGTAGATGATGAGCACGCCACCGTAGTTGCGGTCGATGTACTGGGGATTGCGCCCATGGTGGGCACGGTGGTGGGAAGGGGTGTTGAACAGCCACTCGATGGCTCCGGGCAACTTGCCGACCCCCTGGGTGTGCAGGAAGTACTGATAGGCCAGGCTCACCGAAAGCATGAACAGAACCCACTCCGGGGCGAATCCCAGCCAGACCAATGGCAGATAGAACAGCCAGTTTCCGGCGAAGCCATAGAACAGGCTCTGGCGCATGGCCGTCGTGAAATTCATGTGCCGCGAGGAGTGATGCACCACGTGGGCGGCCCAGAACCAGCGAATACGGTGGCTGGCCCAGTGAAAGAGGAAAAAGCAGAACTCCAGCAGGAAGAACAGCAGGACAAAAGCCAGCGGAGTCATCTCGAACTGCAGCAGGCGATGTTCGAAAAGCAGCCGATAGACCGGCAACACCAGGATCGCCACCAGCACGGCATCCACCACCAGGTAGAGGCCTCCCAGCCCCAGGCTGGCCAGCGAGTCACCGAGCCGAAAGACCCCGCGCCGACGTAGCGCCAGCCACTCGACGAGTAATGTGGCGATGAACAGCGGCGTCAGGATCAGCAGCAAGTCGCGCAGTGGATCGATAGCGGCGACCCAGGACGTCAAACCAGTGGGCAGATCAGGCATGGCGAGGCTCCTGCAAGGTATGTCCTGCGTAGAGCTTGTCGAAAGTTGGGCTGACCGGATTGACCAGCCCCGCTAACTTCTTGACCTATCGCGTCAATCGGCAGACCTGCCCATGGCCCAACAGCACATCGCCAGCAGCTACGCCCGGCTGCTCTACGAGTTCCTCGCCACCCGCGGGGTCGACGCACAGGCTTTGCTCGGCCCCTTGCCGGCCCCCGCGAGCGGCTTGATTCCCCTGGCCCAATGGCAGGTATTGCTGCAGCGCGCGGATTCCCGGCTGGGCGAGCCCGCCATCGGGCTGCGCATCGCCGAAGGGATCGGACCGCAGCACTTCGGTGTGGTGGGCTATGCCGGGCGCACGTGCGCGACACTCGCCGATGCCCTGCAGCGCCTGGAGCGTTACCAGGGGCTGGTCTATGACGTGAATCCGGTCAGAGTGCGCGCAGAAGGCAACCTCCTGCTGCTGGAATGGGGCACCGAGCGCGGCAGGCCGGGCCAACTGGTCGACGAGACCGGCGTGGCTGCCCTGGTTCAGCTAGCCCGTCGCATCTGCGATCAAGCTCTGCTGCCGTCCGAGGTGCATTTCGTCAACCCGTCGCCAGCGGACATCGGCGCCTATCTGGACTTTTTCGGCTGCCCGGTGCGCTTCGGCCAACCCGCGACACGCCTGAGCCTGCCTTTGGCCTATCTACAACTGCCACTGCAACAAGCCGATCCGGCGCTTCTGGAGTTGCTCGACGAACAGGCCGAAGGCTTTCTCCGCCAACGAGGACACTCCGCGCTCCTGCACAGCTGCCAACAGGCACTGGCCCGCCTGCTGCCCGAGGGACGCGGCAACATCGGCGACCTGGCCGGGCAATTGAACCGATCGCCACGCACCCTGCAACGTCATCTGCAGGCCGAGGGCAGCAGCTTCCAGCAACTCCTGGACGACACCCGCCGCCAGTTGGCTGAGCGTTATCTCAGCGATGCTGCTCTCCCACTTGGCGAGATTGCCGCACGACTTGGTTTCTCCGAACAGAGTGCGTTCAGCCGCGCGTTCCGCCACTGGTACGGAACAGCTCCCCTGGCCTGGCGGCGGCACCTGACCAGGAGTCCGCACGCCGCGCCTCTGGACCGGTGAAGGCGCCGGCCCGCCTCGGCCTAGTTCTCGCGCACTCGCTTGCTGCAACAATTGCGGTAGCGCTTGCCGCTGTTGCACGGGCACGGCTTGTCGCCGCGGCCGCCCAGCTCCAGCCAGCTTTCCAGCCGTTGGCGCATGGACTCGCGGACTTCCCGGCGCTCGTCATCCATCTGCGGTTTGCCCAACTCGCGGCTGAGCCAGAGGTAGTCCTCCAGCAGCTCGTCACGCTCCAGCGCGTGCAGTTGCTCGGCAAGGGGCACGCCCTCGTAGCGGCGCTTCGGGTCGGGCAGGAAGGCGATGGGCTCGCCGCCGGGCAGCACGTTCCACAGACGACCCTGACCATCACGCCAGCAGGCGCTGAAGCGGGCACGCAGGGCCAGGCCCGGCCACTCCTCCAGGCACCAGCCATCCACCCGCTCGCCGCCCAGGCCCTCCACCGCCTTGCCCACGGAGAACCAGGGTTCGCCGGCGATGCTGTCAGGCAAGGGAAGCGGCGCGGCGACTTCAGGCGTGCCGTTTTCCACCAGGCGGCGGGAGAAGCGGCGCAAGGGGTTGGTCAGGTGCGAGGGGGCGCGGAAGGGCATGCAATCACCAGCGGAGGAGGTCGGCGAAGGTCCGACCGGAGGAGCGCGCCACGGTTCCCCGTGGCGCGGGAGGCGAGCATTCTAGGCCCGCCCCAGGCTGCGTCAACGCGAGCGGTTCAGTAGCTGCGCGTGGAGATGGGCTTGGCTTCAGCGCGCAACTCGCGCAGCAGATCGTCAAGCAATGACGATGCGCCGAAACGCAGATGCTCCGGGGTGACCCAGCCAGCGCCGAAACGTTCCTCCACCAGCGCCCGGTAGCCCTGCGCATCGGCCAGCGTGCGCAGCCCGCCGGATACCTTGAGCCCCACCTTGCCGCCCTCCTCCTCGATGGTTTCGAGCATCACCCGCACCGCCTCGGGCGTGGCATTCACCGCCGCCTTGCCGGTGCTGGTCTTGAGGAAGTCGGCGCCGCCGGCGATGGCTTCCCGGCAGGCCGTGCGGATCAATTCGGGGTCGGCCAGCTCGCCGGTTTCCAGGATCACCTTGAGACGGTGGTAAGGCCCGCACAGCGTCTTGCAGGTACGGATCAGCTCCACTGCGCCGGTTGGCTCGCCGGCCTTGAGCTTGCGCCAGGGGTAGACCAGGTCGATCTCGTCCGCGCCTTCGGCAAGGGTCTTGCGCACCTCCTCCACCACGTCCGCCAGCGGGGCGTTGCCCGCGGGAAAGTTGCACACGCTGGCGACCTTTACCGAGCGCCCGCCCAGGGTATTGAGTGTTCGCCGGGCGATATGCACCAGTCTCGGCCAGACGCACACCGCGGCCACATCGCCGTAGGGCGTCAGCGCACGGCGACAGAGTTCGACGGTGCTTTGCAGGTCGTCGCGGTCATTCAGGGAGGTCAGGTCCAGCAGGGCGAGCGCACGGCCCGCCGGGGTCTTGCGAGGATCGGTCATCGGCAACGCTCTCCATCGGCTTTCTTCATGCAGCCAGGGCGACCACCATCACCCTGCTGGTCGCCCCGTGCCCTGTCGCAGATCAGCGGAACGGCGGCTCGTCGAAGCTGCGCAGCTTGCGCGAGTGCAGCGAGTTGAGCTGGGTGCGCAGCAGATCGACGGCGGCGATGCCGATGGACAGGTGCTGGCTCACCGCGCGCTGGTAGAACGCCGTGGCGGCGCCGGGCAGCTTGATCTCGCTGTGCAGCGGCTTGTCCGAGACGCACAGCAGCGTGCCGTAGGGAACCCGGAGGCGGTAGCCCTGGGCGGCGATGGTGCCGCTCTCCATGTCCACCGCAATCGCCCGCGCCAGGTTGATCAGCGGGCGCTCCTGGGCCCAGTGCAGCTCCCAGTTGCGGTCGTCGTAGGTGAGCACGGTGCCGGTACGCAGGCGGCGCTTGAGCTGGTCGCCGCGCTCTCCGGTCACCACCGCGGCGGCTTCCTGCAACGCCAGTTGCACCTCGGCCAGCGCCGGGATCGGGATGTGCGGCGGCAGCACACGGTCGAGAATGCCGTCGCGGCGCATGTAGGCGTGGGCCAGCACATAGTCGCCGATGGTCTGCGACTGTCGCAGGCCGCCGCAGTGGCCGACCATCAGCCAGCAGTGCGGGCGCAGCACGGCGAGGTGATCGGTGATGTTCTTCGCGTTGGACGGGCCGACGCCGATATTCACCAGCGTCACGCCGTCGCCATCCTCGGCGATCAGGTGATAGGCCGGCATCTGGAAGCGGTGCCATTCGACACTGGCGACGATGGCGTTGGCCTCACCTTCGTCGGTACCGCGCTCGATGACCACATTGCCCGGCAGGACCATGCGCACGAAGCGCGGATCGTCGCGCAGGCGCTCCAGGCCCAGGTGGATGAACTGGTCGACGTAGCGGTGGTAGTTGGTCAGCAGGATCCACGGCTGCACATGGCGCCAGTCGCTGCCGGTGTAATGCACCATGCGGCGCAGGGAAAAGTCAGTGCGCGCCGCGTCGAACAGCGCCAGCGGCATCGGGTCGGCGTTCTCCCATTCGTACAGGCCGTCCGCCACGCCATCGGAAGTGGCCGACAGGTCGGTGCTGGGGAACACCCGCGCCAACTCGGCGGCGGTCACGCCCGAACCACCCAGTTCATCGCCGCCTTCCACCACGTAGGGGTAAGGGATGTTCTGCTGGCTGACACCGACTTCCACCCGTACGGTGAAGTCTTCCATCAGCGGACGCAGTTGCTCGAGCAGGTATTTGCGGAAGGCCTTGGGCTGGGTGATGGTCACCGCGTAGGTCCCGGGCACCTGGACCTTGGCGTAGGCGCGGGTGGTGGATGGCACTTCGCCCTGGCACAGGTAGGTCACCCGCAGCAGCGGGTAGCGGAATTGTTCGCGCTGCTGCGCGTCGGGGACTTCGCGGTCCTTCAGGTAACGCTTGAGCGCCTGGTTCAGGGCGCCGGTGGCGCGCTCATGAAGCACAGCCAGTTGATCGACGGCCTCTTCGGCGGTCTGCGCGACGAAGAACTCGTCGCCAGTCGTAAGACTCATGGTGGGCATCCTGTCTGAACGATCAGCTCCATCTTGCCTGCTTCCGTTGCGGAAAGGGATGACAGATTCAACAGAGACGATCAGTGACAGGACCAGGCCAGTTGCCCATGGAGGGCAACTGGCAACGTTGCATCACGCCAGGTGCGGTGTCGCCCGCGCCACCAGCGCTTCCACATCCACGCCGCGCGGCAGGGTGCCGTAGACGCGGCCGCCGTCGTCCAGGCGGCTGGCGATGAAGGCGTCGGAGACCACCGAGTTACCCGCTTCCAGCAGCAGCTTGGCCTGCAGGGCGACGGCGACGTTCTCGGTGAGCTGGCGGGCGCGGTACTGGATGTCCTGGGTATCGGCGAAGGACGCCTTGAGGTTGCCGATGAACGAGGCCAGGCGCGCATCACCATGGCCGTCTCCCAGCTCGGCGAACAGCGCGTCGAGCACGCCGGGCTCCTTGGACAGGGCGCGCAGGACGTCCAGGCACTGCACGTTGCCCGAGCCTTCCCAGGTGGAGTTGACCGGTGCTTCGCGGTACAGGCGCGGGAGGATGGTGTCCTCGACGTAGCCGGCACCGCCCAGGCATTCGGCGGCCTCGTTGATCATCGCGGGGGCGCGCTTGCAGATCCAGTACTTGCCCACGGCGGTGACCAGGCGGGCGAACTTGTCTTCCTGTTCGTCGTGCAGGTGGTCCAGGGCACGGCCCATGCGCAGGGTCAGCGCCAGCGCGGCTTCGCTTTCCAGGGCGAGGTCGGCCAGCACGTTCTGCATCAGCGGTTGCTCGGCCAGCACGCGGCCGCCGACCTGGCGGTAGGCGCAGTGGTGCGCGGCCTGGGTCAGCGCCTGGCGCATCAGCGAGCTGGAACCGATCATGCAGTCGAAGCGGGTCATGGCGACCATCTCGATGATGGTCGGCACGCCGCGGCCTTCCTCGCCGACCATCCAGGCCAGCGCGCCGCGGTATTCCACTTCGCTGGAGGCGTTGGACCAGTTGCCCAGCTTGTTCTTCAGGCGCTGGATGTAGAACTCGTTGCGGCTGCCGTCCGGGCGGTGGCGCGGCAGCAGGAAGCAGGTCAGGCCCTTTTCGGTGTAGGCCAGGGTGAGGAAGGCGTCGCACATCGGCGCCGAGCAGAACCACTTGTGGCCGACCAGCTCGTAGGCCTGCCCCGGGCCGGGAATGCCCACCGGGTAGGCGCGGGTGGTATTGGCGCGCACGTCGGTACCGCCCTGCTTCTCGGTCATGGCCATGCCGATGGTGGCGCCGGTCTTCTGCTCGATGGGCAGGTTGCGCGGGTCGTATTCGGTGGAAAGGATCTTCGGCAGCCACTTCTCGGCGATGTCCGGCTGCAGGCGGATGGCCGGCACGCTGGCGAAGGTCATGGTCAGCGGGCAGCCGGTGCCGGCTTCGGCCTGGCTGTGCAGGTAACTGAGGCCGGCGCGGGCAACCTGGGCGCCGGCACGCGGGTCGGTCCAGGGCATGGACGGGATGCCGGCCTCGATGGAGGCGCGCATCAGCTCGTGGTAGGCCGGGTGGAACTCGACCAGGTCGACGCGATGGCCGTAGCGGTCATGGGACTTGAACACCGGCTTGTTCTCGTTGGCCAGGAAGCCCGCCGCCATCAGCGGACCACCGGCCAACGCACCATAGGCGTCGAGTTTCTGCTCGGCGAAGCCACCGCCGTAGCGACGCACCCACTCCTGCAGCGGTACGTCGACGCGATAGAGGTTGGCGCCATCCAGCGGCGGCACCTGGTTGGTCACTTCGTGGGTTTCGGCGTACTGGTGCGGGATCATGGCTGGTCCTCCATCACAGGCGTGGGCCTGGCAGGTTTTGGCAAAGCAGCAGGGAACGCACCGACGGCGCGCAGGCAGAAGTTCACGAGGGCGTCGCTGACGTCCTCCAGGGAAACCTTGGATTCACCGGCATCCCGCGCGGCGCGGGCGGGTGGCGAGAGCGGACCGATCAACGCCTCGGCGATGGCGCCGACCAGGCAGGCGGCAGTGAGCTGCACCGGCTGGGGCTGGAATTCGCCGGTGGCGATACCCTGCTCCAGCAGGGTGATGAACAGGGCAGCGTAGGCGTCGCGGTAGACCAGGCGCTGCTCGTCGACCTCCGGGTCGACCGGTTCGGCGATCAGTGCAAAGGCCAGCTGACGACTGCCCCAGGCACGCGCGGCGAATTGGTGGAGGCCGCGGCTCAGGCGCTCGGCGGCGCTGCCCGAATCCTTCAACAGCACGCCCAAGGCATCGACCTCGCGCTGGCTGGCGCGGGCGAAGACTTCGGCGGCCAGTTCGCCCTTGCCGCTGAAATGCCGATAGAGGCTGCCGGTAGCGATGCCGGCGTCATCCGCCAGGCTCTGCATGGTCAGCGCGGCGAAGCCGCCGTCGGCAACCCGCGCCAGCGCCAACTCGAGGATGCGCTGGCGCTGTTCGCCGTCCTTTTGCAGCCGTGCCTCGGTTTGCCGGTATGCCATGGTCTGAACCCTGATTCATTGCATTGAAAGCAGTGAATCATGGTTCAGACTTTGGCTGAAAGGGACATTCCCGCCACGGGAAGGGCGATTCTGGCCAAACCGCCACCGCCCGTAACGACTATTACCAGAGCGGCATCTGGTAGCTGACGATGACCCGCGTTTCGTCGATGTCGTTGCCGAAATCGCTGCGGAAGGCGCCGTTGCGCACCTTGACACCAAGGTTTTTGAACGGGCCGTTCTGCACCACGTAGCCAATGTCGGTGTCGCGCTCCCACTCCTTGCCGCGCCCCGAGCCGTTGAGCAGGTCGATGTGGTCGCCCTGCAGGTAGCGCGTCATGAAGGTCAGGCCGGGCAGGCCGAGGCCGGCGAAGTCGTAGTCGTAGCGCGCCTGCCAGGAGCGTTCGTCCTTGTTGGCGAAATCGCCGATCTGCACGAAATTGGTCAGGTACGGGTCGGTGCCGGACAGGTAGGCGAAGCCGGTATCGCCGGACATGCGCTGGTAGCCCACACCGAAACCGCTGCCACCGATGCGGTAGGTGAACAGTGCGTTGAGCGCACGGTTGTCGACGTTGCTGCCGCCGTCGTCGGTGGAACGCGCCCAGCGGATGTCGGACTTGAGCGACTGGCCCTCGGCGATCGGCAGGGTGTGCACCACGCTCAGGTAGTGCTGGCGGTAGAAGTTCTCCAGGCCGCCGTAGTGGTAGCTGGTGCTGAGGTTATCGGTCCAGCGGTAGGTGCCGCCGGCGAGGTTGAAGCGGTCGCTGCTGGTATGGCTGCCGAGCACGATGTTGCGCTTGTTGCCACGGGTCATCGACAGGTCTTCGTCGTTGGTCGAGTCACGCTGCTTCACCTGGCGCAGTTGGCCCAGTTGCGCGGTGAGTCCGTCAATCTCGTTAATCTCCGCGAGGCCGCCCTGGAAGGTCTGCGGGTGCAGGCGCGTGTCGTTGTACTGCACCACCGGCATTTTCGGCAGCAGCGTGCCGACCTTCAGGGTGCTTTTCGAGGCGCGCAGCTTGGCAGTCACGCCCAGGTCGCTGTAGTCGTCGGCGGCGCGCTTGTCGCTGGCCGAGTACGGCAGCAGGCCTGACCCGGTGCGGTCGGGGCTGGAGTCCAGTTTGATGCCCAGCAGGCCGAGCGCATCAACACCCACGCCGACCGTGCCCTCGGTGTAGCCCGACTCGAAGCGCAGCAGGAAACCCTGTGCCCACTCCTCGGATTTCGACTGTGCGGCGCCGCTCTGACGGTAGTCGCGGTTGAAGTAGAAATTGCGCAGCTCCAGGCTGGCCTTGCTGTCCGCGATGAAGTCCGCGTGGGCGAACAGGGGCAGGCAGGCGATGCTCGAAACGAGCGCCCGTACGGGAAGATTTTTCATTGTTGTTGTCTCTTCGTCAGGTGAGGTGAAGGCGGCGCCGCTGCTGTCTGGAAGTCAGTACGAGCCCCTCTCCCCCGCCCTCTCCCTGAAGGGAGAGGGAGCTGACCGTGCCGGCTGATGCAGTGGTGTGATCCTGCACCGGACAGTCCCCTCTCCCTTCAGGGAGAGGGTTAGGGAGAGGGAGCCTCCGCGCATAGCCTCCAGAAGAAACGCTTGCTCCCACGCCGCCACATGGAAAATCACTGGATAAGCAAACCCTCCAGTCGCTCGCGGATCAGCTCGCGCGCCTGCTCGACGATGCCGCGCAGCAGTTCCTCGCAGCTCGGTTCGTCATCGATCAGGCCCTGGACCATGCCCGCCGACCAGATACCCAGGTCGGTGTCGCCCTGTTCGTAGACCGTGCGCCCGCGCAGGCCGCTGACCAGCGTGGCGATGTCGGCATAGGTGGCGTTGCCGCGCGCCTCGATGGCCAGCACTTCCTGGCTGATGGCGTTGCGCGCGACCCGCGCGCTGTTGCGCAGCGAACGCATGATCACGTCCGTGGAGCGCTCGTCGGCGGCGCGGATGGCCGCCTTGACCTGCGGGTGGATCGGGCATTCGCGGGTGCTGAGGAAGCGCGTGCCCATGTTGATCGCATCGGCCCCCAGCGCCAGCGCCGCCACCAGCCCGCGCCCGTCGGCGAAACCACCGGAAGCGATGATCGGCACACGCAGCCGGTTGGCCGCCGCCGGCAGCAATACCAGGCCGGGAATGTCATCCTCGCCCGGATGGCCGGCGCATTCGAAGCCGTCGATGGACACCGCGTCGACCCCCAGTTGCTCGGCCTTGAGCGCATGGCGCACCGCCGTGCATTTGTGGATCACCTTGATGCCATGCTGGCGGAACTCAGCGATGTGCTCGCCGGGATTGTTCCCGGCGGTTTCGACGACGCGAATGCCACTCTCGATGATCACCGCGCGGTACTCGGCGTAGGGGATCGGTTTCTGTGTCGGCAACAGCGTCAGGTTGACGCCGAACGGCTTGCCGGTGAGCTCGCGGCAGCGCGCGATCTCGTCGGCCAGCGCCTGCGGCGTCGGCTGGGTCAGCGCCGAGAGCGTCGCCAGGCCACCGGCGTTGGCCACCGCCGCCGCCATCTCGGCGCGCCCCACCCACTGCATGCCGCCCTGCATGATCGGGTGTTCGACGCCGAAGGCTTCGGTGAATCGGGTCTTGAACATGCGCCTGTCCTCCGAAGGGTCAGATCGGGTCCCAGGAGAACACGTCCGGGCTGCGCGCCAGGTCCATGAAGCTCCCGCGCAGCGCCGGCATGCCGTGCTCGGCGATGCTCTGGGGGGTCCAGCCGTTGTCGCTGTGCACGCTGCGCAGCGGGCGGCTCTGGCTCATCAGGAAGATCTCGTGGTTGCGTGCGGCGAACACCTGGCCGTTGACCGCGCTGGCGGCATCGGAGGCGAGGTACACGGCCAGCGGCGCGTTCTTGTCCGGGGTCATGCGCTGCAGGTTTTCCACCCGCGCTTTCTGCTCCGGGGTCTCGGCCGGAATGGAGTCGGTCATGCGGCTCCAGGCGAAGGGCGCGATGCAGTTGGAGCGCACGTTGTAGCGCTGCATGTCGAGGGCGATGGACTTGCTCAGGGCGACGATGCCCAGCTTGGCCGCCGAATAGTTGGCCTGGCCGAAGTTGCCGATCAGCCCCGAGGTGCTGGTCATGTGCACGAAGGCGCCGCTGTTCTGCGCGCGGAAGTGCTCAGCAGCGGCGCGGCTGACGAAGAAGCTGCCGTTGAGGTGCACGTTGATCACCGACAGCCAGTCCTCGGCGCTCATCTTGTGGAAGATGGTGTCGCGCAGGATGCCGGCATTGTTGACCACGATGTCGACGCGGCCGAAGGCATCGATGGCGCTGGCGACGATGCGCCGCGCGCTGTCCCAGTCCGACACGCTGTCGGTATTGATGGCGCCGTCGCCGCCGCGCTGGCGGATCAGCCCGAGGGTTTCCTCGGCCGGGGAAGCCGAGCCGCCCTCGCCCTGCAGGGACACGCCGATATCGTTGATCAGTACCCGCGCACCGCTGTCGGCCAGGGCCAGGGCGATCTCGCGGCCAATGCCGCCACCGGCGCCGGTGACGATCGCTACCTTGCCTTCGTTGAGTCGTTGGGTCATTGCTCGTTCCTTACTTCAATTCGTGTTTGAGGTTCGTTGTGCGCACGATCAGCTCGGCAGGCCGAGCACGGCCTTGGCCAGGATGTTGCGCTGGATCTCGTTGGTGCCGCCGTAGATGGTGGTGGGCCGCGACTGGATGAAGATGCCCGCCGGGTGCAGTTCGGGGTCGTCGCTGAAGGGGTTGAGCAGCGCCGAATCCGCGCCGGCGATCTCCAGTCCCAGCTCGCTGATGCGCTGGTACAGCTCGGACTGGTGGATCTTCAGCAGGGAAACATCCGGGCCCAGTTCCTCGCCGCGCCGCAGGCGTTCGGCGAAGCGCTCGTAGAGCGCCTTGTGGCAGTCCAGGTCCATGCTCAGCGCGGCGAAGCGCTGGGCGAACACCGGGTCGTCCCACAGGCCCTGGTGACGGGCCAGGCGCACCAGGCGCTCGAGGGCGAAGGTGGCCTGCTTGGGCGAGCCGAGGAAGATGCGCTCGAAGCCGAGCAGCGCCTTGGCCATGCCCCAGCCGTGGTTGACCGCGCCGACGAGGTTTTCCTCCGGCACGCGCACGTCGTTGAAGAACACCTCGCAGAACTCGCCCTGCAGTTCGAGGTTGAGGATCGGCCGTACCTCGACGCCGGGGGTGTCCATCGGCACCAGCAGGAAGCTGATGCCCTGCTGCGCCTTGGCACTGCGCTCGGTGCGCGCCAGCACGAAGATCCAGTTGGCCTCGGTGCCCATGGTGGTCCAGGTCTTCTGGCCGTTGATCACCCACTCGCCGTCGTGCAGCACCGCTTCGGTACGCAGGCTGGCGAGGTCGGAGCCGGCATTGGGCTCGCTGTAGCCCTGGCACCAGATGTCCTCGCCGCTCAAGATGCGCGGCAGGAAGCGCTCGCGCTGGGCGTCGGTGCCGTAGCGGATCAGCAGCGGGCCGAGCATGGTGATGCCGCTGTCGGGCAGTCGCGCGCAGCCGTAGTTTTCCATCTCCTCGATCATGATCAACTGCTTGCCGGCGGACAGGCCCATGCCGCCGTGTTGCACCGGCCAGCCGGGGCACAGCCAGCCCTGCTGCGACAGTGCCTGGTACCACTCCCAGGTGTCGTCGCGACCCAGGCGGTGGGCCGGGTTGCGGATGCGTTGCGGGTAGTTGGCGGCGACCCACTCGCGCACCAGCCGACGGAATTCGCCATCGTCGAGAGCGTTGTAATCGGTCATGTCACGGTTCTCCTGATTACTGGCCCCGGAAATCCGGGGAACGTTTTTCGAGGAAGGCCGCTTTGCCTTCGGCGTGGTCGGCACTGAGGAACAGCTGGCTCTGGAAATCGCCTTCGCGTTCGAGCAGCAGCTCCAGGCCATCGGCCAGCAGCGCCTTGGTCAGCGACAGCGCCAGCGGCGCCTGCTGCTCGACCTTCGCGGCCAGTGCCAGCGCCGCATCCAGCGCGGCACCCGGTGCACAGAGCTGGTCCACCAGGCCGATGCGCAATGCTTCCTCGGCCTCGATCACCTGGCCGAACATCAGCACTTGCCGCGCCCGACCGTTGCCGATGCGCGCAGGCAAGGTGTGCAACTGGCCAAGATCGGCGATCAGTCCGACCTTGCCGAAGCCCGCCGCGAAGCGCGCCGTGCCGCCGCAAACCAGGCTGTCGCAGGCCAGCGCCACCGAAAGCCCGGCGCCCACCGCCCAGCCTTCGACGGCGGCGATGATCGGCTTGCCCATGCGCAGCATCTGGCGGATCAGGTCGGCGTTCTTCTGCATGCGCATGCGGCCGGCGTTGAGGTCGGTGACGTGCATGTCGCTGAGGTCGCCGCCAGCGCTGAAGACTTCCGCCGAACCGGTGAGCACCACGCTGCGCACGGAGGGATCGGCGTCCGCTTCACGCAGTGCGTCGAGCAACTCGGCGCGCAATGCGGGGGACAGCGCATTGCGCCGCGCCGGATTGTTGAAACGCAGCAGGCGCACCGAACCGTGAGTTTCCTGCAGCAGCATCTCGCTCATCACGCCACCTCCGCATGCAGCAGGGCGATGTAGCGCGCCCGATGGAAGGCCAGCGAGCCCTGGCTGTTGAGCAGCACCATGGCGCGGCGCAGGAACAGGCCGATGTCGGCCTCGTCGGTGTAGCCGATGCCGCCGTGCAGCTGAATCGCCTGGCGGGTGACCAGCATGGCCGCTTCGGCGGCACGCACCTTGGCGGTGGACACCAGGCGCTGTACCAGGGCAGTCGGCGCACCGTCATCCAGGGCGCTGGCCGCTTCGCCGACGATGGCGCGGGCCAGCTCGATCTGCAGCTTCAGGTCGACCATGCGGTGCTGCAGCGACTGGAAGCTGCCGATCTCGCGGCCGAACTGGCGGCGCACGCCGAGGTAGTCGCGAGTCTGTTCGAAGGCGGCATCCATCAGCCCGACCAGATAGGCCGAGCAGGCCAGCGCCGCTTCATCGAGGGCGGCGGGCGCGGACTCGACGAGTTGCGCCGGCGTGCCGTCGAAGCGCAGGCGCGCCAGGTGGCCGCCGTCCTGGGTCGGCTCCTGATGCAGGCTGAGCCCTTCGGCGTTGCGCTGCACCAGAGCAAGGCCGGCGTTGCAGGCGACCAACCAGGCATCGGCCGCAGCACCGAGCGCTACGTGGGCAATCTCGCCGCGCAACTGGCCGTCGCGCAGCACCGGCAATGCCGCATCTGCTTCATAACCGATGCCGGCCGGGAGGATCAGCCGCTCGCCGGCCAGCAGTGCGTCGCGCTCGTCTGCCGGCAGTAGCGGAGCGACCAGGCTCGCCTCGATCAGCGGCTCGGGCAGCAGGCCACGACCCAGCTCTTCCAGCAGCGCCGCGTACTCGGCCATGCCCAGCCCGCTGCCGCCCAGCTCTTCCGCCAGGCGCAGGCCCGGCCAGCCCATGGCGCAGACTTCGCCCCAGGCGTCGCGGTCGACGCCCGCCTGCTGGAAGCGCAGACGGCGCACCCGGCCCAGGTCGCCGCCGCGCGGGACCAGGGAGGCGGCGCTGTCACGGATCAGCCGCAGGCGCTCTTCGCGCTCCTCGGCCATCGCGGTGTGGTCGGTCATTTCATCATTCCCGTGTCGGTTGAACAGCTCCGGCCGTCGCGGGCCGGTACTTGAAACTGCCGGTGGCGCTGGCGATCAGCTCGCCGGCTTCATCGAAGATTTCCGCCGCGCAGAAGCACAGCGTGCGGGTGCGCTTGAGCACCCGGCCGACGGCGTTGATCTCGCCGCGGGTGCTGCCCATGAAGTGAGTGGCCATGTCGATGGTGACCATCGAGCAACCCGGCATCTGCGCGCGGATCGCGCCGGCCATGGCAGCGTCGAGCACGCTCATCAGCACGCCGCCGTGGAAGCTGTCGATGTAGTTCATCAGCTCCGGGCGGTGGCGCAGGCGTACCCGCACCACTTCGCCATCGACCCAGCGCTCCAGGCCGAGGAACTCCTGGAAGGTGTATCGATCACGGGGGAACATGTCCGGCCCGGGCGCATGGGCGGCGCGGGTGAGATCGGTCATCGCAGGCTTTCCTCCGTAACGGGTTGGCCCAGCGGGCGGGTAGCGCTGTGCGCAGGCGCAGGCGCACGTGCGGGTGTACCGGGCTGCGCCGTGCGCCCTTCGCGATTCGGGTCATACAGGCGGTTGGGGATCAGCAGCGCCGGGATCAGGCCGGTGATCACGTAGGTGATGCCCATCACCAGGAAGCCCGCGCCGATGGACACATGGGAGGCCAGCAGGCCGATGGCCGCCGGGGCCACCGCCGCGCCGATACGGCCGAGGTTGTAGGAGGTGCCGACGGCGGCGCCGCGTACCTGGGTGGAGAAGCTCTCGGTCATGTAGGTGGCCAGCACGCCCACCGGTACGCCGTAGATGAAGCCGAACAGCGCGAGGATCCAGACGATGTTGTCCGGGGTGTGCCAGAACACGATCACCGGCATGAAGATCGCGGTGCCGATGGCGCCGGCGGCGAAGGTGGCGCGGCGGCCGAAGCGGTCCGAGGCGATCCCGGCGAGCACCTTGCCGAGGATCATCGCGGTGTAGGTGCCGACCATGTAGCCGGTCATGGACTTGAAGTTCATGCCCAGCTCGCTTTCCAGGTACGAGGGCATCCAGTTGTTGGTGCCGTAGTAGCCGAACAGCAGGAAGCACGAGGTGAGGCTCCACAGCAGGAACATGCGCCGGGTGGACGGATCGACCAGCAGCTGGCGCATGCCGCCGCTGGGCGCGCTCTGCTGGCGATTGCTGGCGGCCTGCTGCAGCCGTTGCGCGCGGGCTGCCAGCCAGGACGGCGACTCCGGCACCCAGGGCCGCAGCGCCAGGCAGATCAGCGCCGCGCCGATCGCGGTGAAGAATAGCGCGCGCCAGCCGTAGTCGGGGATGATCTGCCCCGCGAGCACCGTCGCCACCAGGTAGCCGACCGTCCAACCAGCCTGCATGGTCGCCAGGATGGTGGTGCGGTACTTCGCGGTGACGAACTCGGACATCAGGATGTTGCAGGCGACGAACAGCGAGCCCAGGCCCAGCGAGGAGACGAAGCGGATCAGCGCAAAGGCCCAGAAGTTGTGCGCCAGCCCGAGCAGCGCGGTGCCCACGGAGAACACCAGGATGGTCCACGTCACCACCCGCACCCGGCCAAAGCGGTCGCACGCCCAGCCGCCGTAGATACCGCCGATGGCCATGCCGGCCAGGGTGATGCTGCCCAGCGAACCGGCCTCGAAGTTGGAGAGGCCGAACTCGGCCTTCAGGCTGTTCAGGCTGTAGGCGAGGAACATCAGGTCCGCGCCATCGGCGAGCAGACCCAGGAAGCAGAAGAGGAAGGCGATCACCAGGGTCCGCCGCGGTATCGCGGTGCCCTGGGCCAAGCTGTCGGGTGCGTTCATTGTTGTTGTTCTCGCAGGTTGGTTGAGGTCGTCGTCGCGCTATGCCCGCCCGGCGTGTTCTCCCTTCTCCGGGGTCAGGCGCACGCGGCCGTTGTCCAGCACCACCACGTCGCGCTCGACGACGCGGGTGCGGAAGGAGCCGTCATTCCAGATTTCGGTACGCAGGGTTTCGCCGGGGAAAACCGGTGCGGAGAAGCGCACCTGCAGGTGGGCGAAGCGTTCCGCGCGGTAGTCGGCCAAGCCGCGCAGCAGCGCGTGGAAGGCCACCCCCAGGGTGCACAGGCCGTGCAGGATCGGCCTGGGGAAACCACCGCGCGCCGCCGCCGCGGGGCTGGCGTGGATCGGGTTGTCGTCGCCGTTCAGGCGGTAGTGCAGCGCCTGCTCGGGGCGAGTCGGCAGGTCGATGACCAGGTCCGGCGCCTGCTCGGGCAGGCGGTGCGGCTGGCTCAGCGACTGGCTGGCGCCGCCGAAGCCGCCGTCGCCACGCAGGAAGGTGGTGCCGCGGGCAATCGCCAGCACCTCGCCGCTCTGCGCATCGCTGACGACCTTCTCGCTATAGAGCAGCGCGCCCTTGCCGGCGCCCTTGTCGACCAGCCCGGTGACGCGGGTGCGGCCGATCACTTCGCCTTCCACCGGCAGCGGCTTGAGCCATTCGATGCTCTGCTCGCCGTGGACCAGGCGCAGGGCATCGACGCCGGTGTCCGGGTTGCCCAGCCAGAAGCCGGGGTGACCGAGCACCACCGCCATGCAGGGCAGCGCTTGCAGCTCGCGATTGGCGTCGACGAAGGTCAGCTGGTGCTCGTCCATCGGGTCCGCGCCGAGGCCGACCGACAGCGCATAGAAGGCGCTGTCGTGGCGGCTGAAACGCTGGCGTACTTCCGGGATCGGGTAATTCAGCAGGTGCTCAGGATTCAGCGCCATGGGCCACCTCCTGCACTTCCAGCACCGCGTCGGCGGCCCAGGCACCCTGCCCTTCGGGCATGGCGAAGACCGGGTTGAGGTCCACCGAACGCAAGCGCGGGCCGGCCTCTGCAGCGAATTGCGAGAGCTGCGAGAGAACGCGCGACAGGGCCTTGATATCGGTCACCGGGCGACCACGGGCGCCCAGCAGCAGCGGCGCGCCCTTGATGCTGCGGATCATCTGCTCGGCTTCGCCGACGCCGAACGGGCAGCGGCGGAACACCACGTCCTTGAGCACCTCGACGAAGATGCCGCCGAGGCCGAACACCGCCACCGGACCGAACTGCGGGTCGCGCTGGATGCCCATGAAGCACTCGACGCCGCCCTGCAGCTGGCGCGCCACCAGCACGCCATCGAGGCGGGCGTGCGGCGCATGCTCGGCGGCGCGTTCGAGCAGCAATGCATACCCTTCGCGTACGGCCTGGGCGCTGCCGACGTTGAGCAGCACGCCGCCGATTTCCGACTTGTGCAGGATGTCCGCCGAGGCGATTTTCAGCACCACCGGGAAGCCGATCTGTTCGGCAAACGCGGCGGCTTCCGCAGCGCTTTTCAGCACACGTTCGGGCGCCGATTCGATGCCGGCGCGCGCCAGCAATTGCTTGGCTTCGGCCTCACCGGGCGTGCTGGCCGGCAGCTCGACGCCACCGGGCACAGGAATGCTGCGCAGCGGCCGGGCGAACGCTTCGCCCAACTGGCCCATGGCCTGGATGGCGCGCACGGCGCGGGTCGGGTCCTCGAACAGGGCGAAGCCGGCCTTCTGGTAAGGCGCCAGCTCCTCGCCCTCGCCCATCACCGAGACCACGAAAAGGCGATCCGGGTGATCGATCTTGATCCGCGCGAATTGCTCGGCCAGGCGCGGGCCGATGGAGGCGGCGGTGCCGGCCTGGGTGAAGAAGGCGATCAGCGAACGATAGCCGCCGTCCACCACCATGGACTCGGTGAAGTCGTGCACCAGGCTCAGGTCGTTGAGCGCCTGGGCCGTGCAGTCCACCGGGTTCAGCGGCGAGGCATAGTGCAGGCGCTGTTTCAGTCGCGCCTGAGCCTCTTCCGGCATCGGCGGCATGGGCAGCCCAACGTCCTCGGCAGCGTCGCTGACGATGATCCCGGCGCCACCGCTGACGGTGATCATCCCCAGGCTGTTGTTCACCGGGTAGATGCGCTGGGTGGCGAGGTAGGCAATGTCCACCAGCTCTTCGGTGGTGCGCGCGCGGACCACGGCGTAGTCGGCCAGCACCGCATCGAGCACCTTGTCGTCGCCAGCCAGGGAGGCGGTGTGTGACATGGCCGCGCGGCCACCCAGCTCGCTGCGCCCGACCTTGTGCAGGATCACCGGCTTGCCGGCGCGATGGGCCGCTTCGAGGGCGGCGAGGAAGCTGTCGACATTGCGGATGGATTCGGCGTAGGCCATCACCACG
The DNA here is from genome assembly GCF_010994165.1 of Pseudomonas nitroreducens. Taxonomy (NCBI): domain Bacteria; kingdom Pseudomonadati; phylum Pseudomonadota; class Gammaproteobacteria; order Pseudomonadales; family Pseudomonadaceae; genus Pseudomonas; species Pseudomonas nitroreducens. The sequence goes on along the minus strand of NZ_WMBX01000003.1, from coordinate 139,612 downwards.
TCGACCTCCGGCGATTCCACCAGCCAGCCGATGGCGTCGCCCAGGGTGACGTCGGCTTCGTTGCCGGTGGCGACGCAGATCGGCGTACCCAGCCCGCGCTGCCGCGACAGACCCAGCAGGTGTGCGCCGTAGGCGCCGGACTGGGTGGCGATGCCGACGCGCCCGGCCAGCGGGATGCCGCGCTCCAGGCTGGTGGAGAAGAAGGCGTAGTAGCCCAGGTTGGCGTTGAACACGCCCAGGGCGTTCGGCCCCAGCAGGCGCATGTTCGCCGCGCGGGCGGCCTCGACGATGGCGTCCTGCATGGCCACGCCTTCCTCGCCGACTTCGCTGAAGCCGGAGGAGAACACGATGGCGCTGCGCGCGCCCTTGCGGCCCAGTGCCTGGACGGTCTCCAGCACCTGCGGCGCCGGCACCGCGATGATCGCCACGTCCGGCGCCTCAGGCAGTGCGTCGACACTGGCGTAGGCCGGCAGGCCCTGGATTTCGGTGCGATTGGGGTTGACCGGCAGGATGCGGCCGGTGAAGCCGTTGCGCAGCATGTAGGCGATGGGGCGGCCACCGATGCGGTGCGGGTCGCTGGAAGCGCCGACCACGGCGACCGAGCGTGGCTGGATCAGCGGGGTAAGGCTGGCGAAGCCTGTGCGTTGCAAGTGACTCACTGACATGACGTTCCACCTGAACAGATGACGGGTGCCGGACTAGGTCGTCCCGGCGCGAGGGCGAACGCGTCCACGGCGGGCCGCCCGCTTATCGCAGGTGGCCACCGGGAGGGCGTCCTGCCCGGATTTCAGAGCACGTTCTGGGTGCCGAGCAGCGCGGTGACCTGGCTGGACAAGGTGCCGCCGTTGCCGTGCAGCAGGGCGATATCGGCCTTCTTCAACTGGCGTTCACCGGCCTGTCGGCGCAACTGCGTAACCGCCTCGATGATCAGGAACATGCCGTACATGCCCGGATGCACACAGGACAGCCCGCCGCCGTTGGTGTTCACCGCCAGCTCGCCGCCAGGAGCGATGCGTCCGCCCTGGACGAAGCGACCGCCCTCGCCCTTCGGGCAGAAGCCGAGGTCTTCGAGGAACAGGATCGTATTGATGGTGAAGGCGTCGTAGACCATCACCAGGTCGATGTCCGCGTGCTTCACACCGGCCATCTGCATGGCGCGCGGGCCACTCTCGGAAGCGGCGGTGACGGTGAGGTCGGGCATGGCAACGATGGAGCGGTGCCACTGTGCGCCGGCCGCGCCGAGGAAGTAGATCGGCGCCCTGGGCAGGTCCCGCGCACGGTCGGCGCGCACCATCACACAGGCGCCACCGCCGTCGGTGACCAGGCAGCAGTCGGCCTTGCTCAGCGGGTCGCTGACCATCCGCGCAGCGAGCACCTCATCGATGCTCAGCGGGCCACGGGCGAAGGCCTCGGGATTGAGGTTGGCCCAGCCCCGTGCGGCCACGGCCACTTCGGCCAGGTGCTCGCGGGTGGTGCCGTATTGATGCATGTGCCGGCTGGCAGCCAGCGCGTAGGCGGTGATCGGGTGGCGCGGCTGGTAGGGCGTTTCGTGCCACTGCGGCTCGCTCATCGATACCAGCTTGCCGCCGGCGGTGCGCTGGTTGGAGCCATAGCAGATCAGCGCCGCGTCACACAGGCCGGCCTCCAGGGCCAGGGTTGCCTGCAGAAGATGCAGCTCGAAGCTGGAGCCGCCGACATTGGTGCCATCGACGAACTTCGGCTTGATGCCCAGGTATTCGCAGACCGAGAGGGTCGGGAAGGCGTGGGAGCTGGTGGCCGAGAACACCGCGTCGATGTCCGAGAGCGCAAGCCCTGCATCGGCGATGGCTTTCATCGAGGCCTGGCCGAGCAGCTCCATGGCGCTGTAGCCATGGGCTTCGCCGATACCGGCGCTGCCGATGCCGACGATGGCGGTCTTGCCGCGCAGGACCTGGCTCATGGCCGCACCTCCGCCAGGGGCTCGAAGACGACGACAGGGCCGCTGTCCTGCTGGGCGATGCGCGCTTTCACGCGAGTACCGATGGGCAGGCTGAGATGGCCTTCGATGCGCGACATCATGCGCACGCCTTCATCCAGGTCGACCAGGGCGACGTTGTAGTCACCGCTGCGGGCGCGGTTGACAGTCAAGGCATAAAGAGTGCCCAGGCCACTGGCGGGGACCCATTCCAGGTCCGTTTCGCCGCTGCCGGGCACCTGGGTGCGCGGGTAGAACACATGCCGGCCGGTGGAGGCGCTGCGCTGCAACATGAAGCGGCCCTGGGCGAGAAACGCGAGGTACTGCGCCTCGGGCCCTGGCATGCTGCGGTCGGGGAAATCCACCATTGAGGTTTCTCCTTTGTTCTTGTTCTGCCTTTGTTGCAAAGTGCGTTACCGCCCATGCCAAGCCAGCTTCCAGGAAGCCGTTGCAGGCGTCGCAGGGTCAGAATACATTCACAATACTGAATGTCAATCAGAATACAGAATATGACAACTGAAAAGACCGTCGAAGAAGCCAGCAGCAAACGCACCAGCAGCGCCAAGGATGTCGGCGCGGTGGTAAACGCCATCCAGATCCTTCGCCACCTGGCCAATGCCGAAGGCCCCGAGGGCGCGACCGCCATCGCCCGCGCCACGGGAGTCAGCCCGAGCACCACCTTCAACATCCTGCGCACCCTGACCAACGAGCAACTCACCTCGTTCGACAACGACACCAAGACCTACCGCCTGGGGCTGGGCCTATCGGAACTGGCAGTGAGCTTCATCGGCCGCAGCTACGCCGACCTTATCCAGCCGGAACTGGAACGCCTGAGCACCAGCCACAACATCCTGATCACTTTGTGGCAGGTCACCGACGACGCCCACATCCGCGTGATCGCCGTCTCCGCGCCAGCCGTGGCGCACGTCAACGTCGCCGTCGGCTCGCGCCTGCCGGAACTGGTCGGCGCTGCAGGCCGCTGCATCGCCGGCCTGCGCAACCTGCCGGACGACGAACTGCGCCGCCGCCTGACCCGTGTGCGCTGGGAGAACCCGCCAAGCTTCGAGGAATACTGCAGCGATGCAGCCGCCACCCTGGAGCGCGGCTGGGCCATCGACCAGGACCACCTCTACCGCGGCGTCAGCATGGTCGCCAGCGCGATCATCGACCACGACCGCCAGCCACGCTTCATCATTTCCGGCATCGGCATCAGCGCCCAGCATGAGCGCGAGAAGCTCGAGCAGATCGGCGCCAGCCTGCACGAGACAGCCCGCTTCATCAGCCGCTCGCTATTCCCCCAGGGGAATTCCTGTCAGTCGGAATGACGGAAAATTCATTCAGCATGTGAAATGACATTCATATAAATGTCTTTTTTCAGCTGGATGCATGACCCGAAGCCAACAGACGATCAGCAAAATCCGTCTTCGGGCAGGGCATTGCCGCCCGCGACCCTGCGCCGGGGTCGCTCGGTTCCCGATGCGACTGATGGCAGCGATATTCGCAGGCAGGCCCCCACAGCCGCGAATATCGCCGGTATCATGGCAAGTCCTGGTGGAGTCCTGGCGGTACCATCAAGCGGGGGACGTCGCTCCCCCCGCGTAGCGGAATCCTGGTGATTCAGGCAGCGCCCGCCGTCAGGGTCCCGAAATCACCATGCGGATGCTCGCCCGCCATGCCCTGGCAGACGAATGGCCGCAGGCAATCCCATTGAATGAGGCAACCATGGAACAGAAAGACATCGACTGGGGCGCGCTCGGATTCGATTACATCAAGACCGACTTCCGCTACATCTCCCACTGGCGCGATGGCCTCTGGGACGACGGCAAGCTGACCGAAGACAACACCCTGCACATCAGCGAAGGCTCCTCGGCCCTGCATTACGGCCAGCAGTGCTTCGAAGGCCTGAAGGCCTACCGCTGCAAGGACGGCTCGATCAACCTGTTCCGCCCGGACCAGAACGCCGCACGCATGGCCCGCAGTTGCGCCCGCGTACTGATGCCGCAGGTTTCTGAACAGCAGTTCATCGACGCCTGCCGCCAGGTGGTCCGCGCCAACGAGCGCTTCATTCCCCCGTACGGCTCCGGCGGCGCGCTGTACCTGCGCCCGTTCGTGATCGGCGTGGGCGACAACATCGGCGTGCGCCCGGCTCCGGAATTCATCTTCTCGGTGTTCTGCATCCCGGTCGGCGCCTACTTCAAGGGCGGCATGAAGCCCCATGACTTCGTGATCTCCACCTACGACCGCGCCGCGCCCAACGGCACCGGCGCCGCCAAGGTCGGTGGCAACTACGCCGCCAGCCTGATGCCGGGTGCCCAGGCCAAGAAAGACGGCTTCGCCGACTGCATCTACCTCGACCCGGCCACCCACAGCCGCATTGAGGAAGTGGGCTCGGCCAACTTCTTCGCCATCACCCACGACAACGAGTTCGTCACCCCGCGCTCCAGCTCGGTGCTGCCGGGCATCACCCGTCTGTCGCTGATGCAACTGGCCGAACAGCGCCTGGGCCTGAAAGTGGTCGAAGGCGACGTGCAGATCGACGACCTGGCGCGCTTCAAGGAAGCCGGCGCCTGCGGTACCGCCGCGGTGATTACCCCGATCGGCGGCATCCAGTACAAGGACAACCTGCACGTGTTCTTCAGCCGCGAAGACGTCGGCCCGGTGACCCGTCGCCTCTACGAAGAGCTGACCGGCATCCAGAAGGGTGACGTGGAAGGTCCGGAAGGCTGGGTCGTCAAGGTCTGAACCTGACAGCTCGCTGAAACAGAAACGCCGCGATACCGAAAGGCATCGCGGCGTTTTTCATTCGGTTGTGCGCAAGAGTCATCGCTCCACGGACCGTTCGCGAGCAAGCTCGCTCCTACAAGCCCACTCCGGCGCGCTCTTCGCAGCGAACCCAAAGGCACGAGGCTTTCGCAGACGAAGCCCGCCCCCGCACAGGCTCGAACCTCAGGCCGGGCTGGGCAGCGCCGGCTGGCACAGCAGCCAGTCATGCAGCAAAGCCTGCAGCTCCTCGAACTTCACCGGCTTGGCCATGTAGTCGCTCATTCCAGCGGCCAGGCAGCGCTCGCGGTCGCCGCTATGGCTGTGGGCGGTAATCGCCAGCACGGGAAGATCGGCGCAACGCGGCAGGGTGCGAATCGCCCGGCAGGTGGCGAAGCCGTCCATCACCGGCATCTGGCAATCCAGCAACACCGTATCGATCGCCTCCCGACGCAGGAGCTCGATGGCCTCGGCGCCATTGTCGGCTGTGCGCACGCGATAACCGAGCTTGAGCAGCATGCCGCGAATTACCAGTTGATTGATGGCGTTGTCTTCCACCACCAGCACGGTGCACTGGTCGGGGCTGCGCAGCACCTGGCCGCCGGCACGGCGTGGCGGCGGCGCGATGCTCTGCACCGGCTGGCCGACCTGCAACTCCAGGCTGAAGCGGCTGCCCTGCCCCGGCACGGATTCATGCACCAACTCACCGCCCAGCAGCGCCACCAATTTGCGGCACAGCGCCAGGCCAATCCCCAGGCCGCCGTACTCGCGGGTGAGCGAGCCGTCGATCTGGAAGAAGCGCTGGTACAGCACGCCGTCCGGCGGCGTGGAGAAGCCAATTCCGCTGTCCTGCACCTCGATGCGCAGCGCCAGCCCTTCACTGTTCGGCACACCGGCTACGCGCAGATTCACCCCACCCTGGTGCGTGAACTTGATGGCGTTGTCGATCAGGTAGCCCAGCGCCTGGGCCAGCTTGCCGGCGTCGCCTTCGAGGGTGTCAGGCAGGCTCTCGTCCAGTTGCAGCACGAAGCGCAGCCCGCGCTCCTCGGCGCGCGGCGCGTACTGCGCGCGCAGGCCGTCGCACAGGCCGCGCAGGCTGAACGGCTCGCGGCGCGGGTAGAGCTTGCCGGCCTGCAGCTCGATCAGCGCGAGGATGTCATTGACCATGCGCATCATGTCGCGCGCCGAGCCGGTGGCGGTCTTGTGGTACTGGGTGAGCTCGATGTCCATGGGCACCGTCTGCATCAGCTCCAGCGAACCGATCACCCCGCTCATGGGCGTGCGCAATTCATGGGTGACGGTGGCGAGGAACTCGTCCTTCAGGCGGTTGCTGCTGGCCAGCTCCAGGTTCAGCTGCTCCAGCTTGCGGCTGGTTTCCTGGAGGATGCGCGTGCGCTCTTCCTTCATGGCGTTGATGCGGTCGGCCAGCGCCAGGGACAGCAGGCCGACCTCCAGCGCCGAGCCGATCTGGCTGGCGTACATGGTCAGGAATACATTGGGCAGCAAGCCCAACACCATCAACGTGTTGATCACCCCGCCGAGCAGGAAGGCGCTCCAGGCGAAGATGAAGTAACGCGCCACACGCATGCCGCGCAACCAGGCGACGATGCCGGCGGTGAAGATCACCACGGTAAACGCCAGCGCCAGGTAGGTGGCCAGGCGCAGGGCAATGGCGTAGCTGACGGTGAGCGCCAGCACCATCACCAGTGCGCCGACGCCCATCAAGACGCGCAGGATGCGGTCGATCCACAGGCTGTGCTCGCGGGTATGCAGGAAGCTGCGGGCGAACTGACAGCCGAACAGCCCGGCCGAACCGATCAGGAACGGCGTGGAAGCATTGGCCCACCAGGGATTGTTCGGCCAGAAGTATTCGATGCCGGCGCCGTTGACCGAAATCTGATAGAAGCCGAACGAGGCGATATAGAGGATGTAATAGAGGTAGCTGGTGTCGCGCACGCTGAGGAAGATGAACAGGTTGTAGATCAGCATCACCAGCAGCACGCCATAGATGATGCCCAGCACATAGATGCGCCCCGGCTGCTCTTCCAGATAGGCCTTGGGCGACCACAGCGTCAGCGGCGCCTGGATCGAGCCCTGGCTCTCCAGACGCAGGTAGGCGCGCAGCGGCTTGCCCGGCTCCAGCTTGAGATCGAACAGGTAGTTGTTCTGGCGGATCGGCCGGCTGTCGAACGGCAAGGTATCGCCGGTGCGCTGGGCGAGCTTGAAGCCGCCATTGCCATCGGGCAGGTAGAGATCGAGCTTGTCCAGCGGCGGGTAAGCCAGCTCCAGCAGCCAGTTGGCCGGGTCGCGCGAGGCCTGCGGCTGGTAGTCCAGGTCCAGGCGCAGCCAGAACACCGAGCGCGAATAGCCGGCATTGAGCACGTCGCGCTCATGGGGGCGGAAGCTGGCGGCCAGCGCCGGCGAGCTGATCTCGGCGATATCGGCGGTGCCGCGCACGTCCTCGAAGACATCCATCGCCCGCCCGAGCGGCAGTTGCCCCACGTGCTCGTCGAAGCTGATGGCGCTCGCCACTGGCGAGAGGATGAGAAGGATCAGGAAGATCAGCCAGTGCCGCATGGTGCCCCGCAGTGCCACCGACAGCCGCGCCGGAGATCCCCATCTCCCGCTTTGGCGCGCCGTGGAGGCGTTGTGTTGGAATCGGCGAACTCTAGCACAGGCCTTGTGCCCCGTGGCATTCGACCATCCGGACAGGGCGCGGCCGGGCGATGCGCAATGGACCGTTCGGTCAGCTCAGCAGCGCATTTTGGTGATAAGCTCCCGCGCCATGAAAACACCTGCCTCCCGTCCCGTAGTGCTCTGCCTGTGCGGCCACGACCCCAGTGGCGGCGCCGGTCTGCAGGCCGATATCGAAGCCCTGATCGCCCAAGGCTGCCATGCGGCGCCCACCGTCACCGCGCTGACCGTTCAGGATACCGTCAACGTTTCCGACTTCCGCGTGCTCGACCGCGAGTGGGTGCTGGCCCAGGCCAACGCGGTGATCGCCGACCTGCCGGTGGCGGCGGTCAAGCTGGGCATGCTCGGCTCGGTGCAGATGGTCGACACCGTCGTCGAGATCATGCAATCGCTGCCCGGCATCCCGCTGGTCTGCGACCCGGTGCTGCGCGCCGGCGGCGGCGGCTCGCTGGGCAAGGACGACGTCGGCTACGCCATGCGCGAGCGCCTGCTGCCGATTGCCGCAGTCGCCACGCCGAATCTGCCGGAAGCGCGCATTCTCGCCGAGCTGCCCGAAGGCACCGCGGACCAATGCGCCGACAAGCTGTTGCCTTATATCCAGACCCTGCTGATCACCGGCGGCCACGGCGACGAGTCCGAAGTGCACAATCGCCTGTACACCCGCGACGGCCAGCGCCATACCTTCACCTGCCAGCGCCTGCCCGGCAGCTACCACGGCTCGGGCTGCACCCTGGCGAGCACCCTCGCCGGCCGCCTGGCCCTGGGCGAGGAACTGGTCAGCGCAGTGCGCAGCGCCCTGGACTACACCTGGCGCACCCTGCGTGACGCGGAAGCACCCGGCCACGGCCAGTACGTGCCGCGCCGCCTGCCGCTGGACTACTGCCACTGATTCACTGATCAACCGTAAGAACCTGTTTACGATCTGCTGCGCGTCGGCATAACTGCGTTGAAATCGGTCTCGGGATGCTCATTTACTGCGTGTAAACTCTGCTCCCTCAACCGATTTCGCCTTGTTCTGCTCTAGCTCGCGAGATCGTAAACAGGCTCTAAGAAGATCGAGGCACCGATGAAACTGCGCGGACTCTACGCCATCACCGACAGCCAGCTGCTCGACGGCGGCCGCCTGCTGCCCTACGTCGAAGCCGCCCTGAAGGGCGGCGCCAAGCTGCTGCAGTACCGCGACAAGTCCGATGACGCCTCGCGCCGCCTGCGTGAAGCCGAGGCGCTGCGCGATCTCTGCGCGCGCTACGGCGCCACGCTGCTGATCAATGACGACGCCGAGCTGGCCGCGCGCCTGGGTGTCAGCGTGCACCTGGGCCAGACCGATGGCTCGCTGGCCGCGGCCCGCGCTCTGCTCGGCCGCAATGCCGTCATCGGCGGCACCTGCCACGCCAGCCTCGACCTGGCCGAGAAGGCCATTGCCGAAGGCGCCAGCTACGTCGCCTTCGGTCGCTTCTTCACGTCCCAGACCAAACCGGGCGCGTCCGCCGCCAGCCTCGAATTGCTGGAACAGGCCAAGGCGCGCTTCAACGTGCCGCTGGTGGCCATCGGCGGCGTGACCCTGGACAACGCGCCGGAGCTGATCGCCCGCGGCGCCGACATGATCGCCGTGATCCACGCGCTGTTCGCCGCCGACTCCCCGGCCGAAGTCGAACAACGCGCGCGCGCCTTCAGCCAACTCTTCGAAACCCGCTGAGCGCCCAAGCGCCCGGCCCTTCACAGCTTCGCGAGGTACACCATGTCCCGTTCCGAAACGCTTTTCGCCAATGCCCAGAAACACATCCCCGGTGGCGTGAACTCGCCGGTGCGCGCGTTCAAGAGCGTCGGCGGCACCCCGCTGTTCTTCAAGCATGCGGAAGGCGCCTACGTGGTGGACGAGGATGACAAGCGCTACGTCGACTACGTCGGCTCCTGGGGCCCGATGATCCTCGGCCACAGCCACCCGGACGTGCTCGACGCCGTGCGCAAGCAACTCGACCACGGCCTGTCCTACGGCGCACCGACCGCGCTGGAAGTGGAAATGGCCGATCTGGTCTGCTCGCTGGTCCCGTCCATGGACATGGTGCGCATGGTCAGCTCCGGCACCGAAGCCACCATGAGCGCCATCCGCCTGGCCCGCGGCTACACCGGCCGCGACAGCATCATCAAGTTCGAAGGCTGCTACCACGGCCACTCCGACAGCCTGCTGGTGAAAGCCGGCTCCGGCGCCCTGACCTTCGGCGTACCGAACTCCCCCGGCGTACCGGCGGCCTTCGCCAAGCACACCCTGACCCTGCCCTTCAACGACATTGCCGCCGTCGAGAAGACCCTGGGCGAAGTCGGCAAGGAAGTGGCGTGCATCATCGTCGAGCCGGTCGCCGGCAACATGAACTGCGTGCCGCCGGCCCCCGGCTTCCTCGAAGGCCTGCGCCGCCTGTGCGACCAGCACGGCGTGGTGCTGATCTTCGACGAAGTGATGACCGGCTTCCGCGTCGCCCTGGGCGGCGCCCAGGCGCACTACGGCATCACCCCGGACCTGTCGACCTTCGGCAAGATCATCGGTGGCGGCATGCCGGTGGGCGCCTTCGGCGGCAAGCGCGAGATCATGGAGCAGATCTCCCCGCTCGGCCCGGTCTACCAGGCCGGCACCCTGTCGGGCAACCCGCTGGCCATGGCCGCCGGCCTGACCACCCTGCGCCTGATCAGCCGCCCCGGCTTCCACGACGAGCTGACCACCTACACCACCCGCATGCTGCAGGGCCTGCAGGAGCGCGCCGACGCTGCCGGCATCCCCTTCGTGACCACCCAGGCGGGTGCCGCGATGTTCGGCCTGTACTTCACCGGCGCCGACGACATCGTCACCTTCGACGATGTGATGACCAGCGACGCGGAACGCTTCAAGCGCTTCTTCCACCTGATGCTGGACGCTGGCGTGTACCTGGCTCCGAGTGCCTTCGAGGCTGGCTTCACCTCCATCGCCCACGGTGAAACCGAGCTGAAGCTGACCCTGGACGCCGCCGAGCGCGCTTTCGCCGCCCTCAAGTAAGGCCTCCCGCGAAGGCGCCCAGGCGGGCGCCTTCCGCTCTGGACTGGGCCTTTCACAGCGTTACGCCGGCGCTACGCCAACCCTGGCGCCGCTGGCATTTCCAGTAAAAAAACAGAAAAGAAGGTAAAGACTTTGTAAGGAAGCGCCCGCTTATTTCATAATGTGAAGGCTGGCGCATTTCGCTGGCCGGGTTTTGCCCGCCCCGATTCTGGAGGCCGTTTCTCCCCATGTACCGTTCCGGTCGCACCCTGCTGGGTTGCCTGTTGCTTGCACTGCCCCTGTTCACTCAGGCGGGCGGCAACTCGCTGCTGATTCCAGCCACCGGACGCTGCACCCTCAATACCGTGCCCGAACAGCTGCAACAGGCCCTGGCCAGTTGCCAGCAGGCCGCCAATGCCGGCGACGCACAGGCACAGTTCGAGCTGGGGGAGTTCTTCTACACCGGCGAACGCGCCCCGCGCGACTTCCAGGCCGCCCTGCACTGGTACGAGAAGGCTTCGCTGCAGGGCCACGCCGACGCACAACTGCGCCTGGGCACCATGTTCTTCCGCGGCGAAGGCGTGAAGGCCAACAATGTACAGGCCTACATCGTGCTGAAGATGGCTGCGGTCAACGGCGCCGAAGACGCCATGGACAGCGCCGACCTGGTCGCCGAGCAGATGAACAAGGACGAACTGGACATCGCCACCAAGGTGCTCGGGCAGATCTTCCGCAATTACCTGATCGAACTGCAGACCGCCGGCAACTCGCCGTTCTCGCCGCTGCCCTGACCCAAACGCCACTCCCTGCAGGAGCGAGCTTGCTCGCGAACAGGACTATTGGGCTGACTTCGGCGTTGGGCAGTTCGCGAGCGAACTCCTACGAAGGACAAAATGCGCTGATGAATCAGCTGTCCTTGCTCGGCATCGGCATGGGAAACGGCATCACGTTGCCGGTGATCTTGGCATCGCTGATCTTCGCGGTGCCCAGGCGCTCCACTTCGTCGATACGGATGATCGAATGCAGCGGCACGAAGCTGCGGATGACGCCGTCGAACTGCGCCTTGAGCTTCTCCTCGCTGGGGTCGACCACCACTTGGGTGCGCTCGCCGAAGACGAACTCCTCGATCTCCAGGAAGCCCCACAGATCGCTCTGGTAGATCTGCTTGGCGTACATCTCGTACACCTGGCCCTGGTTGAGGAAGACCACCTTGTAGATCGGGTTCTCGCGCTTGCTCATGAACGAAGGATGACAGCTTTGCAAAAAGGGCACGCAGCATAACACAGGCAACCTCCCCCCACGCGCCGCCGCTGGTAGACACAAGCGGCGAGGCATATAATGCGCGGTCATTTTTTAACCAGACCAAGACAGGTTCCATGGCCAAGAAGCTTTTCATCCAGACCCACGGCTGCCAGATGAACGAGTACGACAGCTCGCGCATGGCCGATCTGCTGGGTGAACACCAGGCCCTGGAAATCACCGAAAAGGCCGAAGAAGCCGACGTCATTCTGCTCAATACCTGCTCGATCCGCGAGAAGGCGCAGGAGAAGGTGTTTTCCGAACTGGGCGCCTGGCGCGTGCTCAAACAGCAGAACCCGGACCTGGTGATCGGCGTCGGCGGCTGCGTGGCCAGCCAGGAAGGCGCGGCGATCCGCGAGCGTGCGCCGTACGTGGACGTGGTGTTCGGCCCACAGACCCTGCATCGCCTGCCGGAGATGATCGACGCTGCCCGCGCTACCCGCAAACCCCAGGTAGACGTGTCCTTCCCGGAGATCGAGAAGTTCGACCGCCTGCCCGAGCCACAGGTCAACGGCCCTACCGCCTTCGTCTCGGTCATGGAAGGCTGCAGCAAGTACTGCACCTTCTGCGTGGTGCCCTACACCCGCGGCGAAGAAGTCAGCCGCCCGTTCGATGACGTACTCGCCGAGGTCATCCACCTGGCCGAGAACGGCGTGAAGGAAGTCACTTTGCTGGGCCAGAACGTCAACGGCTACCGCGGCCAGACCCACGACGGCCGCCTGGCCGACTTCGCCGAACTGATCCGCGTGGTCGCCGAAGTCGATGGCATCGAGCGCATCCGCTACACCACCTCGCACCCGCTGGAGTTCTCCGACTCGCTGATCGCCGCCCACGCCGAGGTGCCGGAACTGGTGAAGTTCGTCCACCTGCCGGTGCAGGCCGGTTCGGACCGCATCCTGGCGGCGATGAAGCGCAACCACACCGCGCTGGAATACAAGTCGCGTATCCGCAAGCTGAAGGCGGCGGTACCGGATATCTGCATCAGTTCGGATTTCATCATCGGCTTCCCCGGCGAGACCGAGAAGGACTTCGAGCAGACCCTGAAGCTGGTGGAGGACGTCGGTTTCGACTTCTCCTTCTCCTTCATCTACAGCTCGCGTCCGGGCACCCCGGCTGCCGACCTGGTGGACGATACCCCCGACGAAGTGAAGAAGCAGCGCCTGCTGATCCTCAACAGCCGCCTGAACCAGCAAGGCTTCGAGATCAGCCGACGGATGGTCGGGACCATCCAACGCATCCTCGTCACCGACTACGCCAAGCGCGACCCGGGCCAGCTCCAGGGCCGCACCGAGAACAACCGCGTGGTCAACTTCCGCTGCGACAATCCGCGCCTGATCGGCCAGTTCGTCGACGTGGAAATCTACGAGGCACTGCCCAATTCCCTGCGCGCGACCCTGGTGGAAGCACGTCACTGAACCTCGACCGTTGAATCCCCCGTTGGCGACTGAACTTTCGTACTCGCTCGCCGGGGGTTATTCTTCGACCATCTCCCTTTGCAGCACGGCGACCTAGACAGCCCTTGAACGCCCCCCTGGACATCCATCGTTTCATGCTCGAGCCCTTCGAGGCCCGCAGCTTCGCCAACCTGTGCGGCCAGTTCGACGAACACCTGCACCAGATCGAGAAGCGCCTCGGCATCGAGATCCGCAACCGCGGCAACCAGTTCGAACTGGTCGGCGACCCCGAGCGCACCCAGGCAGCCGAAAACCTCCTGCAGCGCCTCTACCGCGAAGTGCAGAACGGCACCGAGATGACGCCCGACCTGGTTCACCTGTTCCTGCAGGAATCCGGCCTGGAAGAACTCTCCGTGGAGCCCGTGGTCCCGCTGGTGACGCTCAAGACCCGCCAGGCACACATTCGCCCTCGCGGCGCGAACCAGCAGCGCTACGTCAAGGCTATCCTCGACCACGACATCAACTTCGGCATCGGTCCGGCCGGCACCGGCAAGACCTACCTCGCCGTCGCCTGCGCCGTGGACGCCCTGGAGCGCGAGCAGATCCGCCGCATCCTGCTGGTGCGCCCGGCGGTGGAAGCCGGCGAGAAGCTCGGCTTCCTGCCCGGCGACCTGTCGCAGAAGATCGACCCCTACCTGCGCCCGCTGTATGACGCGCTGTACGAGATGCTCGGCTTCGAGACCGTGGCCAAGCTGATCGAACGCCAGGTCATCGAGGTCGCGCCGCTCGCCTACATGCGCGGCCGCACGCTGAGCAACAGCTTCATCATCCTCGACGAAAGCCAGAACACCACGATGGAACAGATGAAGATGTTCCTCACCCGGATCGGTTTCGGCTCCACCGCGGTGATCACCGGCGACGTCACCCAGGTCGACCTGCCCAAAGGCACCCGCTCGGGCCTCAAGCACGTGATGGAAGTGCTGCGCGACGTCCCCGGCATCAGCTTCACCCACTTCAAGTCCAAGGACGTCGTGCGCCACCCACTGGTGCAGCGCATCGTCGATGCCTACGACGCCTATGAGAACCGCCTGACCGGCGTAGAAGGCCAGGGCAACAAGAATGCTTGAACTGGACCTGCAGGTCGCCTCCGACGCGGCCGGCCTGCCAAGCGAAGCCGAGTTCAGAACCTGGTGCGAACTGGCCCTGCGCCAGCGCCAGAATGATTCTGAACTCACCATCCGCCTGGTGGACGAAGCCGAAGGGCGCGAACTGAACAAGACCTGGCGGCACAAGGACTACGCCACCAACGTACTGTCCTTCCCCGCCGATGTTCCCGATGAGCTGCTGGATATCCCGCTGCTGGGCGACCTGGTGATCTGCGCCCCCGTGGTTATCCGCGAGGCCGCCGAACAGGGCAAATCCGTGCAGGCCCACTGGGCCCACCTCGTCATCCATGGCTGCCTCCATCTGCTCGGCTACGATCACATCGACGATGTGGAAGCAGAGGAAATGGAAGGCCTGGAACGGGAATTGCTGGCTGAACTGGGTCACCCGGACCCCTATGCGGCCGATGAAGAATAAAAGCCACTGAGCAGGAATGATGAGCGAAGACCGATCGAGCAATGGGCACAAGTCGTGGTTGGACAAGATCACCCAGGCTTTTGCCCATGAGCCGAGAAACCGCCAGGAGCTGCTGGAGCTGCTGCGCGAAGCCCACGACAACAAGCTGCTCGACAGCGAAGCGTTGTCTATTGTCGAAGGCGCAATCCAGGTAGCGGACCTCCAAGTCCGCGACATCATGGTGCCGCGCTCGCAGATGATCAGCATCAAGGCCACCCAGACGCCGCGCGAGTTCCTGCCGGCGATCATCGACGCGGCGCACTCGCGCTACCCCGTGGTGGGCGAGAGCCTGGACGACGTCATGGGTGTGCTGCTGGCCAAGGACCTGCTGCCGCTGATCCTTCACGACAACGCCCACTCCTTCAATATCAAGGACCTGCTGCGGCCGGCCACCTTCGTGCCGGAGTCCAAGCGCCTGAACGTGCTGCTGCGCGAATTCCGTGCGAACCACAACCACATGGCCATCGTCATCGACGAGTACGGCGGCGTGGCGGGACTGGTGACCATCGAGGACGTGCTGGAGCAGATCGTCGGCGATATCGAGGACGAGCACGACGTCGAGGAAGACAGCTACATCAAGCCATTGCCCAGCGGCGATTTCATCGTCAAGGCACTGACCCCGGTAGAAGCCTTCAACGATTTCTTCGGCGCGGAATTCTCTGACGAAGAATTCGACACCGTCGGCGGCGTCGTGATGAGCGCCTTCGGCCACCTGCCCAAGCGCAACGAAACCACCGAACTGGGCGGCTTCCGTTTCCGCGTGCTCAACGCGGACAGCCGCCGCCTGCACCTGCTGCGTCTGACCCCGCTGCAGGATTAAGAGGCAGACACCTGTAGGAGCGAGCTTGCTCGCGAACCAACTCCGCTGCGAGGGCAGCTCGCGAGCAAGCTCGCTCCTACAATAAGTTCCGACCTATCCTGCAACACACCGCCGCACTCAGCTCATGGCTTTTGGCCCTCATCCCCATAGCCTACCGTTCGTCTCTCCATTACTCTTGCGCATCGCTTAACCGCAACAAGGATTTCCGATGCGCTGGATCACCCGCCCCGGCCTGCCAGGCCACCTGCTCGCCCTGGCCGCCGGCGCGCTCACTCCGCTGTTCCTGGCACCATTCGGCTACTGGCCGCTAGCGGTGCTGTCGCTGGCCCTGTTCTACCTCGGCCTGCGCGGCACCACCGCCGGCTCGGCGCTGTGGCGCGGCTGGTGGTACGGCTTCGGCGCCTTCATCGCCGGGACGAGCTGGATCTACTTCAGCATCCACAACTTCGGTGGCGCCTCCGGGCCGTTGGCCGGCTTCCTGGTAGCGGGTTTCAGTGCCGGTGTCGCGTTCTTCTTCGCCCTCCCCGCCTGGGTCTGGGCGCGCTTCTTCCGCCGCAACAATGCCCCGGTGAGCGACGCACTGGCCTTCGCCGCGCTGTGGATGGTGCTGGAGCTGTTCCGCAGTTGGTTCCTCACCGGCTTCCCCTGGCTCTACGCCGGCTACAGCCAGCTGGAAGGACCGCTGGCCGGCCTCGCCCCGCTGGGCGGCGTGTGGCTGGTATCCTTCGCCATCGCCCTGACCGGCGCGCTGATCATCAACATCCCGGCCCTGACCCGGCGCCCGGCGCGCCTGGCCGCCGGCCTAGTCCTGCTGATCGCCCCCTGGGCCGTCGGCCTGGCTTACAAGGGCCACGCCTGGACCGTCCCAGCCGGCGCACCGCTGAAGGTCGCCGCACTGCAGGGCAACATCGCCCAGGAAATGAAGTGGGATCCCAAGGCCATCACCCACCAGTTGGAGCTGTACCGCGACCTGACCGCCGAGCAGAATGGCGTCGACCTGATCGTCTGGCCGGAAACCGCCGTGCCCGTGCTCAAGGACCAGGCCACCGGCTACCTGGAGATGATCAACGGCGTCGCCACCGCCAAGAAGGCCGCGCTCATCACCGGCGTGCCGGTGCGGGAGAAGACCGCGGATGGCATCCGTTACTACAACGGCATTACCGTGGTCGGCGAAGGCAGCGGCAACTACCTCAAGCAGAAGCTGGTGCCCTTCGGCGAATACGTTCCGCTGCAGGACGTGCTGCGCGGGCTGATCGCCTTCTTCGACCTGCCCATGTCCGACTTTGCGCGCGGCCCGGCCGACCAGCCGCTGCTCAAGGCCAAGGGTTATTCCGTGGCGCCGTACATCTGCTACGAAGTGGTCTACCCGGAGTTCGCCGCCGAGCTCGCGGCACACAGCCAGCTGTTGCTGACCATCAGCAACGATGCCTGGTTCGGCACCTCCATCGGCCCACTGCAGCACCTGCAGATGGCGCAGATGCGCGCGCTGGAAGCCGGCCGCTGGATGGTGCGCGGCACCAACAACGGCGTGACCGCGCTGATCGACCCGTTCGGCAGACTGGCGGTGCAGATCCCGCAATTCCAGCAAGGCGTCCTGCAGGGCGAAGTCGTGCCGATGCAGGGCCTGACCCCCTACCTGAAGTGGCGCGTCTGGCCGTTGGCGACTCTCAGCGCCGTACTGCTGGTCTGGGCGCTGGTGCGCCGTCGCACACACCCGGAAGAGCGTCGGCTGTTCGGCTGACTCAAGCGAAAAGGGCCTCATTGCGAGGCCCTTTTTCATGGCGAAGGCTAGCGGTAGAACAACCGATACCCGACCAGCCCGATCGCCTCGTTCAGCAGTTGCCCGCTCTGCCAGATCGCCCGCCCCTCCGGCAACCAGCCACCCATGGGCACGGCATCGTCCGTCCCGATATACCCCGAAGGCGCCGGCACCACTTCCAGCCCGGCCTTCTCGAAGCTCCAGATCGAACGTGGCATATGAATGGCGCTGGTGACGAGGATTACCCGCCGGATACCCGCCTCGCGCAGCATCTCGGCGCTGAACCGCGCATTCTCCCAGGTCGTGCGGCTGCGACCCTCTTCCCAGCGCACCGGCACGCCGTAATCGTCCAGCAGGCTTTGCGCCATGATCCGCGCCTCGGAAGGTGGCGTGCCGTAGTGCAGGCCGCCGGAGGTCAGTACCGGCAGGCCGCTGGCCTTGGCCAGGCGGGCCGCGTAGCGAATACGCTCGCGGGCCATCAGGCCGGGCTGGTCTTCGTCCCAGGCGCGGTCGCCGCGTACCCGCCCGGCGCCCAGCACCACAATGGCGTCGGCACGCTGCGCCAGCCCTGGCCATTGCGCCTGCCTCAGCGCTTGCTGCGGCTCCAACTGGCGCGCGCCCCAGTCCACGGTCACCGGCAGGCTCATCACCAGCAGGCCCAGGAAGCCGGAAAGGAAACAGAGCATGGAGAAGCGCGGAAAGCGGCGGCGCAGCACGAAGCCCAGGAGCAACAACAGAAGCAGCAGTCCCGGCGGCATGAAGAGCTGTTTGAGGATGAAGCGGATCGGCATTGGCGACTCCTTGTCGAGGCACCAAGCCTAACGGATCGATGGGGTATCAGCGCGCTTTCGCGTTGCGGAACAACTGCGAGCCGCAGGACGTACAAGGCAACACACCCTGGCTGCGGCTCCAGGCGACCGGCGAGCCACACAGCGCGCATTGCAGCTGCTGCGGGTGCGGCACCAGGCGCGGACGGCTCGGAGGCGCAGCGTGGCGCACAGGGCGCGGCGCGCGGGCCGGGGAATGCTCCAGCAGCGCCAGCTCTTCCGCTGCGGCATGCCAACCGCGCAGCCAATTCACATCCTGATCCAGATAGGCCCGGATCAACTCCATCTCGGCACTGCTCAAGCCGCGCAACTCCAGCTCCATCGGGCATTCGTCACGTAGCCGCTCAGCGGTATCGGCCTCAGCCAGGGCCAGTGCGAGCCGTTGCAACAACCGTTCATACAGACCGGAACCCGAAGCACTTGCACGATGCAGCTCAGCCATCAGTCACCTCAAGACAGGCGGAAACCTCCCGCCTTCAGGCAAAGCTTAGCGGCCCACCCCGCGCCAGACCGAGCGTGCGACAAACGGCGCGGGCTACCGGCTCGGGTGGGGGTCATGTATGCTACGAGGCTTTCTGTAGCCGCCTGACCCGTGTTTTCTCGGGGGTCGGCGAAGCGGAGGGCCACTCGACCTCCCCGGCTGCACATTTCTTTTCCGTACAGGTTCAAATCGCGCCATGCACGAGCAATATCAGCCCCTCGAGATCGAATCCCAGGCCCAGAAATTCTGGAACGAACACAATTCCTTCCGCGTCGACGAAGTCGCCGGCAAGGAGAAGTTCTACTGCCTGTCGATGTTCCCGTATCCGAGCGGCAAGCTACACATGGGGCATGTGCGCAACTACACCATCGGTGACGTGATCAGCCGCTACCACCGCATGCAGGGCAAGAACGTCTTGCAGCCGATGGGCTGGGACGCCTTCGGCATGCCGGCGGAAAACGCCGCGATGAAGAACAACGTCGCGCCGGCGGCCTGGACCTACGACAACATCGCCTACATGAAGTCCCAGCTCAACAGCCTGGGCCTGGCCATCGACTGGTCCCGCGAAGTCACCACCTGCAAGCCGGACTACTACCGCTGGGAACAGTGGTTGTTCACCCGCCTGTTCGAGAAGGGCGTGATCTACCGCAAGAACGGCACCGTGAACTGGGACCCGGCGGACCAGACCGTACTGGCCAACGAGCAGGTCATCGACGGCCGTGGCTGGCGTTCGGGCGCGCTGATCGAGAAGCGCGAAATCCCGATGTACTACTTCAAGATCACCGCCTACGCCGAAGAGCTGCTCTCCAGTCTCGACGACCTGCCGGGCTGGCCGGAACAGGTCAAGACCATGCAGCGCAACTGGATCGGCAAGTCCCGCGGCATGGAGATCGCCTTCCCCTATGACCAGGCCTCCATCGGCGAAGCCGGCCAACTGAAGGTCTTCACCACCCGTCCGGACACCCTGATGGGTGCTACGTACGTCGCCGTGGCCGCCGAGCACCCGCTGGCCACCCTGGCTGCCCAGCGTGATCCGTCGCTGCAGGCGTTCATCGACGAGTGCAAGCGCGGCGGCGTCGCCGAAGCCGACATCGCCACCCAGGAGAAGAAAGGCATCGCCACTTCCCTGTTCGTCGAGCATCCGCTGACCGGCGACAAGCTGCCGGTATGGATCGCCAACTACGTCCTGATGACCTACGGCGAAGGCGCCGTGATGGCGGTTCCGGGCCACGACGAGCGCGACTTCGAATTCTCCAACAAGTACGGCCTGCCGATCGTCCAGGTCATTGCCAAGGTAGAAGGCGACAACGACTTCGAAGCCGGCACCTGGAAAGAGTGGTACGGCCTGAAGGACGAGAGCGTCATCACCGTCAACTCCGGCAAATACGACGGCCTGGGCTACCAGGCAGCGTTCGACGCCATTGGCGCCGACCTCGCGGCCAAGAACCTCGGCCAGCAGCGTACCCAGTTCCGCCTGCGCGACTGGGGCATCAGTCGCCAGCGCTACTGGGGCTGCCCGATCCCGATCATCCATTGCGACAGCTGCGGCGACGTGCCGGTCCCGGCCGACCAACTGCCGGTCGTCCTGCCCGAGGACGTGGTGCCGGACGGCGCCGGTTCGCCGCTGGCCAAACTGCCGTCGTTCTACGAGTGCAGTTGCCCGAAATGCGGCCAGCCGGCCAAGCGCGAAACCGACACCATGGACACCTTCGTCGAGTCGTCCTGGTACTTCGCCCGCTACGCCTGCCCGCAGTTCGAAGACGGCATGCTGGACAAGAAGGCCGCCAACTACTGGCTGCCGGTCGACCAGTACATCGGCGGTATCGAGCACGCCATTCTCCACCTGCTCTACGCACGCTTCTTCCACAAGCTGATGCGCGACGAAGGCCTGATCGACTCCGACGAGCCGTTCAAGAACCTGCTGACCCAGGGCATGGTGGTCGCCGAGACCTACTACCGCGTCGCCGCCAACGGTGGCAAGGAGTGGTTCAACCCGGCAGACGTGGAAGTCGAGCGTGACGCCAAGGCCAAGGTCATCGGCGCGCGCCTGAAGACCGACGGCCTGCCGGTGGAAATCGGCGGTACCGAGAAGATGTCCAAGTCCAAGAACAACGGCGTGGACCCCCAGGCCATGATCGACGCCTACGGCGCCGACACGTGCCGCCTGTTCATGATGTTCGCCTCGCCGCCGGACATGAGCTGCGAATGGTCCGACTCCGGCATCGAAGGCGCCAACCGCTTCCTGCGCCGCGTCTGGCGCCTGGCCCAGGCCCACGTCAACGCAGGCCCGGCCGGCGCCGTGGACAAATCCGCCCTGGACGATGCGCAGAAGGCCATTCACCGCGCCATCCACCTGGCCATCCGCCAGGCCAGCCAGGACGTCGGCCAGCACCACAAGTTCAACACTGCCATCGCCGCCGTGATGACCCTGATGAACGTGCTGGAAAAGGCCCCGGCCGAATCCGCCGCCGACCGTGCCCTGCTGCAGGAAGGCCTGGAAACCGTCACCCTGCTGCTGGCCCCGATCACCCCGCACATCTGCCATGTGATCTGGGAAGAACTGGGCAAGCAAGGCGCCGTGATCGACGCCAGCTGGCCGCAGGTCGACGAAGCCGCGCTGGTGCAGGACAGCCTGCAATTGGTGGTACAGGTCAACGGCAAGCTGCGCGGCCACATTGAAATGCCCGCCAGCGCCAGCCGCGAGGAGGTCGAGGCGGCCGCCCGCGCCAACGAAAACGTGCTGCGCTTCACCGACGGCCTGACCATTCGCAAGGTCATCGTGGTGCCCGGCAAGCTGGTCAATATCGTCGCCAACTAAAAGCAACGCTGGAAAAGACCCATTCGCCCGTGGCACCTTCGCCACGGGCATATCGGATCAACAGGAGTGAGGAAGCTTGATGAAACGTATCCTGACCAGCCTCGCGCTGATCGGCCTGGCCAGCGTGCTGAGCGCCTGCGGTTTCCAACTGCGCGGCCTGGGCGATACGAACTTTGCGCTCAAGGAAATCGACGTGAGTGCGCGCAACGCCTATGGCGAGACCGTCACGCAGCTCAAGCAGGTGCTTGAAGGCAGCGGCGTGAAAGTCGTCTCCCGCGCGCCCTACCACCTGATCCTGGCCCGCGAGGACGTAACCCAGCGCAGCGTCAGTTACACCAGTTCCGCCCGTAGCGCGGAAAACGAACTGACCAACACCCTGAGCTACGAGATTCGTGGCACCGACAACCTGCTGCTGCTCGCCAACCAGGTCCAGGTCCGCAAGGTCTACGTGCAGGATGAGAACAACCTGATCGGCTCCGACCAGGAAGCCCAGCAGATTCGTGCCGAAATGCGTCGTGATCTGGTCCAGCAGATGGTCACCCGCCTGCAGCTGATCACCCCGGCGCAGCTCGACGACCTGCAGGCCAAGGCGGAAGCCAAGGCCAAGGCCGAAGCGGACGCGATGAAGGCCGCGGACGAGGCTGCCAAGTCTCAGCCGCAGCAATCGC
Source organism: Pseudomonas nitroreducens (assembly GCF_010994165.1). Classification (NCBI taxonomy): domain Bacteria; kingdom Pseudomonadati; phylum Pseudomonadota; class Gammaproteobacteria; order Pseudomonadales; family Pseudomonadaceae; genus Pseudomonas; species Pseudomonas nitroreducens. Next base: position 117,514 of record NZ_WMBX01000003.1, on the reverse strand, counting down.
CGATCGAATTCCCGAAAGCGCAGTAAGCGACAAGGGGCCGGCCAACCGGCCCCTTTCTCATTATGAAGCTCAATCCCGGACAACTCGCCAAGCACCTGCAAGGCAACCTCGCGCCCGTCTACGTGGTCAGCGGCGACGAGCCCCTGCTCTGCCAGGAAGCCTGCGATGCCATCCGCGCCGCCTGTCGCCAGCGTGATTTCGGCGAGCGCCAGGTGTTCAACGCCGAAGCCAACTTCGACTGGGGCCAGCTGATCGAAGCCGGCGCCAGCCTCTCGCTGTTCGCCGAAAAGCGCCTGATCGAGCTGCGCCTGCCCTCCGGCAAGCCCGGCGACAAGGGCGCGGCCATTCTCCAGGAATACCTGCAGCGGCCGCCGGAAGACACCGTCCTGCTGGTCAGCCTGCCCAAGCTCGACGGCAACACGCAGAAGACCAAATGGGCCAAGGCCCTGATCGACGGCGATGCTGCCCAGGTCATCCAGGTCTGGCCCATCGACGCGCACCAGTTACCGCAGTGGATTCGCCAGCGCCTGTCCCAGGCTGGCCTCGCTGCCAGCCAGGAAGCGGTCGACCTGATCGCCGCGCGCGTGGAAGGCAATCTGCTGGCTGCCGCGCAGGAAATCGAAAAGCTCAAGCTGCTCGCCGAAGGCCAGCAGATCGACGTCGATACCGTCCAGGCCGCCGTGGCCGACAGTGCGCGCTTCGATGTCTTCGGCCTGATCGACGCCGCCCTGAACGGCGAAGCCGCCCATTGCCTGCGCATGCTCGAAGGCCTGCGCGGCGAAGGCGTGGAGCCGCCGGTGATCCTCTGGGCGCTGGCGCGGGAAGTTCGCGTGCTGGCCAGCCTCGCCCAGCAGTTCGGCCAGGGCGTGCCGCTGGACAAGGCCTTCAGCCAGTGTCGCCCGCCGATCTGGGACAAGCGCCGCCCACTGATGAGCAAGGCCCTGCAACGGCACACCACGCAACGCTGGAACCAGATGCTGCAGGACGCTCAGCTGATCGATGCACAGATCAAGGGCCAGGCTCCCGGCAACGTCTGGAACAGCCTCGCCCGCCTCGCCCTGCTGGTGGCCGGCCAGCGCATCAGCCTGCCTTCGGCCTGATTGCAGCGTTTCATGCCCCGAACGCGGGAGAGTGGCTGCAAAGACATCGCTGACGGCGCACGCCCCTAAGTCACGCGACCTCCAAGGCACTCTGTAAGAGCGAGCTTGCTCGCGAACCGCCCAGCGCCCGGAACTTCAGGACCGCGACGGCACTGCCCGGTGCGCCTGTCCTTCCGCGCGGTCCAGCGCCACACCACGCGTATCGCGGCCGGTGCTGATCAACACGCAGATGAGGATCGCCACCGTCCCGGCCACGATGGCCATCGCCGTGCCATAGCTGTAGCTCTTGGCAATTTCCGCCTGCAGCGGCGCGTTCACCGAAGCGATCAGGTTGCCCAACTGGTAGACGAACCCCGGCAACACCGCACGGGTTCCCACCGGCGCCAGCTCGTTGAGATAAGCCGGAATCACACCCCAGGCGCCCTGGACCATGAACTGCATGAGGAAGGCACCGACGCCCAGCGCCACCGCGCCATGGCTGAAGGCCCACAGCGGCAGCACCGGCAATGCCAGCAGCGAAGCGCAGATGATCGCCTTCTTCCGCCCGATGCGCTCGGACAGGCTGCCGAAAAGAATGCCGCCCAGGATCGCCGCGATGTTGTAGGCCACCGCGATCAGGCTGACCGTGTGCGTATCGAACCCGTGCTGCAGTTTCAGGAAGGTCGGGTACAGGTCCTGCGTGCCATGGCTGAAGAAGTTGAAGCAGGCCATCAGCAGCACGGCATACAGGCACAACTTCCACTGACTGCGCAGCACCGGCCATAGCGGTGTCGACTCCTTGCGTTCGCGTGCCGCCTGCCAGATCGGCGATTCCGGGACCTTGAACCAGATGAACGCCACCAGCACCACCGGCAGGCAACCGACGATGAACATCCCGCGCCAGCCCAGCACTTCGAAGAACAGGCCGTAGATGATCGAGGCGATCAGGTAGCCCGCGGGATAACCGGCCTGGAACAGCCCGGACACCATCCCGCGCGAGCGCTCGGGAATGGTTTCCATCGCCAGCGACGAGGCCACGCCCCAGATTCCGCCCATGGCCACACCGTAGACCACCCGCAGGATCAGGAAGGTCGCCAGGTTCGGCGAGAACGCCGAGGCCAGCTCCAGCAGCGAGTAGATCAGGATGTTGATCATCAGCACCGGCCGACGCCCGTAGCGCTCGGCCGCGCGACCGAACAGCAGCGCGCCGATGGGTCGCACGGCCAGGGTCAGCAGGATCGCCAGCGATACCTGGGGCAGATCGACGTGGAAGGTCTGGGCGATATCGGTGAGGACGAAGACCAGAAGGAAGAAGTCGAAGGCATCCAGCGTCCAGGCGAGCACCGAAGCGATCACCACATTGCGCTGGGTCGGGGACCATTGCTGCATGACGTATCTCCAGCCGGCGGCGCCGCGGTCCCTGCACGCCAGAGCGATAGTTAGCCAGCTATTAAGCTAGCCGAGCTCCAGTACGCGCCACAGCTGTCCGACTGAAAAGGTCTGTTACAAATTTTGCGACAAAGCACCGCAGTCACCTCGCAACCTGCAGGACCTGACTTACCCCAACGACCTCACTCCCACTCGCGAACCTGGCGCACCTCCACACACCCCAACCGCCCCGGCGGAATCTTCGCGGCGATACGCTCGGCCTCCTCCATGCTCTGGGCCTCGATCAGGTAGAAACCGCCCAGTTGCTCCCGCGTCTCGGCGAATGGCCCGTCCGTCACTGCCAGCCTCTCACCCTGGCCGCGCAGCGTGCGCCCCGTGGTGGTGGGCAGGAGCGCGTTGGCGGCAATGTAGTTGCCGCTGCGGCGCAGTTGCTCGCTGTAGGTCATGCACTCATCGACGATGCCGCGCAGTTCGGCCTCCGGCAGCCCTGCCGCCTTGTGTTCGTCGAAATAGATCATGCAGAGAAACTTCATCGCTCTGGTCCTCGTAGCTGTCCGATGCGCCAGGAAGGTGCGCCGCAGCCAGCGTAGTCCCGAATGACCTTCCGCGGCCTTGGCCCGAGCGCCGGCTGACCAAAGGCATTGGACAGGCGTGCCAGATAGGCGGAACATTTGCGCGCCGGCAACGGCGCCGGCCTCAACGAGGAAAGCCCCATGGCGAAGAAATCCAAACGGCCGAACAAGGCCAAGTCCCTGATCGCACAGCCCCTGTTCCGCAGCCGCCAGGAACAGCCGGCCAAAGGCAAAGGCAGCTACCGCCGCGAAGCCTCCCGTAACTGGGAGGCTTCTTCGCTTCTGGCGGCCTGAAACAGCAGAAAACCTGAACCACCCCTGCCCTTTCGCTTTCAACCGGACAGCCACGCACCTGGAGGTCCGACCATGAAAACGCCCCTGATAGCCGCCATCCTCGCTCTTCCCTTCAGCCTCTCCGCCCACGCGTTCTGCTCCGACCAGGAAGCCGAAGCCAGGGGCAAGCAAGTCGCCGCCAAGGTCACCGAAGTCACCCGCAGCGATCCCCAGCGCGCGCAGAAGCTCAACGAAAAACTCGCGGAAATGAAGAAGTCCCGTTCCAGCGAACAGCGCCCGGACGACTGTGCCGCCTACGACGACATGCTCAAGGAACTCGACCAGAGCGCCCCGAAGGTCGACAAGGAAACCGGCGCCAGCCCCAAGCAATAACCAGGATCACGCTGGCAGGAATGCCTTGACGGTTCACCCGCGGGCTCGGCCGCCCGGTGGCGGGAATTTTCCACCGCGGCGGCCGTCGAACCTTGCGTATCCGTCGCCTCTGCCCAGCGCAGACGCGTCACAATGGCCATGTTAAGGTGGCCCCTCGCCTGCCAGTACCCGAGGAGAGCAATGCGCAAGCCTGTTTCACCCGTTGTCGGCCAACGCTGCCTGCTCGTCGCCGCCCTGTCCCTGGCCAGCTTCGGCCTGCTGACCTCCTGCACCGAGCCACCGCCCAAAGGCGCCGCCACCGAGCGCGCGCAACCCACGCAGAGCTTCGCCCAATGGCGCGACGGCTTCCGCGCACAGGCACTCGCCGCAGGCATCAGCGCTTCAACCTTCGACAGCGCATTCGAAGGCATCGAGCCGGATGAATCGGTTGTCACTGCCGACCGCAGCCAACCCGAGTTCAGCCGTCCCGTCTGGCAATACCTGGAAAGCGCGGTGTCATCCGCGCGAGTACACAACGGACAGGACCGCCTGCAAGAGAACGCCGAGGTACTGCAGCGCATCGACGCAACCTACGGCGTAGAGCGGGAGGCCGTCGTGGCGATCTGGGGCATGGAAAGCAACTTCGGCCAGCAGATGGGCAGCAAGAACGTCATCCGCTCCCTCGCCACCCTGGCCTACGAGGGCCGTCGCCCGGACTTCGGCCGCGACCAGTTGATCGCCGCGCTGCAGATCCTCCAGCACGGCGACGTGCCCGCCAGCAACATGATCGGCTCCTGGGCCGGCGCCATGGGGCAGACGCAGTTCATCCCGACCACGTACAACCGCTACGCCGTGGACTTCGATGGCGACGGTCGCCGCGATATCTGGGGCTCGTCCCCCGACGCCCTGGCCTCCACCGCCAACTACCTGAAGAGTTCCGGCTGGCAGCAAGGCCAGAGCTGGGGTTTCGAAGTGCGCCTGCCGCAGGGCTTCGACTATGCCCAGGCCGACATGGACATCCGCAAACCGATGAACGAGTGGCTGCGCCAGGGCATCAGGGTAGCCAGCGGGAACCTGCCGAGCGACCCGCAAGCCAGTGTTTCACTGCTGTTGCCCGCCGGCTATCGCGGCCCGGCCTTCCTGGTGACGGATAACTTCCGCGCCATCCTCAAGTACAACAATTCGACCTCCTACGCGCTCGCTGTGGGCCTCCTGGCCGACAGTTTCAGGGGCGGCGGACAACTGGCGGGGAGCTGGCCGCTGGAGGACACGCCGCTGAGCCGCTCGGAGCGTATCGAACTGCAGCAACTGCTGGTGCAGCGCGGCTACCAGCCGGGAACTGCCGACGGCATCATTGGCGCCAATACCCGCAAGGCAATCCGGGCCTACCAGCAGTCGATCGGCTCGCCGGCGGACGGCTATCCGACCCCGGCGCTACTCGGACAGCTCCGGCAAAAGAGCTGAACGAAAAAGGCGCCCAAGGGCGCCTTTTTCCTAGCAGAACCGACGGCTCAGCCGATCTTGGTGCCGTGCGCCTGCTGGTCGGCATGGTACGAGGAACGTACCAGCGGGCCGGAAGCGACGTTCTTGAAGCCCATCTTCTCGCCTTCCTCGGCGAACCAGGCAAAGGTGTCCGGGTGGACGAAGCGCTGCACCGGCAGGTGGTTGCGCGAGGGTTGCAGGTACTGGCCGAGGGTCAGCATGTCGATGTCGTGCTCGCGCATGCGGTGCATGACTTCGATGACTTCCTCGTCGGTCTCGCCCAGGCCGAGCATCAGGCCGGACTTGGTCGGTACGTGCGGCACCATCTGCTTGAACTTCTGCAGCAGGTCCAGCGACCACTCGAAGTCGGAGCCCGGACGGGACGACTTGTACAGGCGCGGGACGGTTTCCAGGTTGTGGTTGAACACGTCCGGCGGCTCGTTGGCGGTGATTTCCAGGGCGATGTCCATGCGGCCGCGATAGTCCGGCACCAGGGTTTCCAGCTGGACGCCAGGGGACAGCTTGCGGATCTCGCGCAGGCAGTCAGCGAAGTGCTGGGCGCCGCCGTCACGCAGGTCGTCGCGGTCCACCGAGGTGATCACCACGTACTTCAGGCGCAGGTCGGCGATGGCGATGGCGAGGTTGGTCGGCTCGTCGACATCCAGCGGCTTCGGACGTCCATGGCCGACGTCGCAGAACGGGCAGCGACGGGTGCAGATGTCGCCCATGATCATGAACGTCGCGGTGCCACCGGAGAAGCACTCGCCCAGGTTCGGGCAGGAGGCTTCCTCGCAGACACTGTGCAGCTTGTGCTTGCGCAGCAGTTGCTTGATGCGGTCGACCTCGGGGGAAACGGGGATGCGCACGCGAATCCAGTCGGGCTTCTTCGGCAGTTCGTCGGTGGGGATGATCTTCACCGGAATGCGCGCGACCTTTTCTGCGCCGCGCAGCTTGACGCCAACTTCCACCTTGCCGGGCTTGGCGGCCGGGGCGGCCTGACCGGAGTTCTCCACAACAGTGCTCATCTAGGTTAGATCCCGCCCGTTAGGGTCTTCTGTGCCGCGTAGCCAAGGCGTTCGACGAGTTCGCCACGCAGGCGCTCGCGCACATCGGCCAATGCGATGGGGCCAGCCAGCTGACTGAGCTGGGTCATGGCCATGCCTGCGTAACCGCAGGGATTGATGCGTCGAAAGGGTTCCAGGTCCATGTCCACATTCAAGGCCAGACCATGGAAGGAGCGGCCATTGCGGATGCGCAGGCCGAGGGATGCGATCTTCGCGCCGTCCACATAGACGCCCGGAGCATCGGGTTTGGACACAGCGGTAACACCGTAGCTGTCCAGCAGGCCGATAAGGCTCTGTTCGATGCGCGAGACGAGGTCGCGCACACCGATGCCGGAGCGGCGCACGTCGAGCATCAGGTAGGCGACCAACTGGCCGGGGCCGTGGTAGGTCACCTGACCGCCGCGGTCGACCTGGACGACCGGGATGTCGCCGGGAAACAGCACGTGTTCGGCCTTGCCGGCCTGCCCCTGGGTGAATACGCGCTCGTGCTCGAGCAGCCAGACTTCATCGGGCGTGGCAGGTTCGCGCTCGGCGGTGAAGCGCTGCATGGCGTGCCAGGTCGGCTCGTAAGGCAGGATGCCCAGCTCACGAAAGCCCAGCGTTTCGCCCATCAGAGCACCATGTGGACGCGGCCGGTGGCGCGCAGATCTTTATGGATGTTCTGCAGTTGGTCGACGCCGGTGGCGGTGATCAGCACCTGCACGGACAGGAAGCGGCCGTTGCGGCTGTCACGGGTGACCAGGGTGGTGATGTCGAGATCCGGCGCGTGGCGCTGGATGACTTCGACGACCAGGTCCGGGAAGCCTTCCCCGGCGTCGCCGATGACCTTGATCGGATAGCGTTCGCAGGGGAACTCGATCTTCGGTGCAGGCTGTTCTGGGGTGTCAGCGGTATCAGGGGTATCAGTCATGGCTGTCGCGGGCGGATGGCCCGCCTCCGCATGAGCGTCCGGGTGGGGCGCTCCGGGTGGATCGGACGGCAACTGCCGGACCACGGGGGGACCAGGCAGTCGCAGGCGGGCATTTTACCCGAGTTTGCGACTGCGCGGGCGGGTCAATCCCGGCCTTGTATACAAAAGTACAAAGCCGGGACAGGCGGTCAGTTGAACAGACCGAAGAAGAACAGGCGGATGCTGTCCCAGATACGGCGGAAGAAACCGCCTTCTTCCACGGCGTTCAGGGCGACCAGATCAGAGGTGCGGACGACCTTGTCACCCAACTTGACCTCGACCTTGCCGATCACCTGGCCCTGCTGGATCGGCGCCATCAGGTTCGGTTCGACAACCATGTTGGCCTGCAGCTGCTTGAGCTGGCCGCGCGGTACGGTCATGGTCAGGTCTTCGGACAGGCCGGCCTTCACTTCGTGGTCGGAGCCTTTCCAGACCATGGCCTTGGTCAGCTCGGCGCCCTTCTTGTAGAAGGTCTGCGATTCGAAGAAGCGGAAGCCGTAGGTCAGCAGCTTCTGGGTCTCGGCGGCGCGGGCCTGTTCGCTGTTGGTGCCGAACACCACGGCGATCATGCGCTGGCCGTCGCGCACGGCGGAAGCCACCAGGCAATAGCCGGCTTCGTCGGTGTGGCCGGTCTTCAGGCCGTCGACGGTCTTGTCACGCCACAGCAGCAGGTTGCGGTTGGGCTGCTTGATGTTGTTCCAGAAGAACTCTTTCTGCGCGTAGATGGCGTAGTGGGTCGGCTCGCCGTAGATGATGGCGCGGGCCAGTACAGCCATGTCCTTGGCGGACGAGTAATGGTCCGGGTTGGGCAGGCCGGTGGCGTCCATGAAGTGGGAATTGGTCATGCCCAGCTTCTGCGCGGTGGTGTTCATCATGTCGGCGAAGGCGTCTTCGCTGCCGGCGATGTGCTCGGCCAGGGCGACCGAGGCGTCGTTGCCGGACTGGATGATGATGCCGTGCAGCAGGTCGCTCACCGAGACCTGGGAGCCGACCTTGATGAACATGCGCGAACCGCCGGTGCGCCAGGCATGTTCGCTGACGGTGACCAGGTCGGATTCGGCGATGCGGCCGCCTTCGATTTCCTTGGTGGCGATATAGGCGGTCATCAGCTTGGTCAGGCTGGCGGGCGGCAGGCGCTCGTCGCCGGCGTTCTCGACCAGGATGTTGCCGCTGGCGCCGTCCATCAGCACCCAGGCCTTGGCCGCGAGTTGCGGGGCGGCGGGAACGACTTCAGCTGCCCAGCTGGCCACGGGGGCGCTGAACAGCACGAGCAAGGACAGGCGTTTGGCGAAGTTGAAGATGTTCATCCGTCTCTCTGGGGTTCACTAATGGTCAAACAATCCCCCGCGGGGGGATCTCGTGAGGCGGCCTCTATGTGCCGCTATCGCACGTACGGTGGAATCTCAGTCCAGGCGCACGAGCTTGGGTTGGCCAAGGTTGGCCACGCGGATGCTGTCCTGCATCCGGCTTGCTTCATCCTGCGTTCCGATCGGCCCCAGGCGCACCCGGTACAAGGTCTGCTGGTTGACCACGACCGAGCTGATAAAGGATTTCGCCCCCGTCAGGCCGCCGACTTTCTCCTTGAGCAGCTCCGCAGCGTCCGGGTTGGCGAAGGCACCCACCTGGAGATACAGGCCATCGGCTGGTAATGAAGCGTTTTTTTTTGAGTCGATCTGGACCGGCGCCACCGGTACGGCGTGTTGCGCCGGCGGCGGGGTGTAGGTCTCGACGGGCTGGGCCATGGCGACCGCCTGTGGCTGCGCGGCGGCGGGCTGCGAGGCCATCTTCGGCAAGGCCATGATCATCGGCGGCTGCTTGCCCTGGGAAGCCCACCAGCGGTCGGGGTCGATACCCTCGACCTTGACATGCGCGGTGCCGGTTTCGGCGTAGCCGAGTTTCTTGGCGGCGGCGAAGGACAGGTCGATCACCCGGTCGGAGTAGAACGGGCCGCGGTCGTTGACGCGGACGATGACGCTCTTGCCGTTGTCCAGGTTGGTGACGCGCACGTAGCTGGGCAGCGGCAGGGTCTTGTGCGCGGCGGTCATGCCGTACAGGTCGTACTGCTCGCCATTGGCGGTGGCCTGGCCATGGAACTTGGTGCCATACCAGGACGCCGTGCCGGTCACGCTATAGGCACTGGCGTTATTGAGCGGGTAGTAGGTCTTGCCCAGCACGGTGTAGGGGTTGTTCTTGAACGGCCCGTTGTGCGGCATCGGCACGGCGTCCGGGATGCGCGAGACGTCGACGTCCCACCAGGGCGCGCCGTCGCGGTGCGGACGGTTGTAGTCATAGGGGCCGGAAATGCCGTTGTTCACCTGCGGCTGCGGTTGAGGCGCGCGGTTGCCGGTGCAACTGGCGAGGAACACAGTGCTCAGGCCAACGCAGGCGGCCAACGACCAGAGGCCGGGACTTGCGATTCGCTTGCTCAATGGACACCTCGTGCCTTGGCGATCTCGCCGGCCAGCTGATGGACCGCCATGGCGTACATGGCGCTGCGGTTGTAACGGGTGATCACATAGAAGTTCGGCAGGCCGACCCAGTACTCGGTGCCCTGCGCGCCTTCCAGGCGCATGGCGGTGACCATCAGGTCATCGCGGATCACGTCATGGGTACGCCAGCCCTGAGAGCGTAGCTGGCCGAGGTTCATTTGCGGCTCGAGCCCCTGGGTGAGCGCGTCCTCGGCAGTGGAGGTACCGATTTCCGCCTGCGACACCACCGGCTCGCCGGTGTGCCAGCCGTGCTGCTTGAAGTAGTTGGCGACGCTGCCGATGGCATCGGTGGGGTCGCTCCAGATATTGATGTGGCCGTCGCCGTCGAAGTCCACGGCATAGGCACGGAAGCTGCTCGGCATGAATTGCGGCAGGCCCATTGCACCGGCGTAGGAGCCGGTCAGGCTGAGCGGGTCGACCTGCTGTTCGCGGGCCAGCAGCAGGAACTGCTTGAGCTCCTTGCGGAAGAACTCGGCACGCGGCGGGTAGTCGAAGCCCAGGGTGGACAGCGCGTCCATCACCTTGAAGTTGCCGGTGTTGCGGCCGAAGAAGGTCTCGACGCCAATGATGGCAACGATGTACTGGGCCGGTACGCCGTATTCCTGCTCGGCGCGGGCCAGGGCTTCGGCATTCTGGTTCCAGAAGTCCACGCCGCGGTTGATGCGCGCGTCGGTGACGAAGATCGGACGGTATTCCTTCCAGGTCTTCACCCGTTCGGCAGGGCGGGAGATGGCGTCGAGGATGGACTGCTTGCGTTCCACATCGTGGAAGAGGCCCATGAGCTGTTCGCCGGCGAAGCCGTAGTCACGGGTCATCTCGCTGACGAACTCGGCGACCTGGGGCGAACCATCGTAGTCGCCCGCGGCAGCAACGCCGGACACGCCGATCGCCCCCGCGATTCCGACCCAATGTACCCCCCTGGCAGCCCAGGCGCGCAGTACTTGCATTCCGTTCTTCACTCTTGTCATCAAACCTGGGTGATCCACTTCCGATGGGTATGGATCGACATCAAAACGCCGAACCCTGACATCAGGGTCACCAGCGAAGTTCCGCCGTAACTAATGAAGGGCAGCGGTACCCCCACCACTGGCAACAACCCGCTGACCATACCAATGTTGACGAACACATACACGAAGAAGGTCATGGTGATACTGCCGGCGAGCAACTTGCCGAACAGCGTCTGCGCCTGCGCCGTGATCACCAGCCCCCGGTAGATCACCAGCAGGTACAGCACCAGCAGGAGGCACACCCCGACCAGGCCGAACTCTTCGCCGAGCACGGCAATGATAAAGTCCGTATGGCTTTCGGGCAAAAAATCCAGATGGGATTGCGTACCCAGCAGCCAGCCCTTGCCGAAGACGCCACCCGAACCGATGGCTGCCTTGGACTGGATGATGTTCCAGCCGGTGCCCAGCGGGTCGCTTTCCGGGTCGAGGAAGGTCAGCACGCGCTGCTTCTGGTAGTCGTGCATGACGAAGTACCACATGCCCACCGCGACCGGCACCGCGGCCGAGACGGCGGTGATGATCCAGCGCCAGCGCAGGCCGCCGACGAACAGCACGAAGGAACCGGAGGCCAGCACCAGCATGGCGGTGCCCAGGTCCGGCTGCTTGAGGATCAGCACGAAGGGCACGACGATCAGCGCCAGGCCGATCACGCTGTGCTTGAAACCCGGCGGCAGGGCGCGCTTGGACAGGTACCAGGCGATGGTCATGGGCATCAGCAGCTTCATGAATTCCGCCGGCTGGAAGCGGATCACCCCGGGAATGTTGATCCAGCGGGTCGCGCCCATGGCGTTGTGGCCCATCACGTCCACCACCACCAGCAGGGCCACGCCGATCAGGTAGCCCAGCGGCACCCAGCGAGCGAGGAAGCGCGGCTCGATCTGTGCCAGCACGAACATCGCGCCCAGGCCCAGGCCGAAGGAAGACGCCTGCTTGATCAGCAGGTCCCAGCTCTTGCCGCTGGCAGAGTACAGGACGAACAGGCCGACCGAGCCGAGGGTCACCAGCAACAGCAGCAGCAGGCCGTCGATATGCAGGCGCTGCAGCAGACTGGAGCGCCGCTTCATCACATCTTCGCTGGACAGCGTGCGGTCGAAGTTTCCGTTCTTGGTCATGGTTTGGGCGCCTCCGCCGTGGCCTGAGGTGCGTATTCGGGTTTGAGCTTGCCGGTCTCGTCCAGCAGCCAGGCATCGGTCACGGCCTTGAGCACCGGGGCGGCGACGCCGGAGCCGGACTCGCCGTTCTCCACCATCACCGCCACGGCGATCTGCGGATTGTCCGCCGGGGCGAAGCCGACGAACAACGCGTGGTCACGATGGCGCTCCAGCAGCTTGGAGCGGTTGTACTTCTCACCCTGCTTGATCGCCACGACCTGCGCGGTACCGGACTTGCCGGCAATGCGGTAGACGGACGTGGCGCCGACCTTGTGGGCGGTACCACGGGCGCCGTGGACCACCTGCTGCATGCCGTAGTCCACCAGGTTCCAGTTGTTCGGATCCTTGAGCTGGATGTCCGGCATCGGGTCTTCGTCCACCGGCGGCTTGCCGTCGATGGTCTTGGCCAGGTGCGGGCGAATCCACTTGCCCTTGTTCGCCAGCAGCGCGGTCATCTGCGCCAGTTGCAGCGGGGTGGACTGCATGTAGCCCTGGCCGATGCCCAGAATCAGGGTTTCCCCCGGGAACCAGGCCTGCCGGCGCAGGGCACGCTTCCACTGGCGGGACGGCATCAGGCCGTCAGCTTCGCCATACATGTCCAGGGCCACGCGCTGGCCGAAGCCGAACCTGCTCATGTAGTCGTGCAGCCGATCGATCCCCAGCTTGTGGGCAAGATCGTAGAAGTAGGTGTCGTTGGACCGCATGATCGCGGTTTCCAGGGTGACCCAGCCGTCGCCGGTGCGGTTCCAGTTGCGGTACTTGTGGTCGTAGTTGGGCAATTGGTAGAAGCCGGGGTCGAACACACGGCTGGTGGGCGTCACCACACCCGCGTCGAGCCCCGCAATGGCCACCGCCGGTTTCACCGTCGAGCCCGGCGGGTACAGGCCGCGCAGCACGCGGTTGTACAGAGGGCGATCTTCGGAGTCACGCAACGCCGCGTAATCCTTGAAACTGATGCCGGTGACGAACAGGTTGGGGTCGTAGGCCGGCTGGCTGACCATCGCCAACACCTCGCCGGTGGACGGCTGGATCGCCACGATGGCGCCGCGGCGGCCGGCCAGTGCGGTTTCCGCGGCAGCCTGCAGCTTGCTGTCGATGCTCAGCACGATGTCACGGCCGGAGACCGGCTCGGTACGTTTGAGCACGCGCAGGACGCGACCGCGGGCGTTGGTCTCGACTTCCTCGTAGCCAACCGTGCCGTGCAGCGCATCCTCGTAGAATTTTTCCACGCCGGTCTTGCCGATGTGGTGGGTGCCCGAATAGGCCACCGGGTCGAGCTTCTTCAGTTCCGCCTCGTTGATCCGCCCGACATAGCCGACCGAGTGGGCGAAGTGCTCGCCCAGCGGGTAATGGCGGACGAATTGCGCGGCCACGTCGACGCCGTTCAGGCGGTACTGGTTCACCGCGATGCGGGCGATCTGCTCCTCGGACAGCTCGAACATGATCGGCACCGGCTCGAACGGCCGCCGCCCCTGCTTCATGCGCTTCTCGAAGATGGCCTTGTCTTCCTCGGTCAATCCGAGGATTTCGACGAGGTTCTTCAACGTATCCTGCAGGTTCTCCGTACGTTCGCGGGTAATCGTCAGGCTGAAGCTGGGACGGTTGTCGGCGATGATCACCCCGTTGCGGTCGAAGATCAGCCCACGATTGGGCGGAATCGGCTGCACGTGGACGCGGTTGTTCTCCGACAGCGTCGAGTGGTAGTCGTACTGCGTCACCTGCAGGTGATACATACGCGCCACCAGCACAAGGGCGAGCAGGAAGATCGCCACCCCGCCGACGATGACGCGGGCGCGGACCAGGCGGGCGTCCTTCTCGTGGTCCTTGAGCTGTATCGGCTGCGGCATCGAAAACGGCTACGACTACTTGTGGTAGGGGTGCCCGGACAGCACTGTCCAGGCGCGGTAGATCTGCTCGCCGACCAGGATGCGCACCAGCGGGTGCGGCAGGGTCAGCGGTGACAGCGACCAGCGCTGCTCGCTGCGCGCGCAGACCTCCGGCGCCAGGCCTTCCGGCCCGCCGACCATGAGGTTGACGGTGCGCGCGTCGAGGCGCCAGCGGTCGAGTTCCTGCGCCAGCTGGGGGGTGCTCCAGGGCTTGCCTTCGACTTCCAGGGTGACGATGCGTTCCCCGGGCTGCACCTTGCTCAGCATGGCTTCGCCTTCCTGGCGGATCAGCCGTGCCACGTCGGCATTCTTGCCGCGCGTGTTCAACGGGATTTCCACCAGTTCCAGGGACAGCTCCGAGGGCAGGCGCTTGACGTACTCCGCCCAGCCCTCTTCCACCCAGCGCGGCATGCGCGAGCCAACCGCGATCAGACGCAGGCGCACGGCACGCTTACTCGGCGCTGTGGGACGCGCGGCTCTGCTCGGCGCCCTGCCACAGACGCTCCAGGTCGTAGAACTGGCGGGTGGCCGGCTGCATGACATGGACCACGACGTTGGCGAGGTCGATCAGAACCCACTCGCCACCTTCCTGGCCTTCGCTGCCGATCGGGCGCACGCCCTGTTCCTTGACCTTTTCCAGCACGTTGTCGGCCAGCGACTTGACCTGACGGCTGGAGGCGCCGGTGGCGATGACCATGACGTCGGTGATGCTGGTCTTCTCGCGCACGTCGATGACGGTGATGTCCTGCGCCTTGAGATCTTCCAGGGCGGCGATGGTCAGTTCGACCAGTTGTTCGGTTTGCATGTATGACTCTCTGACTTGTTCAGTGGGGCGCCTGGTACAGGCCGTGCGCCTCGATATAGTTCAATACCGCATCCGGCACCAGGTAGCGCACCGAGCGCCCCTGCGACAGGAGTTGGCGGATCTGCGTGGCGGAAACTGCAAGCGGCGTCTGCCAGACGAAGGTGATCTGCCCGGCGGGGCCGATCATCGCCTTCGGGTCGGCAACACTGCGCGCCGCCAGCAGGTCGCGCAGGTCTTCCGGCGGCTCGCTGTCGGCATCCGGGCGCTGCAGCACGACGATATGACTGTGCTCCAGCAACTCTTCCCAGCGATGCCAGGTCGGCAGGCCGCAGAATGCGTCCCAGCCGACCAGCAGGAACAACTGGTCCTGCTCATCCAGCTCCCCACGCAGCGACTCCAGGGTGTCGATGGTGTAGGAGGGTTTGTCACGCTTCAGCTCGCGGTCGTCGACCACCAGCGGGTCTACGCCGGCAACCGCCAGCTCGACCATCGCCAGCCGCTGCGCAGGTAGCACCTGGGGGGTGTCGCGATGCGGCGGGCGGAAGTTGGGGATCAGGCGCAGCTCGTCGAATTCGAGCTGCTCTGCCATCTCCAGCGCACTGCGCAGGTGGCCGATGTGCACCGGATCGAAGGTGCCGCCGAACAGACCGACACGCCGGGAACGCGCCTTGTTCATCAGGTCCGCACGTGCCCGTCGCCGAACACCACGTACTTCTCGCTGGTCAGCCCTTCCAGGCCGACCGGACCGCGGGCGTGCAGCTTGTCGGTGGAAATGCCGATCTCCGCGCCCAGGCCGTACTCGAAGCCATCGGCAAAGCGGGTCGAGGCGTTGACCATGACCGAGGCCGAGTCCACTTCGGTGAGGAAGCGGCGGGCATCGGTGAAGTTCTCGGTGATGATCGCGTCGGTGTGTTGCGAGCCGTAGGTGTTGATGTGCTCGATGGCCGCATCGAGGTTGTCGACGATGCGGATCGACAGGATCGGCGCGTTGTACTCGGTGCGCCAGTCTTCCTCGGTGGCTTCCAGCACGTCGGCGCCCAGCAGCGCGCGGGTGGCGGCGTCGCCACGCAGTTCAACGCCCTTGTCGCGGTAGATGGCGGCCAGCGGCGGCAGCACGCGGTCGGCAATGCCGGCGTGCACCAGCAGCGTCTCCATGGTGTTGCACGGCGCATAGCGCTGGGTCTTGGCGTTGTCGGCGACGCGGATGGCCTTGTCCAGATCGGCGGCGACGTCGATGTAGACGTGGCAGATGCCGTCCAGGTGCTTGATCACCGGCACCTTGGCATCGCGGCTGATGCGCTCGATCAGGCCCTTGCCGCCGCGCGGAACGATGACGTCCACGTACTCGGGCATGGTGATCAGCGCGCCCACGGCGGCGCGGTCGGTGGTTTCCACCACCTGTACGACGCTGGCCGGCAGGCCGGCCTTGGCCAGGCCCGTCTGGATGCACGCGGCAATCGCCTGGTTGGAATGGATCGCCTCGGAGCCGCCGCGCAGGATGGTGGCGTTGCCCGACTTCAGGCACAGGCTGGCGGCGTCGATGGTCACGTTCGGACGGGACTCGTAGATGATCCCCACCACGCCCAGCGGCACGCGCATCTTGCCCAGCTGAATACCGGACGGCACATAGCGCATGTCGCGGATCTCGCCGATCGGGTCCGGCAGCGTGGCGACCTGGCGCAGGCCCTCGATCATGTCGTCGATGCGTGCCGGAGTCAGGGCCAGGCGGTCCAGCATGGCTGGCTCCAGACCATTGGCACGGCCATTGGCCAGATCCTGCTCGTTGGCTTCGGTCAGCTGGGCGCGGGCGGCATCCAGGGCATCGGCAGCGGCCAGCAGGGCTTGGTTCTTCTGCGCGGTCGTGGCGCGCGCGACGACGCGCGACGCTTCACGGGCGGCGCGGCCCAGGCGGCTCATATAGTCGAGAACGGACTCGGTCATGATCAAACGCGTCTGCGTGAGGGAAATGCGCAAGTATAGCGGGAGCGCCCCCTCAGCGGCCAGCCACAGCAGCCGGCCGGTCAGCGGCGCACCGCACGTAACGCCAACCCCCTCCCACGCCCCGCCCCATCGGCCAAACGGTGACATCCGCCCATCCCCCGCCCGCTTCTGCCGCCCGAAGGTTGGGTAACCAAATTCGTATCGGCTGGTTACCTTGCAAGCATGGCTCATTGCCCCCGTTGCGATCGCATAGCCAGGGAGGCACGCCAGGGAAGAACAACAAGAGGCGGCCCACCGCCGGAGAACTGCCATGCGCTATCGCACCGATTACAGCGCCCAGGCCCTGACCGCCGCCCCGGCGGTGCTGGAACTGGACGGTTGGCAACTGCACTACCAGGCCTTTTCCTCCAGGGAAGATGACACCCGCCCGCCGGTCCTGCTGCTGGGCGGTGCCTTCCAGAGCTTCCGCTCCTTCGCCAGCGAGGTTTCCGAGCTGCTCGCCGGGCACCCGGTGATCCTCCTCGACCTGCCCAGCCAGGGCGGCAACCTGCAACTGGCGCCCCAACTGAGCCTGGAAGACCTGGCCGACCTCATCGCCGCTTTCGCCGACACCCTGCAATTGCCGCCCCTGATGCCGATCGGGTTGTCGTACGGCTCGGCGCTGGCAGCGCTGTTCGCCGCCCGCCACCCGGCGCGCTGTGGTCGCCTGCTGCTGGCCGGCATCACCGCCTTCGGCCGACCCGGCGCCCGCGCCCTGCTGGTCGAAGCCCTGGCGCGCCTGGAACTGGGCGAGCAGGAGCCCTTCGCCCATGGCGTGCTGACCGGCCTGATCAACCCATTGCGCCTGGGCGATACCGGTGTATCCCCGGTGTTCCGCAAGGCCCTGTTGCGCCAGCTGCAGCGCCTGACACCAGCGGAAATCGAACGCTACCGGCAGAACAGCCAGCGCCTGCTGGCCTTCGGCGGCTTCGAACGTCACCCGCAATGCCCAACCCTGGTGCTGGCCGGCGAGTACGACCATTTCACCCAGCCGTGGGAACACGCCGAGTTCGCCCATGCATGCGCCGATGCCGAGTTTGCGTTGATCCACGACGCCGACCACCTGGCCCAGTTCGAACGCCGCGATGCCTGTGCGCGGCTCTACAACCCGTTCCTGCTCGGCGAGCCGCTGCCACGCAGCGCCGCCGGCAGCACGCGCTTCCAGCGCCAGCAACTGCTGCACCTGGAGCGCCGCTTCGAAGCGCGCCTGGCGCCGGCCGATCGGCGCGCCGTACTGCGCAACGGCGAGGGCGGCGAATGGCGCTGCGAGCTGGCGGAGCTGGGCTATTTCGGTGGCCTGATCCGCGTCGCGCTGCCGGCGGATCGCCCTGCGCGCGGCTGGAAGCTCGCCGCCGCCGGGCTGCCGGAACTGGATATCCTGCCGCTGCGCTACAGCGGCGACGGCCTGGCGTTCATCTTCGCCCACGGCGACCCGCAGGCCAGCGCAGCGCTGGCGGCGATGGTGGTGCCGATGCAGCAGGGGGCGTGTGCGGCTTGATGGTTTGAATGTGGCGATTTCGGAGGCCGGGCTCTTCCCTCTCCCAAAAGGGTGAGGGGACTGGAACGGCATCATGCGAAACGTCAGCTGCGCAGGCCTGCACCGGATGACTCCTTCTCCCCCTGGGAGAGGGCTGGGGTGAGGGGGAAGCGCGGGCACAAGCGTCCTGCATTGATATTGTTCGCGAGCAAGCTCGCCCCTGCATGCCCCCCGAATAAGCCGCGGCTGCTCTTCGTAGGACCGAGGGGGACGCCTAGTTCTTGCTCGCGAACCGCCCAGCCCCGAACAGTCCCGAACCTAAAGCCGCGCCTCGATCACCCGCACCAGACTCGGCATCCGCCCTTTCGGCAAGCCCAGCCCCACACCGTCCACCTGCGGATCGAGCACGCCCACCCGGCCAAACCCGCAACCAACGAACGCCTGCTCGATTTCCGCCGCGCTGCGGTAATGCAGCGGATAGCCACCCCGCGTCAGCTTGCCGATCAGCCCGACGCCCCAGCGAATCTGCCGGTAGCGCGGGTGTTCGCGCAGGTCGGGATAGAGTTCGGTCAGGTAGGTCGCCTCGGGGAAACGCCGCAGGGCCACGGCCAATCGACGCCAGAAGCCCTCGATCACCGGGCGCTGGAAGTAATTCACCAGCCCCTCGGTAATCACCACCACGGGGCGCTCAGGGTCCAGTCCGGAGAGCAACACAGCGAGGCTCTGCTCGCCGTCTTCGGCAAGGATATCCACAGCACGCACGCGATGTTTGCCGTCCAGCCAGCCCTGCTCCTGCAGCAACGCCGACTTGCGCGCGGCCATGGGCGGCAGGTCGGCTTCCAGGTAGGTCAGCTGGGGATAGCGCTGACGGAAACGCCGGCCCCGGGGCGACAAACCACAGGCTATCTCGACCACCTGGGAAACGCCGCGCGACTCGATGGCCTGGGTCAGCCGGGCATCGATCAGCAGGTGACGTTGTAACAGGAAGTCTTCGATATTCAGTCCGAAGCCGACCCGCGCGCCCCAGTTGATCGGCGCCACGCAACCGTGCACCCAGCGGCCGAACGCCGTGGCGAAGGCCGGATCGGCAAGCTGGTGGCGATACCAGACGTAACCGGTGTAGTGGGCGCTGGGGGTAATGTGGGCGCTGTCGGCCCGGATCCGTTCAGCCATGCTTAAGAATCTTGTTGTTATGATTCCCCAGCCTAAGACCGGCCCGAGAACCGCGACAATCCGATGCCCGCCGAACCCAACCTAAGTTTGCCCTGGCCAGGGGCCAATCCCCTGCCGGACGCCTTCTTCAATCGCGATGCCCTCACCGTCGCCCGCGAACTGCTGGGCAAGGTGATCCGCCATCGGGTCGGCGACCTGTGGCTCTCCGCGCGGATCATCGAGACCGAGGCCTATTACCTGGCCGAGAAAGGCAGCCACGCATCGCTCGGTTACACCGAGAAGCGCAAGGCGCTGTTCCTCGATGGCGGGCACATCTACATGTATTACGCGCGTGGCGGCGACTCGCTGAACTTCAGCGCCGGCGGCGCCGGCAATGCGGTACTGATCAAGTCCGGGCACCCCTGGATGGATCGCATCTCCGGTGACGAATCACTGGCCGCCATGCGTCGGCTCAACCCCGCCGCCGACGGCAGCGAGCGCCCGCTGGGCAAGCTGTGCAACGGCCAGACCCTGCTCTGCCGCTCCATGGGCCTGAAAGTGCCGGAGTGGGACGCCCAGCGCTTCGACCCGCAGCGCCTGTTCGTCGACGACCTTGGCGAAACGCCCGCGCACGTTATCCAGGCCGCGCGCCTGGGCATTCCCCACGGCCGCGACGAACACCTGCAGTACCGCTTCGTCGATGCCGCCTTCGCGCCCTTCTGCACGCGCAACCCACTGCGCCGCGGCCAGGTCGAAGGCCATGACTACCACCTGCTCGGAACCCAGGACGCCACCTTCCGATGATCGATCTCGCCGCCTTCAACACCTGGATGGCCACCCATCCGCAATGGCTCGCCCTGGTCCTGTTCCTGGTCGCCTTCCTCGAATGCGCCGCCATCATCGGCATCATCCTGCCCGGCGTGGTGATGCTCTTCGCCATCGCCGTGCTGGCCGGCAGCGGCGCCCTGGGGCTGGGGGAAACCCTGGCATTGGCGTTCCTCGGCGGCCTGCTCGGTGACCTGTCGTCCTACTGGATCGGCCGCCACTTCCACCAGGACATCCGCCGCCTGCCAGTGCTGCGCCACCATCCGGAATGGATGGCCAGCGCGGAAGGGTTCTTCCACCGCTATGGCGTGGCGAGCCTGCTGGTGGGCCGCTTCATCGGCGCGCTGCGGCCGTTCCTGCCGATGGTTGCGGGCATGCTGGACATGCCGTTCGGCCGCTTCGTCAGCGTTTCCATCATCGCCGCCGCCGGCTGGTCCATCGCCTACCTGGTGCCTGGCTGGGCCACCGGTGCGGCCATGCGCCTGCCGCTGCCCGAAGGCTTCTGGCCGGAGGCCGGTGTGGTTGCCGCGTGCATCGCAGTGGTGTTCGCCCTGGTGATCCACGCCGAGCTGCGCAAGGAGCGCAATGCTCCGCTGATCGGCGCCGTCGGCTGCTTCGTATTGTTGTTCGCCATGCTGATCGGCTGGCCGCACCTGGACGCCCTGGACAAGGGCCTGATGGCGCTGGTGCAGGAACACCGCCACGCGTGGCTGGACCATGTGATGGTGGCCGTCACCCGCGTCGGCGACTTCCGCACCCAGTTCATCGCCGGTGCGCTGCTGGCGGCGCTGCTGGCCGCCCTGCGACTTTGGCGCCATGCCTTCTTCGCGGCTGGCACCATGGTCGGCACCGCGCTGCTCAACACCGCGCTCAAGCATCTCTTCGGCCGCGCCCGGCCCGAGGTGATCGCCGATCCGCTGTCCGCCTTCAGCATGCCCAGCGGCCACAGTTCGGCGTCCTTCGCCTTCTTCCTGGTACTCGGGGTGCTGGCCAGCCGGGAGAAATCCCCGCGGGTGCGCCTGACCTGGATGCTGCTGGCGGTGATTCCGGCGGCGAGCATTGCGCTGTCCCGCGTCTATCTGGGCGCCCACTGGCCCAGCGACATCATCGCCGGCGCCCTGCTCGGCGCGGCGGTGTGCGCCGCCAGCCTGTGGATAAGCCAGCGCCGCAGCGAGCTGCCGGCCCTGGCGCCGCGCATCTGGTGGAGCCTGCTGCCGACCGCCATGGTGCTGCTGGCGGTAGCCAGCGCCTGGGGGCTGTCGTCGGCCATTCACCGCTACACACCGCTCTGACCCGGCTTCAGGCCCAGGGGCGCTCGCGCATCAGTTCGGCGCAGCGCAACTGGACGAACTCGCGCAGCTGGGTCACCGCCCGGCTGAGCTGCGCGCGGTGGGTGCAGAACAGGTTCATCGGCGTGGCTTCGCCCAGGTAATCCGCCAGCGCCACCTCCAACCGGCCGGCACGCACATCGGCCGCCACGTCCAGCCAGGACTTGTAGACCAGCCCCTGCCCCGCCACGGCCCAGCGCCGCACCACGTCGGCGTCGTCACAGAGACGATCGCCGCGCACCGTCACCTCGTGTTGCTTGCGGCTGTCGCTGAAACGCCAGCGCTCGTGGGCTCGGCCGCCCAGCATGTACAGCAGGCAGTTGTGCTGTTGCAGATCGTCCGGGTGCTGCGGCTTGCCGTGGCGAGCGAAGTACTCGGGCGCGGCGCAGAGCACCCGACGGTTGTCCGGCGCCAGCGGAAGCGCGACAAGGTTCGAGTCCCCCGGCAACCCCAGGCGGAAAGCCACGTCCACCGGTTGCCGGTAGAGATCGGCCTGACGGTCACTGATCAGCAGGCGCAGGTTCATGCGCGGGTGCAGCGCCTGGAATTCGTCCAGCCAGGGCAGCAGCACGTTGCGGCCGAAATCCGAGGGCGCCGATACCTGGAAGTTGCCGGCGATCTCGCTCTTGCCGCCCGCCAGCAACTGACGACCGTCATCCAGGCTTTGCAACGCAGCGCGGGCGTGGGCCAGGTACAGCTCACCCTCGGCGGTCAGGCGCAGGCTGCGGGTCGAGCGGGCGAACAGGCGCACGTCCAGCTCGCTTTCCAGGCGTTTGAGCGCGGCGCTGGCCACGGCTGGCGACAGCTCCAGCTCTCGGGCGGCAGCAGAGAGACTGCCGCGCTCAGCGGTGCGGACGAATATCTGCAGGTCGTCGAAGCGCAGCATTTTCAAAAATCCTTTGAAAGAGACTCTCTACTTACGCGGTTTTTCTTCCCGACGAAAGAGAGCAGCATGCCCTCACCTTCCCTGCCCAACTGGAGATACCCGGATGAGCCTGACCCTGATCGCCATCATTCGCGCCAAGCCCGGCCGCGCCGACAGCCTGCAGGAGCGCCTGCACGGCATGCTCGCGCCGTCCCGCGCCGAGGCCGGCTGCCTGCAGTACGACCTGCACCGCGATATCAAGGACGCCGAGCTGATCTACATGATCGAGCAGTGGCGCGACGAGGATGCCCTGGCCGAGCACGAGGCCAGCCCACACTTCCAGGCCTTCGTGAAGGCCGCCGAACCTGACCTGGCGGAACTCGATATCCGCCTGATGAACCGCATCGACTGACCGTTCAAAGCGAATAGGAATTCCCATGAAAGCCATCGGTTACACCCAGAGCCTGCCCAGCAGCGACGCCAACTCGCTGCTCGACATCCAGCTGCCCGAACCCACGCCCGGCCCGCGCGACCTGCTGGTGGAGGTGCGCGCCGTCTCCGTCAACCCGGTGGACACCAAGGTGCGCCAGCGCGCACAGCCCGCCGACGGCCAGTACAAGGTGCTCGGCTGGGACGCCAGCGGCGTGGTCCGCGCCGTGGGCAGCGAGGTCAGCCTGTTCAAACCGGGCGACAAGGTCTGGTATGCCGGCGACCTGACCCGCCCCGGCAGCAATGCCGAGCTGCAACTGGTCGACGAGCGCATCGTCGGCGCCATGCCCAAGAGCCTGGACTTCGCCCACGCCGCCGCCCTGCCGCTGACCACCATCACCGCCTGGGAACTGCTGTTCGACCGCCTGCAGGTGGCCGAAGGAAGCGCCAGCAAGGGCCAGAGCCTGTTGATCGTCGGCGCGGCCGGCGGCGTCGGATCGATCCTTACCCAGTTGGCGCGCCAGCTCACCGGCATGACCGTGATCGGCACCGCCTCGCGCCCGGAAACCCAGGAATGGGTGCGCAACCTCGGCGCGCACCACGTGATCGACCACCGCAAGCCGCTGAGCGAAGAGCTCAAGCGCATCGGCATCGGCGAAGTCACCCTCGTGGCCAGCCTGAACCAGACCGAGCAGCACCTGCCCGAAATCGTCGCCAGCCTGCGCCCGCAGGGCCGCCTGGCGCTGATCGACGACCCGGAGAACCTCGACGTGCGCCTGCTCAAGCAGAAGAGCCTGTCGCTGCACTGGGAGTTCATGTACACCCGCTCGATGTTCCAGACCGACGACATGATCGAGCAGCACAAGCTGCTGCAGCGCGTGGCCGGGCTGATCGACAGCGGCGTGCTGAAAACCACCCTGGGCGAGCACTTCGGCAAGATCGACGCCGCCAACCTGCGCCGCGCCCACGCACTGCTGGAGAGCAACACGGCCAAGGGCAAGATCGTACTGGAGGGGTTCTGACCTCAGGCCCCTAGGGGCGTGGACGCAGGGCGGATAACCCGTTCAGGGTTTTCCGCCCTGCGGTCTGCTCCTTGTCGCCGGATACGGAGGTTCGCGAGCAAGAACTAGGCGTCCCCCTCGATCCTACAAAGAGCGCACTGGTGCTTCCGGTTACCTATAGGAGCGAGCTTGCTCGCGAACCCGGCCGACTCAGTCGTCGGCCTTGGCACCCGCGAGCAACCGGCAAAGCTTCCCGGTGGCATCGAGCATCGCGAAGCTCGGCTTCTCCAGGTTGCGATCCGGCACTACCCAGAGCTGCTTGAGCCGCGTAGCGCTGAGTTGCCGCATGCCGGTCCAACTGCTCAGTTGCTCGTCGCTGGCCGCCAGGATCACTTGCGGATCACGAGCCAGTACGGCCTCCTGCCCCACCTGTGGCGCCGGCAGGTCGAGATCGGCGAACAGGTTGCGGCCACCGCAGACTTCCAGCGCCTCGCTGATGATCTGTCGACCGCCGACGGTGTAGAGCGGGCGGTCCCACACCTGGTAGAACACCCTCAGTGGCTGCTCGCGCCGGTATTGCGCACGCAACTGCGCCATTTGCACATCGAAGGCTTGCGCCAACGCGCGCCCCTTCTCCGCTTGCCCCAGGCGCTCGCCCAATTCGCGGAATTGCCGGGAGATATCGTCCAGACGGTGCGGATCGGCCACGTAGAGCGGAATACCCACGGCCTTCAGGCGCCGCAACTGCGCATCAGGCACCGCGCCAGGCCAGACCAGCAACAGGTCGGGATGCAAGGCGAGAATCTGTTCGAGATTGACCTGACCGTAACGTCCGACGGACGGCAGGCCTTTCAGGGGCTCGGGACGTGGCCCGCCGTCGAGCAGGCCGGCCAGCCGGTCGGCGGCGCCCAGTTCGAGGACCATGTCGGTGAGCGAGGGCGCCAGGCTGATCACCCGCTCTGCCGCCGCCACCGGCAAACCGGCGATCAGCAGGAGCAGGCACAGGAAGCGGCGCATCAGGCCAGTTGGCGCGGCAGGCGATACAGCCAGAGGATGACCAGGCTGGCGAAGCCCAGCAGCAGGACCGGCACACCATGCAGGTCGACCAGCACCGCCAGGGCGCCGATCCAGGCCGGGATACTGCCCACCAGCGCACCACGGCGCTGCGCGGCACCCAGTGCCTGCCAGGCCGCAGGCTCGTCCGCGCCATCGCGAGCCTTACCGGTAGCGATCAGTGCGTGCTTGTAGCGACGGAACAACGGCAGGGTGAGGAACATCGACACCAGGCCGACGACGAACACCGGCGTGGCCAGCGTGTCCGAGAACGGCGCATCGCCCACCAGCGCCAGCATCAGGTGCTGCGGTGCCAGTGCGAGCGCCAGCAGCAGCCACCAGATCAGATTCAGCCGGCGCCGGGCAGCGGCGCGATTCACGACGCGGAGACCTCGGCCTCGGCTTCGCCCTGATGCATATTGCCCAGCATATGGCCCAGCTTGCCTGCCTTGGTCTGCAGGTAGCGCTTGTTGTGCGGGTTCAGGCCCTTGTGCAGCGGCACCCGCTCGGCGACGGTCAGGCCATAGCCTTCCAGCGCCTTGACCTTGCGCGGATTGTTGGTCATCAGCTTCAGCGAGCAGACGCCCAGGTGCTGCAGCATCGGCAGGCACATGGCGTAGTCGCGCTGGTCGGCGCCGAAGCCCAGGGCCAGGTTGGCCTCCACGGTATCGGCGCCCTCATCCTGCAGAGCATAAGCGCGGATCTTGTTGATCAGGCCGATGCCACGGCCTTCCTGACGCAGGTACAGCAGCACGCCGCGGCCTTCCTTGGCGATGGCCGACAGTGCACCCTCGAGCTGGAAACCGCAGTCGCAGCGCAGGCTGAACAGCGCATCGCCGGTGAGGCATTCGGAATGCAGACGCCCCAGCACCGGCTGGCCGTCATCGAGCTTGCCCATGGTCAGGGCGACGTGTTCCTTGCCGGTTTCCTCGTCGAGGAAGCCATGCATGGTGAATTCGCCGAAGGGGGTGGGCAGCTTGGAGGCGGCGACGAAAACGACAGACACCGGAAACTCCTGAAAGATTTATCTAAGGAAGGAGGACCGGCATTGTAGCAGCAGCGCCAGCCGCACCGTCATTGCGAATTCTGCAAGATAAGCATCGATGCGGTTGATAGAAGCCCTGCCGTCAGTGCTTGGCCTGGATGTACATCATGCCCTGTTCCTCCCGCCAGCCGACGCGGTTGAGGAAGCTCATGCCCAGGAGAATCTCGGTGGGGTAATCGCCTTCGACCACCGCCGCCTCGACGCCCAGCAACTCGATACCGCCCAGCTTCACGCTGTTGAGCATCACCCGCCAGCTCCTGACGGTACCGCTGGCCGTGGAGACCATCATCGGCGTACCGCTGGCGCGGTAATCGATCCCCAGGCGCCGGGCCTCGCCTTCGTTCATGGCGATAGAGGTGGCGCCGGTATCCACCAGGAACTGCGCGTTCTGGTTGTTGATGGTGCCCGCCACCCAATAGTGGCCGCCGGTGCCGCGGGCGATACTCATCTCGGTGCGGGCGGAGGGCGCGGCATAGCCGCCGCTGTTGTACTCGCGGCTCAGCTCATAGGTCTGCTCGACCCCGCCGATACGCAGTACCGCCTTGTGGCTGTCGGCGCTGACCACCTGTACGCCTTCCGGGCCGCTCTGGCCGACTTTCACCAGCTTGCGCTGGCCGTCGATATTGAGCACCGCAGCACCGGGGAACAGACCGACCACCTGCACTTGCGGGGCTGCCACGGCAGCGATGGAACTCAGGGACAGGCAGATCAGGGCGGACAGGCGCATTCGATCACTCCTTGGGCGGCAGCAGTGGTTTCAGCGGGGCGTAGGGCCAGTGCCAGCGAGCAAAGATGCGCTCCAGCTCGCCGCTGCGGTAAAGCGCCTGCATGCGCGAATCGTAGAGCTTCGCCAGCGCCCGCCCGCGGTCGTTGTTGGCGAAGCCAAGATACAGCGGAATCGAGCCGACATCGGTGATGTGGTAGACGCTGGCGTCGACACCCTTGGCCTCGATCATCTCTTCCAGCTCGGGGCGGGCATCGATGAAGTAGTCGATGCGGTGGCCATCGAGCATCGGCAGCGCCGAGCTGCGCCGCTGCAATTCATTGCGCTGCTTCAGGTGATCGAGATAGCGGTCGAAGGCGTAGCCGCGCATCCAGGCCAGGCGGTAGCGATCCAGCGTGGCGAGCGTCGGTTGGGGAGAAGTGTTCAGGCCCAGCGCACCGATGGGGTCGACGTCGTAAGGCCAGCGCGGATAGATGATGTTGTCGATTTCGTGGCGGTAGGAACCGACCCAGGCATCCGCCTCGGCGCGCTGCACCAGCCCGACCGAGCGGACGTAGGGCTCGCTGCGCAGTTTCAGGCGTACGCCTTCTGGCTCGTAGATGGCCCGCAACAGGTCCCAGGCCAGGCCACGACCGTCAGCCTGGGTGTAGTTGACCCAGACCTCGCTGACCACCTGGATTTCCCCGGGAACACCCGCAAGCGTCCGGGCGGGCTTGTCAGCAGCCGCGGCCGCGGGCACGGCCATCGACAGGAACGCCACCGGCAGCCAGCACAGGCACAGGAGCAGGCACAACAGTCGGCGCATCGAACGTCCTCAGATCAGCCAGTGGGCCCAACCCCATGTCAGGCCTTGCATCACCAGCCAGGCGAAAACGCCGGCCAGCACATCGTCCAGCATGATGCCGACGCCGCCATGGACGTTGCGGTCGATCCAGCTGATCGGCCAGGGCTTGGCGATGTCGATGATGCGGAACACCGCGAAGCCGACCAGCAGCCACCACCAGCCTTCCGGCACCAGCCAGAGGGTGATCCACATGCCGACCATCTCGTCCCAGACGATGCCTTCGTGATCGTGCACGCGCAGGTCGTCGGCGACCTTGCCGCACAGCCAGAAGCCGAACAGCATGGTGACGCCCAGCATCAGCCAGTAACCCCAGTCCGGCAGCATCTGCCAGAGTGGTATGAAGGGTAGCGCAACCAGCGAACCCCAGGTGCCCGGCGCCTTCGGCAGGGTGCCCGAGCCGAAGCCGAAGGCCAGGAAATGCCAGGGATTGCGCCATACCGAATGGGGCACGGGTTGGGCCGGGGCCTGGTTGGGGTGTTCTGTCACGGTCACTCCATGAAATGCAGGTAGCCGCCCTGACGCGGCGTGATATCGGCACCGTTGCCGTCGAGCACGCACACGCCCGAACCGGCTTCCACCCTACCGACCACGCACAGCAGCGGCCAGTTCGCCGAAAGCGCCGACAGGTGCTCAGGCGGCAGCGTGAAGGCCAGGACATAGTCGTCGCCAGCGCCCAGTTTGAGCTGCAATGCCCGCTCGGCGCCCAGCAGGGCTTCCAGCGCGGGGCTGGGCGGCAGCTTTTCAGCCTCGACGACCAGCGCTACGCCCGAAGCACGGGCGATATGCCCGCAGTCGGCCAGCAGCCCATCGGAAATATCCAGCGCCGCCGACGCCTTGCCACGCAACGCCTGGCCGAAGTCCAGCTGCGGTTGCGGCGACCAGTAGCGCGCCAGCAGCGGCTCGGCGACGGACGGCTCGGCGGTCATCTCGCCGAGCACCAGCGGCAATGCCCCGCCCGCCTCGCCCAGCGGGCCGCCGACACAGAGCAGGTCACCGGGACGCGCACCGGAGCGGGTCAGCGCCTGCCCGGCGGGCACGCCGCCGAACACGGTGACGGTCATCGCCAGCGGCCCGCGGGTGGTATCGCCGCCGATCAGTGCCAGCGAGCACTCCTGCGCCTTCTGGTTCAAACCACGGGCAAAGCCCTCCAGCCAGGCCGGATCGGCCTCGGGCAGGGTCAGGGCGAGGGTGAAGCCGATGGGCGAAGCGCCCATGGCCGCCAGGTCGCTGGCAGACACCGCCAGGGCACGCTGGCCGAGCAGGAAGGGATCGCAGACGGTGGGAAAATGCACACCGACCACGAGCGTGTCGGTGGAAATCGCCAGCTGTTCACCGGCCCGGGGCGCCAGGAGCGCGCAGTCGTCGCCGATCCCCAGAGCCACTGCCTCGCCGCCGGCCGCACAGGCGGCCGAGGCGAAGTAGCGACGGATCAGCTCGAACTCACCCATGCTCAGAACCTGTTCAGGATCTGTAGCGAGAGGCCGTCAGCGGAGCGAAGAGCAGCGCAGGAACCGGAGTTTATGAGCCATAGATGAGGCTTCCGAGCAGCGCATGAGCTCCGATCACGGTCTCGCAGTAGGATCATGGGCAGGCTCTCAGCGCTTGGCGCCCCGAAGTTCGGCGGCGCGCAGGCGCGGAGCGAGCTTGTCCAGCACGCCGTTGACGAACTTGTGTCCGTCCGTGGCGCCGAAGGTCTTGGCCAGCTCGATGCCTTCGTTGATGACGACCTTGTACGGCACGTCCAGGCGATTGCGCAGCTCGTAGGTGGCCAGGCGCAGGATGGCCAGTTCCACCGGGTCGATCTCTTCCAGCGCACGGTCCAGGCAGGGCGTGAATTCCTCGTCCAGATCGGTCTTCAGGCGCGGCACGCCGTGCAGGATCTCGTGGAAGTAGGCGCCGTCGACATCGCTGAAATCGTTGTCGGTACGGAAGGTCGCCTCGATCTCGTTGAGCGGCTGGCCTGCCATCTGCCAGGAATACAGGGCCTGCACCGCGAGGCTGCGGGCCTTGCGACGCATGGCGATCTTGTTCGGCTTGGCGGGCTTGGCCGGGGTGTTGCCGTCCTGGGTGCTCACTTGGCCTCCAGCTGCGACAGCAGGCTCACCATTTCCAAGGCGGACAGGGCTGCCTCGGCGCCTTTGTTGCCGGCCTTGGTGCCGGAGCGCTCGATGGCTTGTTCGATGGAGTCGACAGTCAGGACGCCGAAGGCGACCGGCACGCCGAACTGCAGGGAAACCTGCGCCAGGCCCTTGGTGCACTCACCGGCAACGTATTCAAAGTGCGGGGTACCGCCACGGATCACCGCACCGAGGGCGATGATGGCGTCGAACTCGCCGCGCTGGGCGACTTTCTGCGCCACCAGCGGGATTTCGAAGGCGCCCGGAGCACGGATCACGGTGATGTCGCTCTGGGCAACGCCGTGGCGCACCAGCGTGTCAATGGCGCCTTCCACCAGGCTTTCCACCACGAAGCTGTTGAAGCGGCCAACCACCAGGGCGAAGCGGCCTTTGGGGGCGATGAAGGTACCTTCGATGGTCTTCAGGGTCATGGACAAGTCTCACTGTTAAAGAGCCGGAGCGTCAGCGTGACGCTCCGCAAATAGGGTAGAAGAACGGCACCGCCGTGCCAGGGCACGGCGGCGAGGTTCATTCGGGTAGTCCTGAGCGCGTCGCGAGCGCAGGTCCGGCAAGGCGGAAGTCGCCGAAAAAGCGCAGTTTACTGAAGTAAATGAGCATTTTGAGGCGGCTTCCAACGCGGCCTGACCAAGCGCAGCAGCGATCAGGGCTGCCCGTCAGCGGGCAGATATTCTACTACTTCCAGGTCGAAGCCGGATATCGCATTGAAGCGCATCGGTGCCGACATCAGGCGCATCTTGCGCACGCCCAGGTCGCGCAGGATCTGCGAACCGGCACCCACGGTGCTGTAGGTGGTGGTCGGCTTCTGCGCGGGCGCCGGGGTATTGGTGATCTCGCGGACGTGCGCCAGCAGGTCATCGCCGCCAACCTGGTGGCCCAGCAGCAGGACCACGCCGGTGCCGGCCTCGGCCACCTTGGCCATGGCCGCACGCAGGCTCCAGCGGCCCGCCTGGTTGACCATCAGCAGGTCGCGCAGCGGATCGGGGTTATGCACGCGTACCAGGGTCGGCTCTTCCGGGCAGACCTTGCCCAGGGTCAGCGCCAGGTGCACGTCGCCTTCCACGGAGTCGCGGTAGGTGATCAGGTTGAACTGGCCCAGCTCGGTATCCAGCGGCTGCTCGGCGAGGCGCTCGACGGTGCGCTCGTGGATCAGGCGGTAGTGGATCAGGTCGGCGATGGTGCCGATCTTGATGCCGTGCTGCTGGGCGAACTCTTCCAGCTCCGGGCGACGGGACATGGTGCCGTCGTCGTTCATGATCTCGCAGATCACCCCGGACGGCTCGAAACCGGCCATGCGCGCGAGGTCGCAGGCCGCCTCGGTGTGGCCGGCGCGAGCCAGCACGCCGCCGGGCTGCGACATCAGCGGGAAGATGTGGCCGGGGCTGACGATATCGGCGGCGACGGCGTTCTTCGCGGCGGCGGCCTGCACGGTGCGGGCACGGTCGGCGGCGGAGATGCCGGTGGTGACGCCCTCGGCGGCCTCGATGGAGACGGTGAACTTGGTGCCGAAGCCGGAACCATTGCGCTGCACCATCAGCGGAATGCCGAGGCGCTCGCAGCGCTCACGGGTCATCGGCATGCAGATCAGGCCGCGGGCAAAGCGGGCCATGAAGTTGATGTCTTCGGTGCGGACACACTCGGAGGCGATGATCAGGTCGCCCTCGTTCTCGCGGTCCTCGTCATCCATGAGGATGACCATCTTGCCCTGACGCATGTCGTCGAGCAGTTCTTCAATGCTGTTGAGTGCCATACGGGGACGAGCCTTTTCAGTGTTTCAGGAAGCCGTTGTCGGCCAGGAATGCTTCGGTGATGCCGCCGGCGCCGGCGCTGGGTTCAGCCGCCTTGTCGCCGAGCAGCAGGCGCTCCAGGTAGCGCGCCAGCAGGTCCACTTCGAGGTTGACCAAGCGGCCACCGCGGTAGTCGGCCATGATCGTCTCCTGCACGGTGTGCGGGACGATGGTCAGCTCGAACTCGGCGCCGTTGACCGCGTTCACCGTCAGGCTGGTGCCGTCCACGGTGATCGAGCCCTTGAGCGCGATGTACTTGGCCAGCTCGCGCGGTGCGCGCACGGTGAACTGGATGGCGCGGGCGTTTTCCTCGCGCTTGACGATCTCGCCGACGCCGTCGACGTGGCCGCTGACCAGGTGGCCG
This sequence comes from Pseudomonas nitroreducens, assembly GCF_010994165.1. Taxonomy (NCBI): domain Bacteria; kingdom Pseudomonadati; phylum Pseudomonadota; class Gammaproteobacteria; order Pseudomonadales; family Pseudomonadaceae; genus Pseudomonas; species Pseudomonas nitroreducens. The sequence continues at coordinate 85,987 of NZ_WMBX01000003.1, read as the reverse complement.
CCCAGGCGGGTGGTCGGGGTCAGGGCCTTTTCCAGGTTCACCCGGCTGCCGATCTTGAGCTGCGCGAACGCGGTGCGCGCCAGGGTCTCGCGGCTGACGTCGGCCCAGAAGCCGTCGCCGGGCAGCTCGACCGCAGTCAGGCAGATGCCGTTGACGGCGATGCTGTCGCCCAGCTTGACGTCGCCGAGGTCGAGCTTGCCGGTCTTCACGTACAGGCGCACGTCACCGCCTTTCGGGGTGATGGATGCGATGGTTCCGATGGATTCGATTATGCCGGTGAACATGTTGCCTCCCACACGGAGAAGGCAGCCGGCCGACAGGCCCGCGAAGCCAACAGGGAAAGGTATTGCATGAGGCGAACTCCTGTTTTTCGTTAGAAAACAGGGCGTATCGGATCGAAGGGACTTCTCGGACGCGCGCAGGCACGCCCCGATGGCTATCCCGTTCTCTCTTCATCCGGACTATGACCGTCGGCCCCGGAATCACACCGGGTCTGCTGACCCTGGCCATCCGGCGAACCGGTCTGGACAGGCGCTCGCGGGCTAGACGCATTGTGCGTCATTACCGCCGGTGGGGACTTGCACCCCGCCCTGAGAACGTCAATCGCGGTCGTTACAGCGTCGACCGCGTGTGGCGTTTTACCACAGGCCGGCGCAAGTCGGAAGCTTCCTATTGATCACTGCGCGTCCGCCGACTGGCCGGCGAGGGCTACGCCGGCGCGCCATCACAGCGGTCTGGCGGTGACCAGCCAGTCGTCACCCACGGCGCGGATGTCGACGATCTTCAGCTCGCGGGATTCGCTCATGCGCTCCAGCGGCAACTCCAGCAGCGGCCGCGCGGAGGAGCCGAGCAGCTTGGGCGCCATGAAGATGTTGTACTCGTCCACCAACCCGAGGCGAGCGAAGGCGCCGGCCAGCCGTGGCCCGGCTTCCACCAGCACTTCGTTGACGCCACGGCGGCCGAGCTCGCTCAGCAGTGCCAGCAGGTCGACCTGGCCGTCGAGGCCGGCAAGGTTGAGCAGTTCGTGGCCGACCACCGCGTAGTTCGGGTCGTCCTGGGTGCTCACCACCAGCGCCGGACCGGCCTGGAAGAAAGTAGCGGTCAGCGGCACCCGCAGGCGCCCGTCGATCAGCACGCGCAGCGGCTGGCGCTGCGAGGCCAGCTCGGTCTGCTCGGCGTCCAGGCCCAACTCATCCGGGCGTACGGTCAGACGGGCGTCGTCGGTCAGCACGGTATCGGCGCCGGAGAGCACTACGCTGGCCTGCGCGCGTAGGCGCTGCACGGCGCGGCGCGCGGCCGGGCCGGTGATCCACTGGCTCTCGCCGCTGGCCATGGCGGTGCGGCCGTCCAGGCTCATCGCCAGCTTCACGCGGACGAAGGGCAGGCCGGTCTCCATGCGCTTGAGGAAGCCCTGGTTGAGGGCGCGGGCTTCGTTTTCCAGCACGCCGGAGCGCACCTCGATACCGGCTTCGGCAAGGCGCCGCATGCCGCTGCCCGCGACCTGCGGGTTCGGGTCCTGCATGGCCGCGACCACGCGGGCGAGGCCGGCGCCGATCAAGGCGTCGGCGCAGGGCGGCGTACGACCGAAGTGGCTGCAGGGTTCCAGGGTGACGTAGGCGGTGGCACCACGGGCCTTGTCGCCGGCCTGGCGCAGGGCGTGGACCTCGGCGTGGGGTTCGCCGGCGCGCACATGCCAGCCTTCGCCGACGACTTCGCCATCGCGGACGATGACGCAGCCGACGCGAGGGTTGGGATGGGTCGTGTACCAGCCCTTGCGGGCCAGCTCGATAGCGCGGGCCATCCAGGCTTCATCCGGGCAGTTCACGGAATCGACGCCGCTCATTCTTTCGCCGGCTCCCGGGCCAGGCGCTCGATTTCCTCGCGGAACTCATTGAGGTCCTGGAAGCGGCGGTAGACCGAGGCGAAGCGAATGTAGGCGACTTCATCGAGCTTCTGCAGCTCGGCCATCACCAGCTCGCCCAGCACCCGCGACTTGATCTCGCGCTCGCCGGTGGCGCGCAGCTTGTGCTTGATGTGCGCCAGCGCCTCTTCCAGCCGCTCGATGCTCACCGGGCGCTTCTCCAGCGCGCGCTGCATGCCGGCGCGCAGCTTGTCCTCGTCGAAAGGTTGGCGGCTGCCGTCCTGTTTGATCAGGCGCGGCATGACCAGCTCGGCGGTCTCGAAGGTGGTGAAACGCTCGCCGCAGGCCAGGCACTCGCGGCGCCGGCGGACCTGGTCGCCCTCGGCGACCAGGCGCGAATCGATGACTTTGGTGTCGTGGGCGCCGCAGAAAGGACAATGCATGGCGAGTCTTGGGCAGTCTTGTCGGAGGAAGAGGTAAGGGGCCATGGTAGCGCATCGCCTGGCCGAAGAAACCCTGCTCCCCGCAGACAAGCCGCAGGCATTACGCTATATAAGCGCCCGCCTGGAATCTGCCGCGATGGAGCCCGCCATGTACACCCGCCTGCTCTGCTTGTCCCTCACCGCCCTGCTGGCCGCCTGCGCCAGCGAAAAACCCGTGCCCGCCGCTGCGCCGGCGCCCGCACCGAAGAACTCGGCGCCCGCCGCACTGGAACCGGTGCCGGCGCACATGCGCGCCCTCTCCGGCCAGCTCAGCAGCTCCCAGGGCTACCTGCCGGCGGGTAGTGAAGTGGAAGTCGCGCTGCTGGTGATCGACGAGCGCGACCGTCCGCAACAACTGCTTTCCAGCGAGAAGCTCATCGCCAACGGCCAGGCGCTGCCCTTCCGGCTGATCTTCAATCCGCAGTCCTTCCCGGCCAATGCCCGCGTGGAACTGCATGGCCGCGTCTCGCAGTCCGGCCAACTGGCCTGGCGCCTGCCGCCGGTGCGCATCACCCAGCCGGAAACCCGCGCCCTGGGCGAGCTGCGCCTGGAGCGCGCACCGTGACGCCACCGCTTTCCCTGCAACAGGCCCTGGGCGAACTGCTCGGCGACGCACGCCTGTGCGCAGAACGCCTGCCGGGTACCGACATCGACCTGTGGCTGATCGATGCGAACAACATGGACCGCGAGTTCAGCCCCGACGAGACCCGGCGCATCCTCGAAGAGCCGCCCTACTGGTGCTTCTGCTGGGCCAGCGGCCTGGTGCTGGCGCACTGGTTGGCCGAGAAACCCGAATGGGTGCGTGGCAAGCGCGTGCTGGACTTCGGCGCGGGCTCGGGCATCGCCGCCATCGCCGCCGCCAAGGCCGGTGCCGCCGAGGTAGTGGCCTGCGACCTCGACCCGCTGGCGCTGGACGCCTGCCGCGCCAATGCCGAGCTCAATGGCGTGGAGCTGACCTACTCGGCGGATTTCTTCCAGGAAGAGGACCGCTTTGATCTGATCATCGTCGCCGACGTGCTCTACGACCGCGCCAACCTGCCGCTGCTGGACGAGTTCCTCAGCCGCGGCCGCGAAGCCCTGGTGGCGGATTCGCGGGTCCGCGACTTCAGCCATCCGCTGTACCAGCGCCTGGGCATACTCGACGGTTGCACCTGGCCGGACCTGGCCGAGCCGGCCGAATTCCGCCATGTAAGCCTGTATCACGCACGCCGCGGGTGACATCGGCACGCTGGGGCCTTCCCGGCCGTATCACCGTCCCATATTGCTCCTGAAGGGAATTACGCTGCCCGACCGGGCGGGTTGTTTCCGTCAGGCAGCGCCCCCACTTATAGTGGCAACCACCTTCATCGCCCCACTCGATTCGAGATTTCCCATGAGCGATACGCCCTACATCTTCGACGCCAGCATCGCCAACTTCGATCAGGTCGTCATCGAGAACTCCTTCCACAAGCCGGTGCTGGTCGACTTCTGGGCCGACTGGTGCGCCCCGTGCAAGGCGCTGATGCCGCTGCTGGCGCAGATCACCGAGTCGTACCAGGGCGAGCTGCTGCTGGCCAAGGTCAACTGCGACGTCGAGCAGGACATCGTGATGCGCTTCGGCATCCGCAGCCTGCCCACCGTGGTGCTGTTCAAGGACGGCCAGCCGGTGGACGGCTTCGCCGGTGCGCAGCCGGAATCGGCGATCCGCCAGATGCTGGAGCAGCACGTCCAGCCGCCCGCCCCGGCCGCCGGCAACCCGCTGGAGCTGGCGCAGGCAGCCTTCAACGAAGGCCGTTTCGCCGAGGCCGAAGCGCAGCTCAAAGTCCTGTTGGGCGAAGACAACAGCAACGCTGCGGCGCTGATCCTCTACGCCCGCTGCCTCGCCGAGCGCGGTGAGTTGGGTGAAGCCGAAACCGTGCTCGACGCGGTGAAGAGCGACGACCACAAGCAGGCACTGGCCGCCGCCAAGGCCCAGCTGACCTTTTTGCGCCAGGCTGCCGACCTGCCCGACGCCGCTACCCTGAAGACCCGCCTGGCCGCTGACGCCAACGACGACGAAGCCACCTACCAGCTGGCCGTGCAGCAACTGGCGCGCCAGCAGTACGAGGCGGCACTGGATGCCCTGCTCAAGCTCTTCGCGCGCAACCGCGGCTACGGCGAGGACCTGCCGCGCAAGACGCTGGTCCAGGTGTTCGACCTGCTGGGCAACGATCACCCGCTGGTGATCGCCTACCGCCGCAAGCTGGCGAATCTGCTGTATTGATGAAAAGGGCGCCGCGAGGCGCCTTTTCTTTCTGTAGTCTCCCGGCTACTCATCTGCCCAGGTGAAGACCTGCACGCCATCGCGCACCTCGATCTTCACCTGCGGGCTGTGCCGCAGGCGCACTAGCAATCCCTTCGCCGCTCCCGTGCTGCCCGCCAGCGCTTCCAGCTCATCCATCAACTCCGGCCCTTCCGTGCTGCCGCTGCGGCGCAACAGGTCCTGCGCGGCCAGCCATAGCTTGTCCGCCGGGCCAGCAGCCGCTGGCTGAGCGGTAACCGGCGCGGACGGCACAACGGCCGCCACCGGCAGGCTCTGCGCCAGCCGGGCCCAGTCGGCGTCATCCATCTCCACAGTCAGGTCCACCGGCCAGTCGCCGATGGTGCCCTTGATTCTCAGCATCGCCCTTCTCCTCACGCGGTTTCGCGCATGCTCCCACGGCATCGGCGCCACGCCAAACGCACGCTAAGCTGGCCTTAACTTTTCATCTGTTATAACGTAACAAAATCATTCATCAGACCGGAGTCTCCCATGCGCCCCCTGCTCCTCGCTGTCGCCCTGCTGCCCCTCGCGGCCCAAGCCCACGACGAACATGAACACGGCAGCCTCGGCAAGCACGAGCATGGCGTCGCCCAGCTCAACGTTGCCCTCGACGGCAAGACCCTGGAACTGCAGGTGGACAGCCCGGCGATGAACTTCGTCGGCTTCGAGCATGCCGCCACCAGCGACGCCGACAAGGCCACGGTCGCCACCGTGCAGGCCCAGCTCAAGCAACCGCTGCAACTGCTTGCCCTGCCCGCCTCGGCCAATTGCAGCGTGCAGTCGGTGGAGCTTTCCAGCCCGCTGTTCGGCGATGCGCCCAAGGCAGAAGAGCATGACCATGACGACGGCGACCATGACGAACACGAAGGTCACCACCACGCCGATATCGACGCCCACTACCAGCTGACCTGCGCCCAACCGCAGGACCTGGCCACTCTCGACTTCGCGCCGCTGTTCAAGCGCTTCCCGGCGACCCAGAAGATTCAGGTACAACTGATCGGCCCGAGCGGCCAGCAAGGTGCAGAATTGACCGCCGCCAACCCGACCCTGAACTTCTGATCACGACGCGCTGAAATGACCGCATTGCTCGCACTCGACAACCTCGGCTTCGCCTGGCCCGGCCAGGCGGAGCTGCTGGACATTCCCGCCTTCACCCTGGCCCGCGGCGAAACCCTGTTCCTCAAGGGCCCGTCCGGCAGCGGCAAGACCACCCTGCTCGGCCTGCTCGGCGGTGTGCAGCGCCCGCAGCGCGGCAGCGTGAAGCTGCTGGGCGAGGACATCGCGCAGATGAAGTCGGCGCGCCGCGATCATTTCCGCGTCGACCACACCGGCTACATCTTCCAGCAGTTCAACCTGCTGCCATTTCTCTCGGTCCGCGAGAACGTCGAACTGCCCTGTCATTTCTCCCACAGCCGCGCCGAACGGGCCACCTTGCGCCATGGCAGCGTGACCAAGGCTGCCGAGGCACTGCTCAAGCACCTGGGGCTGGGCGAGGCGACGCTGATCGAGCGCCGCGCCGACAGCCTGTCCATCGGCCAGCAGCAGCGCGTCGCCGCTGCCCGAGCGCTGATCGGCCAGCCGGAACTGGTGATCGCCGACGAGCCCACCTCGGCACTGGACGCCGACGCCCGCGAAGCCTTCCTCCAGTTGCTGTTCGCCGAATGCCGCGAGGCCGGCGCCAGCCTGCTGTTCGTCAGCCATGACCAGAGCCTGGCGCCGCTGTTCGACCGCAGCGTCTCGCTCGCCGACCTCAACCGCGCCGCCCGCGCTCCGGGAATCTGAGCATGTACCTGTTGCGCCTGGCGCTCGCCAGCCTCTCCAACCGTCGCTTCACCGCGCTGCTGACCATCTTCGCCATCGCCCTCTCCGCCTGCCTGCTGCTGGCGGTGGAGCGCGTACGCACCGAGGCCAAGGCCAGCTTCGCCAGCACCATCTCCGGCACCGACCTGATCGTCGGCGCCCGCTCCGGTTCGGTGAACCTGCTGCTCTACTCGGTGTTCCGCATCGGCAACGCCACCAACAACATCCGCTGGGAAAGCTACGAAACCGTCACCCACAGCCCCCTGGTGAAGTGGGCGATCCCGATTTCCCTGGGCGACTCGCACCGCGGCTACCGCGTCATGGGGACCGACACCGGCTATTTCGAGCACTACCGCTTCGGCCGCGGGCAGATGCTGGAACTGTCCGAAGGCCGGCCGTTCGGCCAGGACCTGTTCGACGTGGTGCTCGGTGCCGAAGTGGCCCAAGCGCTGCACTACAAGCTGGGTGACAAGATCGTCCTGGCCCACGGCGTCAGCACCATCAGCCTGGTGCAGCACGACGACAAGCCGTTCACCGTGGTCGGCATCCTCAAGCGCACCGGCACTCCGGTGGACCGCACCCTGCACATTTCCCTGCAGGGCATGGAAGCGTTGCACGTCGACTGGAAAAATGGCGTACCGGCCCGTGGCGCCGGGCGTATCAGCGAGGACCAGGCGCGGACGATGGACCTGCAGCCCAAGGCCATCACCGCCTTCCTGCTGGGCCTCAAGAGCAAGGTCGCCACCTTCACCCTGCAGCGGCAGATCAACGAATACGACGGCGAGCCGCTGATGGCGATCCTCCCCGGCGTGGCGTTGCAGGAACTCTGGGGGTTGATGGGCACGGCGGAGAAGGCACTGTTCGTGGTCTCGCTGTTCGTCGTACTGACAGGCCTGATCGGCATGCTCACGGCCATCCTCACCAGCCTCAACGAGCGCCGTCGGGAAATGGCCATCCTGCGCTCGGTGGGCGCACGCCCCTGGCACATCTTCAGCCTGCTGGTGGCCGAAGCCTTTGCCCTGGCGCTGGCCGGCGTGACGCTGGGCGTCGGGCTGCTGTATGCCGGCGTCGCCGGCAGCCAGGCCTACGTGCAGGCGAACTACGGCATCTTCCTGCCACTGGCGCTGCCCAGCGCCTATGAATGGTCGCTGCTGGGCGGCATACTTCTGGCCGCGCTGCTGATCGGCTGTGTGCCGGCGTGGCGTGCCTATCGGCAATCGCTGGCCGATGGCCTGTCGATCCGCCTCTGAACCAGCCCCTTACAGAGAAGTCCCATGCGCCGTCTGCTGTTCCTGCTGCTGATGCTCACCAGCGCCGCCGTCTGGGCGGCGCCGCGCGAGCTGACCTGGCCCGAGCTGATCCCCGAGGGCGCGCCGCCGCCTCCACCGCCCGTGCCGCTGCATGACATGTCCAAGCTCTCCGACGTGCTCAACGCCGAGAGCGGCCCGGCGGTGAAGCAACAGACACCCGACGCCCCGGTGGTCAAGGCGCTGGATGGCCAGCAGGTGAAGATGCCGGGCTACATCGTGCCGCTGGAAGTCGAGGAAGACGGCCAGACCGTCCGCGACTTCCTGCTGGTGCCCTACTACGGCGCGTGCATCCACGTGCCACCGCCGCCGTCCAACCAGATCGTCTATGTTCGAGGCGGCAAGGGTGTAAAAGTCGACGAGCTTTACCAACCGTTCTGGATCATCGGCACGCTGAGCGTGAAAGCGGTGGAGAGCGACCTCGCCGAGGCCGGCTACCAGATGCAGGCCAGCAGCATCGAACCCTACGAATACACCGGGCAGTGACGACCGTGCGGCATCTTGCCGCACGCCTTTGCCATGGGAAGCTTGGGGTCTTTATTGAGCCAAATCAAAAGAGCGCTTTTAGCGCTCTCTACTATTCTGAGCACCAACACTTATACCAAAGAGATATTGGAGCTCATCATGCGTAAGTCCTGGCTCACCGCCTCGCTTCTCTCACTCGCCGTCGCAGCACCGATCGCAGCCCAGGCCGCCGACATCCGTGGCCACCAGGCTGGCGACTTCCTCGTCCGCGGCGGTATCGCCACCGTTGCGCCGGACGATAGCAGCGGCAGCCTTAAGGCCAACGGCACCTCGCTGGGCGGCAAAGCCACCGTCGACAGCGACACCCAACTGGGTCTGACCTTCAGCTACCTGCTCACCGACAAGATCGGCGTCGAGCTGGTTGCGGCCACTCCGTTCAAGCATGAGGTCGATGTGAAGGGCCTGGGAGGCCTGGACGGCAAACTGGCCGATATCAAGCAGCTGCCGCCGACCGTCCTGCTGCAGTACTACCCCATGGGTGGTACCGGCTCCGCCTTCCAGCCTTATGGCGGCCTGGGCGTGAACTACACCACCTTCTTCGACGAAGACCTCACCAGCGCCCGCAAGGACCAGGGCTTCAGCAACCTGAAGCTGCAGGACTCCTGGGGTCTGGCCGCCGAACTGGGCATGGACTACATGCTCAACGAGCACGCCTTCGTCAACGCCGCGGTCTGGTACATGGATATCGACACCAAAGCGACCACCAATCTGGACGGAGTTGGCAAGGTCAAAGTCGATGTCGACGTCGACCCCTGGGTTTACATGGTCGGTTTCGGCTACCGTTTCTAACGGAGCAAACATGAAAAGGCGCCCAAGGGCGCCTTTTTCATTTTCAGGGAACCGGTATGTATCTCGAACTCAAAGCACTGCACGTCAGCCTCGCCATCATCAGCACCGCCCTTTTCCTGTTGCGGCTGGGACTGAGCTGGTGGGGCAAACGGCCCTCGGGCTGGCAGCGCGGCCTGCCTCACCTGATCGACACCCTGCTGCTGCTCAGCGCCCTGGGCCTGGTGCACCTGGCGATGCCCTGGCCGCTGCCGGTCTGGCTGCAGGTGAAGATCGGCCTGCTGGTGCTCTATATCCTGCTCGCAGCCTTCGCCCTGCGCAGTACCTCGCGGGCACCCAAGGCAGTCTTCAGCGTGCTCGCCCTGAGTTCGCTGGCAGGCGTTTTCTTCCTGGCAATCAACAAACCCTGGTGGTGATCAGCTGGGCCAGGCCTTCGGCCAGCGGCGTCGGCTCATCCAGGCGATAGCGCGCCAGCAGGCGGCGGTTGTCGGCGCGGGAATGGCGGATATCGCCGTGGCGCGCCGGCTGGTAGGTGACCGGCGGCAGGCCGCCGGTGAGTTTGCCAATCTCGGCCAGCAACTGGTTCAGGCTGGTGGACTGGTCCAGGCCGACGTTGATCGCAGACTCGGCCACCTCGTCCGCCAGTAGCGCGGTCATCAGCAGCTTCACCAGGTCACCGACGTAGATGAAATCGCGGGTCTGCTCGCCGTCGCCGAACACGGTGATCGGCAAGCCCTGCTCGGCGCGCTGGGCAAAGATGCTGATCACCCCGGAATACGGCGAAGACGGATCCTGGCGCGGACCGTAGACGTTGAAGAAGCGGAAGATCGCCGGCTCCAGCGCGTGCTCGCGGCGATAAAAGTCCAGGTAGTACTCGCTGGCCAGCTTGTCCGAGGCGTAGGGCGTCAGTGGCGCCTTGACCACGTCCTCATCGATGGCGCTGCCTTCGCCGTTCTGTCCGTAGACCGCCGCGCTGGAAGCAAACAGCACCCGATGGATGCCTTCCTGGCGCATGGCCTCGCAGAGGTTCAGGGTGCCGATGAAGTTGGCGCGGTGGGTGCCCACCGGGTCTTCCACCGAGGCCTGCACCGAAGCGATCGCCGCCAGGTGCACGACGCCCTGGCAACCGCTCACCGCACCGCGCAGCGCGGCTTCATCGGCGACATCACCGACGATCAACTCGACGCGCGGATCGAGGTTCGCGCGCTTGCCGGTGGACAGGTCATCCAGCACGCGCACGGCAAACCCTTGCGCCAGCAAGGCATCCGCCAGATGGGAACCGATGAACCCCGCGCCGCCGGTGATGAGGATGGGCTGCGCGGAAGGAATGAGGCGATCAGACATGGCGGTAGTAACGGTCCAGCAGGGCGGGCAGGCCGGCGCGCCAGGCGCGCGGCTTGATACCGAAGGTGTGGAGGATCTTCTTGCAGGCGAGCACCGCGTGCTGCGGTTCGTCACCGGCATCGGGGCGCGCGGCATGGGCCTGCGGGCTCGGTTCCTGGACGGCCAGCGCACGGAAGGCGCGCGCCTCGCCGAGCACCACCTGGCCCAGGGACAGGGTGGTGGTCGCTTCCAGGCCGCCGTAATGGTAGGTGCCCCAGAGCGGCGCCTGGCAGTCGAGCTGTTTGAGTACCGAGAGGATCACCCGGGCGGCATCGTCCACCGGGGTCGGGTTGCCGCGCCGATCGTCGGCGAGGAACAGCACCTGCTCCTTTTCCGCCCGTTCGAGGAAGCGGCCGAGCACGCCATTGGCGCTGTCATCGAGCAGCCAGCCGAAACGCAGCAGCACGTGGCGCGGGCAGGTCGCCCGCACCCACTGTTCCATGCGCCATAGCGCCTGGCCACGCGGGCCGAGCGGCAGCGGCTCGTCCTTCTCGCTATAGGCAGTGGCGCGGGCGCCATCGAATATGCGGTAGCTGGAGGGCTGGATCAGCAGGATTTCGTGGTGCTGGCAGAGTTCGGCCAGACGCTCCACCGCGCGCTCCTGGCTGGCCAGGCGGGCGGCCTCGACAGCCTCGGCCTGGAACCAGTCGAAGTAGTAGGCAAGGTTGATCACCGCGTCGGGACGGGTCTCGTCCAGCAGCACAGTGAGGCTGGCGGCGTCCCATCCCTGGTCGGGCGGTCGGGGGGCGAGGAAGCCGATGTCTTCCTCGGCGCCCAGGCGGATCAGCGCCTGTCCAAGGGCATTACCGCCACCCAACAGCATCAGGCGCATGCGCATATTCTGGGGGTCACTCGAATACGTGGGTTACCAGCGGCGCGCGGGGCGCCGTGGATGATGCCCGCATTTTTCCTGCCCCCCGGCACAGCGTCAAGCTTGGCCGACCCACTGCAGCCTTGGCCGTGCGCGATAGTGACGCCCTAGGAGCGTCGCCGGAACAGCGGGCGCGGCTCGATGACCGAGCGCCCGTAAAGTACGCTGAGCCCTGCGAGCCCCTTCAAGGCGTCTTCCACGGACTTGTCCTCGCGCACGGCAAAGGTGTCGAAACCGCACTGGCGCAGGTGCGCCAACTGGTCGCGCAACACATCGCCCACCGCGCGCAACTCGCCGCGCCAGCCCAGGCGGCTGCGCAGCAGGTAGGCCAGGCTGTAGCCGCGGCCGTCGCGGAAGCTGGGGAAATCGATGGCGATCAGCGCCGGCTCCTTCAGCCGCCAGATCAACTCCTCGGGGTCTTCGTCCGGCGCCAGCCAGACGCCGTAACCGTCACCGGACTCCAGCGCCAGCCAGCTCTTCAACGGCAGGATCAGTCGGCCTTCGGACAGTTCATCCGGCACCTCGCGCAGCAAGGTCCAGGGATCATTCGGCGCCAGCTCGGCCACACCATCGCGCAGGCGAATCAGGTTCTTCATGCCGGTTCCTCCGCCTGGCGGTAGACCCGCGCCTTGAAAGGCTCCAGGCCGATGCGCTCGACCGTCTCGACGAAGCGCTCGCCAGCGCCGCGCTGCTCCACGTAGGTCTGCACCAGCGCCTCGATCACATCCGGCACCTCGGCGGCACTGAACGATGGGCCGATCACCTTGCCTAGCGCACTCTTCACGCCCTGCGCGCCCCCCAGGGTGATCTGGTACCACTCGCTGCCGTTCTTATCCACGCCAAGGATGCCGATGTTGCCGATGTGGTGGTGGCCGCAGGCGTTCATGCAGCCGGAGATGTTCAGGCTGAGGTCGCCCAGGTCGTGCAGGTAGTCCAGGTCCTCGAAGCGCTTCTGGATGCCCTGGGCGATGGGGATCGACTTGGCGTTGGCCAACGCGCAGAAATCACCACCGGGGCAGGCGATGATGTCGGTCAGCAGGCCCTGGTTCGGTGTACCCAGCCCAGCGGCACAAGCCTCCTGCCACAGGGCGTGGAGATCGGCCTTGCGAACGTCCGGCAGCACCAGGTTCTGTTCGTGGGCGACACGGATTTCGCCGAAGCCGTAGCGCTCGGCCCAGTCGGCTACCCGCTCCATCTGTTCAGCAGTGGCATCGCCCGGCGGCGCCTCGGCACCCGGCTTGGTGGACAGCACTACGCTGGCGTACCCCGCCACGCGGTGCGGGCGCACGTTGCGCGAGACCCAACGAGCGAACGCCGCGTCGGCAGCCAGCGCAGAGCCGTAAGCAAGCTCGTCGGAAGGCGCGTAGACCGGCGGATCGAATGCCGCTGCGACGCGTTGGTACTCATCGAGCGTCAGCTGCGCCTCGCCATCGCGCAGGTGCTGCCACTCTTCTTCCACTTCGCGGGAAAACGCCTCGATACCCAGCGCCTTCACCAGGATCTTGATCCGCGCCTTGTATTTGTTGTCGCGCCGGCCGTGGCGGTTGTACACGCGCAGGATGGCCTCGACGTAGGACAGCAGGTGCCACCAGGGCAGGTCGTCGCGGATCACCTGGCCCAGCATCGGCGTGCGCCCCAGCCCGCCTCCCACCAGCACCTTCAGCCGCAGCTCGCCATCTTCAGCGCGGCGCAGGTAGAGGCCGATGTCGTGCATCATCACCGCCGCGCGGTCTTCCTCGGCGGCGCAGAGGGCGATCTTGAACTTGCGCGGCAGGAAGAGGAATTCGGGGTTCACCGTGGACCACTGGCGAAGGATTTCCGCCAGTGGGCGCGGGTCGAGGAACTCGTCGGCGGCGACCCCGGCGAAGGCCTCGGTGGTGATATTGCGCACGCAGTTGCCGGAGGTCTGGATGGCGTGCATCTCGACCTCGGCGAGGCGTTCGAGTATGTCCGGCACGCGCTCCAGTTCCACCCAGTTGAACTGAATGTTCTGCCGCGTGGTGAAGTGGCCGTAGCCGCGGTCGTGCTCGCGGGCGATCCAGGCCAGGGTGCGCATCTGCTCGCTGGACAGGGTGCCGTAGGGAATCGCCACCCGCAGCATGTAGGCGTGCTTCTGCAGGTACAGGCCGTTCTGCAGGCGCAGCGGCAGGAATTCCTCTTCGCTCAGCTCATCGCTCAGGCGCCGCTGCACCTGGTCGCGGAACTGCGCCACCCGTTCACGCACCAGGGCGCGGTCGTAATCGTCGTATCGGTACATCGCCAGGCCACCTTCGGATCGTTGCGTGGCAGCCTGCTTCTGTCGTCGGGCGCGCCACATTGCGGTTGACCGAACTATGGCCGGCGGCTGTTGTGCAAAACAGCGGCAGATAACACGGGAAAAACCGGATCAGATGCGGGAGAGGCCTCCCCCGGCGGGCCTGCGACCGGTTGCCGCAACAGGCCCGATCAGCCGTCTCATGGCGCGTGGCACCAACCCTGCAACGGCGCGGTGCGGAGCGAATTTCACCATCTGATATGGTTTTTTCCGGCGAACCTGAATCTGTTTCGGGTGCAGACCGATTCGTACAGTCGCGGCGCCTCTTCTGCCTGATGGGCCACGATAATGAGCGAAAGAATCCCCGCGAAGGTCATCGAGATCGACGCACCGCAACGCTTCACCCCGCCGCCGAAACCACTGTCGGCGGTCACCCCGACGGTCTACACCAAGCGCTTCGCCGGACGTTTCCGCGATCTCCGCCGCCTAGGCGGTGCGCTGTTGTTCCTGCTTTTCTTCGGCACCCTGTGGCTGCAGTGGAACGGCCGCCAGGCGGTGCTCTGGGATCTGCCCGAGCGCAAGTTCTACATCTTCGGCGCGACCTTCTGGCCGCAGGATTTCATCCTGCTCTCGGCAATCCTGATCATCGCCGCCTTCGGCCTGTTCTTCATCACCGTATTCGCCGGCCGCGTCTGGTGCGGCTACACCTGTCCACAGAGCGTGTGGACCTGGATCTTCATGTGGGCCGAGCAGGTCACCGAGGGCGACCGCAACCAGCGCATGAAGCGGGACGCGGGCCCGGTCAGCACGGAGAAAGTCCTGCGCAAAAGCGCCAAGCACGGCCTGTGGCTGCTGATCAGCCTGGCCACGGCGGTCACCTTCATCGGCTACTTCACGCCGGTGCGCCCGCTGGTGATGGACCTGCTCACCTTCCGACTCGACCTGGAAAGCACCTTCTGGGTGGCCTTCTTCGCCGCCGCCACCTACGCCAATGCCGGCTGGCTGCGCGAACAGGTGTGCATCCACATGTGCCCGTACTCGCGCTTCCAGAGCGTGATGTTCGACAAGGACACCCTGATCATTTCCTACGACGCGGCGCGCGGCGAGTCCCGTGGCGCACGGAAGAAGGACGCCGATCCCAAGGCCCTCGGCCTGGGTGACTGCATCGACTGCCACCAGTGCGTGCAGGTCTGCCCCACTGGCATCGACATCCGCGACGGCCTGCAGATAGCCTGCATCGGCTGCGCCGCCTGCATCGACGCCTGCGACTCGGTGATGGACAAGATGGGCTATGACCGCGGCCTGGTGCGCTACACCTCCGAGCGTGCGCTCGAAGGCGGCAAGACCCACCTGCTGCGCCCGCGCCTGATCGGCTACGCGGCGGTGCTGCTGGTGATGATCGGCGCGTTCATCTGGGCGCTGGAAGCCCGGCCGCTGATCAACCTCGACGTCGCCCGCGACCGTGGCCTGTTCCGCGAGAACGCCGCCGGCGAGATCGAGAACATCTACAACCTCAAGCTGATCAACAAGACCCAGCAACCGCAGCACTACCAGCTGAGCCTCGCCGATGGAGCCGGCTACCGCCTGCAAGGCGTGCCGGAACTGATGCTGCAGCCGGGCGAGATCCGCGACTTCGCCGTCTCGGTCGCCAGCGAAGCGCAGAGCAGCGCCGGTGGTTCGCTGCCGCTGCACTTCAGGATCAGCGACGGCCATGAAGCCATCGACGCCGCCAGTACCTTCGTCTCGCCGAGGCGCTGAGCATGGCACGGGAGCTTGGCGTGACCTCGGCGCAACGCCTAGAGTGGGCGGATTCCACCACCGCCCAGGGCGCCCCGCAGGACAAGATGAAGCGCTACGAGAAATTCGCCGACGAGATCGCCGGCCTGATCCGCAGCGGCGTACTCGCCCCCGGCCAGAAAGTCCCCTCGGTGCGGCACGCCAGCCGCACCTACGGGGTCAGCGCTTCGACGGTGTTCCAGGCGTATTACCTGCTGGAGGACCGAGGCCTGATCGTCGCCCGCGCGCGCTCCGGCTACTTCGTCCGCGAGCACGTGCAGCGCGCCCTGGCCGAGCCGGAAATCGCCCGCCACGACGCCCAGACCACCGAGGTGGACGTCAGCGAACTGGTGTTCTCGGTGCTCAGCTCGATCAAGGACCCGGACACCGTGCCGTTCGGCTCGGCCTTCCCGGCGCCGGAGTTGTTCCCCCTGCCGCGCCTGGCGCGCTCCATGGCACACGCTGTGCGCGACATGGACCCGCGTTCGGTGGTGGCTGACCTCGCCCCCGGCAGCCACGCCCTGCGCCGGCAGATCGCCCTGCGCTACATGGTCGGCGGCATGCCGCTGCCGGTGGAGGAACTGGTGGTCACCAACGGCGCGCTGGAAGCGCTCAACCTGTGCCTGCAGGTGGTGACCCAACCCGGCGACCTCGTGGCCATCGAAGCCCCGGCCTTCTACGCCAGCCTGCAGGTGCTGGAACGGCTGAAACTGAAAGCGGTTGAGATCCCCGTGCACCCGCGCGAAGGCATCGACCTCGACGTGCTCGCCGACAGCCTGGCGCGCCTACCTATCAAGGCCTGCTGGTTCATGAGCAACTTCCAGAACCCGCTGGGCGCCAGCATGAGCGAGGAGAAGAAACGCGCCCTCGCCGCCCTGCTGACCTGGCACCAGGTGCCGCTGATCGAGGACGACGTCTACGCCGAGTTGTACTTCGCCGCCCAGGCGCCCAAGCCGGTGAAGGCCTTCGACACCGAGGGCCTGTTCATGCATTGCAGCTCCTTTTCCAAGAGCCTGGCGCCCGGTTACCGCGTGGGCTGGGTGGCCGGCGGGCGCTACGCCGAGCAGATCGAGCGGCTCAAGCTGATGACCAGCCTGTCGGCCTCCGTGCCAGCGCAGGCTGCCATCGCCGACTACCTGCAACACGGCGGCTACGACCGCCACCTGCGCAAGCTCCGCCACGCGCTGGAAAGCCAGCAGCACGCGATGCTCGCCGCCGTGGCCCGGCACTTCCCCGCCGCCACCCGCGTCACCCGCCCCAGCGGCGGCTACTTCCTCTGGCTGGAACTGCCCGAGCAGATCGACGCGCTCAAGCTGTTCCAGCTCGCCCACGCCCAGGGCATCAGCCTCGCACCCGGGCCGATCTTCTCGGCGACGCGGCGCTTCGGCCACTGCCTGCGCCTGAACTACGGGCATCCATGGACCGCCACCAGCGAACAGGCGATGGAGACCCTGGGACGGATCATCCACTCGCTGCAGGGCTGACGGTTCGGACTGCAGGACTGATCCGCACATTCGGAAACGATCTGTATCTGTGCGGCAAGTTGTCGCAGGAATACCCTGTCAGGCAGGAAACCCGGACAAGGGACGCTGCCATGGACGCGGAAGGCCTGATGATCTTGCTCACGGTGGGCGCCGCGTTCGGCGTGCACCTCGGGGTGCGTTGGTACCTGCAGCGCGGAATGCTGCCACGCGGAGAACGCTGGCTGGCCTGAAACTTCTGGGATTGCCCGGCGGACGTTGCTATACAGACAGCGCCCACTGACCCTCCACGGACGGCCCAATGAATCTCTGGCAGCGCGACCTCAGCCATTCCCCCTATGCCGAACGGGTCCGCGCCGAACAGTTCGACGTGCTGCGGCGCAACTCGCCCTTCTCCATCATTGCCGCCTACCTGGTCGCCGGCCTCACCACCTGGGTGCTCAACGGCGCGCTGCCGCTGGAGTCGCTGCTGGCCTGGTTCGCCGCGCAAACCCTGCTGGGCGGCGCCCGCCTGTGGCTGCTGCGGCGCTACGACCAGCTGCGCGACAGCGGCGCCGGCCCCCGGCGCAGCTGGCTGATCCAGGTGATGATCACCACCGGCCTCTCGGGCCTGCTCTGGGGCCTGCCCGCCGCGTACTGGATGACCATGCTGCCACCCTCGATGCAGATGTACGTGGTGGTCGTCCTGCTGGGCCTGGGCACCGGCGTGATGAATGCCTACAGCATCGTCCTGCCGCTGTTCTACCTGTTCATCGTACCGGCCTTCACCCTGCCTTTCGCCGCCCTGCTGGTGCTGCTGCCGGACGCCCTGAGCAAGACGCTCGGCGCGGCAGCGCTGGTCTACGCCGTCACCATCTTTGCCTTCGCCTACCGCTTCCACGCCACCCTTGTGGACTCGCTGCTGCTGCGCTTCGAGAACAGCGAGCTGCTGCGCAAGCTCAGCATCGAGAAAGAGGCCGCCGAACGCAGCGACCAGGCCAAGACCCGCTTCCTCGCCAGCGCCAGCCACGACCTGCGCCAGCCGACCTACGCGCTGGGCCTGTACCTGGGCGCACTGAAGAAACAGCCGCTGAACGAGGCCAGCGAAAACCTCGTCGACCACATTTCCCGCGCGCTCGCCGCGCAGGGCTCGCTGTTCGACGCGCTGCTGAACATCTCGCGCCTGGACGCCGGCATCGTCCAGCCCAGCCTGCAGGTTTTCTCCCTCGCCGAACTGCTCGAACGCATCCAGCAGGAATGCAGCGTGCAAGCCGCGGACAAGGGCCTGAACCTGCGCGTACGCCCCGGCGCACCGTTCGTGAAGTCGGACCCGGCGCTGTTCGAACGCATCCTGCGCAACCTGGTGGAAAACGCCATCCGCTACACCGACCACGGCGGCGTGCTGATCGGCTGGCGCCGCCGTGGCCGCCAGGTGCGCGTGGAAGTCTGGGACAGCGGCCCGGGTATTCCCGAGCGCGAGCAGCAGAAGGTGTTCTGGGAATTCCACCAGCTCAACAACCCCGAGCGTGACCGCAGCAAAGGCCTTGGCCTGGGGCTGGCCATCGTCCAGCGCACCGCCAGGTTGCTCGACCATCCGCTGGCGCTGCACTCGCGCGAAGGCCACGGCAGCGCCTTCATGATCAGCCTGCCCCGCGCCACCGCCGTGCAGCCGCGCCAAGCGGAAATCCAGCCGCCGCGCACGGTGGTGGGCAGCGACAAGCTGATCTACGTGATCGAGGACGATGCGGAGAACCGTGAAGGCCTGCGCCTGCTGTTCCAGAGCTGGGAATACCGGCATGTCATCGTCGCCGACGTCGCCGACCTGCTGGCCGACCCGACCGCTGCCGCGCAGAAGCCGGACCTGATCATCAGTGACTACCGCCTGCGCGACCACCAGACCGGCATCGACGCCATCGCCCGCCTGCACGGGCACTACGAAGACGACTGGATCGCCGCCGTGCTGGTCACCGGCGACACCGACCCACAGCTGCTCGCCCAGGCTTCCGCCCATGGCTGGCCGCTGCTGCACAAGCCGCTGGCAGCGGAGCAGCTGAAGGCGATGATCGATGAGCAGTTCAGCAGTGAACTGGAGCTGCTGGACGATCCCCTGTAGGAACGAAGGGGACGCCTGGCTCCTGCTCACCAACAGACCTTTGCGATGAAGCCAGCGTCAGGCCGTTCGCGAGCAAGCTCGCTCCGACGAAGAGCGACTACGGGCGATACAGGTGCACATGCCCTGCGCTATAGAGCGATGAGTCAGCGAAGCCTTCCGCCCCCAGCACCCTGCCCACCAGGATCAGCGCCGTGCGCTTGAAATCCTTTGCCGCGGCCTTTGCCAGAATATCGCCCAGCGTACCGGTGACCTGGTCCTGGTCCGGCCAGCTGGCGCGGTGGATCACCGCAATGGGGCAATCGGCGCCATAGTGCGGCAGCAGCTCAGCGATGATGTTCGGCAACTGCCCCACACCGAGATGGATCGCCAGGGTCGCGCGGTGCTGCGCCAGTTCGGCAAGGGACTCGCCTTCGGGCATGCGTGTCTTGCGGGCGTAACGGGTGAGGATCAGCGTCTGCGAGATGTCCGGCAGGGTCAGCTCGCAGCCGAGTATCGCCGCACAGGCAGAAGTGGCCGTGACGCCGGGAACGATCTCGTAGGGAATGCCCAGTTCACGCAGGTGGCGAATCTGCTCGCCGATGGCGCCGTACAGTGAAGGGTCGCCGGAGTGCACGCGGGCAACGTCCTTGCCTTCGCCGTGGGCCTGCGCCAGCAGTGCAACGATCTCGTCCAGGTTCAGCTCGGCGGTATTCACCACGCGCTCGGCGCTGTGTCCTTCCAAAACCGCTGGCGGTACCAGCGAGCCGGCGTAGAGGATCACCGGGCAGGAACGGATCAACCGCTGGCCCTTGACCGTGATGAGTTCGGGGTCGCCCGGGCCGGCGCCGATGAAATGGACCGTCATGGCTGCTCCTGTTCGGATTCGACGGGGATGAAGGCCAGCGCGCAGGTGGCCTGGTCGCTGCGGCGCTTGCCCACCAGCAGTCGCGCCGGCGCACCGGCCTGGGCTTCGGCCTGCAGCAGTGCCGCGGCTTCGGCCACGCTGGCAGCGCCGATGGCCGTGCGGACCGTTTCGCATGTCCGGTCCAGGCGCGGTTCGCACGCGGTCAGTTGTTGCGGCGTGAACAGCGCCAGCGGCAGGTCGAGGGCGGCGGCCAGTGCTGTCAGTCCTTCCTCGTCGGCCTTCAGCGTGGCGCTGGCCAGCGCGGTGAGGTTCGACTCATCGAGACCGGCCTCGGCCAGCGTCTGCGCCAGCAAGGCGCGCAGTTCATCGAGCGTGCAGCCGCGGCGGCAACCGAGGCCGGCAACCAGCGTCATCAGCAATCTCCCCAAAACAAAACCCCGCAGACGGCCAGGCCGTCTGCGGGGTCGAGCATAACGCCTGGATCAGACCGACGGTGCGAAGCGACGGAACAACCAGGCGGCGCCAAGGCCCAGGGCCGCCCAGAACACCGCGTTGGTGATCAGCGAGGCGACGATGAACTCGTGGGCGATGCTTTCCGGCGCGAGGCTGGAATGCACTTCCGGCTGCGGCGCGCCGATCACATGCGGCACCACCAGCAGGGCGATACCGATGCCACGCAGCGCCCAGTTGCGGCCGAACACCAGCAGCGCAAGGCCGCCAGCGGAGGCCGCGGCGGTGCCGATCCACCAGGTCTGGCGCAGGGTCAGGTCGGCGGCGGCGGTGCCGGGCACCTCCGGCGGCAGGCCAAGGGACGGCGCCAGGGTGAACACGGCGAAACCGGCCAGGCCCCAGAGCAGGCCTTCGGAGGTCTTGCCAGGCGCACGCAAGGTGAACAGGCCAGCCAGCATAAGGGCGAAGCCCACCGCGACCACCAGGTTGCCGCCCGTAGTGGAGAGGATGCGCTGCCAGCCGTCTTCCGGCTCCCAGGCTTGCGCGTCGTGCTCGTGGGCAGCCACTGCACCAGCAGCGTGTTCATGGGCGTGCTCGTGGTTTTCTTCGACCAGCGCGGCAGCCGGTTCGGCTTTCTCGTAGGTTTCCGCCTTGAGGATCAGCGGGGACACCCAAAGCAGCTGGGCCACGGTGAGTACCAGCGCCGCGATCAGACCGGCGAAACCGGCGGTCTGGGCGATACGTTTGATCATTGCAATTCTCCAGGCGAGACGAGGCCTCGAACACTGTGAGCGAGCGTGCTGGAGCGCCTCGAATCCGTCGCGCCAGGCGCGACGGCAGGCATTAATGGCAGGGGAAGCCCGCACTGTGACGAGTATCGTGGGCGGCGTTGTGCACCGCATCGATGTGCGAGAAGCCAGCGAAGTACACCAGCAGCGCACCGAGCAGGCTGGCGCCAACGGCCAGGCTGATGCGCTTGGAAAGGGGGATGGAAGTGCTCGACGCGTGCGTCAGGGTGCTGCTGGACATGAACGTTCCCTCTGAAGATCAAAGTAAGAGAACGCAGAGGTTGAACGCATTCGAACGCGCCGGAACGGTCGCGCCACGGCCTGCGCCCGCCCACCGCGGGTTTGCCAAAAAACGAAAGTTCCAGGCCGGTCTCCGGGCTTGCGATGTCAGCCAGTGGCCAAGCGGGTCAACCTTCCCATGCCGGAGCACAGTGGCTACTGATGACCCTACGATCGCTTACCGTTGCGGGGGCAGCGCCGGACTGGTCCTTGCGGACGCACCGGCTTCCCGTTTCACCTCGCGCGCGTGGCGCGAGACACCTGAAACCGCGCTAGCTGACCACGAAGCCCTGCAAGCGTCAACCGATCCCCGGCGATTGACCGCCCCGCCGTCGCTGCGTAGCCTTCCTCCCTTCGAGGTTCTCCGGCGCTGGCCGGAGCTAAGAGGGAACGTGGAAATCTTCGGATGCGCCACGGCTGCCCCCGCAACTGTGAACAGCCTGTCTCTTCACGCGCCACTGCCGATTCGGGCGGGAAGGCGAAGAGATACCAGAGGGCTGTGAGCCAGGAGACCTGCCTCGTAACAGGTTTTCGATCTGCTGCGCGTCGGCCATGCTGCGTTGGAGGATCGCCGTGGACTGCTCATTGACTACAGTCAACTCCGCGTCCCCGGCGATCCTCCGCCTTGCCTGGCCCTGGCTCGCGAGATCCGGAACCGGTTCGTTATCAACAGACAACCGGGCGGGGTGATCCGGTGGCGACCTTCGTTTCGCGGCGAACCCGCGCGCGCGCCCTTCATCCGCCTTCAACTTCCGCTTGCGAGGCGCGCATGAAAACCCTGGCCAAACTCCCCGTCACCATCGTCACCGGCTTCCTTGGCGCCGGGAAGACCACCCTGCTCCGCCACATGCTGGACAACGCCGAAGGCCGCCGCATCGCGGTGATCGTCAACGAGTTCGGCGAGCTGGGCATCGACGGCGACATCCTCAAGCAGTGCTCCATCGGTTGCAGCGAAGAAGAAGCGGTCGGCCGCGTCTTCGAGCTGGCCAACGGCTGCCTGTGCTGCACCGTGCAGGAAGAATTCTTCCCGGTGATGCGCGAGCTGGTGGCGCGCCGTAGCGACCTCGACCAGATCCTCATCGAGACCTCCGGCCTGGCCCTGCCCAAGCCGCTGGTGCAGGCCTTCCAGTGGCCGGAAATCCGCAACGCCTGCACCGTTGACGCGGTGATCACCGTGGTCGACAGCCCGGCCGTGGCCGCCGGCACCTTCGCCGCCCATCCCGAGCAGGTCGACGAGCAGCGCCAGCAGGACCCGAACCTGGACCACGAATCGCCGCTGCATGAACTCTTCGAAGACCAGCTGGCCAGCGCCGACCTGGTGGTGCTGAACAAGGCCGACCTGCTGGACGCCGAAGCGCTCGCCCGCGTACGCGCCGAAGTCGCCGAGGAACTGCCGCCGGCGGTGAAGATCGTCGAAGCCAACTCCGGCCAGTTGCCGCTCTCCGTGCTGCTGGGGCTGAACGCCGAGGCCGAGCTGCACATCGACAGCCGCCCGACGCATCATGACCACGAGGGCCATGAAGATCATGACCACGACGAGTTCGACTCCTTCCACGTCGATCTGCCGGAAGTGGAAGAGCGCGCCCTGCTCGATGCACTGAACGCACTGGTCGAACGTCACGCCGTGCTGCGCATCAAGGGCTTCGTCGCCATCCCCGGCAAGCCCATGCGCCTGCTGGTGCAAGGCGTCGGCAAGCGCTTCGACAAGCACTTCGACCGCGCCTGGCGCAGCGATGAAACCCGTAGCACGCGCCTGGTGGTGATCGGCCAGGAGCTGGACCAGGCCACTATCGCCAACGAGCTGCGCACCGCCCTCTCTTGATCATGTAGAAGCGAGCTTGCTCGCGAACAAACCTCCGCAGCGGGGCATGGTTCGCGAGCAAGGACTAGGCGTCCCCCTCGGTCCTACAAAAGCAATCTATCGAGCAAGCCCATGCACCTGCTGCGCACCCAACCCGGCGGCTTCGTCCCCGACGACGGCATCGCCGACCTGGCCCAGACGCCCGCCGAGCTGGTGATTCTCTGCAGCGGCGATTCGCACCTGGCGCTGCTCGCCGAGGCCGCCCGCGAGCTGCCGGAGGATTACCCGAGCCTGCGCCTGGCCAACCCCATGCAACTGCAGAACCACGCCTCGGTGGACCTCTACGTCGACGTGGTGCTGCAGCACGCCAAGGTCATCCTGATCTCGGTACACGGCGGCGTCGGCTACTGGCGCTACGGCATGGAGCAACTGGCGGCATTGGCCGAACGCGGCGTCACGCTGATCGCGGTACCCGGCGACGACAAGCCCGACCCCGAATTGGCCGCGCTCTGCAGCGTTGCGCCGCAGGACGCCGAGCGCCTCTGGCAGTACCTGCGCCAGGGCGGCCTGGACAATGCCCGGCAGTTCTTCGCCTGCCTCGCCACGCGCCATCTGCAACGCGACTACCCGTGGAGCGAGCCGCAGACGCTGCCGCGCGTCGCGCTGTATCACCCGCAGACCGGCAGTTGCGACCTCGCCCGCTGGCAGGCCGACTGGCACCCGGAGTGCCCGGTGGCCGCCTTGCTGATCTATCGCACGCACCTGCAGGCGGCGAATACCGGCTTCATCGATACCTTCTGCGAGCACCTGCAGGCCCACGGCATCAATCCGCTACCCATCGCCGTCGCCAGCCTCAAGGAAGCTGCGTGCCTGGAAGCGGTGGAAAACCTGCTCGATAGCGCCGACGCCGAACTGATCATCAATACCACGGGCTTCGCCCAGTCGAACCCGGAAGCGCCGCAGGACCGACCGTTCCGCCGCGACGTGCCGGTGCTGCAAGCCATCTGCTCACTGGACAACCTCGACCTCTGGCGCGCCAACCCGCAGGGTCTAGGCCCGCGCGACCTGGCCATGCACATCGCGCTGCCGGAGCTGGATGGCCGCCTCATCACCCGGCCGATCAGCTTCAAGGGCCTGGCCTGGCGCAGCGAGCGCAGCCAGAGCGACGTGGTCTGCTACCTGCCGCACCGGCCGGGCATGGATTTCGTCGCCGAACTGGCGCGGCGCTGGATGCTTCTGGCGCGCAAGGCAAACGCTGACAAGCGCGTGGCGCTTGTCCTGGCCAACTATCCAACCCGCGACGGGCGCATCGGCAATGGCGTGGGCCTCGACACGCCCGCCGCCGCTCTGAACATTCTGCGTGCGCTGGAGGGCCAGGGTTATCCGATCGCCGGCCTGCCCGATTCCGGCACGGCGCTGATCCAGCAACTGCTCGGCGGCGTCAGCAACGACCTGGACAGCCTCGACCTGCGTCCCTGCGCGCAGAGCCTGGCACTGGACGACTACCTCGCCTGCTTCGCGCGCCTGCCCGAGGCCAACCAGCAAGCCGTGCGCGAGCGCTGGGGCGAGCCGCAGCAGGACCCGATGTTCCGCAGCGGCCGGATGATGGTCGCCGGCCTGCGCTTGGGCCTGGGCTTCGTCGGCATCCAGCCGGCGCGCGGCTACCAGCTCGACGCAGCAGCGATCTACCACGATCCGTCACTGGTGCCGCCCCACGGCTACCTCGCCTTCTACTTCTGGCTGCGCGACGTGTTCGGCGCCGACGCGCTGGTCCACGTCGGCAAGCACGGCAACCTCGAATGGCTGCCCGGCAAGGGCGTCGGGCTCTCGGAGGAGTGCTGGCCGGACGCGATCCTCGGCCCGCTGCCCAACCTCTACCCGTTCATCGTCAACGACCCCGGCGAAGGCGCGCAGGCCAAGCGCCGCGCCCAGGCGGTGATCATCGACCACCTGATGCCGCCGCTGACCCGCGCGGAAAACTACGGCCCCCTGCGCGACCTCGAACGCCTGGCCGACGAGTACCACGACGCCTCCCTGCTCGACCCGCGCCGCGCCAACGAACTGCGCGGCGACATCCTCACGCTGGTACGCGACACCGCGCTGGACCGCGAGCTGGGCTTGCAGTTGAGCGACGACCCGGAAAGCTGGTTGCCGCAGTTGGACGCCTACCTGTGCGACCTCAAGGAATCACAGATTCGCGATGGCCTGCATGTGTTCGGCGAATCGCCGGTGGGCGAACTGCGCCGTGACACACTGCTGTCGCTGGTGCGCATTCCACGGGGCGACGGACGCGGCGGCAACGCCAGCCTGCTGCGGGCGCTGAGCGAAGACCTGAAGCTTGGCCGCGATCCGCTGGACGAAGCTTTCGCCGAGCCGTGGGAAGGTCCGCGCCCTGATGTGCTGACCGCCGTCAGCGACGAACCCTGGCGCAGCAACGGCGACACCCGCGAGCGCCTGGAGCTGTTCGCCCTGCGCCTGATCGATGGTTCCGCCAGCGCTCCCGGAAGCTCGAGCACGGCGGTCCTCGCGCAACTGCACCAGCAGATCGCGCCAACCCTCGACGCCTGCGGCGCCAGCGAGATCGGCCACCTGCTCGCCGGCCTCGCCGGCCGCTTCGTCCCGCCCGGCCCCAGCGGCGCGCCCAGCCGTGGGCGGGTCGACGTGCTGCCCACCGGGCGCAACTTCTTCACCGTGGACGTGCGCAACCTGCCCACGTCCACCGCCTTCCGCCTCGGCTTCCAGTCGGCCAGCCGCCTGCTCGAACGCCACCTGCAGGACCACGGCGACCACCTGCGCCAGCTCGGCCTGTCGGTGTGGGGCACGGCGACCATGCGCACCGGCGGCGACGATATCGCCCAGGCGCTCGCGCTGCTCGGCGTGCGCCCGGTGTGGCAGGCCGGCAGCCAGCGCGTGGAGGATTTCGAGATCCTGCCGATCAGCCTGCTCAACCGCCCACGGGTGGACGTGACGCTGCGGGTATCCGGCTTCTTCCGCGATGCCTTCGCCAACCTGATCCGCCTGTTCGACGCCGCCGTGCAGGCCGTCGCCGCGCTGGACGAGCCGGACGACCTGAACCCGCTGGCCGCCCGGGTGCGTGCCGATCAGGCACGCCTGCTGAGCGAAGGCCTGGAAAGCGACGAGGCCCGCCGCCAGGCCGGCTGGCGCATCTTCGGTGCGCAACCCGGCGCGTACGGTGCCGGCGTGCAGGGCGTGATCGAGTCGCGCCAGTGGGACAGCCGCGCCGACCTCGCCGAGGCCTACCTGAACTGGGGCGGCTACGCCTACGGAGCCGGCGACGACGGCACCCCGGCGCGCGAGCGCTTCGCCCAGCGCCTGTCCGGCCTGCAGGCGGTGCTGCACAACCAGGACAACCGCGAGCACGACATCCTCGATTCCAACGATTACTACCAGTTCCAGGGCGGCATGCTCGCCGCCGCCGAGGTCATCCAGGGGCAATCACTTTCCAGCTACCACGGCGACCACAGCCAGCCGGACAACCCGCGCATCCGTACCCTCAAGGAAGAACTCGGCCGCGTGGTGCGTTCCCGTGCGGTGAACCCGAAATGGATCGCCGGGATGAAGCGCCACGGCTACAAGGGCGCCTTCGAACTGGCCGCGACGGTGGACTACCTGTTCGCCTTCGACGCCACCAGCGAACTGGTCGACGACCACCAGTACCGCCTGCTGGCCGACGCCTACCTGCTGGACGACGACACCCGCGAGTTCATCCGCCAGCACAACCCCGAAGCCCTGCGCGACATCGCCGAACGCCTGGTGGAGGCACAGCAGCGCGGGTTGTGGGAAGAGCCGGGGGAGTACCGCGAGACGCTGGAGAATCTGCTGGTGGATAGTGAAGAGCAGTGAGGGATTCCCAGCTGGCGTAGGGGCGGACTCCGTCCGCGATAGGATTGCCGCGCGCCGGATACCATCGCGGACGAAGTCCCCTCCTACACAAGTGCGGAGTGGCGCATTGACCTGTAGGAGCGAGCTTGCTCGCGAACCCGCCCAGCTTCGAAGCGGCCGGGAAACTCGTTCGCGAGCAAGCTCGCTCCTGCAGGAAAGCCTCAACCGCGACGCAGGCGCTGCGCCGCGTTCAGCAACAACGCCTCGGTACCGCTCCAGCCCAGGCAGCCATCAGTGATCGATACGCCGTAGCGCAGCTCGCCGGACAGCGGCTGGCAGCCGTCGAACAGGTGACTCTCCAGCATCACACCACGCAGCGAGCCGTCGCCGGCCAGGCGCTGGTCAAGTACGCTGTCCAGCACCGCCGGCTGGCGCAGCGGGTCCTTGCCGCTGTTGGCGTGGCTGCAATCGACCATGATGCTCGGATCGAGGCCGAGCTTTTCCAGCCCCTGGCGAATCTGCTGCACGCTGGCCACATCGAAGTTCGGCCCGGCGTGGCCGCCGCGCAGCACCAGATGGGTGTCCGGGTTGCCCTGGGTCTGTACCAGCGAAGGCCGGCCCAGCGCATCGATGCCGAAGTGCTGGTGCGGGTGCGCGGCCGAACGCATGGCATCGGTGGCGATGCCGATGCTGCCGTCGGTGCCGTTCTTGAAGCCCACCGGCAGATCGAGACCACTGACCATCTCGCGGTGCACCTGGGATTCGCTGGTGCGCGCGCCGATGGCGGCCCAGCCCAGCAGGTCGTCGAAGTAGCCGGCCACCAGCGGTTGCAGCAGTTCGGTGGCGACCGGCAGGCCGCGTTCGAGCATGCCCAGCATCAGCCGGCGCGACAGCTCCAGGCCGCCGGCCATGTCGCCGCTGCCGTCCAGCTGCGGGTCGTAGACCAGGCCTTTCCAGCCGATGGTCGTACGCGGTTTCTCGACGTAGGCGCGCATCACCAGCAGCAACTGGTCGCTCACTTGCGGGGCGAGTTCGGCGAGGCGGTCGGCGTATTCGAGGGCGGAAACGGGGTCATGCAGCGAGCAGGGGCCGATCACCACCAGCAGGCGCGGGTCGCGGCCATCGAGTACGGCGCGGATCGCCTCGCGGCCTTCGCGGACACGGTGGGCCATGGCGGCGGACAGCGGCAGGTGCTGGCGCAGTTCGGCGGGGCTCGGCAGCGGCTGTTCGCGGCGGCGAGCGGAGGGCAGCGGCAGGTCGAGGACTTCGGCGGTGGCTGCGTGTGCTTGGCGGATCAGGGTGGAAGTGGAAGCGTTCATCTGACTGGCATCCTTGGCCGGCGCGGTGGTCGTTCCGCGCTCGGCGCTCTATCTAAGTGTTCGTGGCAAGGCTCGTTGGGTGGCACGCAGCGCGCTGCTAAATCGCCAGTCGGAGTTGCGGTAATAGCGGTAGTCGGTGGTGTAGGCGGTCATGTCTCGATCCTCTGTCTGAGCGTTTTCGCTCGTTTCAATGCGTTGGGCCTTGTGGGCTTTGAAAAACAAAAACCCCGGTCGGGTTGCCGACCGGGGTTTTGGGAAACTGTCTGGTTGGCGACCCTGCTTGCTAGGGCGCCTGTGGGGTATCAGGCGCGCCTTTGGCTAAACCAATACCCATAGAAGAAATAACCGGCAGCAGCGGCCAGGACCTGCGCACGAGCATCCACGGAGCCAATGGCACCGAGGCGGGCGAGGGACTGGACGGGCAAGCTGGACGGCATGATGTTCTCCGTGGAAGTAGAGCCAAGTTACTGCATCGTGGCGTGCCGATCAATGACTTGGCTCTATCGTTCTGATGGACATTGGTCGCACCTCCTACGCCCGGTTCGCTACCATGCACGGACGAAATCCGCAGGAATCCCCCATGAGCGCCCTTCCCCACTTCCCCCTGGCCGCCGTCGTCGGCGCCGATGAGCTGAAGCTGGCCCTGTGCCTGGCGGCCATCGACCCCGCCATCGGTGGCGTGCTGATCGAAGGGCCACGCGGGATGGCCAAGTCCACCCTGGCGCGCGGCGTCGCCGATCTGCTGGACGGCGGGCGCTTCGTCACCCTGCCGCTGGGCGCCAGCGAGGAACGCATTGTCGGCACCCTCGACCTGGATGCGGCGCTGGGCGAAGGTCGCGCGCAGTTCTCCCCTGGCGTGCTGGCCCACGCCCACGGCGGCGTGCTCTATGTGGATGAAGTGAACCTGCTGCCCGACCACCTCGTCGACCTGCTGCTCGACGTGGCTGCCAGCGGGGTCAACCTGATCGAGCGCGACGGCCTGTCCCATAGTCACCCCGCGCGCTTCGTGCTGATCGGCACCATGAACCCCGAGGAAGGCGAGTTGCGCCCGCAACTGCTGGATCGCTTCGGCCTCAAGGTGCAACTGCACGGCACCCCGGCGCCGACCGAGCGCGCCGAGATCGTTCGCCGCCGGCTGGCCTTCGATGCCGATCCGCAGGCCTTCCTCTTTCAGTGGCAAGGCGCACAGCAAGCGCTGCAACAGCGCTGTGTCGATGCCCGGCAAGGCCTTACCGCGATTGCGCTGGATGATGCTGCATTGAACGAGATCGCCGAGCGCTGCCACGCCGCCGGCGTCGATGGCCTGCGCGCCGATCTGGTCTGGTTGCGCGCAGCCCGTGCCCACGCCGCCTGGCGCGGCGCCAACGCCATCGAGGCGCAGGACATCGAGGCGGTGGAACACTTCGCCCTCGCCCATCGTCGCCGCCCTGCACCAGCGCAATCGGCAACGCCGCAGCAACCTTCGTCCAGGCAGGCGCAAGCACCGTCCAACGCTTCCAACGGCGAAGGCCAATGGGGTGAACTCCCCGCCCAGAACGTCACGATGGGCGAGCGCCGACAGTTGCCGGGCTGGCCAAAAAAGCCCTGAGCATCCGCCCGCGCCAGGCCCCAGGCGCGGATGCCAACCCCCGACCCGGCCAACTTGCGGGAGGCCGCGGCGGCGCCCGTCAGCCGGGCGCGCACGGCCGCATCGACTGGCTCGCGACCCTGCGCAATGGCCGCCCGCAACGCCGCGCCGACCTGGTACTGCGCGCCCGCAGCCGCAAGCCCAGCGAACTCTGGCTGGTGATAGTCGACGCCTCAGCCAGCACCCGTCGCCACGGCGCCCTCGCACAGGCCAAGGGGCTGCTCGCCGACACCTTCGAACAGGCCTATCGCCAACGCGCGCGTCTCGCCGTGCTGCATGCCACCGGCGCACAGCCGCGCTGGTTGTGGCAGGGCCAGAAGGCATCGAGTCAGCTTCAGGTGTGGCTGGAGCAACTTGGAGCCGGCGGCGGCACCCCGCTGATCGAAGCGCTTGAGCAAGCCCGCGAATGGCTGGACAAGCGCCAGAGACAGAAGCCGGGTGAACATCAGCGCCTGTTGGTGCTGACCGATGGCCGATTGCGCGACTGGCCGGCGCTGCAGCCGATGAGCTGTCCGACGGTGCTGGTGGATATCGAGGGTGGCGCGGTGCGACTTGGTCGCGCAGAAAAACTGGCGCAGGAGCTGGGCGCGGAGTATCGGCCTATTGGTGAACTCCCTGCTTGAGCTACCGAGAGCCCCTCACCCTAGCCCTCTTCCAGAGGGAGAGGGCTAGGGGTCGTCCCCTGGCACCGATTTTCCGCTGATCTCAAGGTTCCCCATTGCGCCCATGCAACAGGAACCCCGGCCGCTCGCTCAGCCGCTCGTAGTAGGCGGCAACTGCGGGCAGTTCCGGGCGCTGCATGGGCGTCAGGTACCAGCGGTTCACCGACAGGCCAAGGACGACGTCGGCAAGGCTGAAGCAGGCGCCGGTGACGAAGGCACCGGTGCGCTCCAGCTGCCGGTCCAGCAGGGACATGCAATGGTTCCACTGCGCCTCGCTCAGGGCGATGGCGGATTCGTCGGTATGGCTGGGGCTGTTGCGCACACGGGCCATGAATACATAGCGCCAGGCATTGTTCAGTTCGGTGGCCTGCCACCCCATCCATTGCTCCACCAGCGCGCGCTCGCGGGGCGAGTTGGGCAGCAGTTCATCGAGCGGATACTGGCTGGCGAGATAGCTGCAGATGGCGTTGGACTCCCAGAGCACGAAGTCGCCGTCGACAAGCACCGGCACCATGGCATTGGGGTTGAGTGCGATGAACTCAGCCGAAGCCGTGGAGCGAAAGCCCGAGCCCCAGTCCTCCCGTTCGTACGGCAGGTTCAGTTCGGCGCAGGTCCAGAGCACCTTGCGCACATTGATCGATGAAGCGCGGCCGAGAATTCGCAGCATGGTGTCACTCCCTGTGAAATCCGGGGCCCAGCATAGAGGCGCGCCGGCCACCGGAGAAGCTTCATGACGGTTCTGCAGGAGCGAGCCTGCTCGCGAACCATGACGACGCTGTGAACGCTCCTCGTTCGATGCGTTCCCTCATTCCGCCAGCAGGCGTTCCAGCGCCTCCCACAGCGACTCAACGCTGTCGAACTCCCGCGCCACGAGCGGCAACGCCGGGCGCGCCAGAATCAGTACCGGCACGCCCCGCTCGCGAGCGACCTGCAGCTTCGGCTCGGTGGCCTGGCTGCCGCTGTTCTTGCTGATCAGCACGTCGGTACCCAACCGCGCGAACAGCTCGCGCTCGCCCTCCAGGGTGAACGGCCCGCGGGCGCCCAGTACTTCGGCGCGCGGATTACCTGGGAGGTTTTGCAGACAGCGCACCGTCCAGTGCTGGTGGGCGGGAATTTCATCGAGGTGCTCCAGCGGCTCACGCCCCAGGGTGAACAGCGGACGGCGAAAATCCTTCAGTGCGCTGATCAACCCAGGCCAATCGGCGACCTCGCGCCAATCATCGCCAGCACCCGACTGCCAGCCGGGCCGCCGCAGCGCCCAGCACGGCACACCGGCCAGCCCCGCAGCACGGGCGGCGCTGGCGCTGATCTGCGCAGCATAGGGATGGGTCGCATCGAGCAGGAGGTCGAAGCCCTGTTCGCGGATGAATCCGGCCAGGCCTTCGGCGCCACCGTAGCCACCCACGCGCACTTCGCAGGCGAGGTCGTCCGGCACCTTGCCGAGGCCGGCCAGGCTGTAGAGATGCTGCGGTCCCAGCCGTCGCGCGATAGCCAGCGCCTCACCGATTCCGCCCAGCAGGAGGACCCGTTTCATCTCACCTCCAGCGCCTCGCCCACCAGGTTGCCCTGGCGGTCGATGGCGAAGACTTCCAGCGTTACTTCAAGGGGCACGATACGCCGGGCGAAGGCCAGCGCCCGGGCGCACACCGCATCGCCCAGGGCGATGCCCTCGGCACGGCACAGCGCCAGCGCCTGCTGGCTGGTGTTGGCCTCGCGCATGCGTTGCTGCAGGTCTGCCGAAGCCCCGATCCCGGCGCCCCACTCGGCCAGTTGCGGCAGGTCGATGCTGGAGTGGCGGCTGTGCAGGTCCATGTGGCCGGCGGCGAGCTTGCTGATCTTGCCGAAGCCGCCGCAGACGCTGAAGCGCTCCACCGGCACCTTGCGCAGGTGCTTGAGCGCGGCGCCGGCGAAGTCGCCCATCTCGATCAGCGCGGTGTCGTCGAAACCGTAGCGACGGCGCATGGCGTCCTCGCTGGCGTTGCCGGTGCAGGCGGCAAGATGGCGGAAGCCGTTGGCGCGGGCGACGTCGATACCCTGCTGGATCGAGGCGATGTAGGCCGAGCAGGAGAACGGTCGGACGATGCCGGTGGTGCCGAGAATCGACAGACCGCCGAGGATGCCCAGGCGCGGGTTCATGGTCTTCTGCGCCAGCTCGGCGCCGCCCTCGATATGGATCGTCACCTCGAAGCCGCCGGCATAGCCACATTCGGCCGCCAGCGCGGCGAGGTTGTCACGCATCATCTGCCGCGGCACCGGGTTGATCGCCGGCTCGCCCACCGGCAGCACCAGCCCGGGTTTGGTCACCGTGCCGACACCGTCCCCGGCATGAAAACGCACACCCGGCTCATCGCTCAGCACGACACGGGCAAATACCAGCGCGCCATGGGTCACGTCCGGGTCGTCGCCGGCGTCCTTCAGCGTGCCGGCTTCGGCACCTTCAGCAGTAAGCCGGCAGAACTCCAGGCGCAGGGTCGCGCAACGCGCCTTGGGCAGGGCGATCTGCGCGGCATCCAGCGCTTCACCGGTGAGCAGCAGGCGTGCTGCCGCGAGGCTGGTGGCCGTAGCACAACTGCCGGTGGTGTAGCCGCTGCGCAGCGGGCGTGGCTGCTCCGGGGTTTCTTCGCGCATGCTCACTCGGCCAGCGGCTTCCAGACTTCCAGCAAAGTGATCGGCAGCGCCGCGCGCCAGGTGTCGAAGCCACCCAGCGGCTGGGCCTGGGACACCGACAGGCGGGTCAGCTCGCCACCGATGCGCGCGCGCCAGCTCAGCAGCATGGATTCGCTCTGCAGGGTGACGGCATTGGCCACCAGGCGGCCGCCGGGTTTGAGCTGCTCCCAGCACTGGTCGAATACGCCGGGCAGGGTCACGCCGCCGCCGATGAAGATCGCATCCGGACGCTCCAGCCCCTGCAGTGCTTCCGGCGCGGCGCCGCAGACCAGTTGCAGCGCCGGTACGCCGAGGGCATCGCGATTGAAGCGGATGTGCTCCTGGCGCCCTTCGTTGGCTTCGATGGCCAGCGTGCGGCAGCTCGGATGTGCGCGCATCCATTCGATGCCGATGGAGCCGCAACCGGCGCCGACATCCCAGAGCAACTCGCCCGGTTTCGGCGCCAGCCGCGCCAGGGTCACGGCGCGTACATCGCGCTTGGTCAACTGACCGTCGTGGCGATAGTCATCGTCGCGCAGGCCGACAGTGAGCGGCAGGCGCTGCGCGTGTTCACCGGCGATGCACTGCACCGCCAGCAGATTCAGCGCAGCCGCCTGCGCCAGCGACCAGTCATTCGCCAGACCATCGATGCGTCGTTCGTGGTCGCCGCCCAGGTGCTCCAGCACGCTGAGCCGGCTCGCAGCAAACCCCCGCTCGCGCAACAGCGCAGCAACGGCCGCAGGACTGTCGCCGTCATTGCTGAGGATCAACAGCTTCACACCGTCGTGAATCTGCGCATTGAGCGCCGCCAATGGCCGCGCCACCAGCGACAGCAACGTGCAGTCCTGCAATGCCCAGCCCATCCGTGCGGCAGCCAGCGAGGCGGAGGACGGAGCGCAAAGCACGCGCATTTCCTCGGCCGGAACCTGGCGGGCCAGGCTTGCGCCGACGCCGAACCACATCGGGTCGCCGCTGGCCAGCACGCAGGTCGGCTCGCCGCGCCGGCGCAGCACCGGCTCCAGGCTGAACGGGCTCGGCCAGGCTTGGCGGTTGGCGCGCAGGCAGTGCGGCAGCAGCTCCAGCTGGCGCGGCGCGCCGATCACTTCGCTGGCGGCGAGCAGGGCACGGCGCGCGGCCTTGCCGAGGCCGGCGTAACCGTCCTCGCCGATGCCGACGATGGTCAGCCAGGGCGTCATGAAAATTCCTCGAGAGTGCGACGATCGATCCGACGGGCAGGCTTTTCCTGCCTTCGGGCAAAGCAGGCATAATACCCGCTTCGTCGGTGCTCGTAGGACGCTTCGCCCCTATCGGTGAGGTTTCCGGGAGCCGAAGAGGGAACACGGTTAAGCCGTGGCTGCCCCCGCAACTGTAAGCAGCGAGTCCGCGCATTGCGGCGCCACGGGACAACGTTCCGTGCCGCCGGCCAGGCCACTGGGCAACCGGGAAGGCCGCGCTGGATGAGGACCTGCCAGCCAGGAGACCTGCCGACGAAACCAGTCGCGTGTGCAGACATCGAGCGGGGTGTATCGGTGTCGTGAAGTCCCCTGTGGGGATTCGCAGGTCACCGCGACCCAGCCCTGGTGACCTCAGTGCAAGACACATCCGCTCTGCCCGTCCGCCCGCATGCCTGCCCCGGCCTGCTGCGCATCGTGGCCTCCCGCGATGGCGGCATCTGCCGCATCAAGCTGCCCTGTGGGCAGCTCGACGCCCACGCTGCGCGAGCCATTGCCCAGGCCGCCGAGCGCCATGCCGATGGCGTGCTGGAAGCGACCAACCGCGCCAATCTGCAGATTCGCGGCGTGCATGCTGGCGCTGAAAATGCGCTGAGCCATGAATTGTTGAACGCCGGCCTCGGCCCGCGTGAATTGGCGTCGGATGATGTGCGCAATCTGCTGGTCAGCCCGGCGCTCGGCCTCGACGCCGCCACGGCTTTCGACGCTGCTCCGCTGGCCCGCCAACTGCTCGACCTGCTGGAGCGCACCCCGCGCTTCCATGGCCTGTCGCCCAAGTTCGGCATCCAGCTCGACGGTGGCGAAGCCCTGGCAATGCTGGAGCACCCCAACGATCTCTGGCTGTCGGCGATGTCTGACGACGCAGCACCGCTGTTCGCCTTCGGCCTGGCCGGTTGTCCGCCACGCAACGAGACGGATCGCCCCGCCCTTGCCGCCGTCAGTGCCGAGCAGGTGCCGCTGCTGGTGGAAACCTTGCTGCAGCTGTTCCTCGACCTCGCCGGCGACGGCCAGACGCGCATGCGCCACCTGCGCGAAATGCTCGGCGACGAAGTGCTGCTGGAGCGCCTGCAGCAACGCCTGCCCTTTGCGCTGCAACTCGGACCCGCTGTGGATAACTGGCGGCGCCCTGCAGCACAGGCTTTCGGCCATCTCGGGATTCAGCCTCAGCGCCAGCCAGAAAGCACCATGGTCGGCGCGGGATTCGTCCTCGGCCGCCTCGACAGCGCCACACTGTTCGGCCTCGCCGATCTCGCCGAGCGCTTCAGTGGCGGGCAGCTGCGGCTGACACCCTGGCAAAGCCTGATCCTGCCGGAGGTGGCCCAGGTGGATGCCGCCGTTGCCCTCGGCGCACTGGGCGGCCTCGGCCTGGTGATCGACGCTGCGCGGCCGCTGTCGCGCATCGTCGCGTGCAGTGGCTCCAGCGGCTGTGCGCGCGGGCTGGCCGATACCAAGGCCGATGCCTTGCGCCTCGCCGAACGCCTGCGCCACGCGCCACCAGCCGGCGTGCATCTGTGCGGCTGCCCACGCTCCTGCGCCGCCGCCCATGTCGCCCCCTACACCCTGCTGGCCGTCGCCGACGGCCGTTATGACCTGTTCCGTCGCGCCGATGGCGTGGCCGGCTTCGGCCAGCCGCTGGCGCGCAACCTTTCCCTCGATGCCGCCGGCGACCTGCTGGCCGCACCTGGAGACTCCATCGATGCTTGATTACATTCGCGACGGCCAGGCGATCTATCGCCAATCCTTCGCCACCATCCGCGCCGAAGCCGACCTCACCGGCATCCCGGCCGACCTGGAGAAACTGGCCGTGCGCGTGATCCACGCCTGCGGCATGGTCGACGTGGTGCAGGACCTGCGCTTCTCCGCAGGCGCCGGTGCCATCGGCCGCGCGGCGCTGGCCGCGGGCGCGCCGATCCTCTGCGATGCGCGGATGGTCGCCGAGGGCATCACCCGCGCGCGCCTGCCGGCACACAACGAGGTGATCTGCACACTCAACGATCCGAACGTCCCGACGCTCGCCCGCGAGCTG
Source organism: Pseudomonas nitroreducens (assembly GCF_010994165.1). NCBI lineage: Bacteria > Pseudomonadati > Pseudomonadota > Gammaproteobacteria > Pseudomonadales > Pseudomonadaceae > Pseudomonas > Pseudomonas nitroreducens. Next base: position 49,571 of record NZ_WMBX01000003.1, on the reverse strand, counting down.
GGCAACACCCGCTCGGCGGTGGCCCTGGAGCACTGGCGCGAGCACCTCGAAGGCGCCGTGGTGGTGATCGGCAACGCGCCGACCGCCCTCTTCTACCTGCTGGAAATGCTCGACGCCGGCGCACCGAAACCGGCACTGATCCTCGGCTTCCCGGTGGGCTTCGTCGGCGCCATGGAGTCCAAGGATGCACTGGCCGCCGACAGCCGTGGCGTACCCTACGTGATCGTCCGCGGTCGTCGTGGCGGCAGCGCGATGGCGGCCGCGGCGGTGAACGCACTCGCCACGGAGGTGGAGTGATGGCCGGCCGCCTGATCGGCCTGGGCGTCGGCCCGGGCGACCCGGAACTGCTGACCCTCAAGGCGCTGCGCCTGCTGCGCGCGTCCCCGGTGATCGGCTACTTCGTGGCCAAGGCCAAGCACCACGCAGGCCAGGGCGGCAATGCCTTCGCCATCATCGAGGAGCACCTGCTGGAAACTCAGCAGCGTCTGCCGCTGGTGTACCCGGTGACCACCGAAAAGCTCGAACCGCCGCTGACCTACGAAGGCGTGATCAGCGACTTCTACGACACCGCTGCCGCCCAGGTGGCCGAGCATCTGGACGCCGGCCGTGACGTCGCGGTGATCTGCGAGGGCGATCCCTTTTTCTACGGCTCGTACATGTACCTGCACGACCGCCTTTCGGATCGGTATGACACCGAAGTCGTACCCGGCGTCTGCTCGATGCTCGGCAGTGCGGCCGTACTCGGCGTGCCACTGGTGTACCGCAACCAGAGCCTCTCGGTGCTCTCCGGCGTGTTGCCGGAAGACGAACTCAAGCGCCGCCTGGCCGACGCCGACGCGGCCGTGGTGATGAAGCTCGGCCGCAATTTCGACAAGGTCCGCCGCGTGCTGCGCGAGCTGGGCCGCGACGACGGCGCGCACTACGTCGAACGCGCGACCATGCGCGAGCAGCGTATCGTCGCGCTGGATGACGTGGACCCGATGGCGTCGCCCTACTTCTCGATGATCGTCATCCCCGGCCAGCGGTGGAACGGCTGATGCGCACCGCTATCGTCATTCTCGGCCAGGGCGCACTGGCCACTGCCCGGCGCCTGCAGAAGGTTTATCCACAGGCGCGCGTGATGGGCCTGAAGGACCGAGTTGAAGGCGCCGACGAGTCCTACGCGACCTTCGGCGATACCCTGCGCCAGCTCTACCGCGACGACACCCCGATCATCGCCCTGTGCGCTGCTGGCATCGTCATCCGTACCCTTGCCCCGCTGCTCGTGGAGAAGGGCGCGGAACCGCCGGTGCTGGCCGTCGCCGAAGACGGCAGCGCCGTGGTGCCGCTGCTCGGCGGACTCGGCGGGGTGAATCGCATCGCCCGCGAAATCGCCACCGCACTGGAAGTGGCGCCAGCCATCACCACCAGCGGCGAGCTGCGATTCGGCGCCTGCCTGCTCGATCCGCCGCAGGGCTACGCGCTGGCGGACATCGAGCAGGGCAAACGCTTCGTCTCCGACCTGCTGGGCGGCGACACGCTGCGCATCGAAGGCGACGCTCCCTGGCTGGACAAGCTGGACCTGCCGCTGGCCGAAGACGCCGCGCATACCTTGCGCATCGATGCGGGCGCCGATGGCATCGCACACAACGAACTGCGCATCCACCCGCGCGTCGTGCTGGCTCATGTCACGCTGGTGGATTCGCATCTGCCTGAGCGCATCCACCAGGGCCTGGCGCAAGCCGGACTGGCAAAGGCATCGCTGGCGGCGGTCATCGCCCCACGCTGCCGCATGGCCGATCCGGCCCTGGCAGAGGCCGCCAGCGAGCTGGGCGTGCCGCTGCGCTTCATCGGCAACGACAGCGAGCTGCCGCCGCCCGTGCTGCACGGCGACTCCTTCCACCTGCACCGCGCCGCGACGCCGGTCGAAGCCCACAACATCGGCCAGCCACGCGGCAAGCTCAGCGTGATCGGCCTCGGCCCCGGCGCCAGCGACTTCATGATCCCCGCCGTGCGCCGCGCCCTGGACGAAGCCCAGGACCTGCTCGGCTACGAAACCTACGTGAAGATGGCCGAGCCGCTGCGCGAGGACCAGGTGCGCCACTGCACCGACAACCGCGAGGAAATGCAGCGCGCCCGCCACGCTTTCGAGCTGGCCGCCGGCGGGCGCCGGGTTGTCGTCATTTCCTCTGGCGACCCCGGCGTATTCGCCATGGCCGCCGCCGTGATGGAAGCCCTGCACGAGAGCGAAGACCCGCACTGGCATGGCGTGGAGCTGGAGGTGCTGCCGGGCGTATCCGCCGCTCTGGCCGCCGCCGCCAAGGCCGGGGCGCCGCTGGGGCACGATTTCTGTCTGATTTCCCTGTCGGACAACCTCAAGCCCTGGGAAACCATCGAGAAGCGCCTCGACCATGCCGGCGCCGCCGACCTGGCCATGGCCTTCTACAATCCGATCTCCAAGGCGCGACCGTGGCAGTTGGGGCGCGCGCTGGACATCGTCCGCCGCCACCGCACGCCGGGAACCCTGGTGGTGCTCGGCCGCGATATCGGTCGCCCGGCGGAGGCCCTGCGCGTCGTCAGTCTCGGCGAGCTGACCCCGGAGATGGTCGACATGCGCACCCTGGTGATCATCGGCTCGTCGCTGACCCGACGCTTCTCCCGTGCCGGCGGTGGTGACTGGGTGTATACGCCGCGCTGGTACCGCTGAGAAAAGGCACGAGGCCTGTTTGTAGGAGCGAGCTCGCTCGCGAACGGATTTCCCGGCAGCTCCGGTGCCGAACAGTTCGCGAGCAAGCTCGCTCCTACAGGAAACACCGGAGCCTCAGACATATCTTGCAAATGGCCATCGCCTTGTTGAAAATGCGATAAATTATCATTTGCAGTTTTGCGCGCCCATGTCTTCCACCTACGACGTCCAGTCGCTCTACAGCGACCATCACGGCTGGCTGCACAACTGGTTGCGCGGCCGGCTGGGCAATGCCGCCGATGCCGCCGACCTGGCGCAGGACACCTTCGTGCGTGTGCTGCTGCGACCCGAGCGCAGTGAGCTGCGCACTCCGCGCGCCTTCCTGCGGACCGTGGCCCGAGGCCTGGTGATCGATCACTGGCGCCGCGAGGAACTGGCGCGCGCCTACCTCGAATCCATCGCGCACCTGCCCAAGGCACAAGTCCCCTCGGCGGAGGCGCAGCACAACATCCTGCAACTGCTGGAAAACATCGCCCGCCTCCTCGATGGCCTCAAGCCCAAGGTGCGCAGCGCCTTCCTGCTGGCCCAGTGTGAAGGCATGCCGCATGCGCAGATCGCCGAGGAACTGGGCGTTTCCGTGCGCTCGGTGGAGCGCTACATCGCCGAGGCGCTGTTCCACTGCTACCAGCTGCGGTACGCCGAATGAATGGCGCCACACCCGATCCACGGGTGGTGAAGCAGGCGATCCAGTGGACCCTGCGGCTGAACGGCAATGCCGATGCCGAACTGCGCAACGCCTGCGAACACTGGCGCCAGGCCAATCCCGAACACGAAACCGCCTGGCTGCGGGTGCAGGCGCTGAACAGTGAACTGGCGGCCGGCTACCAGGCAGTGCCCGGCGCTCGGGTGGCGCTGGAAACCCTGGAAAGCTCCACTCAGCGACTGCAGCGGCGCCAGGCGCTCAAGCTGCTGTCGACCTTCGCCGTCGGCGCCTCCGCGCTGTGGCTGGCCCGCGAGGTCGCGCCCTGGCAACGCTGGATGGCGGACTTCAGCACAACCGTCGGCGAGCGCCAGCGCTTCACCCTGACCGATGGCAGCGTGCTGCAACTGAACACCGACAGCGCGGTGAATGTGCGCTTCGATACGAACCAGCGCCTGCTGCTTCTGGAGCGTGGCGAGATCCTGCTGAGCACGGCCAAGGACGCCTCACGCCCACTGCGGGTGAGCAACCGGGATGGTCTGTTCGAGGCGCTGGGTACGCGGTTTGTCCTGCGCCAGGACGAGCGCAGCACACGCCTGAGCGTCGAGGCAGGCTCGGTGGCCATCGCTCCGCGCGTGCGCGGTCAGACCACTGCCATCGCCGGGCCCGGACAGACCTTCGAGATCAACGGCGACAGCGCCCTCCTGGCCGAACGCAGCAACATGGACAGCGCCGCCTGGGCCGATGGGCTGATCGTTACCCGCGACATGCGCCTGGCCGACTTCCTCGCCGAGATCAGCCGCTATCGCCATGGCCATCTGCACTGCGATGCCAGTGTGGCCGACCTGCGCCTTTCCGGCGTGTTCCGTCTGGATGACACCAACCAGTTGCTGGCCCTGCTGCCGCGGACGCTGCCGGTGCGGGTGGAGAAGCGCACGGACTGGTGGGTGACGGTGAGTGCGCGGGGCTGAATGAGAAGATCGGCGCTCGGCCCAACACTCTCTCCCCCGCCCTCTCCCTGAAGGGAGAGGGAGTTATCCGTGCGAACGGAAAGAACTGCGCCCACCGGCGAGCAAAGACGTATCACCCACTCCGATCAGTCCCCTCTCTCTTCAGGGAGAGGGGACCTTGCCCGAGCCTCAAACCAAGCCACCGATAAGGTCGCCGCAAAATAATATTTCTTCGCAATCGAGAATTATTTTTGTCGGGTTTCGCCGCCTCGGTCGGCAAGGAGGAATAACCCGATGATTCCCCTGTCCACGGAAGCCCCTCCATGCGAGCCGTCCACGCCCTGACCTCCTCCCCCGCCCTGTCCCGCGCCAGCTGCCTCGCCCATGCCGTGCGCGGCGCGCTGCTGTGCGCCAGCCTCGGCGCCAGCCTGCCGCTGACCGCCTTCGCCGCGGACGGTGCCGCCATCACCAGCAGCCGCGCCTATGCCATCCCGGCCGGCCCGCTGGGCGAGGTACTGAACGCCTTCGCCCGCGAAGCGGGGATCACCCTGTCGGCAACCCCGGAGCAGACTCGCGGGCTGAATTCGGCGGGGCTGAACGGCACCTACTCGGTGGACCAGGGCCTCGGGCGCCTGCTGGCGGACACTCCGCTGGAGGCCGTGGACCAGGGCAACGGCAACTACGTGCTGCGCCCGGCCGCACCGACCGACGTGCTGGCCATGCCGTCCAGCAACGTATTCGCCCTGGGCAACGCACTGGGCGAGGAAGACGGCTACCTGGCGACCCACAGCCAGATCGCTACCAAGACCTCCAAGTCCCTGCTGGAAACCAGCCAGAGCGTCTCGGTGATCACTCGCGAGCAGATCGACGACACCGCCTCCAAGACCGTGCAGCAGGCGATCCGCTACACCCCCGGTATCTTCACCGGCCAGGTCGGCGCCTCGAACCGCTACGACTACATCGTCATGCGCGGCTTCGCCGACAACAGCGTCGACAACATCTACCTCGACGGCCTGAAGGCCATGGGCGACAGCGGCACCTTCAGCTCGATGCAGATCGACCCGTACTTCCTTGAGCGCATCGATGTGCTCAAGGGCCCGTCCTCGGTGCTTTACGGCCGCAGTCTTCCGGGCGGGCTGGTGGCGCTGACCAGCAAGAAGCCGCTGTACGAGGATTACCACCAGATCACCGGCACCGTCGGCAACATGGGCCAGAAGGAAATGGGCTTCGACTTCAGCGGCCCACTGGATGAAGAGAAGCGCATCGCCTACCGCCTGGTCGGCCTGGGCAAGGGTTCGGACACCCAGTTCGACCACGTCAAGGAAGAGCGCTACGCCATCGCCCCGACCCTGGCCATCGACTTCACCGACGCCACCACGCTGACCCTGCAGGGCTACCTGCAGCACGACCCGAACGGCGGCTACCACGGCGGCGTGCCGGCGGATGGCGCGCTGTTCCACCACAATGGCCAGAAGATCTCCCGCGAATTCTTCGACGGCGAGCCGAGCAAGGACGACTTCGACCGCACGCAGCGCATGTTCGGCTACCAGCTGGAGCACCGCTTCGACGACGTCTGGACCGCGCGGCAGAACTTCCGCTACCTGGACTCCGACGTCGACCTCTCCCAGGTCTATGCGTACGGCTGGACCGCGCCTGACGAGGACACCCTGAACCGCTACTTCTCCGGCGCCAGCGAGCACCTGCAGGCGTACATCATCGATAACATGGCCCAGGCCGAGTTCAACACCGGCGCCGCCAAGCACACCCTGCTGATGGGCCTGGACTACCAGAAGCGTCGCACCACCGTGGACTGGCGCTCGGGCTCGGCGCAACCGCTGGACGCCTTCCACCCGCACTACGGCAACGACGCCATCAGCTACTACCCCGACGACAACCATACCCGTCGCCTCGAGCAGACCGGCGTCTACCTGCAGGACCTGATCGACATCGACAACTGGCGCTTCTCGCTGGGCATGCGCGAGGACTGGGTGACCGTCGAGGACAAGAATCGCAGCACCGGCAGCAAGGCCGACGACGACTGGAAGAAGTTCACCGGCCGCCTCGGCGCGCTGTACCTGTTCGACAACGGTATCGCGCCGTACATCAGCTACTCCGAGTCGTTCAACCCCAACGCCTACTCCGACCAGTCCGGTACGCCGCTGGAACCGACCGAGGGCAAGCAGTGGGAAGCCGGCCTGAAGTTCCAGCCCGAGGGCAGCCGCAGCCTGTACACCGCATCGGTCTTCCACATCACCCAGGAGAACGTCGCGTCGAAGGAGCCGCAGGACAACTTCTACACCTCCGTGGGCGAAGTGCGTTCCCAGGGCTTCGAGCTGGAAGCCCACACCCAGGTCACCGACAACCTCAAGGTGCTCGGCAGCTACACCTACACCGACATCACCTACACCAAGTCGCTGGACGGCAACCAGGGCCACACCCCGAACCAGGCGCCCAAGCACATGGCCTCGCTGTGGGCCGACTACGGCTTCAACGCCGGCCCGCTGGATGGCCTGACCCTCGGCGGCGGCGCCCGCTACGTCGGCGAGACCTGGGCGGACAAGGAAAACACCCTGCGCGTGCCGGACTACACCCTGGTGGACGCGCGCATCGGCTACGACCTTTCCCGCGTCGGCCTGAAGGGACTGGATGTCAGCCTCAACGCCAACAACCTGCTGGACAAGGATTACGTCGCGTCCTGCTACAGCCTGGACTTCTGCTACTTCGGCGAGAAGCGCAACGTCACCGCGACGGTGAACTACCAGTTCTGATCGCCTGCCGTCCGGTTCGCCGGGCGGTTTCCCCAGAACCTCCGCATTGGCTGCGCGCGCGGATGTTTTTTGTGGGGATTCAGGACTCACACGCCCCGTGGCGCGGCCGTCGCCACGGGGCTTTTTACTTTCTAGAACTCTGCCGCGTGGCGGTAGCGCGTCTCCAACTCCAGGGCGACGCGATAGGCTTGCGCCTCGCTCTCGCTGTGGAAGATGCCGACCAGCAGGCCTTCCTGGTACACATCCCAGCAACGCCCTCCATGGGCGCGGAACTCGCGGGATTTATGGTCGTCGTCACGCTCGGTCACTGTAATGCTCATGTCTTTTCTTCTCCGGTTTTGCCGTACATCAAGGCAGCTCCAGAATCATTCAGTTAGCTAGCTAATTAAATAGTCGCCACCGAGAAAGACTTTTACGAACATTCGCCAAAACGAGCGTCCCAGAAACGCAAAAGCGCAGCTCGAAGGCTGCGCTCTTGGGAGACGAATCGTTCGGATCAGAACGGAATATCGTCGTCGAAGCTGTCGTAGTCCGGAGCCGGTTGCGGCGCGGGCTGGGACTGCTGCTGCGGCGCAGGACGCTGGGCCTGCTGCGGACGCTGCTGCGGCTCGCGGGGAGCGCGCGGAGCATCGTCACCACCGGCGCCCGGACGGCCGCCGAGCAGCTGCATGTTGCCGTTGATGTCGACCACGATCTCGGTGGTGTACTTGTCCTGACCGTCCTGGCCCTGCCACTTGCGAGTGCGCAGGCTGCCTTCGACATAGATTTGCGAGCCCTTGCGCACGTACTCGGCGACGATCTCCGCCAGGCGACCGAAGAACACCACGCGGTGCCACTCGGTACGCTCCTGCTGCTGGCCGGTCTGCTTGTCCTTCCAGCTCTCGCTGGTGGCCAGGGTGACGTTGGTCACCGCGTTGCCGTTGGGCATGTAACGGGTTTCCGGATCGCCACCGACGTTACCTACCAGAATGACTTTGTTAACCCCACGGGCCATGACGCTCTCCTAAAGGCTTCAGCACGTCGCCTGCTCGGCACCGGCGAGGCGCTCGAGGGACGTGCGATCCACTTGTTGGGAATCCACTTTGACATAAGCGGCCGCTTCTTCAGCGACCACCATCACATCGCTCACACCGGGCAATGCCTTGAAACGCTCAGCCAACGAAGCATCGCGCAGGGCCTCGTCGGACAAAGGCAGGCGAATACTCGTTACATAAGGCGGTTCGCGCATGGTAACAGCAATCGCCAGCCAGAGGGCAGCCAGCACCGCGCAGCCGATGAACACCCCGTCGAGCCCGCCGTGCTGGTACATCCAGCCGCCGAGGATGCCGCCCACGGCGGCGCCGAGGAACTGGCTGGTGGAGTACACGCCCATCGCCGTGCCCTTGCCACCGGCCGGCGACACCTTGCTCACCAGCGAGGGCAGCGAGGCCTCCAGCAGGTTGAACGCGGTGAAGTAGACGATGATGCCGAACACCAGTTCCTTGAGGCTGTTGCCGAACTCCCAGAAGAACAGTTCGCAGAGCATCAGGGTTGCCACGGCGCCGGCCAGTACGCGCTTCATCTGGCGCTTCTTCTCGGCGTAGATGATGAACGGCACCATGCCGAAGAAGCCCACCAGCAGCGCGGTCAGGTAGACCCACCAGTGTTCTTCCTTGGGCAGCCCGGCGCGCTCGACCAGTGCCAGCGGCAGCGCGACGAAGCTGGCCATGAGGATCGCATGCAGCACCAGGATGCCGGCGTCCAGGCGCAGCAGTTCGCCATTCTTCAGGGTCGGCAGCAGCGACTGCCTGGCCACGCTCGACTCGCGATGCTGCATGCGGTGATCAGGCGTTGGCACGAAGAACAGGATGATCAGCATGCCCACCAGGGCCATGCCGGCGGTGAACCAGAACAGCCCGTGCAGGCCGAACCAGTGGGTCAGCACGGGGCCGGCAACCATCGCCACGGCGAAGGACACGCCGATGCTCATGCCGATCATCGCCATGGCCTTGGTGCGGTGCTGCTCGCGGGTGAGGTCGGAAAGCATCGCCATCACCGCCGCGGAAATCGCCCCGGCACCCTGCAGGACGCGGCCGGCGATGATGCCCCAGATGGAATCGGCGTTGGCCGCCAGCGCGGCGCCGGCGGCGAACACCAGCAGGCCGACGATGATGATCGGCCGGCGGCCGATGCGGTCGGACAAGGTGCCCAGCGGGATCTGCAGGATCGCCTGGGTCAGGCCGTAGGCGCCGATGGCCAGGCCGATCAGTGCCGGGGTGGCGCCGGCCAGGTCCTGGCCATAGGTGGCGAGCACCGGCAGGACCATGAACATGCCGAGCATGCGGAACGCGAAGACCAGGGACAGGCCGGCGGCCGCGCGGGTTTCGGTGCCACTCATGCGCTCAGTGTGGGAATCGTGCATAGGCCCCTCATGGAAAGACGAAAAACGGGAGTGCGCTGAATTGCCCCCGTGGCGCTGCGCCACCCAGGCCTTGCAGGGCCGGTTGTCGCCAACGCCGAAAAATAGCCGCGCATTCTAGCAGCCCCGGAGTCCAAGCGAACACACGCGCCACTTTGCCGCGTGCCGACCCCGCCCCGTATACTCATTTGTTTTCGCCCGCCAAGCGAGGCCGTAGTGGACAAGATCCTCATCCGTGGGGCACGTACCCACAACCTGAAGAACATCGACCTGACCCTGCCGCGCGACAAGTTGATCGTGATCACCGGCCTGTCCGGTTCCGGCAAGTCTTCCCTGGCTTTCGACACGCTCTACGCCGAGGGCCAGCGCCGTTACGTGGAATCCCTGTCTGCCTATGCCCGGCAGTTCCTCTCGATGATGGAAAAGCCCGACGTCGACACCATCGAAGGCCTGTCGCCGGCGATCTCCATCGAGCAGAAGTCCACCTCCCACAACCCGCGCTCCACCGTCGGCACCATCACCGAGATCTACGACTACCTGCGCCTGCTCTATGCGCGCGTGGGTATTCCGCGCTGCCCGGACCATGACATTCCGCTGGAAGCGCAGACCGTCAGCCAGATGGTCGACCAGGTACTGGCGCTGCCCGAAGGCCGCAAGCTGATGTTGCTGGCACCGGTGATCCGCGAACGCAAGGGCGAGCACCTGGCGGTGTTCGACGAGATGCGTGCCCAGGGTTTCGTCCGCGCCCGCGTCGACGGCAAGCTCTACGAGCTGGACGAAGTGCCGAAGCTGGACAAGAAGCTCAAGCACTCCATCGATATCGTCGTGGACCGCTTCAAGGTCCGCGGCGACCTGCAGCAGCGCCTGGCAGAGTCCTTCGAGACAGCGATCAACCTCGCCGACGGTATCGCGCTGGTCGCACCGATGGATGATGAAGAAGGCGAAGAGATGATCTTCTCCGCCCGCTTCGCCTGCCCGATCTGCGGCCACTCCATCAGCGAGCTGGAACCCAAGCTGTTCTCCTTCAACAACCCGGCCGGCGCCTGCCCGACCTGCGATGGCCTGGGCGTGAAGCAGTTCTTCGACGCGCGGCGTGTGGTCAATGGTGAACTGACCCTGGCCGAAGGCGCGATCCGCGGCTGGGACAGGCGCAACGTCTACTACTTCCAGATGCTCGGTTCCCTGGCCGGGCACTTCGGTTTCAGCCTGGAAGAGCCCTTCCAGGATCTCGACCCGGACCACCAGAAGTTCATCCTCAATGGTTCGGGCCGCGAGAACGTCGAATTCCGCTACCTCAACGACCGCGGCGACATCGTCAAGCGCGCGCACCCGTTCGAAGGCATCCTGCCGAACCTGGAACGTCGCTACCGCGAGACCGAGTCGGCCACCGTGCGCGAGGAACTGGCCAAGTTCCTCAGCACCCAGCCCTGCCCGGACTGCCACGGCACTCGCCTGCGCCGCGAAGCACGCCACGTGTGGGTCGGCGACAAGACGCTGCCAGCGATCACCTCGATGCCGGTGGGCACTGCCTGTGAATACGCAGAGAGCCTGACCCTGACCGGTCGCCGTGGCGAGATCGCCTCGAAGATCCTCAAGGAAATTCGCGAACGCCTGCAGTTCCTGGTCAACGTCGGCCTCGACTACCTGACCCTGGACCGCAGCGCCGACACCCTATCCGGAGGCGAAGCCCAGCGCATCCGCCTGGCCAGCCAGATCGGCGCGGGCCTGGTGGGCGTCATGTACATCCTCGACGAACCTTCCATCGGCCTGCACCAGCGCGACAACGAACGCCTGCTGGGCACCCTCACCCACCTGCGCAACCTGGGCAACACGGTGATCGTGGTCGAGCACGACGAGGACGCCATCCGCCTCGCCGACTACGTCGTGGACATCGGCCCGGGTGCCGGTGTACACGGCGGGCAGATCGTCGCCGAGGGCACACCGCAGCAGGTCATGGACCATCCGGACTCGGTCACCGGCGCCTATCTGTCCGGCCGCACCAAGATCGTCGTGCCCGCAGAACGCACCCCGCGCAACAAGAAGCAGTTGCTCAAGCTCAAGGGCGCGCGCGGCAACAACCTGCAGAACGTCAACCTGGAAATCCCGGTCGGTCTGTTCACCTGCATTACCGGCGTCTCCGGCTCGGGCAAGTCGACGCTGATCAACAACACCCTGTTCCCGATCACCGCCACCGCGCTCAACGGCGCCACCACGCTGGAGGTCGCGCCCTATGACTCGTTCGATGGCCTGCAGCACCTGGACAAGGTGGTGGACATCGACCAGAGCCCGATCGGCCGCACTCCGCGCTCCAACCCGGCGACCTACACCGGGCTGTTCACGCCGATCCGCGAGCTGTTCGCCGGCGTGCCGGAGGCCCGTTCGCGCGGCTACGGCCCGGGGCGTTTCTCGTTCAACGTCAAGGGTGGCCGCTGCGAGGCCTGCCAGGGCGATGGCGTGATCAAGGTGGAGATGCACTTCCTGCCGGACATCTACGTGCCCTGCGACGTCTGCAAGGGCAAGCGCTACAACCGCGAGACCCTGGAAGTCCGTTACAAGGGCAAGAGCATCACCGAGGTGCTGGACATGACCATCGAGGACGCCCGCGCGTTCTTCGACGCCGTGCCGGCCATCGCCCGCAAGCTGCAGACGCTGATGGACGTCGGCCTGTCGTACATCAAGCTGGGGCAGAGTGCGACCACCTTGTCCGGCGGCGAGGCACAGCGGGTCAAGCTGTCCCGCGAGCTGTCCAAACGCGATACCGGCAAGACGCTGTACATCCTCGACGAGCCGACCACCGGCCTGCACTTCGCGGATATCCAGCAACTGCTGGACGTGCTGCATCGCCTGCGCGATCACGGCAACACCGTGGTGGTGATCGAGCACAACCTGGACGTGATCAAGACCGCCGACTGGCTGGTCGACCTCGGCCCCGAGGGCGGCTCCAAGGGCGGCCAGATCATCGCCACCGGCACGCCGGAGCAGGTTGCGGAGCTGGCGGTGTCACACACCGGGCACTTCCTCAAGCCGCTGCTGGAGCGTGACCGGGCCTGATCCGCGCCGGTATGAAAAAGCCCCTGTCGCCGATCAGCGCAGGGGCTTTTTCTTTACGGCTGGCGAATCAGAGCTGCGACTGCAGGTAGTTCTCCAGGCCCATCTTGGCGATCAGGCCGAGTTGCTGCTCCAGCCAGTAGGCGTGATCTTCCTCGGTATCGGTCAACTGCACGCGCAGGATATCGCGGGTGACGAAGTCCTTGTGCTTCTCGCACAGCGCAATGCCCTTAGCCAGCGCAGCGCGCACATGGCGCTCCAGCTTCAGGTCGGCTTCCAGCATTTCCGGCACGGTCTTGCCCGGGTGAATGTCGTCCGGGCGCATGCGCGGGGTGCCTTCGAGCAGGAGGATGCGACGCAGCAACGCATCGGCGTGCTGAGTTTCCTCTTCCATCTCGTGATTGAGACGCTCGTAGAGCTTGCTGAAGCCCCAATCCTCGTACATGCGCGAGTGGATGAAATACTGGTCGCGAGCGGCCAGCTCACCGGTCAGCAGCGTGTTGAGATAATCGATAACCTCGGCGTGGCCTTGCATCAGCCTTCTCCCTGGGACGTGACAGCGAATTAAACGGCGCTATGGTCGCGACTGGCCATGACCGGGGTCAAGTCCGCGATGCCCCACAAACGCAACCGCCCTCCGAAGAGGGCGGCTGGTAGAACGGTTTCAGCTTAGTCGAGCTTCAGGCCCAGCGCCTTGGCGACGCCTTCGCCGTAGGCCGGGTCGATCTTGAAGAACAGCGCGAGCTGACGACGCTGGATCGCTTCCGGTACGCCTGCCATGTCCCCGGCAATGTTCTCGTACAGGCGCTGCCGCTGTGCTTCGTCAAACAGACGGAACAGTGCGGCCGGCTGACTGTAGTAATCGTCGTCCACACGGTGGTTCCAGTGGTCGGCGCTGCCTTCCAGGGTCAGCGGCGGCTCGGAGTAATCCGGTTGCTCCTGCCATTGGCTGAAGCTGTTCGGCTCGTAGGTGACGGTCATGTCACCGTTATTGCCGTCCACCCGCATGGCGCCGTCGCGGTGATAGATGCGCGGGTTGTTACTCGCAGCGTTCACCGGGATCTGGTGGTGGTTCACGCCCAGCCGATAGCGGTGTGCATCGCCGTAGGAGAACAGGCGACCCTGGAGCATCTTGTCCGGCGAGAAACCGATGCCAGGAACGATGTTTGCCGGAGAGAATGCCGACTGCTCGACTTCGGCGAAGTAGTTCGCCGGGTTGCGATTTAGCTCGAAGTACCCCACCTCGATCAACGGGTAGTCGCCGTGCGGCCAGACCTTGGTCAGGTCGAACGGGTTGTAGCGGTAAGTCGCCGCTTCTTTCTCCGGCATCACCTGTACGTACATTTTCCAGCGCGGGAAGTCGCCGCGCTCGATGGCGTCATACAGGTCGCGCTGGGAGCTCTCGCGGTCGGCGCCGACCAGTTTCGCCGCTTCCTCATTGCTCAGGTTATCGATGCCCTGCTGGGTCTTGAAGTGGAACTTGACCCAGAAGCGTTCATTACTGGCATTGATGAAGCTGAACGTGTGGCTACCAAAGCCATGGACGTGACGGTAGCTGCGCGGCAGGCCACGGTCGCTGAAGTCGATGGTCAACTGGTGCAGGGCTTCGGGCAGGTGCGAGAAGAAGTCCCACTTCAGCGTGGCGTTGCGCAGGTTGGTGCGCGGATCGCGCTTCACCACGTGGTTCAGGTCGGGGAATTTCAGCGGATCGCGGAAGTAGAAGACCGGGGTGTTGTTGCCGACCAGGTCCCAGTTGCCTTCCTCGGTGTAGAACTTCAGGGCGAAGCCACGGATATCGCGCTCGGCGTCTGCTGCGCCACGCTCGCCCGCAACGGTGGAAAAGCGCAGGAACAGGGGAGTCTGCTTGCCGACCTGGGAGAACAGCTTGGCGCGGGTATAGCGGGTGATGTCCTGGGTGACGGTGAAGGTACCGTAGGCCGCAGAGCCCTTGGCATGCATGCGACGCTCAGGGATTACTTCGCGGTCGAAGTGCGCCAGTTTTTCCAGGAACCAGACATCCTGCAGCAGCATCGGGCCCCGCGGGCCGGCGGTCTGGACGTTCTGGTTATCGGCGACCGGAGCTCCAGCTGCAGTCGTCAGACGGGTGTTGTCACTCATCGTTACTCTCCTCAACGGCGGGGTGCCTGTATGCCGGCAAACTGCGGAGGCAGAAGGCCCGGCCCGACATCCCAATCGGACAATTAAGCGCCTCCAACGGCATTGCGGCTGTTGATCCAGCTCAGCAAGCAGTAGAAGTCGACGGCGTTAAGGATCGGTGACAAGGGACTTGATAAGCCAATTTATTGATTCGAGCCTATCAATAGATAAAAACTTTTCTCCAGGCGATAAAAAACCGGGCACAAGGCCCGGTTTCTTATAAGGCGTAAACCTTACTCTGCAGCTTCTACTGCTTGGCCGCCAACAGCGCGGTCAATCAGTTCGACGTATGCCATGGGGGCATTGTCGCCGGCGCGGAAGCCGCACTTCAGGATGCGCAGGTAGCCGCCCGGACGGTTGGCGTAGCGCTTGCCCAGTTCGTTGAACAGCTTGCCTACGGCTTCTTTCGAACGGGTACGGTCGAAAGCGAGACGACGGTTGGCAACGCTATCCACTTTAGCCAGGGTGATCAGCGGCTCGGCAACGCGACGCAGTTCCTTGGCCTTGGGCAGGGTGGTTTTGATCAGTTCGTGTTCGAAGAGCGACACAGCCATGTTCTGGAACATAGCCTTGCGGTGCGCGCTGGTGCGGCTCAGGTGACGACCACTTTTACGATGGCGCATGGTTCAATTCCTTTCCAAACTTTACGTTCGGTAGCTACGACGATCAGGCAGTAGCCTTGTCGTCTTTCTTGAGACTTGCCGGCGGCCAGTTATCGAGGCGCATACCGAGGGACAGACCGCGAGAGGCCAGAACGTCCTTGATTTCGGTCAGGGACTTCTTGCCCAGGTTCGGCGTTTTGAGCAGCTCTACTTCGGTGCGCTGAATCAGGTCACCGATGTAGTAGATGTTCTCTGCCTTCAGGCAGTTGGCCGAACGGACGGTCAGCTCAAGGTCATCGACCGGACGCAGCAGGATCGGATCGATCTCGTCTTCCTGCTCTTCAACGACGGGCTCGCTGTCGCCTTTGAGGTCCACGAACGCTGCCAGCTGCTGTTGCAGGATGGTAGCGGCGCGACGGATAGCCTCTTCAGGGTCCAGGGTGCCGTTGGTTTCCAGATCGAGGACCAGCTTGTCCAGGTTGGTACGCTGTTCGACACGGGCGTTCTCGACCACGTAGGCAACACGACGTACGGGGCTGAACGAGGCATCGAGCTGAAGACGGCCAATGCTACGGCTTTCGTCTTCATCGCTGGTGCGGGCATCAGCCGGCTCGTAGCCACGGCCACGAGCGACTTTCAGCTTCATGTTCAGCGCGCCGTTATCGGCCAGGTGGGCGATAACATGGTCACCGTTGACGATCTCGACATCATGATCCAGCTGAATATCGGCAGCGGTCACCACACCCGAGCCCTTTTTCGCCAGGGTCAGCGTCACTTCGTCACGGCCGTGCAGCTTGATGGCCAGGCCTTTCAGGTTGAGCAGGATCTCGATGACATCTTCCTGCACACCTTCGATGGCGGAGTACTCGTGGAGTACGCCGTCGATCTCGGCCTCGACTACCGCACAGCCAGGCATGGAGGACAACAGGATGCGACGCAGCGCGTTGCCCAGGGTATGGCCGAAACCACGCTCGAGAGGCTCGAGAGTGATCTTGGCGCGGGTTTGGCTGACCACCTGCACATCGATGTGGCGGGGGGTCAGGAACTCATTTACCGAACTCTGCATGGATGCACCTATTTTCTAGCCCTTACTTGGAGTAGAGCTCGACAATCAGGTTTTCGTTGATGTCGGCGGACAGATCGGCACGAGCCGGGACACTTTTGAAGGTGCCGGCTTTCTTGTCGGTGTCCACTTCGACCCACTCAACGCGACCGCGCTGGGCGCACAGGTCCAGAGCTTGGGCGATACGCAGCTGGTTCTTCGATTTCTCGCGAACAGCAACGACATCACCGGCTTTGACCTGGTAGGACGGCACGTTTACGGTCTGACCGTTGACGCTGATGGTCTTGTGGGACACCAGCTGACGGGATTCGGAGCGAGTGGAACCGAAGCCCATACGGTAGACGACGTTGTCCAGACGGCACTCAAGCAGCTGCAGCAGGTTTTCACCCGTGGAGCCCTTGCGGCGGGACGCTTCCTGATAGTAGCCACGGAATTGACGTTCCAGAACGCCGTAGATGCGGCGAACTTTTTGTTTCTCGCGCAGCTGCAGACCGTAGTCGGACAGACGACCACGACGCTGGCCATGCTGGCCGGGAACTTGTTCTGCCTTGCACTTCGAGTCGAGGGCACGAACGCCGCTCTTCAGGAAGAGATCAGTGCCTTCGCGGCGGGACAGTTTGCACTTGGGACCAATGTAACGAGCCATTTCTCACTGTCTCCTATTACACGCGACGCTTTTTCGGCGGACGGCAGCCGTTATGCGGGATCGGGGTTACGTCGGTGATGCTGGCGATCTTGTAACCGCAGGCATTCAGCGCACGAACAGCCGACTCGCGACCCGGGCCCGGGCCTTTGACGTTGACGTCAAGGTTCTTCAGACCGTATTCCAGAGCAGCCTGGCCGGCACGCTCGGCCGCCACCTGGGCAGCGAACGGAGTGCTCTTACGCGAGCCACGGAAACCCGAACCACCGGAAGTGGCCCAGGACAGGGCGTTGCCCTGACGATCAGTGATGGTAACGATGGTGTTGTTGAAGGACGCGTGGATGTGCGCGATCCCATCAACCACCGTCTTTTTGACTTTCTTGCGAGGACGAGCAGCAGGTTTTGCCATGACTATATTCCTAAGCGATTACTTGCGGATCGGCTTACGCGGGCCCTTACGGGTGCGCGCGTTGGTCTTGGTACGCTGACCGCGAACCGGCAGACCACGACGATGACGCAGACCGCGGTAGCAACCGAGGTCCATCAGACGCTTGATATTCATGTTGATTTCGCGACGCAGGTCACCTTCAGTGGTCAGCTTGGCCACTTCGGTACGCAGCGAATCGATCTGCTCTTCGCTCAGCTCTTTGATCTTTACAGCCGGGCTGATGCCGGTGGCTGCACAGATGCTCTGTGCGGTAGTGCGACCAACACCATAGATGTAGGTCAGCGAGATAACAGTGTGCTTGTTATCCGGAATGTTTACGCCTGCAATACGGGCCATTCAGAAAAACTCCAATTGACAGCTACCCGGCGCCCAGGGAGCCAAGAAAGGGCGCGGATATTAGCGCTGTAAAAACAAATAATCAACCCGGCAGCACACTAGCTGCCGGGCTATCACGCGTGAATCACACTCAGCCTTGGCGCTGTTTGTGACGCGGCTCCGCGCTGCAGATGACACGAACGACGCCTTCGCGACGGACGATCTTGCAGTTGCGGCACAGCTTCTTAACCGATGCACGAACTTTCATCAGTGACTCCTCGAACCTTACGGGTCAGCGCAGCAGACCGCTGCCATAGCCCTTCAGGTTGGCTTTCTTCATGAGGGATTCGTACTGGTGAGAAACGAGGTGCGATTGTACTTGGGCCATAAAGTCCATCACAACCACGACCACGATCAGCAACGAGGTCCCGCCAAGGTAGAACGGAACGTGGGCAGCTACGACCAGGAACTGGGGCAGCAGGCACACAGCCGTCATGTACAGGGCACCGAACATGGTCAAACGGGTCAGCACGCCATCGATGTAGCGAGCAGACTGTTCACCCGGACGAATACCCGGAATAAATGCACCGGACTTCTTGAGGTTTTCCGCCACGTCCTTCGGGTTGAACATCAGCGCTGTGTAGAAGAAGCAGAAGAAGACGATCCCTGCACTAAACAGCAGAATGTTCAGCGGCTGACCAGGCGCGATCGCTTGCGCGACGTCCTGCAGCCAACCCAGGCCTTCCGACTGACCGAACCAGGCACCCAGGGATGCCGGGAACAGCAGGATGCTGCTGGCGAAAATCGCAGGGATTACACCCGCCATGTTCACTTTCAGCGGCAAATGGCTGGTCTGGGCGGCAAACACCTTGCGACCTTGCTGGCGCTTGGCGTAATGCACGGCGATACGACGCTGACCCCGCTCGATGAACACCACGAACGCGATGATGGCCACGGCCAGCAGGCCGATGGCGATCAGGGCGAAGATGTTGATGTCACCTTGACGCGCGGACTCGAAGGACTGACCGATTGCTCGGGGCAGGCCTGCGACGATACCGGAGAAGATCAACATGGAGATGCCGTTGCCGACACCCCGCTCGGTGATCTGCTCACCCAGCCACATCATGAAGAGCGCACCCGCCACGAAGGTGGTGACCGACACGAAGTAGAAGCCGAAGTCGTTGGAGAAGGCCACGCCCTGGCTACCCAGACCAATGGACATGCCAATGGCCTGGACGAGTGCCAGGACGAGAGTCGCGTAGCGGGTGTACTGGCTGATCTTGCGACGCCCAGACTCACCCTCTTTCTTCAACTGCTCCAGCTGCGGGCTGATAGCGGTCATGAGCTGCATGATGATCGACGCCGAGATGTACGGCATGATCCCCAGTGCAAAAATACTCATGCGCTCCAGCGCGCCGCCGGAAAACATGTTGAAGAGGCTAAGAATGGTCCCCTCGTTCTGCCGGAACAGTGCCGCCAAGCGATCGGGGTTGATGCCCGGGACTGGGATGTGCGCGCCGATCCGATAGACGATGATCGCCAGGAACAGGAAACGCAGACGTGCCCAGAGCTCGGACAAACCACCACCGTTGCTCAGCGCAGAGAGAGCACCTTGCTTAGCCATTTAGTCCTCGATTTTGCCGCCAGCTGCTTCGATAGCCGCACGAGCGCCCTTGGTGGCGCCGATGCCTTTCAGAGTGACCGCGCGAGTAACGTCGCCCGACAGCATGACTTTCACACGCTGTACGTTCTGGTTAATCACGTTGGCATCCTTCAGGGCCTGCACGGTAACGACATCACCCTCGACCTTGGCCAGTTCGGAAGTGCGCACTTCTGCGCGATCCATGGCTTTCAGCGAGTTGAAGCCGAACTTCGGCAGACGACGGTGCAGCGGTTGCTGACCACCCTCGAAGCCCGGAGCGATGGAGCCACCGGAGCGGGAGGTTTGACCTTTGTGACCACGGCCACCGGTCTTGCCCAGACCGCTACCGATGCCACGGCCCGGACGGTGCTTTTCGCGACGGGCACCCGGCGCGGAACGCAGATCGTTCAGTTGCATGGATTAACCCTCCACACGCAGCAGGTAGTAAGCCTTGTTAATCATGCCGCGGTTTTCAGGAGTGTCCTGAACTTCGACGGTGTGATTAATGCGACGCAGGCCGAGGCCTTTGACGCAAGCCTTGTGATTGGCCAGACGGCCGTTCAGGCTCTTGATCAGGGTAACTTTGACAGTTGCCATGGTTAGAGAATCTCCTCGACGCTCTTGCCACGCTTGGCCGCTACCGACTCAGGGGACTGCATGTTCTTCAGGCCCTTGAAGGTTGCGTAGACCACGTTCACCGGATTGGTGGAGCCGTAGCACTTCGCCAGAACGTTCTGCACACCGGCCACTTCCAGGACAGCACGCATGGCGCCGCCGGCGATGATGCCGGTACCTTCGGAAGCCGGCTGCATGTACACCTTGGAGGCGCCATGGGCGGACTTGGTCGGGTACTGCAGGGTGGTGCCGTTCAGATCAACCTGGATCATGTTGCGGCGAGCAGCTTCCATTGCCTTCTGGATAGCGGCCGGCACTTCACGCGCCTTGCCACGACCGAAGCCAACACGGCCCTTGCCATCGCCAACCACGGTCAGCGCGGTGAAGGCGAAGATACGGCCACCTTTTACGGTTTTGGCGACGCGGTTCACTTGAACCAGCTTCTCGATGTAGCCTTCGTCGCGCTTTTGATCGTTGTTTGCCATAACTTAGAACTCCAGACCGCCTTCACGAGCGGCATCAGCCAGGGCCTTGATACGACCGTGGTACTTGAAGCCAGAACGGTCGAACGCCACCTGAGTGACGCCGGCAGCCTTGGCGCGTTCCGCGACCAGTTGACCAACTTTCTTGGCTGCGTCGACGTTGCCGGTGGCAGCTTCGCGCAGTTCCTTGTCCAGGGTCGAGGCGCTGGCCAGGACCTTGCCGCCGTCGGCTGCAATGACCTGGGCGTAGATGTGCTGGGAGGAGCGGTACACGCAGAGGCGTACGGCTTCCAGTTCGCGCATCTTCAGGCGAGCCTTGCGAGCGCGGCGCAGACGGGTTTCTTTCTTGACGCTCATTTGCTATGCCCTACTTCTTCTTGGCTTCTTTACGAAGGACGACTTCGTCGGCGTAACGCACGCCCTTGCCTTTGTACGGCTCCGGCGGACGGAAGTCGCGGATTTCCGCGGCAACCTGGCCAACCAGCTGCTTGTCGATACCCTTGATCAGGATGTCGGTCTGGCTGGGGGTTTCCGCGACGATGCCGGCAGGCAGTTCGTAATCAACCGGGTGGGAGAAGCCGAGAGCCAGGGACAGCACTTGGCCTTTGGCCTGCGCTTTGTAACCAACACCAACCAGCTGGAGCTTGCGCTCGAAGCCTTGGCTGACGCCGATCACCATGTTGTTGACCAGAGCGCGGGTGGTACCGGCCATGGCACGGGTCTGCTGGTCGCCGTTACGCGCAGCGAAACGCAGCTCACCGTTGTCCTGAATGACTTCGACGGACGGATGTACTTTCAGCTCCAGAGCACCTTTGGCACCCTTGATCGAAAGTTCCTGACCAGCCAGCTTGATTTCAACGCCGGCAGGCAGAATGACGGGGTTCTTAGCAACGCGAGACATGCTGATTCCCCTTAGAACACAGTGCAGAGCACTTCGCCACCGACGCCAGCGGCACGGGCAGCACGGTCAGTCATCACACCTTTGTTGGTGGAGACGATCGAAACGCCCAGGCCGCCGCGAACTTTCGGCAGCTGGTCTACGGATTTGTACTGGCGCAGGCCAGGACGGCTGATTCGCTTCACTTCCTCGATGACAGGCTTGCCTTCGAAGTACTTCAGCTCGATCGACAGCAGAGGCTTGGCCTCGGCGGTGACTTGGAAATCCGCAATGTAACCTTCGTCCTTGAGGACTTTGGCGACTGCCGCTTTCAGCTTGGAAGACGGCATGCTCACGACGGTCTTCTCAGCCATCTGGGCATTACGGATGCGAGTTAGCATGTCTGCTAACGGGTCCTGCATACTCATGGGCTTAATGCTCCTGATACAAAAGATAAGCCTTCAACTTCATAACTCGCCCTCAAAACACCGGACGATCTAAACCCGGGCTCAGGGGAGCCGGGTATTCTAGAGATCGCTCAAAAACGAATCAAGCCCCACGAGGGGGCTTGCTTCGCAAAGCGATCAACGGAGCCGTTGCCGACTCCGTCTAGCACTTACCAGCTGGCTTTCACCAGGCCCGGTACGTCACCGCGCATTGCCGCTTCACGCAGCTTGTTACGGCTCAGGCCGAACTTGCGGTAGTAACCGTGCGGACGACCGGTCAGACGGCAACGGTTACGCAGGCGGCTGGCGCTCGCGTCACGCGGTTGCTTCTGCAGGGCGACCTGGGCATTCCAACGATCTTCCGCAGTGGTGCTCGGATTAACGATGATCGCTTTCAGCTCGGCACGCTTTTTAGCGTACTTGGCTACCGTGCGCTGACGCTTCAGCTCACGGTTCTTCATGCTCTCTTTAGCCATGGTCCTACTCCAATCAGTTGCGGAACGGGAATTTGAAGGCGCGCAGCAGGGCACGACCTTCATCATCCGAACGCGCGGTAGTGGTCAGAGTGATATCCATACCGCGGAGGGCATCGATCTTGTCGTAATCGATTTCCGGGAAGATGATCTGCTCTTTGACGCCCATGCTGTAGTTGCCACGGCCGTCGAAGGACTTGGCATTCAGACCGCGGAAGTCACGCACGCGCGGCAGGGAGATCGACAGCAGACGGTCCAGGAACTCGTACATGCGATCGCCACGCAGGGTGACTTTCACACCGATCGGCCAGCCTTCACGAATCTTGAAGCCAGCGATGGACTTACGAGCGTAAGTCACGACCGGCTTCTGACCCGCGATCTTTTCCAGATCGGCTACGGCGCTCTCGATGACTTTCTTGTCGCCGACAGCTTCGCCAAGACCCATGTTCAGGGTGATTTTGGTAACGCGCGGAACTTCCATCACGTTCGCCAGCTGAAGCTCTTGCTTCAGCTTGGGAGCGATTTCCTTCCGATAAATTTCTTTCAATCGTGCCATGGTGATCTACCTAGCTCCCTCAAGCCTGAACCGGTTTCTGGGTCGACTTGAAGACACGAATCTTCTTACCGTCTTCGACTTTGAAACCAACGCGGTCAGCCTTGTTGGTTTCAGCGTTGAAGATGGCGACGTTGGAGACGTGCAGAGGCGCCTCCTTCTCGACGATCCCGCCTTGCTGGTTGAGCATGGGGTTGGGCTTGGTGTGGCGCTTGACCAGGTTCACACCGCCAACGACCAGACGGTCGTCAGCCAGAACCTTGAGCACCTTGCCACGCTTGCCCTTGTCCTTGCCGGCAATGACGATGACTTCGTCGTCACGACGAATTTTTTGCATGACGGCTACTCCTTACAGCACTTCAGGGGCAAGCGAGACGATCTTCATGAACTTCTCGGTACGAAGTTCACGAGTCACCGGCCCGAAGATACGGGTGCCGATCGGCTCCTGCTTGTTATTCAGCAGGACGGCGGCGTTGCCGTCGAAGCGAATGATGGAACCGTCGGTACGACGTACGCCGTGCTTGGTGCGAACGACCACGGCAGTCATTACCTGGCCCTTCTTCACCTTGCCACGCGGAATCGCTTCCTTGACGGTGACCTTGATGATGTCGCCAATGCCGGCGTAACGGCGGTGCGAACCGCCGAGTACCTTGATGCACATTACGCGACGCGCGCCGCTGTTATCAGCGACTTCGAGCATGGATTGAGTCTGAATCATCTTCTATCTCCGACCCTTAGACTTCAACCGCGCGCTCGACGACATCAACCAGGGTCCAGGCCTTGGTCTTGGCCAGCGGACGAGTTTCGCGAATGGTGACCAGGTCACCAATGCGGCACTGATTGGTTTCGTCGTGGGCGTGCAGTTTGGTCGAACGCTTCACGTATTTGCCGTAGATCGGGTGCTTGACGCGACGCTCGATCAGAACGGTAACGGTCTTGTCCATCTTGTCGCTGACGACGCGGCCAGTCAGCGTACGGACGGTTTTCTGAGCTTCAGCCATGATTACTTACCTGCTTGCTGGTTGAGCACAGTTTTCACGCGAGCGATATCGCGCTTAACCTGCGAGAGCAGGTGAGACTGCCCCAACTGGCCAGTTGCTTTCTGCATGCGCAGATTGAACTGGTCGCGCAGCAGGCCGAGCAGTTGCTCGTTCAGCTGCTCAACGGATTTTTCACGAAGTTCATTCGCTTTCATCACATCACCGTCCGCTTAACAAAGGAGGTGGCGAGCGGCAGCTTTGCAGCAGCCAGGGCGAATGCCTCACGCGCCAGCTCTTCGGATACACCCTCGATCTCGTACAGGACCTTGCCCGGTTGAATCTGGGCTACCCAGTACTCGACGCCACCCTTACCTTTACCCATACGTACTTCCAGGGGCTTCTTGGTAACAGGCTTGTCGGGGAATACGCGGATCCAGATCTTGCCGCCACGTTTTACGTGACGGGTCAGCGCACGACGTGCGGACTCGATCTGACGCGCGGTGAGACGGCCACGGCTGGTTGCCTTGAGGGCGAACTCGCCGAAGCTGACTTTAGAACCGCGATGAGCCAGGCCACGGTTGTGACCGGTCATTTGCTTGCGGAACTTCGTACGCTTGGGTTGCAGCATTTGCGTACTCCTTACTTAGCAGCTTTTTTACGAGGAGCGGGCGCTTGGGGCTTCAGCTCTTCCTGGCGGCCACCAATGACCTCGCCTTTGAAGATCCAAACCTTCACACCGATCACACCGTAGGTGGTGTGCGCTTCGTAGGTTGCGTAGTCGATGTCGGCACGCAGGGTGTGCAGGGGCACACGACCTTCGCGATACCACTCGGTACGAGCGATTTCAGCGCCGCCCAGACGACCGCTTACCTGGATCTTGATGCCTTTGGCACCAATGCGCATGGCGTTCTGTACGGCGCGCTTCATGGCGCGACGGAACATAACGCGACGCTCCAGCTGCTGAGCTACGCTTTGCGCAACCAGCATACCGTCGAGTTCCGGCTTGCGGATCTCTTCGATGTTGATGTGCACCGGCACACCCATTTGCTTGGTCAGGTCCTGACGCAGCTTCTCAACATCTTCACCTTTCTTGCCGATCACGATGCCGGGACGAGCGGTGTGGATGGTGATGCGTGCGGTTTGAGCCGGACGATGGATATCGATACGGCTTACGGACGCGCTTTTTAGTTTGTCTTGGAGATACTCACGTACCTTCAGGTCGGCGAACAGATAATCGGCGTAAGTGCGCTTATCTGCGTACCAAACGGAGGTGTGCTCCTTGACGATACCCAGGCGGATGCCATTGGGATGTACTTTCTGACCCATCTGATCGACTCCGTTACTTGTCCGCAACCTTGACAGTGATATGGCAAGACCGCTTGACGATGCGATCAGCACGGCCTTTGGCACGCGGCATGATGCGCTTGAGCGAACGACCTTCGTTGACGAAGACGGTGGAGACTTTGAGATCGTCCACATCGGCGCCTTCGTTGTGCTCGGCGTTGGCAACGGCCGACTCCAGCACTTTCTTCATGATCTCGGCGGCTTTCTTGTTGCTGAAAGCCAGGAGGTTGAGCGCATCGCCCACCTTCTTCCCGCGGATCTGGTCGGCGACCAAGCGGGCTTTCTGGGCGGAGATACGAGCGCCCGAGAGCTTAGCGGCTACTTCCATCTTCCTTACCCCTTAACGCTTGGCTTTCTTGTCCGCAGCGTGCCCACGATAAGTGCGGGTAGCAGCGAACTCGCCGAGTTTGTGACCGACCATGTCTTCGTTGACCAGGACCGGCACGTGTTGACGGCCGTTGTGGACAGCGATGGTCAGACCAACCATGTGCGGCAGAATCATCGAACGGCGCGACCAGGTCTTGATCGGCTTGCGGTCGTTCTTTTCCACCGCCACTTCGATCTTCTTCAGCAGGTGAAGATCGATAAAAGGACCTTTTTTCAGAGAACGTGGCACTGTCGTATCCCTCTATTTACTTGCGGCGACGGACGATCATGTTGTCGGTACGCTTGTTCGCGCGAGTCTTCTTACCCTTGGTCTGAAGACCCCACGGCGATACCGGATGACGACCAGCAGAGGTACGACCTTCACCACCACCATGCGGGTGGTCGACCGGGTTCATGGCAACACCACGAACGGTCGGGCGAACGCCACGCCAGCGCTTGGCACCGGCTTTACCCAGCGAACGCAGGCTGTGCTCGGAGTTCGAGACTTCGCCCAGGGTCGCACGGCAGTCAGCCAGGACTTTGCGCATTTCACCGGAACGCAGACGCACGGTTACGTAGGCACCTTCACGGGCAACCAGCTGAGCCGAGGCGCCAGCGGAGCGAGCGATCTGAGCACCTTTGCCAGGCTTCAGTTCGATACCGTGGATGGTGCTACCCACCGGGATGTTGCGCAGCGGCATGTTGTTGCCGGCCTTGATCGGAGCGCCGATACCGGAGATCAGCTGATCACCTGCCACCACGCCTTTGGGGGCGATGATGTAACGACGCTCGCCGTCCGCGTATTTCAGCAGAGCGATGTGAGCAGTACGGTTCGGATCGTATTCGACGCGTTCAACGATGGCAGGAATGCCATCCTTGTTGCGACGGAAGTCGACCAGACGATAGTGCTGCTTGTGGCCACCACCGATATGACGGGTGGTGATACGACCGTTGTTGTTACGGCCGCCCGACTTGGACTTCTTCTCGAGCAGGGGAGCGAACGGAGCACCTTTGTGCAGGTCCTGGTTCACTACCTTGACGACGAAACGACGACCAGCGGAAGTCGGTTTGCATTTAACGATTGCCATGATGCACCCCTTTACTCAGCGCCAGCTGCGAAATCGAGATCCTGGCCCGGCTGGAGAGCGATGTACGCTTTTTTCCAGTCGTTACGCTTGCCCAGGCCGCGAACGGTACGCTTGGTCTTGCCCTGAACGTTCAGGGTGGTGACGCGACGTACTTTCACGCCGAACAGGCTTTCTACGGCCTTCTTGATTTCCAGCTTGGTTGCATCAGTGGCAACCTTGAAAACGAATTGGCTGTTGCCGTCCGCCAGGCCGGTGGCCTTCTCGGAGATATGCGGGCCCAGCAGCACTTTGAATACGCGTTCCTGGTTCATGCCAGCAGCTCCTCGAACTTCTTCACGGCAGACACGGTGACCAGCACCTTGTCGTAGGCGATGAGGCTGACCGGATCGGAAGCCTGAACGTCACGCACATCGACGTGGGCCAGGTTGCGAGCTGCCAGGTACAGGTTCTCATCGACGCCTTCGGTGACGATCAGTACATCTTTCAGGCCCAGGCCTTCCAGCTTGCTGACCAGACCTTTGGTCTTCGGTGCATCGACAGCGAAGTCGGCAACGACAACCAGACGATCCAGACGAACCAGCTCAGAGAGGATGGAGCGCAGAGCAGCGCGGTACATCTTCTTGTTGAGCTTCTGGGAGTGATCCTGGGGCTTGGCTGCGAAAGTCGCGCCGCCGCCACGCCAGATGGGGCTACGGATGGTGCCAGCACGAGCACGACCGGTGCCCTTCTGACGCCACGGCTTCTTGCCACCACCGGAGACTTCGGAACGAGTCTTCTGAGCCTTGGTGCCCTGACGACCGCCAGCCATGTAGGCGACGACTGCCTGGTGAACCAGGGTCTCGTTGAATTCGCTACCAAAAGTACGCTCGGAAACCTCGATCGCCTGAGCGCCATTTACATTCAGTTGCATCTCAGCTTCCTCTCTTAACCGCGAGCCTTGGCTGCCGGACGCACCAGCACATCACCACCGGTAGCGCCGGGAACGGCACCTTTGACCAGCAGCAGATTGCGCTCTGCATCGACACGCACGACCTCAAGGGATTGAACGGTTACACGCTCAGCACCCATGTGGCCCGACATTTTTTTGCCCTTGAACACTCGACCAGGAGTCTGGCACTGGCCGATGGAACCCGGGACGCGGTGGGAAACGGAGTTACCGTGGGTGTTATCTTGACCACGGAAGTTCCAGCGCTTGATGGTACCGGCAAAGCCTTTACCCTTGGACTCGCCGGTAACGTCTACCAGCTGGCCTGCCTGGAACAGATCGACAGAGATGGAATCGCCTGCCTTGAACTCCTCTTCGCCCAGACGGAATTCCCACACGCCGCGACCGGCGGCGACATTCGCCTTGGCAAAGTGACCGGCTTGCGCCTTGGTCACGCGAGAAGCACGGCGCTCGCCAGCAGTGACCTGCACAGCGCGATAGCCATCGCTTTCTTCGTTTTTGAACTGGGTGACGCGATTCGGCTCGACCTCAATGACCGTGACCGGAATGGAGACACCATCTTCGGTGAAGATGCGGGTCATGCCGCACTTACGACCGACAACACCAATTGTCATCTTTAGAACCTCTTTAGTGTACGGGGCTTTCACCCGCTATGGCCGCCCATTTCAGAGCGTTACACGACCAATGCCGAAGGCATTAGCCGAGGCTGATCTGTACTTCGACGCCAGCAGCAAGGTCGAGCTTCATCAGCGCGTCGACGGTTTTGTCGGTCGGCTGAACGATGTCGAGAACACGCTTGTGGGTACGAATTTCGTACTGGTCACGAGCGTCCTTGTTGACGTGCGGGGAAATCAGCACGGTGTAACGTTCCTTGCGGGTCGGCAGAGGAATCGGACCACGCACCTGAGCGCCAGTACGTTTCGCGGTTTCCACGATTTCCTGGGTAGATTGGTCGATCAGGCGGTGATCAAAAGCCTTCAACCGAATACGGATTTGTTGATTTTGCATTTGACCTCAGACTCCAAGTTGCCATTCCCAACGGACGGACTCCGCCCGTTAAAAGGAGGCGCAATTGTACGGATGCGCCTGGGGGGTGTCAATATTTAACCAACTCAACGAAAAAGGGACCCCGAAGGGTCCCTTTTTCTGCAGCGGATCAGCGATTACTCGATGATCTTGGCAACCACGCCGGCGCCAACGGTACGGCCGCCTTCGCGAATCGCGAAGCGCAGGCCATCTTCCATGGCGATCGGAGCGATCAGGGTGACAACCATTTTCACGTTGTCGCCCGGCATTACCATCTCAACGCCTTCCGGCAGTTCGCAGTTGCCGGTCACGTCGGTGGTACGGAAGTAGAACTGCGGACGGTAGCCCTTGAAGAACGGGGTGTGACGACCACCTTCTTCCTTGGACAGCACGTACACTTCGCATTCGAACTTGGTGTGCGGCTTGATGGTGCCCGGCTTGGCCAGAACCTGGCCACGCTCTACGTCTTCACGCTTGGTGCCGCGCAGCAGGACGCCGACGTTCTCACCAGCACGACCTTCGTCGAGCAGCTTGCGGAACATTTCAACGCCGGTGCAGGTGGTCTTGGTGGTCGCCTTGATGCCGACGATTTCCACTTCTTCCTGGACCTTGACGATGCCACGCTCAACACGGCCAGTTACCACGGTGCCACGACCGGAGATCGAGAACACGTCTTCGATCGGCATCAGGAACGGCTGGTCGATTGCACGAACCGGCTCAGGGATGTAGGAATCCAGGGTTTCTACCAGCTTGCGCACGGCGGAAACGCCCATCTCGTTGTCGTCCTGGCCGTTCAGAGCCATCAGAGCGGAACCGATCACGATCGGAGTGTCATCGCCCGGGAAGTCGTAGGTGTTCAGCAGATCGCGAACTTCCATTTCGACCAGTTCCAGCAGCTCGGCGTCGTCAACCATGTCGGCCTTGTTCAGGAACACGACGATGTAAGGAACGCCTACCTGACGGGACAGCAGGATGTGCTCGCGGGTCTGCGGCATGGGGCCGTCAGCAGCCGAGCAAACCAGGATCGCGCCGTCCATCTGGGCAGCACCGGTGATCATGTTCTTCACGTAGTCGGCGTGGCCTGGGCAGTCTACGTGAGCGTAGTGGCGTACCGGCGAGTCGTATTCAACGTGAGAGGTGTTGATGGTGATACCACGAGCCTTCTCTTCCGGCGCGTTGTCGATCTGGTCGAAAGCGCGAGCGGAACCACCCCAGGTCTCGGAGCAGACCTTGGTCAGAGCAGCGGTCAGAGTGGTTTTGCCGTGGTCAACGTGACCGATGGTGCCGACGTTGACGTGCGGTTTGTTACGTTCAAATTTTTCTTTAGCCACGAGAGTAACCTCTTACTAAAAGAGCTGAATCAAGCTTGTTTTTTGGCCAGAGCTTCGACGACGTTCGCCGGAGCTTCAGCATACTTGGAGAATTCCATGGAGTAGCTAGCGCGACCCTGGGACATGGAACGCACGTCGGTTGCATAACCGAACATCTCGCCCAGCGGAACCTCGGCACGGATCACCTTACCGGAAACCGAGTCTTCCATCCCCTGAATCAGACCACGACGACGGTTCAGGTCACCCATCACGTCACCCATGTAGTCCTCAGGAGTCACCACTTCCACCTTCATGATCGGCTCCAGAACCTTGCCGCCGCCCTTCTGGGCCAGCTGCTTGGTCGCCATGGAAGCAGCGATCTTGAACGCCATCTCGTTGGAGTCGACGTCGTGGTAGGAACCATCGAAGACGGTCGCCTTCAGGCCGATCAGCGGATAGCCGGCGACAACGCCGTTCTTCATCTGCTCCTCGATGCCTTTCTGGATGGCCGGGATGTATTCCTTCGGAACCACACCGCCCACGACTTCGTTGGTGAAGACCAGGCCTTCAGTGATGTTGCCCTTCTCGTCCACATCGGGAGCGGAGAAGCGGATCCAGCAGTGACCGAACTGGCCACGGCCGCCGGACTGGCGAACGAACTTGCCTTCGATCTCGATGTTGTCCTTCGAGATGGTTTCGCGGTACGAAACCTGCGGCTTGCCGATGTTCGCTTCCACGCCGAATTCACGCTTCATGCGGTCGACGAGGATGTCCAGGTGCAGCTCACCCATACCGGAGATGATGGTCTGGCCGGTTTCTTCGTCGGTCTTGACGCGGAACGACGGGTCTTCCTGAGCCAGCTTGCCGAGGGCGATGCCCATCTTCTCCTGGTCAGCCTTGGTCTTCGGCTCAACAGCTACCGAGATCACAGGCTCCGGGAAGTCCATACGCTCGAGGATGATCGGCTTCTCGATGTCGCACAGGGTGTCACCGGTGGTGACGTCCTTCATGCCGATCAGAGCAGCGATGTCGCCAGCGCGTACTTCTTTGATCTCGTCACGCTGGTTGGCGTGCATCTGCACCATACGACCAACGCGCTCTTTCTTGCCTTTCACGGAGTTGATAACCGAGTTACCGGACTCCAGAACGCCCGAGTAGACGCGAACGAAGGTCAGAGTACCTACGAACGGGTCGGTGGCGATCTTGAATGCCAGAGCCGAGAACGGAGCATTGTCGTCAGCCGGGCGCTCGTCTTTCGGAGCGTCGTCGCCGTCGTCAATGTGATCCGGGTGAATACCCTGGATCGCCGGAATCTCGGTCGGAGCAGGCAGGAAGTCGATGACGGCGTCGAGAACCAGGGGCACGCCCTTGTTCTTGAACGAGGAGCCGCAGACAGCCGGTACGATTTCGCAAGCGATGGTACGCAGACGCAGGCCAGCCTTGATCTCTTCGATCGACAGCTCACCCTCTTCCAGGTACTTGTTCATCAGCTCTTCGTTGGCTTCGGCAGCAGCCTCGACCATGTTGTTGCGCCACTCGGTGGCCAGCTCGACCATATCGGCGGGAATTTCTTCCTCGCGATAGGAAGTGCCTTTGTCGTCTTCGTTCCAGTAGATGGCCTTCATCTTCAGCAGGTCAACCTGACCCTGGAAGTCATCTTCTGCACCGATGGCCAGCTGAACCGGAACCGGGGTGTGACCCAGGCGGTTCTTGATCTGACCGACGACGCGCAGGAAGTTGGCGCCGGCGCGGTCCATCTTGTTCACGTAAACGATACGCGGAACGCCGTACTTGTTGGCTTGACGCCATACGGTTTCGGACTGCGGCTCAACGCCGGAGGTGCCGCAGAACACAACGACGGCGCCGTCCAGTACGCGCAGGGAGCGCTCAACTTCAATGGTGAAGTCTACGTGGCCGGGGGTGTCGATGACGTTTACGCGGTACTTGTCGTACTGGCCGCGCGAACCTTCCCAGAAGGTCGTGATCGCAGCGGAGGTGATGGTGATACCACGCTCCTGCTCCTGCACCATCCAGTCGGTGGTAGCAGCGCCGTCGTGCACCTCACCCATCTTGTGGCTGAGACCTGTGTAGAACAGGATCCGCTCGGTAGTGGTGGTCTTGCCCGCGTCAACGTGGGCACAGATACCAATGTTCCGGTAGCGGTTGATTGCTGTGTTACGAGCCATAAAGCCCTCGCAGAAGTGTTGATGCCGTAATTAGAAGCGGTAGTGCGAGAACGCTTTGTTGGCCTCGGCCATACGGTGCACGTCTTCACGCTTCTTGACGGCAGCGCCTTTGCCTTCAGCGGCATCCAGCAGCTCGCCAGCCAGGCGCAGAGCCATGGACTTCTCGCCACGCTTGCGGGCGAAGTCCACCAGCCAACGCATAGCCAGTGCATTACGACGGGACGGACGTACTTCAACCGGAACCTGGTAGGTAGCACCGCCGACACGGCGGGACTTCACTTCGACCAGCGGAGCGATGGCGTCGAGTGCTTTTTCGAAGATTTCCAGGGGGTCGCCTTTACCGCGCTCTTTGACCTTGTCCAGAGCACCGTAAACGATACGCTCGGCAACGGCTTTCTTGCCGCTTTCCATCACGTGGTTCATGAACTTGGCCAGAATCTGGCTTCCGTATTTCGGATCGGCCAGGATCTCACGTTTGGCCGCTACACGACGTCTTGGCATTGATAAGCCCTCAAACGGTCTTCAGGTAATCCGGGACTCGATGCCCGACCTTACTCTTATCGACTCAGCAAATAGGAAAACAAAATTACTTCGGACGCTTCGCGCCGTACTTCGAGCGACCCTGCTTACGGTCTTTGACACCGGAGGTGTCCAGCGAACCACGCACGGTGTGGTAGCGAACACCCGGAAGGTCTTTTACACGACCGCCACGGATCAGCACTACGCTGTGCTCTTGCAGGTTGTGACCTTCACCGCCGATGTACGAGGAAACCTCGAAACCGTTGGTCAGACGAACACGGCACACTTTACGCAGTGCGGAGTTCGGCTTCTTCGGGGTGGTGGTGTAGACGCGGGTGCATACGCCGCGACGCTGAGGGCAGTTCTGCAGGGCAGGAACGCCGCTCTTGTCTACCAGGCGCTTGCGCGGCTTGCGCACCAGCTGGTTGATAGTTGCCATCTATAGCTCCACTGATTGTCTTACGACACTTAAAAACGAAAATGGGCAGAGCAAGCGCCCTGCCAATTTTCGGGGTACAAGATACTAAAGAGCTTACGGATTCCAGTCAAGACAAAGCCCCGGTTGTCAAGACAACCGGGGCTTTGTTTGAGGCTTAGTTACCGCTCAGATTGAGCGCTTCGGCCAATGCTGCTTCAGCCTCGCTCGCGCTCACGCGCTGCGGTTTGCCGAGTTCGCGCTGACGCTTGCGCTCGCTGTGGTAAGCCAGACCGGTACCTGCCGGGATCAGTCGACCCACGACCACGTTTTCCTTCAGGCCGCGCAGGAAGTCGCGCTTGCCGGTGACCGCCGCCTCGGTGAGGACGCGGGTGGTCTCCTGGAAGGATGCCGCCGAGATGAACGACTCGGTGGACAGCGAGGCCTTGGTGATACCCAACAGAACGCGCTCGTACTTGGCCGGGAACTTGTCCTGGGTACCCAGTACTTCGTTCTCTTCCAGCACGTGGACCAGTTCGACCTGGTCGCCCTTGATGAAGGACGAATCGCCCGACTCGGCCACTTCGACCTTGCGCAGCATCTGGCGCAGGATGGTCTCGATGTGCTTGTCGTTGATCTTCACGCCCTGCAGACGGTAAACGTCCTGGATCTCGTTGACGATGTACTTGGCCAGCGAGCTCACACCCAGCAGACGGAGGATGTCGTGCGGGTTGCTCGGGCCGTCGGAGATCACTTCACCACGGCTGACTTGCTCACCTTCGAACACGTTCAGGTGACGCCACTTCGGAATCAGCTCCTCGTACGGATCGCTACCGTCGGTGGGAGTGATGACCAGACGGCGCTTGCCCTTGGTTTCCTTGCCGAAGGAGATGGTGCCGCTGATTTCCGCCAGGATCGAAGGCTCTTTCGGACGACGAGCTTCGAACAGGTCGGCAACGCGCGGCAGACCACCGGTGATGTCGCGGGTCTTCGAGGTTTCCTGCGGGATACGCGCGATAACGTCACCGATACGCACTTTCGCGCCATCGTTGAGGTTGACCAGGGCGTTCGCCGGCAGGAAGTACTGAGCCGGTACGTCGGTACCCGGCAGCAGCAGATCCTTGCCTGCGGCGTCGATCAGCTTCACGGCCGGACGGATGTCCTTGCCGGCAGCCGGACGATCCTTCGGATCCATCACTTCGATGTTGGTCAGACCGGTCAGTTCGTCGGTCTGGCGCTTGATGGTGATGCCCTCTTCCATGCCCACGAAGGCCACGGTGCCGTCCATCTCGGTGACGATCGGGTGGGTGTGCGGGTCCCACTTGGCGACGATGGCGCCCGGGTCGACCTTGTCACCTTCCTTCACGGAAATTACCGCACCGTACGGCAGCTTGTAGCGCTCGCGCTCACGACCGAAGTCGTCGGCTACCGCCAGCTCACCGGAACGGGAAACCGCTACCAGGGCGCCATCGGCACGCTCTACGTGCTTCAGGTTGTGCAGGCGAATGGTGCCGCCGTTCTTGACCTGAACGTTGTCCACGGCAGAAGTACGGCTGGCCGCACCACCGATGTGGAAGGTACGCATCGTCAGCTGGGTACCCGGCTCACCGATCGACTGGGCAGCGATAACGCCGACAGCCTCGCCGATGTTCACGCGGTGACCACGGGCCAGATCGCGGCCGTAGCACATGGCGCAAATGCCGTGACGGGTTTCGCAGGTGATCGGCGAACGCACAACGACTTCGTCGACGCTCATCTGCTCGAGGAAATCAACCCACTTCTCGTCGATCAGGGTGCCAGCTTCAACGATGACGTCGTCGCTGCCCGGCTTGAACACGTCGCGCGCAATCACACGACCGAGTACACGCTCACCCAGCGGCTCAACCACGTCGCCGCCTTCGATGTGCGGAGACATGACCAGGCCATGCTCGGTGCCGCAATCGATCTCGGTCACCACCAGATCCTGGGCCACGTCGACGAGACGACGGGTCAGGTAACCGGAGTTCGCGGTCTTCAGTGCGGTATCCGCCAGACCTTTACGAGCACCGTGAGTGGAGATGAAGTACTGGAGTACGTTCAGACCTTCACGGAAGTTCGCGGTGATCGGGGTCTCGATGATGGAGCCGTCCGGCTTGGCCATCAGGCCACGCATACCGGCCAGCTGACGGATCTGGGCCGCAGAACCCCGCGCACCGGAGTCCGCCATCATGTACATGGAGTTGAAGGACTCCTGGTCGACCTGCTTGCCCTCGCGATCGGTCACCTTCTCTTTCGAGAGGTTGGCCATCATCGCCTTGGACACTTCGTCGTTGGCCTTGGACCAGAGGTCGATCACCTTGTTGTACTTCTCGCCCTGGGTGACCAGGCCGGAGGCGTACTGGCTCTCGATCTCCTTCACTTCCTCGGTGGCGGCATCGATGATGCGGGCCTTCTCGTCCGGGATGACGAAGTCGTTCACGCCGATCGACACACCGGAGATGGTCGAGTAGGCGAAGCCGGTGTACATCAACTGGTCAGCGAAGATAACGGTGTCCTTCAGACCGACCACGCGGTAGCAGTGGTTGATCAGCTTGGAGATCGCCTTCTTCTTCATCGACTGGTTGACCACGTCGAAGGGCAGGCCGGCCGGGACAACCTGGAACAGCAGCGCACGGCCGACGGTGGAGTCGACGATACGGGTGTTCGCGGTCAGGGAGCCGTCTTCGTTCTTGATCTTCTCGTTGATGCGCACTTTTACGCGGGCGTGCAGGGACACCTGGCCGCTGCGGTAAGCGCGGTCAACTTCCTGCAGGTCTGCGAAAGCCATGCCCTCGCCCTTCGCGTTGATCGCTTCACGGGTCATGTAGTACAGACCCATGACCACGTCCTGCGACGGAACGATGATCGGCTCGCCGTTGGCGGGCGACAGAATGTTGTTGGTGGACATCATCAGCGCGCGCGCTTCCAACTGAGCCTCGAGGGTCAGCGGAACGTGCACGGCCATCTGGTCACCGTCGAAGTCGGCGTTGTACGCGGCGCAGACCAGCGGGTGCAGCTGGATGGCTTTACCTTCGATCAGTACCGGCTCGAACGCCTGGATGCCCAGACGGTGCAGGGTCGGCGCACGGTTCAGCAGTACGGGGTGTTCGCGGATGACTTCGGCGAGAACGTCCCACACTTCCGGCAGCTCGCGCTCGACCATCTTCTTGGCGGCCTTGATGGTGGTGGCCATGCCACGACCTTCCAGCTTGCCGAAGATGAACGGCTTGAACAGCTCCAGGGCCATTTTCTTCGGCAGACCGCACTGGTGCAGACGCAGGGTCGGACCTACGGTAATGACCGAACGGCCGGAGTAGTCCACGCGCTTGCCGAGCAGGTTCTGACGGAAGCGACCCTGCTTGCCCTTGATCATGTCGGCCAGGGACTTCAGCGGGCGCTTGTTCGAGCCGGTGATGGCACGACCGCGACGGCCGTTGTCCAGCAGGGCGTCGACGGCTTCCTGCAGCATGCGCTTTTCGTTGCGCACGATGATGTCCGGAGCGGCCAGGTCGAGCAGGCGCTTCAGACGGTTGTTACGGTTGATCACGCGGCGATACAGATCGTTCAGATCCGAAGTCGCGAAGCGGCCGCCATCCAGCGGAACCAGCGGACGCAGGTCCGGCGGCAGCACCGGCAGGACGGTCAGCACCATCCACTCGGGATGGTTGCCGGAGCCCTGGAAGGCCTCCATCAGCTTCAGGCGCTTGGACAGCTTCTTGATCTTGGTTTCCGAGTTGGTCTGCGGAATCTCTTCGCGCAGGCGGCCGATCTCGTGCTCCAGATCGATAGCGTTGAGCAGCTCGCGAACGGCTTCCGCACCCATGCGGGCGTCGAAGTCGTCACCGAACTCTTCGAGGGCTTCGAAGTACTGCTCGTCGTTCAGCAGTTGGCCCTTCTCCAGGGTGGTCATGCCCGGATCGATCACCACGTAGCTCTCGAAATAGAGCACGCGTTCGATGTCACGCAGGGTCATGTCCAGCAGCAGGCCGATACGGGACGGCAGGGACTTCAGGAACCAGATGTGGGCGACGGGAGAAGCCAGCTCGATGTGGCCCATGCGCTCACGGCGCACCTTGGCCAGAGCGACTTCCACGCCGCACTTCTCGCAGATCACACCGCGGTGCTTGAGGCGCTTGTACTTACCGCACAGGCACTCGTAGTCCTTCACCGGGCCGAAGATCTTGGCGCAGAACAGGCCATCGCGCTCCGGCTTGAAGGTGCGGTAGTTGATGGTCTCCGGCTTCTTGACTTCACCGAAGGACCAGGAACGGATCATCTCGGGCGAGGCCAGACCAATACGGATGGCATCGAACTCTTCGATCTGACCCTGGTTTTTCAACAGATTAAGCAAGTCTTTCAAGGCCTTTCCTCCTCACGGACCCGGTGCGACCGGCCTTGACCAGCCGCACCGTCTGACGTCACGTGTTATTCGGTTTCCAGTTCGATATCGATGCCGAGCGAGCGGATCTCTTTGATCAACACGTTGAAGGACTCGGGCATGCCGGCCTCCATGCGGTGATCCCCGTCCACGATGTTCTTGTACATCTTGGTACGGCCGTTCACGTCGTCCGACTTCACGGTCAGCATTTCCTGCAGGGTGTAGGCGGCACCGTAGGCTTCCAGCGCCCAGACCTCCATCTCCCCGAAACGCTGGCCACCGAACTGCGCCTTACCACCCAGCGGCTGCTGGGTAACCAGGCTGTAGGAGCCGGTGGAACGTGCGTGCATCTTGTCATCGACCAGGTGGTTCAGCTTGAGCATGTACATGTAACCCACAGTGGTCGTACGCTCGAACTGGTTGCCGGTGCGGCCGTCATACAGACGCATCTGACCGCTCTCCGGCAGATCAGCCAGCTTCAGCATGGCCTTGATCTCGCGCTCCTTGGCACCGTCGAACACCGGGGTAGCCATGGGCACGCCGCCCTTGAGGTTGTTGGCCAGAGCGAGGATCTCGTTATCGTTCAGCTCGTCCAGGCTCTCCTGGCGGCCGCCGATCTCGTTGTAGATCTCGTTCAGGAAGACACGCAGCTCGGCGATCTTGCGCTGCTCTTCGAGCATGCGGTTGATCTTCTCGCCCAGGCCCTTGGCCGCGAGGCCCAGGTGGGTTTCGAGGATCTGACCGACGTTCATACGCGACGGTACGCCCAGCGGGTTCAGAACGATATCCACCGGAGTACCATTGGCATCGTGCGGCATGTCTTCGACCGGCATGATCACCGAGACCACACCCTTGTTACCGTGGCGGCCCGCCATCTTGTCGCCCGGCTGGATGCGGCGCTTGATGGCGAGGTAGACCTTGACGATCTTCAGTACGCCCGGCGCCAGGTCGTCGCCCTGCTGCAGCTTGCGCTTCTTGTCTTCGAACTTGTCGTCGAGCATCTGGCGACGGTCGCTGATGTAGGCCTGGGCCTTCTCCAGCTGCTCGTTCAGAGCGTCTTCCGCCATGCGCAGCTTGAACCACTGACCGCGCTCGAGGCCGTCCAGGTACTCGTCGGTGATCTCTGCGCCTTTCTTCAGGGCAGGACCGCCATCGGCCTTGGCACCGACCAGAGCGGAACGCAGACGCTCGAAGGTCGCGCCTTCGACGATGCGGAACTCTTCGTTCAGGTCCTTGCGGATCTCGTCCAGCTGCATCTTCTCGATGGACAGGGCACGGCTGTCGCGCTCCACGCCATCACGGGTGAAGACCTGTACGTCGATGACGGTGCCCTTGGTACCGGTCGGCACACGCAGGGAGGTGTCCTTCACGTCGGACGCCTTCTCACCGAAGATCGCGCGCAGCAGCTTCTCTTCCGGAGTCAGCTGGGTCTCGCCTTTCGGGGTGACCTTGCCGACCAGAATGTCGCCGGCCTGTACTTCGGCGCCGACGTAGACGATGCCTGCTTCGTCCAGCTTGTTCAGCGCAGCCTCACCCACGTTCGGGATGTCCGCGGTGATTTCCTCTGGGCCGAGCTTGGTGTCACGGGCAACGCAGGTCAGTTCCTGGATGTGGATCGTGGTGAAACGATCTTCCTGGACCACGCGCTCGGACAGGCAGATGGAGTCTTCGAAGTTGAAGCCGTTCCAGGGCATGAACGCAACGCGCATGTTCTGACCCAGAGCCAGTTCACCCATATCGGTGGACGGACCGTCGGCCAGGATGTCGCTGCGCGAAACCTGATCCCCCTTCTGCACCAGCGGACGCTGGTTGATGCAGGTGTTCTGGTTGGAACGGGTGTACTTGGTCAGGTTGTAGATGTCGACGCCGGCTTCGCCAGTCTCGACTTCATCGTCGTTCACGCGGACCACGATACGGCTGGCGTCGACCGAGTCGATCACGCCGCCACGACGAGCCACCACGCAGACGCCGGAGTCACGGGCAACGTTGCGCTCCATGCCGGTACCGACCAGCGGCTTGTCGGCGCGCAGGGTCGGTACAGCCTGACGCTGCATGTTCGAACCCATGAGTGCACGGTTGGCGTCGTCGTGCTCGAGGAACGGAATCAGCGAGGCAGCGACGGAAACGACCTGCTTCGGCGATACGTCCATGAGGGTGACGTCTTCCGGCGCCTTCACGGTGAATTCGTTCAGGTGACGGACGGCTACCAGTTCGTCGATCAACTGACCCTTTTCGTTCAGGGTCGCCGAGGCCTGGGCGATCACATGATCGGCCTCTTCGATCGCGGACAGGAAGACGATGTCGTCGCTGACCAGACCTTCCTTCACCACGCGGTACGGGCTTTCCAGGAAGCCGTACTTGTTGGTGCGAGCGTAGGTGGCCAGGGAGTTGATCAGACCGATGTTCGGACCTTCAGGGGTTTCGATCGGGCACACGCGGCCGTAGTGGGTCGGGTGTACGTCACGAACCTCGAAGCCCGCGCGCTCACGGGTCAGACCACCCGGGCCGAGTGCGGATACACGGCGTTTGTGAGTGATCTCGGAGAGCGGGTTGTTCTGGTCCATGAACTGCGACAGCTGGCTGGAACCGAAGAACTCCTTGATCGCGGCAGCCACCGGCTTGGCGTTGATCAGGTCCTGCGGCATCAGGCCTTCGCTTTCGGCCATCGACAGACGTTCCTTGACCGCGCGCTCGACACGCACCAGGCCAACGCGGAACTGGTTCTCGGCCATTTCGCCGACGCAACGGACGCGACGGTTACCCAGGTGGTCGATGTCGTCGACGATGCCTTTACCGTTACGGATGGCAACCAGGGTCTTGAGGACCTCGACGATATCTTCCTTGCTGAGGACACCCGCGCCTTCGATCTCGGTACGACCGATGCGGCGGTTGAACTTCATACGGCCGACTGCCGAAAGGTCGTAACGCTCGGCGCTGAAGAACAGGTTGCCGAACAGGGTTTCGGCGGCTTCCTTGGTCGGCGGCTCACCGGGACGCATCATGCGATAGATCTCGACCAGCGCTTCCAGTTGGTTGCTGGTGGAGTCGATCTTCAGCGTGTCGGAGATGAACGGACCACAGTCGATATCGTTGGTGTACAGAGTTTCCAGGCGCGCAACCTGGGCCTTGGCAATCTTGGCCAGGGCATCGACGGTCAGCTCGGTGTTGCACTCGGCGATGATCTCGCCGGTAGCCGGGTGCACGACAGCCTTGGCCACGGTACGGCCAATCAAGTAGTCGAACGGCACTTCCAGCTGGGTGATGCCAGCCTTCTCGAGCTGGTTGATGTGGCGCGCAGTGATACGACGGCCCGCCTCGACGATGACCTTGCCGCTGGCATCCTTGATGTCGAAGCTGGCGATCTCGCCACGCAGACGCGACGGCACCAATTCCAGGTTCAGGGTCTCGCCCTTGATCTGGTAGACGTTGGTGTCATAGAACGCGTTGAGGATTTCCTCGGTGCTGTAGTTCAGCGCGCGCAGCAGGACGGAAGCCGGCAGTTTGCGGCGACGGTCGATACGAACGAACACGCAGTCCTTCGGATCGAACTCGAAGTCGAGCCACGAACCGCGGTAAGGAATGATACGAGCGGAGTACAGCAGCTTGCCGGAGCTGTGGGTCTTGCCACGGTCGTGGTCGAAGAACACACCCGGGGAACGGTGCAGCTGGGAAACGATGACGCGCTCGGTACCGTTGATGATGAAGGTACCGTTCTCGGTCATCAGGGGGATTTCCCCCATGTAGACTTCTTGTTCCTTGATGTCCTTGATCGCTTTGTTCGACGATTCTTTGTCGAAAATGATCAGGCGCACTTTCACACGCAGCGGGACCGCAAAGGTCACACCGCGCAGCACGCATTCCTTGACATCGAATGCCGGCTCACCGAGGCGGTAGCCGACGTATTCCAGGGCAGCATTGCCGGAATAGCTGATAATCGGGAAGACGGACTTGAAGGCCGCATGCAGGCCGATGTCTCGAACCTGGTCCTTGCTCGCACCGGCCTGCAGGAATTCGCGATAGGAATCCAGCTGGATGGCCAGCAAATACGGCACATCCATGACGTCCGGCAACTTGCTAAAGTCCTTGCGGATACGTTTTTTCTCAGTGTATGAGTAAGCCATCAGCGTTCCCCAGCTTGGTCACCTGCTTGATTGGCCTCTCCCGCGCGGGGAGCAGCCCAAAATCGTGCAAACCCTTGGTTTGCGCCGCCAGTCGTGGCGGGATTTTCACGTCATGGAGGGGCACTCACGGCACCCCACCCATAACGGAAAAAGGCCGGTGGCATTTGCCACCAGCCATCAGCCTGTCGCTTAACGCTCGGGCTGTCGACGCAAGGTACGAACTTACTTGAGCTCGACCTTGGCGCCTGCTTCTTCCAGGGCTTTCTTGGCAGCTTCGGCTTCTTCTTTCGAAGCGCCTTCCTTGACCACGCCCGGGGCGCCGTCAACGACAGCCTTGGCTTCTTTCAGGCCCAGGCCGGTCAGTTCACGAACGACCTTGATCACGTTCACTTTCTTGTCGCCAGCTTCGGCCAGGACGATGGTGAACTCGGTCTGCTCTTCAGCAGCGGCAGCAGCCGGGCCGGCAGCAGCAACGGTAGCGGCAGCAGCGGTAACGCCGAACTTCTCTTCCATCGCCTTGATCAGTTCAACGATCTGCATGACGGACATTTCGGATACGGCGGAGATGATGTCTTCGTTGGTCAGAGCCATGACTCTAATTCCTGTATTGGGTGACGGCCTAAGGCCATCGAATTAAACAAAAAAGGTTGAAAGCAGCTGTCGAGCCTTAGGCTGCGGTCGCTTCTTTCTGATCGCGAATTGCCGCCAGAGTACGAGCCAGCTTGCTGGTAGCGCCTTGGATCACGCTCATCAGCTGTGCAACAGCTTCGTTGTAGGTCGGCAGGGTCGCCAGCACGTCGATCTGATTGGCTGCGAGGAACTGACCCTCGAACGCGGCCGCCTTGATCTCGAACTTGTCCTGACCCTTGGCAAACTCCTTGAAGATACGAGCGGCAGCGCCCGGATGTTCGTTGGAGAAAGCAATCAGGGTCGGGCCCTTGAACGTGTCGTTGAGCACTTCAAACTGAGTGCCTTCAACGGCGCGCTTGAGCAGGGTGTTACGCACGACTTTCACGTACACACCAGCTGCGCGGGCCTCTTTACGGAGTCCGGTCATAGCGCCGACAGTCACGCCGCGTGCATCAACCACGACAGCGGACAGACCGGCTTTGGCAGCCTCGTTGACTTCAGCGACGATGGCCTTCTTGTCTTCGAGTTTAATTGCCACGGGTTTACTCCTGGATGTTACCGATTCGCCCAGCCAGAGCCGGGCGGCGTTTTGGTGTCTGATTCGGTAAACGAATCGGGAGCACCATCTGCGTAGGCTTGAGAGGATCGCCTCCCGGGTTTAAGGCTTGCGCCGCCTACGGTCTTGGATAGCCCCCGCCAGGCAGGGACCCCAATACCTGCGAACAGTGGGCGAACCCACTGCTCGACTTAGTTCATCAGCCTTCCAGCGAAGCCTGATCGATCTGCAGACCTGGGCCCATGGTGGTGCTCAGGGTTACGCGCTGAACGTACACGCCCTTCGAGGAGGACGGCTTCAGACGCTTCAGATCGCTCAGCAGCGCTTCCACGTTCTGCTTCAGCTTGACCGGCTCGAAGTCGATCTTGCCAACGGAAGCGTGGATGATGCCGTTCTTGTCGGTACGGAAACGTACCTGACCGGCTTTGGCGTTCTTGACAGCGGTGGCGACGTCCGGGGTCACGGTGCCGACTTTCGGGTTCGGCATCAGACCGCGCGGGCCGAGAACCTGGCCCAGCTGGCCAACAACACGCATCGCGTCCGG
The DNA here is from genome assembly GCF_010994165.1 of Pseudomonas nitroreducens. Lineage (NCBI taxonomy): Bacteria > Pseudomonadati > Pseudomonadota > Gammaproteobacteria > Pseudomonadales > Pseudomonadaceae > Pseudomonas > Pseudomonas nitroreducens. The sequence goes on along the minus strand of NZ_WMBX01000003.1, from coordinate 6,299 downwards.
GGAGGCGATGACGACGTCGTAGTTCAGGTCGCCGGCTTTCATTTCGGCAGCCAGTTCGTCCATGCCAACCTTGTCTGCACCAGCAGCCAGGGCAGCTTCAACACCAGGACCCTGGGTGAAGACGGCAACGCGTACGGATTTGCCGGTGCCGTTCGGCAGAACGGTGGCACCACGCACGACCTGGTCGGATTTACGCGGATCAACGCCCAGATTGATGGCGATGTCCACGGACTCCTTGAACTTGATGGTCGACAGTTCGGCCAGCAGCTTGGCGGCATCTTCGAAGCCGTATTGCTTGCCCGCTTCAACCTTCTCGGCGATAGCCTTTTGACGCTTGGTCAGCTTAGCCATTACACACCCTCCACGTTCAGGCCCATGCTGCGCGCGGAGCCAGCAATGGTGCGTACGGCAGCGTCCAGGTCAGCAGCGGTCAGGTCAGCCTGCTTGGCCTTGGCGATCTCTTCCAGCTGGGCACGGGTAACGGTGCCGACTTTCTGAGAGTTCGGACGAGCGGAACCGCTGCTGATACCGGCTGCTTTTTTCAGCAGGACGGCAGCCGGGGTGCTCTTGGTTTCGAAGGTGAAGCTACGGTCGCTGTAAACAGTGATGATCACAGGAGTCGGCAGACCCGGCTCTTGGCCTTGAGTCTTGGCGTTGAACGCCTTGCAGAATTCCATGATGTTCACGCCATGCTGACCCAGAGCGGGGCCTACGGGCGGCGACGGGTTGGCCTGGCCGGCCTTAACTTGCAGCTTGATGTAAGCCGTGATTTTCTTAGCCATTTGCTACTCCAAATGCGGGTCAAGCGCCCTGACGGGCTCCCCGGTTGCTATCGCGTTTATCCCAATGACGACAAAACCCCGCAGCCTAGGGCTGCGGGGTGTGGGATTCATTGTGCCAGTTAGACTTTCTCTACCTGACTGAACTCCAGCTCTACCGGAGTAGAGCGACCGAAAATGAGCACGGCGACCTGGATGCGGCTCTTTTCGTAGTTAACTTCTTCGACGACACCATTGAAGTCGGCGAACGGACCATCGATCACACGCACAGTCTCGCCCGGCTCGAACAGGGTCTTCGGCTTGGGCTTGTCGCCGCTATCGGCAACGCGGCGCAGAATGGCATCAGCTTCTTTATCAGTGATAGGCGCCGGCTTGTCGGCAGTACCACCAATGAAGCCCATGACGCGAGGAGTGTCCTTGACCAAGTGCCAGGTACCCTCGTTCATCTCCATCTGCACCAGGACATAACCCGGGAAGAATTTGCGCTCACTCTTGCGCTTCTGGCCGTTCCGCATCTCTACCACTTCTTCGGTAGGGACCAGAATCTCACCAAACCCGTCTTCCATGCCGGCCAGTTTGACCCGCTCGATCAGCGAGCGCATGACATGCTTCTCGTAACCCGAGTAGGCATGCACAACGTACCAACGCTTAGCCACGGAACACCCTTAACCTACGATCATGGAAACCAGCCAACCCAGCAGGGAGTCGAGCCCCCAAAGCACCAGCGCCATTACCAGCACTACTGCCACTACGATCAGCGTGGTCTGAGTTGTCTCTTGACGAGACGGCCATACAACCTTGCGAATCTCGGCGCGAGCCTCTTTAGCCAAAGTAAAGAACGCACGCCCCTTGACGGTCTGCAGCGCAATGAAACCTGCAACAGCCGCCATCACGAGGATACCGAGAACGCGATAGAAGATCGGTTGCGTGGAGTAATACTGGTTGGCAACCACAGCCACCACCACCAGCACCGCAACCACAAGCCACTTCAAGAGATCAAGACGCGACTCTTTGGCTTCTACCTTCGCATTCATCTGCTAGGAATCCCGTTTAAAGAAGTGCCAGATCTTGAGGAATCTGGCAGGCCAGGAGGGAATCGAACCCCCAACCTGCGGTTTTGGAGACCGCCGCTCTGCCAATTGAGCTACTGGCCTAGAACAAAGTCAGGCCGACCATTATGCCGGCCTGATAGGGAAAGATCAATCGATTATTCGATGATCTTGGCAACCACACCGGCGCCAACGGTACGGCCGCCTTCGCGAATCGCGAAGCGCAGACCATCTTCCATGGCGATCGGAGCGATCAGGGTGACAACCATTTTCACGTTGTCGCCCGGCATGACCATCTCAACGCCTTCCGGCAGTTCGCAGTTGCCGGTTACGTCGGTGGTACGGAAGTAGAACTGCGGACGGTAGCCCTTGAAGAACGGGGTGTGACGACCACCTTCTTCCTTGGACAGCACGTACACTTCGCATTCGAACTTGGTGTGCGGCTTGATGGTGCCCGGCTTGGCCAGAACCTGGCCACGCTCTACGTCTTCACGCTTGGTGCCGCGCAGCAGGACGCCGACGTTCTCACCAGCACGACCTTCGTCGAGCAGCTTGCGGAACATTTCAACGCCGGTGCAGGTGGTCTTGGTGGTCGCCTTGATGCCGACGATTTCCACTTCTTCCTGGACCTTGACGATGCCACGCTCAACACGGCCAGTTACCACGGTGCCACGACCGGAGATCGAGAACACGTCTTCGATCGGCATCAGGAACGGCTGGTCGATTGCACGAACCGGCTCAGGGATGTAGGAGTCCAGGGTTTCTACCAGCTTGCGCACGGCGGAAACGCCCATCTCGTTGTCGTCCTGGCCGTTCAGAGCCATCAGAGCGGAACCGATCACGATCGGAGTGTCGTCGCCCGGGAAGTCGTAGGTGTTCAGCAGATCGCGGACTTCCATTTCGACCAGTTCCAGCAGCTCGGCGTCGTCAACCATGTCGGCCTTGTTCAGGAACACGACGATGTAAGGAACGCCTACCTGACGGGACAGCAGGATGTGCTCGCGGGTCTGCGGCATGGGGCCGTCAGCAGCCGAGCAAACCAGGATCGCGCCGTCCATCTGGGCAGCACCGGTGATCATGTTCTTCACGTAGTCGGCGTGCCCCGGGCAGTCTACGTGAGCGTAGTGGCGTACCGGCGAGTCGTATTCAACGTGAGAGGTGTTGATGGTGATACCACGAGCCTTCTCTTCCGGCGCGTTGTCGATCTGGTCGAAAGCGCGAGCGGAACCACCCCAGGTCTCGGAGCAGACCTTGGTCAGAGCAGCGGTCAGAGTGGTTTTGCCGTGGTCAACGTGACCGATGGTGCCGACGTTTACGTGCGGCTTGTTACGCTCAAATTTTTCTTTAGCCATCTTGACCGCCTCCCGTAAGGAATTGAGAAAGTCACGTCACCATTAAAACAAAGGCAGATATTTTCATATCTGCCTTTGCGAGATGGAGCTCATGAGCGGATTTGAACCGCTGACCTCACCCTTACCAAGGGTGTGCTCTACCAGCTGAGCTACATGAGCAAGACATCAGCAACAAACTTGGAGCGGGTAGCGGGAATCGAACCCGCATCATCAGCTTGGAAGGCTGAGGTTCTACCACTGAACTATACCCGCGGAGCTTGCAGCTCACGCTTGAAACTGGTGGAGGGGGAAGGATTCGAACCTTCGAAGTCTGAGACGTCAGATTTACAGTCTGATCCCTTTGGCCGCTCGGGAACCCCTCCGAGTGAGGCGGCATTCTACAGCCTGCCACCACGTTGTCAACTGTTTTTCTTTAAAAAACTTGAGCTTAGCTCTTCGACAACGGCTTCCAGTGCTCAACCTTTTCAGGTCACCCCTGTGAAGCGGGCGCCATTCTATTCAAACTATTGAGCGCTTGCAACGTTTTTGCACGGCATTGTTTGTTTCTGCAGTTCGGGGAAATCCGGCGCCAGTTGACGCACCAGGGAGTCGTCAACCAGGCGCCCGCTTTCCGGTGTGATCTGCGCCCAGTAATCATGCTGCGAACGAGCCAGCTCACGCACCAAAGCGTCGTAGCCAGCGGTCTTCAGCCGCTCCACCACGCTGTCGGCGGAGTCCTTGCGCTGAAAGATGCCAAGAGAGATCCCGTCAGTCAGATCCCCTTCCGTAATGATGTAGCTGTCAATCTTTCGAGCCTGCAACTCCCGCAGCTGCCAGAGTGATGCCTGGCGCGACGCCAACGGTGGCAGATAAACCCAGAAGTCGACACCAGCAGCAGCGTCCACTGTTTGCACGGAAGCCTGCACATCCAGACTCAACAGACGCTGCACCAATTGCCGGGCGCGATCCTCGACCGGGAAGCTGCCCAGGTAGACGCAAGCAGATGCGGGAGCGGTCGCCACCTTTTCTTCAGCCTGGCGACGTTGAGGTGTTTCTGCAGACTCGCTGAGCAGCCGAATATTCTTCTGCTCACTGTGAAACAGGCTGAGCGGGGCAATCTCCTTGGGGCGGAGAGGCGCCTGCTGTTGATGCCAGACGTAGTAGAAGACGTTGAGGGCAAGCAGGAAAAGAAAGAACCAGCGCATCAATCAGACTCACTCGATCGGACAGGCAAGTGCCAGCCCGAGAAATACCAGGTCCGGAAGCACAACCGCGCGAGCAGACTCATCCTTGACGAGCTCAGCATCTCCGCCGGTCAGGTAAACAGCACTGTCATCACCCAGCAGCTTGTTGGCAAGCTCGATCTGCTCCCGTACGAACCCGCGCAACATCAGCACGCAACCGCGCTCCACCGCCTCGGAAGTTTCCTGCCCCGGCAGTAGATTCTGTAGCGCCTCATGGGCCGCCTCGTCGTCATAACGAATCCGCCGAGTGTGAGTACGCAACTGGCTTCGCATCAGCGGCATGCCGGGTGCGATATAGCCTCCCAGATGCTTGCCCGCGGCATCGACCAGATCCGAGGTCACAGCAGTTCCAAGGTCGAGCACTAGGCATCCGCGCCCCGCCAGACAGTGACCAGCCACCAGGGCCAGCCAGCGGTCCATTCCCAGGCGCTGATACTCCCGGTAGCCGTTGACCACACCGCTGAGCTCGATTGCCGGAGCAGCAATCTGCACCGCAATAGGGAAAGCACTCTCCAGGCTCACACGAAGCGCGTCGGTTTCCTGCTCACTGCGAACACTGACCATGCGGCAATAGCGGATATCCACCGCCTCACTGCCCTGCAGCTGCGCGAGCAAGGCTTGATCCGAGTCCGCCACGCCACCGGCGACAGTCACCAGGTCATGCCTTCTGACCACTCGCCACTTGATCAGGCTATTTCCACAATCCAACTCAAGAATCATCCGACAACCTCAGACTCAACTCGCCTCCGCTGTAGCTGTGCTCCTTGCCATCGACCAGAAGGCGAAGCGCGCCCCGCTCATCGATGCCAAGCGCGCGCCCAACGATATTATTGGCAGCAGTGGACAGCGTGACCTGCCGCCCCTGCCATAGATGAAGGGACTCCCACTCTTCGCGACTGGCAGCGAAGCCATACTCACGATGACGGGATAGAACATCCGCAAGCTGAGACTCCAGCGCCTGCAGCAACTCGTTACGGTCAACCAGCCTACCCAGCGCCTCGCGCATCGAAGTCCAGGGCTGATCGATCGCCTCTGCCTTGCGCATGTTCACATTGATGCCGACGCCAATCGCAACACTACAGATGTCAGCAGGATCTCCCGTGAGCTCAAGCAGGATGCCGGCAATCTTTTTGCCACCCACCAGAACGTCATTGGGCCACTTGAGGCCTACATCTTTCACGCCCAGAGACTGGATCGCTCTTGCCACCGCAAGGCCGACCACCAGACTCAACCCCTCCAACTCCTGCGCACCACCACGTACAGTGATACCCAGGGTGTAATAAAGGTTGGCACCAAAGGGACTTTCCCACTGCCGCCCTCGCCTGCCACGCCCAGCGGTCTGCCGCTCACCCAGGATGGCAAACGGCGCCGCAGCGCCGGCAGAAAGGCGCCGCAGCACTTCGGCATTGGTGGAGTCGATCGAAAACAGGACATCGAGAGGCCACAGGCCGAAGTCGGCCCTGGGCGAGATAATGCTCAGCGGCTCTTCCAAGCGGTAACCACGGCCGCGCACTCGCTGCACGACCATACCGTAGTCACGCTCAAAGCCTTCAAGGCGCTTCCAGACGGCGCTGCGACTTACTCCGAGGAGAGCACCCAGCTCTTCTCCGGAATGAAAGCGGCCATCGCTCAGCAATTTCAGCAAGGTCTGCATATCACCCCCGCAACAGTCAGGCACGCATCATATAGAGGCATGCCTGAATTGCCTACGCAGCAATGGCCCGACTTTCCCGCGCGCAAAAGCAAAACCCCCGGCCAGCGAAGCTGACCGGGGGTCTTGGGATAGGAGCTTGACGATGACCTACTCTCACATGGAGAAACTCCACACTACCATCGGCGATGCGTCGTTTCACTACTGAGTTCGGGATGGGATCAGGTGGTTCCAACGCTCTATGG